>JAJYLH010000025.1 GCA_021787845.1 Myxococcales bacterium | reverse complement strand
GGCCGGGCACGAGGGCGGTGGCAACGAGCGAGGTCCGTGGGCCCGGCCGCCTCAGGGCGAGCGGGAACGACAACCTGAGATGTCTGGATACCCAGCTTGCCACGAGACCCCGACTGCAACCACTTTCGCAACGACTAATACCTTCGGGCGCCATGTTGGCACCCTGGCCGGGGATCGCGATCCCTTCGGGAACTATTTCGAGACCCGCGCCGGCGAAGCGAATCCCTTCAGGAGCATCCCGGAGACATTGCGGTCGGTGAGCGACCATTCCGGATGCCGTCCAGAGACATCGAGCGAGGCGACGAATCCCTCCGGGGATCGCCCGGAGACCTTGGTGTGAGGGGCGAAAGACTTCGGGAGCCTCCCAGAGTGACCGTTCCTCGCCCTCGATGTCTCCTGGCGCCTCCCAGAGAGGTTGGCGTCGGGTGCGAAAGACTCCAGGAGGCTCCCAGAGACATTGCGCTTCTTGCTCAATGTCTCAGGATGCCAGCTAGGGTACCGTAGAGGCCCGTCCAGGCGGTTTTCGGCCTCCCCGGGATCGTCGACTTGATGCGCTGCGTCGTTGGCCGCCGGCGGGTGAGCGGAGGTGGAGCGAGGTGGTCTCGGGCGGGCTTCTGGAGACATGGAGCGACATCGGCCCACACCCGGGGCCGGCGATTGGCACGCCGCGTGCCATGGGCGCCGCTGGCGACGCTTCCGCCGACGACGTATTCGACACCCGCCTGCTCGAACGCCCGCGCCACCCGCACCGCGACGCGCGTGGTCTCGTCAGCGTTCAACGGGCATCCTCGGGAACGTTTCCGAACACGCGTTCGGCGATGGCGCGGCCGTAGAGACGCACGGCCAGCCGGATCCTCAGCTCATCGGGCGAAATCCGCGGGTGCGCGCGGCGAATCGCGCCTTCGGCCACGGCGCGAATCATTCCGCTCGTCGCGTTCAGTAGGGCGAGGCGTTGCGTCGACGTGAGCGCCGCCAGATGCTCGAAGTAGAAGCGGCGCGCGGCCGGGGGCGTATCGAGCATCTCGCCGAACGTCTCGCTCATCCCTTTCATCTTACCCGCGCAGCCATTCTCCCGCACGCGGCGTGCGCTCCGCTTCCGGAGAGGAGCCCGCTCACCCTTCAGCGCGGGATGAGCGGCTTCGCCTGACAGCTCTACACAAGCCCTTCGGAAACGCTCTGCTAGCCCTTCTTCTCCGCAATCGCCGCGCGGGCGGCGGCGAGCCTCGCGATGGGCACCCGGAACGGGCTGCACGAGACGTAATCCAGCCCGGCGCCGTGGAAGAACGCGATCGACGCCGGGTCGCCGCCGTGCTCGCCGCAGATGCCGATGTGGAGCCGCGGGTTCGCCGCCCGGCCGGCCTCGACCGCCATCTTCACCAGCGCGCCCACGCCGTCCGGGTCGATCGACTGGAACGGATCGGTCGGCAGGATTTCCCGCTTCACGTAGTCCGGCAAGAACCGCCCGGCGTCGTCGCGGCTGTAGCCGAAGGTCATCTGCGTCAGGTCGTTGGTCCCGAAGCTGAAGAACTCCGCTTCCTTCGCGATGAGCCCCGCCGTCAGCGCCGCCCGCGGCACCTCGATCATCGTTCCGATGACGATGGGCACCTCGACGCCCGTCTCGGCGATGACCTCCTTCGCCACCGCTTCCACCAGGCGCTTCTGGTTCGAAAGCTCGGCAGCAGTCCCGACGAGCGGCACCATCACCTCCGGATGCACGTCCACGCCCTGCTTCTTGAGCGCGCACGCCGCCTCGAAGATCGCCCGCGCCTGCATCTGGGTGATCGCCGGCTGGGTGATTCCCAAACGGCAGCCGCGGTGGCCGAGCATCGGGTTCATCTCGTGCAGCTCGTTGACCCGCGCCCGCACCTTCTCCACGGGCACCCCAATGAGCTTCGCCAGCTCCTCCTGCTGCTTCGGCTCGTTGGGGAGGAACTCGTGCAGCGGCGGATCCAAGAGCCGGATCGTCACCGGGTACCCCGCCATCGCGCTCAGGATGCCGGTGAAGTCGTCGCGCTGGAACGGCAGGAGGGCATCCAAGGCCCGCTGGCGCTCCTGCTCATCGTCGGCGAGGATCATCCGCCGCACGTGCGGAATCCGGTCGGGCGCGAAGAACATGTGCTCCGTCCGGCACAGCCCGATGCCCGCCGCGCCGAACGACCTCGCCACCCGCGCGTCGTTCGGCGTGTCGGCATTCGCGTGGACGCCCAGCCGCCGCACCTCGTCCGCCCAGCTCAAGACCCGCGCCATCTCCGGCGTGATCTCCGCATCCTTCAGCTCGAGCTTCCCGCGGATGACCTCGCCGGTGGCGCCGTTCAGGCTGAGCCAATCGCCCTCGTGGAATTCGACACCGCTCTTGGTCAGCGTCTTGGTCTTCTCGCTCGCCGTCAGCTCTCCGCACCCGGCGACGCAGGGCTTACCCCAGCCGCGGGCCACTACCGCCGCGTGGCTCGTCATCCCGCCGCGGGTCGTGAGGATGCCCATCGCCGCGTGCATGCCGCCCACGTCCTCGGCGCTGGTCTCGGTGCGCACGAGAATCACTTTCTCGCCGCGCTTCTTCCATTCCTCGGCCTCGTTGGCGGTGAAGACGATGCGCCCGACCGCCGCGCCGGGCGAGGCCGGCAGGCCCTTGGCGATGACCAGGTTCGCCTTCCGATACGCCGCCTCGTCCGCGAAGTGCGGGTGGAGCATGTGGTCGATGTGCTCGGGCCCGACCAGCTTCGTCAGGGCGTCTTCCTTGGTCGCGATGCCCTCGTCGACCAGTGCCCCGGCGATCTTCACGGCAGCAGCACCGGTCCTCTTCCCCGACCGGGTCTGGAGCATGAAGAGCTTGCCCTCTTGAATCGTGAACTCCACGTCCTGCACGTCACCCGCGTACTTCTCCAGCCGCTGCACCGTCTCCTCGAGCTGCCGGTGCACGTCGGGCATGTCCTTTTCCAGGTGCGAAATCGGGTTCGGCGTCCGGATGCCGGCGACCACGTCCTCGCCCTGCGCGTCGACCAGGTACTCGCCGTAGAGCTCCTTGTCGCCGGTCGCGGTGTTGCGAGTGAAGAGGACGCCCGTGCCCGAGGTCTGGCCGAGGTTCCCGAACACCATCGCCTGCACGGTGACCGCGGTGCCGGCGAGGCCGGTCAGGTGCTGCACCTCGCGGTACTTGATGGCGCGCTCGGTATTCCACGAAAGGAACACGGCGCCGATGGCGCGCTCGAGCTGGACGCGCGGATCGGTCGGGAACTCTTCGCCGGTGTGCGCGCGGTAGGTGGCGCGGTACTCGTTCACGAGCCGCTTCAGGTCGGCCTCGTTGAGCTCGCGGTCGCTCTTCACGCCGCGCTCCTTCTTCAGCTCTTCCAGCGGCTCGTCGAACGCGTGGTGCGGCAGCCCCATGACGACGGTGCTGAACAGGTCGATGAACCGGCGGAAGCAGTCCCACGCGAACGCCGGCCGCTCGGTGCGCCGGGCGAGCCCGACCGCCACCTCGTCGTTCATCCCCAGGTCGAGGATGGTGTCCATCATTCCGGGCATCGAGACCGCGGCGCCGGAGCGCACGGACACCAGGAGCGGATTCGAGGGGTCGCCCAGCCGCGAGCCGGTGCGGTGCTCCAGGAAGGCGATGCCGCTCTCGACCTCCTTCTTGAGCGAGTCGGGGAGCTTCCCGCCGGCGGCGATGACGGTGTGGCAGACGGTGGTCTCGATGGTGAAGCCCGGCGGCACCGGGAGCCCGGCCTTGCACATGTCCGCGAGGGCCGAGCCCTTGCCGCCCAGCAGGGCTTTCATCGAGCCGTCGCCCTCCGCGAAGCCGGGAGCGAAGCGGTGAAGAAGCTGTTCCGACATGAAGTCCTCCTGCCCAGCGGGCGCAAAAAACGCGGGTGCGATAGCACGTTCCGGACAAGCCGGGGAGACATTCGCTCGCGTCGCGAGATGTCCCGTTCGGAAGGCGAAATCGTCCGTCGTGGGCGGGAATTCCCCGCAGCCTGCTTGTCCAGCTCGCCTCGCAGCCAGCGCCAGCCGCGTGCCTGACCGGCTTTGAACGCCGGCTCGGTCGGAGCAGTGGCCGACGGCCGAGTCGGACGGGCGAACGGCAAGGCCGCGCGACCACCCCTCGACCGCGCGCAGGATGATTGACGCCCGCCCGGGCGCGGCGCAGTCTCGCTCGCCACCGGAGGTTCGGGTGCGTCCACCCAATCGCAGCGACCTGGCGCTCTTCTTCGCCATCGCCTTCGGAGGGAGCTGGGGGCTGGCCGCGGCCTGCTACGCGCTCGGCTTTCGCCTGGGCGGCTGGCACACCTACGCCATCGGCGTGCCGTACATGGCCTTTCCGATGATCGGCGCCATCGTCGCGGAGAAGCGGCGCGGCGCGAAGGTGCTCCAATCGCTCGACGTGCGGCTGCACCTGCGCAACTGGTGGATCGTCGGAATCGGCAGCGCGTTCGTGGTGGTGGCGCTGACGGTGCTCCTCGACCTCGCGATGCCCGGCATCCACCTCATCCACAACTTGGCCGAGATGATTCCGCCGCAGGTCAAGATCGCTCCTGCCAAGCTCGCGCTGGTCAAGGCGCGGCTCGCGCATTTCCCGGTCTGGCTCTTCCTGCCGCTGTCGATGCTGCAAGCGGTCGTCGCCGGCGTCACCATCAACGCCGTCGCGGCCTTCGGCGAGGAGCTCGGTTGGCGCGGCTACCTCCACCGCGCCTTCGCGCGCTTCGGGTTCTGGAAGGGCTCGTGGCTCGTCGGCCTGGTCTGGGGGCCATGGCACTGGGCGCTCATCATCCAGGGCTACAACTACCCGGAGCACCCGCGCCTCGGCCTCCTGCTGATGACCGTGCTCACCCTGCTGCTCGCGCCGCTCTTCGCCGCCGTCCGGGTGCGCGGCAACTCGGTCATCGCCTCGGCGATGACGCACGGCACCTTCAACGCGGTCGCCGGCTACTCGATCGTCTTCGTCCGCGGCGGCAGCGACCTCACGAAGGGCGTGACCGGTCTTGCTGGGTTCCTCGCGCTGGCGCTCGCGAACGTGGCGCTCTTCTTCTGGATGCGTGCCCATCCCGAGCCGCGGGCGGTCGAGGAGCCCGTGCCCGCCCCGCAACCGACGTGAGCGACGACGAGAAACGGCGGGCGTTCGTCCAGGCGCACACGACGATCGCTTCGCCGCCGTTGTGCCCAGAGCTTGCGCTCCACCTCTCCGAGGGCGCCCTCGCTCTTTGGGAAGCGACCGAAGCGTTCGAGGGTGCGACAGGGCTGCCGCCACCCTACTGGGCTTTCGCTTGGCCCGGAGGCCAGGCGCTCGCGCGATACGTGCTCGACCATCCAGAGGTCGTGCGCGGGCGAACGGTCCTCGACTTCGCGTCGGGCGCGGGCGTGTCGGCGATCGCGGCGGGGCAGGCTGGCGCGAAGCGCGTGGTCGCCACCGAAATCGATCCGCTCGCCGTCGCGGCGCTGGCGCTCAACGCCCAACTCGACCGCGTGACCCTCGACATCGTCCGCGACGACGTGACCGCGCGCGACGACGGCTGGGAGGTCGTGCTCGCGGGCGACGTCTGCTACGAGCGGCCGATGGCCGAGCTGGTCCACCGGTGGCTGCGCCGGTGCGCGACTCGCGGCGCGACCGTGCTGCTCGGCGACCCCGGCCGCAACTACCTGCCCCAGGAGGGCCTCGAAGAGGTCGCGCGCTACGTCGTGCCGACGAGCCGCGACCTGGAAGATCGCGACCACCGCGAGACCGCGGTCTGGAGAATCGCTGCTGGTCCATGGCGCCGCCCCGCTCCCACGGTTGAGCACGACGAGGTCGAGGAGTCCCTGTAGCCATTTCCGCTCACCCTGAGGGGAGGCCGACGTTCTTTGTCGGCCGGACTCGAAGGGCGAGCGCGGTGCCCACGCCAGCCGCTCGTCCTTCGAGTCCGCTCGCAAGGTGCGCTCGCTCCCCTCGGGATGAGCGGCTGGCGTCAAGCCATTCGCGCACAAGCTGCGCGCCCGCCGGCTTGACTGAACGCCTGTTCACGTCCAGCATAGCCCTGTGAAGCCGCGGCCGACATCGAATCCCAGGCAGCGGTTCCAGCTCCTCGAGACCGCTTACGACGAGAGGCAAGCGCCGCCGAGCCGCGTCGAGCTCATCGACGACGATTCGCGGACCATCCTCGCGCACAACGACAGCCCGGACGTCGGCTACTCCTGGAGCGTCAACCCCTACCGCGGCTGCGTGCACGCTTGCGCCTACTGCTACGCGCGGCCGACGCACGAGTACCTGGGCTTCGGCGCGGGCACCGACTTCGACACGAAAATCCTGGTCAAGCGCCGGGCGCCGGAGCTGCTCCGCGCGGCGTTCGAGAAGCCGTCGTGGAAGGGCGAGCTCGTCGCGTTCAGCGGCGTCACCGACTGCTACCAACCCATCGAGGCGAAGCTCGAGCTGACCCGCGCCTGCCTGAAAGTCTGCGCCGAGTACCGGCAGCCGGTGTCGGTGGTGACGAAGGCGCCGCTCATCGAGCGCGACCTCGACCTGCTCGTCGAGCTGAGCAGGAGCGCTCACGTTCACGTCTTCGTCACAGTGCCGTTCATCGACGCGACCTGCGCCCGGGCGCTCGAGCCGTTCGTCGCGAACCCGGAGCGCCGGCTGGAAACCGTCGCCCGGCTCGTGTCGGCGGGGATTCCGGTGGGGGTCAACGTCGCGCCGATCATCCCGGGCCTGAACGACGAGCAAGTGGCGAAGGTGCTGGAGGCCGCCCGCGGCGCCGGAGCGACGAGCGCCGGTTACGTCCTCCTGCGCCTACCGGGAGCGGTGCGGGAGGTCTTCGAGGAGCGGCTGCGGCGCGCGTTTCCGGATCGCGCCGAGCGGGTGCTGCACCGGGTCCGCGAAACCCGCGGCGGCGCGCTCTACGACTCGCGCTGGGGCGTGCGTAAGCGCGGCACCGGCCTCTACGCCGAGCAGATTCACGCGCTCTTCGAGACCGCTGCCCGAAGGCTCGGGCTCAACGCCGGGTTCGGATCCGCCGGCGCGGCGACGACCTTCCGCCGGCCGTCGAAGCTCGGCCGGCAGATGACGCTGCTCTAGAAAGGGGGTATTGCCTTGCCTTCGTTCAGGCTCAGCGCGGGTTCATCTCCCGTGGCACGGGCGTCCTCGCGGCGGGGACGCCTGTGCCACAAGACCAACGGGAGCCGGCTCCGAACCTGAACGAAGGCGACAGCCCACCAGAGAAATGAGCGTGCGGCCCGGCGGAGGCGGCGGTAAGCCGGGTTCTGTCTGCCGCGGAAAGGTCTCCCTTCGCGCGGCGGGCGAACATTCCTCTAGGGCCGACGTTGCCGCCGGCCTCGAGCGAGCGTACCCGGAAGCTTTCCGGCCGGACCGACCGGGGCCCGAACTTCAAAGAGCCCGCTTCCCTATTTGCTCTTGCTCCGGGTGGGGCTTGCCAAGCCACGAGCATCGCTGCCCGTGCGGTGCGCTCTTGCCGCGCCTTTTCACCCTTGCCGGCCGCGCCCAGTTCCGTGGCCCGGCCGGCGGTCTGTTTTCTGTGGCGCTCTCCTGCGGGTCGCCCCGACCGGCCGTTGGCCGGCACCCTGTCCTGTGGAGCCCGGACTTTCCTCTCGCGCCCTCGCCTCGAAAGGTTTCGGAACGCCAGCGTTCGCCTCGCCGCCTCCGGCGAGCCGCACGACGAGCCGTGTAGCGAAAATCGCGTCCGAGCGCAAAGGGGTCGCCCGCGCCAGACGTCGTCGCTCCCGCTTCGTGCCCGACGCGGGCGGACCGCCCCAGCCCTTCGGCGGCTTGTTTTCCGCTATCGATGCGGCCAGCTCGACCCGAGCGGCACCAGGAGGTACCCGAGCATCGATGAGCGCGGCGGCACCGACCGGAACACGAACGCGGTCCGCTCGGTCGGCGTCGCGGCCCAACCGACGCCGGGGCCATATCCGGTGTTCATCGAGACCGGCACGCCCAGACGCCTGGCGAGAGCCCTCTCGAGGGCCGAGAGGATGCGCACCCGGTTCTTCGTCGGGCCATCCACCCAGACCGAGAGCTCGAAAGCGCCCCCTTGCGACCGGCAGACGAGCCGCGATGGCACTCCGTCCAGCAGCACCAGTCCCGAGATCTTCGTCGGCTGGGTCTGCCACGGTACGTCGTCGAGGAAGAACGCGCAGCTCGCGAGGTTGACCTGCCCCGACCTCGACAGGAGGTCCGCCGCCCGCATCAGCTTCCGCATCGACCAGGCGGGCGGCGCCTTCGCCGTCGAGGCGGGCTGCGGCGGCGCCGCCGGTCCCTGCGGCTGATCGGAGGTCCCGACCGCCATCGCCGGCGAGAGCGAGAGGTCGTCCGCCAGCGCGGCCAGCGCCTCTGGCACGAGCGGCACGTTCTTCGGCGGCCCTTGGACCTGCCCGCCCGTCGCCGCGCCTTGGGCGAGGAAGAGCGCGACCTCCGCGTCCGCGCCAGCCGGCCCCAGCGCGGCCTTGCGGGCGAGCTCCTGGACGACGTACTGCCGGACCGCTTCCGGGTAGCTCTGGGCGGCCTTCGCGCCGCAGGCGTTGACGAGATCGACCCCCGCCTCTCCAGCATCGGTCCCGGGGGGCAGGTCGTCCATCGACGCCTGGACCGGGAGCTTGAGCACCACCTGCGGCACGTCGTGGGGTCCCGCGTGCGGGTACTTGATCGCCAGCGTGACGTCGCCGACCGCCTTCTGCACCGGCGAGCCGGGCGAGACCGGCACCAGCGCGCACTCGGGCGTCACGTCGATGAGCTGCCGGCCGTCGCCGCTCCCCGGGGTCAGCGCGGCGTGCACCAGCGTATCGAGAGCGCTCGGGCTTGCCGGCAGCGGTATCGAGACCCCGGCCTGGGTGACGACCCAGGGGAGCGACTGGCTGATCGAGGCGAGCGAGGCCGGCGCGCCAGCGCCGAGGTTCGCGCCAAGGCCGAGGACGCGGTCGACCTCGCCCAGGTACGCCCGGGCGAGCGGCCCGGCCCGGGCGAGCGAGAGCGCCCGGGCGCGCAGCTTCTCCTTGCACGCGACGACCGAGGCGCCGTGGTCGCCGAGCGCGCTGTCGAGGTCGGCCACCTGCTGGAGCACGCCCGTCCAGTCGAACGAAGCCCGGCAGCGGTCCAGCAGGGCGACGGCGCGGGGGCGCAGGTCCTTGACGCAGGCTGCGGCGATGGCCGGGTGCGGGAGGAGCCGGTCGAGCGCGCGCGCGCAGGCGAGGACGTCGCGCATCCGCGAGGTCGGGTCGGCGCAGCGGCGCAGGGCCTCGGGCGCGCGGGCGCGCACGAGCTGGGCGTCGGCGGCCCGGCCGGAAAGCTGCGATTCGCTCGCGACGAGGCTCGCCTGGCTGTCGCCGAACCAGAACACGTCGGGCTGGCGCAGAGCGTTGCCAAGGGTCTGGTGGAAGCGCCGGGCGAAGTCGCGGCCCGCCTCGCGCAGCGGCGCCTCGAGGTCTTCGAGCGGCGCGTGCGTGACGAACAGCTTCGCCGCGCGGGCGATGGGCGTCTCGCCGGTGACGCGCTCCGGCGACCCGAGGCAGACGAGCTGCGGGTCGGCCGAGCTGCCGCAGGAGACGTTGGGCAGGGTGCTCGGGTCACGCCGGTGGCCGGCGGCGGGCTCGTGCGCCGCGAACGCCGCCTGCATCGCTCCGTCGAGCAGCTCGATGCTCCCCGGCGCGGGATAGCGTTCGAATTCCTGCTCGACGTCGGAGAGGACGCTCTCGATGAGTGCGACGTGCTCGTTGCCGTCGTAGGCGATGGGCTCGGGCGATGAATCGGTGGGCAGGAGCGGTCTCGTCGACTTCGCGAGGACCGAATGGATGACCACCACCGAGCCCTGGACGCCGTCGGAGGTGCCGAAGAGCATCGGGCGGGCGGTCGCGACGGCGCAGCGGACGATCGTCGCCTCGGAGTCCTGGGTCGGCTGCGCGCCGAGGCCGCCGAAGGCGAGGTCTTCGACGCGCAGCTCGCGCCCGGGGTCGAGCACGGTCAGGCGGAGGCCGAGCTTGGCGCGCCCGTCGACGAGGAAGGTGTGCCCGAGGCCGGCGCCGCGGACGACGAGGTTGTCGCTCGCGACCTGGAGCTCGGGACCGCAGTCGAACACCCCAGCGGAGAAGCGGAGGATGGTTTCGCCGGTCGCTTCGGCGAACGCGGTCCGGCAGTCGGTGAAGGCGCGGCCGGTCGCGACGTCGACGATGCGGCCGGGGCCGCCGGTCGGGCGGACGAACGACGTGGTGGCGGCGGTCGCGCAGGCGAGCGAGCCGAGCGCGAGCAAAGCGAAAGCCAGCCGGCCACGAGCTTCGCGGGACATCGGACGCTCCGCCCGCAATCGATCGACGACGACGGGCGAGCGATCGGCCCACACTTGCGCGCTCGCGGTCAAGGGGGGCGCGACCGACCCGGCGCGAAGCCCCCAGGTCCTTCGGCGGCGATCGGACCGATCGGACCGATCCGACCGATCGGTCCGATCATCGCGAATGCAGCGCGAGCCGGAGCGATGGCGAGCGGCCTTGACGGCCCGCAGCCGGTCGCCGTCGGGCGGGCGGCCGAGGTCGTGGCGGCGGTCGCGCAGACGAAAGAGCCGAGCGCCGATGCGGTGGCTCCCCCCGGGGCGGCCGAGATGGCTACCTCGGCGCCGCACAGGTGCCGGTGGCGTATTCGACGTTGCCCGGGCCGTAGAGGGCGACGCAGGCCTCGCCGTTCGGGCAGTCCGGCGCATCGCTCCGGTCGGGGTCGGTGCACTGGATGGCGCACTTCGCCTGGCCGCTCTGGTCCACCGCGCACAACAGACCCGGTGCGCAGGAATGCTGGATGCTGTCGCAGCTCTCGGTGCAGGCGCCGCCGACCGGGACCGCTCCCGCCGGGATGCAGGCGTTCACCGCCGGGCTCATCGGGGTGCAGGTGTAGTGGACGAGCGGGTTCGTCTGCGCGTTGAGGGGGCTGTTGCGGTTCAGGGCTGCGTCAGGGCAGTTGTTCGGCACCACTTGGCAGTTGTCTCCGGGAGCGCAGCCGCCTCCCTTGTTCGCCGCCGTCACCTCGCCCGGCGGGAGCGCGGTGCAGTACGCGGCCACGTTCTGGCCTCCCTGCGGCTGGGGGCTGCAGGTGTCGGCCGCGGTCCCGTTCGGCGCCGGATCCCACGAACCCGGGAAGCAGCCCGGCCGGCACTTCGCGGGGAGCGTGCCGCAGGTTCCGGGAAAGCACCCCTCGTCGGTCGAGCAGGGCTTGTCGCAAGAGCATTCCGCGCCCTGGCCGACCGTCGGGTTGCAGCTCCCGTCCGCCGTGCAGCAGCGCTCTCCGGAAGGGCAGTCGCCATCCTGGGCGCAGCCGTCGACGATCTGGAGGTCGGTTTCCGTCCGGTCGCCGTTCACGTCGGTCGCGGTGGCGGCGAGCTTGTGCGGGCCCTTCCCCAGCGAATCCCAATCGACGGTCTTGTTGAGGAGCATCGGCTGCGCGCCGCTCGGTTGCGACCAGGACGCGAGCGGCTGGGTCCCGTGGTCCACCATCACCTCGACCGAGCTGACCGCGACCAGGCTCGACACCTCGAGCGTCAGGGCGGACGTGCCGCGGACCGCGGCGATGGGCGGGTTGTGCTGGGTGAGCGGCGGCGCGTCGAACTTCACCGTCAACCCCGGCGGCAGGACCGTGACTTGCGCGGTGGTGACCGCGTTGGAGGCATCCCGAGCGACCGCGGTCAAGGTGAGCGAGTCGTTCTCTTCCTGCGCGATCTCCGCGGCGACCGAGAAATCCTTCGCGCAGTCGATCTCGGTCTGGGCGCTCGCCGGCTGGCAGTTCGCGATCTGGTCCGGGCTCCCGGTGTACGGCCCGACATAGAGCGCGAGCGACTGGACCCCGGTCGAGCCGGTCGCCTTGGCCGAGAAGTGCACGGTCGGGCCGACGGTCGCGCCGTCCGCCGGCGAGAGGATGGTGACGTGCGTGTCGTGCAGCCCGCCCACGTTGTAGGTGTCGCAGTTGCACGCGCCCGCGGTGACGCTCGCGAAGAGCGCCAGCGCTAGCGAGAGGCGAAAGCGCTTCAGGAGGCTCATTGGCGTTCCCTTGGAGCCGGACACGTCACTGTCCGGGGGCAGGCGGTGGGTCCGCTTGGGCGGTGCGAGACCGCTTGCGCTCTCCCTCGACTGCGCTCGGGACGAGCGGAAGGGCGGGAGGTCCTGGCACCGCGAATCCTCACGCCTGGGCATCTCGCCGAATCGGTTCTGACGCGCGCGCGCGCCCCTCCCGCTCATCCCGAGCCCAGTCGACGGAGAGCGCAAGAGCCGCCACACGCAGGCTATAGCTTGAACACCAGGTACTGGAGGAACGCCTGGACGTCGCCGGTGGGCTGGTCGATGTTGTGGAACGAGGTGTAGGTCACCCGGCCCGAGGCGCCCTGCGGCTGGAAGGTGATGGCGAGCGGCACGTTGTCCACGCTCGCCCCCGCCTTCCCGCAGTCCAAGGGATACTTGTTCTGCGCGCACGTCTGGACGCCGCTCGCCTCGAGCAGGGTCGTCACGTTCGGCGCCTGGTCCTGCAGGAGCCCCCAGTGGCCATACGGGAAGGCGACGCTCAAGCTCGTCTTCCCCATCGCACTCGCCAATCCGGCGTCGGCCACGGAAGCGGTGACGCTCACCGTCGCGACGTTGTTCGACTTGGCGCCGTAGCCGTCGAGCACGTCGACCGGGAACGGCGAGGCCATCGCCTGGTTCTGGGCGAGGCGCATCGGCATCTGGTCTGGCCAGGCGAGGGCGAGGAAGAGGAAGCCCCAGTCCGAGGCGTAGACGTGCCCGCCGTTGGCCACGAACTGCCGGAGGTTATTCGCGATGAGCGCGTCGTTCTCGGCGGTGGTGCTCGGCCCGGAGTTGATGTCGTCGGTGTAGTTCGTCTTGTCGTAGGACTTCGAGGCGCCGCAGTCGATGAAAATGATGTTGTACTTCTCCATCTGCGAGAGGTTCGCGAGGAACGGCTGCCCCGCCGTCGCCCAGTTCGTGGCGCCGTCGTAGAGCGTCGGGCTCAGCCCCATCCCCGTCAGGAGCTGCTCGATCTTGTCGCCCGAGCCGGTGACGACGGCGGTGGTGGTCGTGTTCTTGAAGCACTCGCCCTGGCTCGGGTTGACCGTCACGGTGGAGTTCGGGATGACGGTCACGCTGTAGCTCGTGGAGAAGGCGCCCGAGGTGACGGTCACCGTCCACGTCCCGCTGGGCACGTTCTGAAGCGTGTAGCCGCCGCTCGCGCCGGTGGTCGTCTTGATGTCGAAGGCGTTGCCCTTGCAGTCGGTGCCCTTGACCTCGACGTTCGCGTTCGCGATCTTCGTCTGCTGGTCCGGCGCACAGGCGTTGCCCTGCACGTTACCAGCAGCGCAGCCCTGCCCCTGGTGCGGCGGGGTGATCCCCGGCGTCCCGGCGTCGGTGTCGTCGCTGCCCGGGTTGTTGTTGTTCGTCACCGTGGTGGTCGTGTTGGGCTTCTTCGTGTTCACGTTCAGGAGCCGCGTGCCGCCGCACTCGCACGCCGCCACGACGATGGTGAAGAACGCGAGCCGCTTGATCTCCATCCGCATCGCACACCTGCCTTTTCGCTGTCCGGCCCCCGGAGCGAGCGCCTCTCTAGCGCGTGATTGTGACAGTTTGATGGCGCCCGAGAAATAGAGCGCAATGCCACAAACGCCTGCGGCGATGGCTTTTTCCACAATCCCGCGGGTCGCGCGCGAGCGCACGCGCTTTTCCAATCGCCTCGCGCCGCCGCCGCCCAACTCGCGCCGGAGTTTGGGCTATCTTGCCCGTCGGTCGCACGGCGGATGCCTCGCGCGGCGTGGCCCGTGCGAGGGTTCGCGCCCCTCGCAAGACGGAAAACGGAGAAACGGAGAGAACATGCGCACAGTCCTGAGCACGGCCCTGGTCGCCGCGATGGCCCTCGCCCTCGCTGCCTGCGGCACCAACAGCAACAACAACGGCGACGGCGGCACCAACAACTCCTGCACCCCGACCACGGACAGCAACGTCACCTGCTCGAACGGCGACACCGCCAAGAAGTGCGGCACCCAGATCCAGCTCGTCGACGCCAGCGGCACCGTCCAGTCGAGCTTCAACTGCGTGTCGGCGACCGACTGCACAGCGGCTGAGGCGTCAGCGTCGTCGGCCTGCGGAACCTCGTCCGGCGGCGACGGCGGCACCCCCAAGACCTACTGCGACGGCGCGGAGTACAAGGACGGCAGCGGGAACGAGGTGGTGATCGACGGCTACCAGTACGTGGGTTCGAGCTGGACCGGCTCCGAGCAGGGCAGCCCCAGCGCGCTCAACGGCCTCTGGGCGATTTCCGGCGACGACGGCACCTCGACCATCCTCTACGCGACCTCCGCCGGCGACCTCTCCGGCACCGCGCCGAGCGGCGGCAACGCGGCTCCTGCGACCCCGTCGGGCAGCAACACCATCGCCGCCATCCAGGGAGGAAGCGGCACCTGGACCGGCACCGTCACCATCAGCGGCGTGGTCATCGCGGCCGGCAAGGCGAGCTCGAAGACGGGCACCTACTCGTACTACATCGAGGACCCGGTGGCGTCGGGCGGGACGCCGGCGGCTCACAGCGGCGTCGAAGTGTACGTGAGCAAGGGCCAGGTGAACGGCGCCGCTTCTACCCCTCCCGCGGTCGGCGACTACGTGACCGTCTCCGGCACCGCCGGCGCCTACAAGGGCGCGAACGAGATGGAGAAGCTGACCGCGCAGACCACGGTCGCCTCGGGCGTCGCCCTCCCGCCGCCGTACGTGGTGAACGACGCATCGCAGGCGAGCACGGGCAATGGCGCCGAGCTCCAGGCGTACCTGGGCGTCTACATCTCGGTGAAGGGCCCGTTCACCAAGGTTCCGAACAGCGACACGCCGACCACCGAAGGCGGGGCCTGCCCGGCGGCGGTCCAGTACACCCCGACGACCGGCGGCTAGCCCGCTAGAGCTCTCTAGGAGCGCACCTGGCGGCCCGCTTCGGTCTCGCACGACGCGAGGCCGGGCGGGCCGTCGCGCGTCGGGGACAGCGGAGCGCCCTCCCTGCTGCGGCCGACGAAGGCCAGTAGGTTGGACGGACCGGTTCGCACGCCCAGTAGGTTGGACGGTCCGGTTCGCACGCCCAGTAGGTTGGACGGACCGGTTCGCACGCCCAGTAGGTTGGACGGTCCGGTTCGCACGCCCAGTAGGTTGGACGGTCCGGTTCGCACGCCCAGTAGGTTGGACGGTCCGGTTCGCACGCCCAGTAGGTTGGACGGTCCGGTTCGCACGCCGCCAGGCGGGCGAACGGCCGTCCGACATCCCAGAGCGATCGCCGATCCGCCCGCCTTTCGAGCGATCGCTCTGGAACGACGGACGGCCGGTCGCGCCAGCGACCCAACGCCCAGCTCATCCCGACGCGACCGGACCGTCCATCCTACTGGGGCGAACGAGCCGCACGCCGCCCCGTGCAGGCCTCGCGTAAAGCAGGACCCCTACCGTTCGGTTCCATCCGTCCTCGCGCGCGGGCGCGTGACGCGCGGGCGTGCGCGTACGATCAATCGGGAGCCGCGGGCAAGCCGAGGCGCCTTGCCGCGAAGGGCACGCGAGCCGCCGCGCATCTCGAAATCCGCCCCTCGCCGCCCCGCGCCATTCGCGAGCGGCGATGAGAATCCTCTTTCTCTCGCGGCGTTTCGGACATCGACCCGGAGCGTCGCGCCCGTCGGACGCCCGCCCGATGCCAGCGCCCGGGATTCGCCGCCACCGTGCTCGGCCGCTTCTCTTTGGGCGGTGCGCGTGGGCGCCGAAGAGACAGCGAGACTTTCGATTGACCCCCGAGCGGCATGCACGTTAAACGCTTGGGGTGTCGGTCGATGAGACCGCTCTCAAGAGTCCGCACCGGTCCCGCTCTCCTCATGGGCGGCGGCCGAGAACCTGGAAGCTCGCTTTCCCGAACGACGGACGAAGGAGAAGGAAGGATGCATCGCTCACTCCCCCTCGGCGCGCTCGCGGCGATTCTTCTCGCGACGGGCTGCACCAACCCCGGCCCGATCCAACAGGGTCATGGCGACGGCGGCGACACCATCGACAACATGGCGTGCACCGACTGCCTCACCGACAAGGATTGCCAGGCCGGCTACGCCTGCGTCCAGGTCGGCGCGAGCTCAGGCTGCCTGCCGGAAGCAGAAAACGGCTTCTGCGAGGGAGGCGGCACGTTGGTCATCAAGCCGGACAACGCGGGCCTGGAGACCGAGGTCTGTCTCGACGCCGACGACAAGTGTGCGCAGGGGACCTTCGATTGCGCGACCTGTCCCGCGGGCACCGTCTGCGACCCGGCGAAGCTCGCGTGCGACCCGGCCAGCACTTTCAACTGCAATCAGTGCCCGGCCGGGACCACCTGCGACGAAGCCGACAAGACGTGCAAGACGAATTCGAGCGGCGGGTTCGACTGCTCGCAGTGCCCGGCTGGCACCACGTGCAACACGGTGACGCAGAGCTGCGACCCGGTCTCGACCTTCAACTGCTCGCAGTGCCCCGCGAACACGACCTGCGACCAGGCGGACCAGACCTGCAAGCCGAACACGACCAACAACGGCGATGGGGGCAGCAGCGGTTCTGGGATGTGCGGGACGTACGCGGGTCCGGACGTGAGCGGCACCCAGTGCCAGAGCTGCTCGCCGGGCGGCAACGCTTCCAACGGCCAGCCATGCCAGGCGAACGGCTGCTACGGCGGCTGGTACTGCGACACCTCCGATAACCGGTGCCACTCGCCGCCGTCGAACTGCGGGTCGAGCGGCAACGGCGACGGCGGCTCGGGCTTCCAGTGCTCGCAATGCCCGGCGAACACGACCTGCGACACGGTCACCCAGACCTGCACCCCGAACTCGGTTGGCGATGGCGGGACTGGCGACGGCGGTACGGGGAACCCCTTGAGCGGGCCGGTGACCGGCAACGTCACCGACCAGGGCGGCACGGTGTCGCGCCTCTACTTCGCGGTGGTGGGCGACACCCGGCCGGCGAACGAGTGGAAGTCGTCGAGCGATGAGAGCTCGTATCCGTACCCGTCGTCGATCATCTCGACGATCTACAGCGACATCACGAGCCTCTCGCCGCAGCCGAGCTTCGTCGTCGCCACCGGCGACTACATGTACGCGGACCCGACGACCAACGAAGGCGCGAAGCAGATTCAGCTCTACCACAACGCGCAGCAGGTGTACCCGGGCATCGTCTTCCACGCGCTCGGCAACCACGAGTGCACCGGCTACACCAAGAGCAACTGCGGCTCCGGCAACTCGGACGGGGTGACCAACAGCTTCACGGCGTTCATGAACGCCTGGGTCACGCCGCTCGGCCACAGCGAGCCGTACTACGCGCTTTCCTTCGCGGGACAGGACGGGAACTGGACGGCGAAGATCGTCCTGGTCGCGCCCAACGCCTGGGATTCGACCCAGTCGAGCTGGTTGACGACGGAGCTCCAGAAGCAGACGACCTTCACCTTCGTCGTCATGCACGAGCCGCCGAGCACCACGAACTGCCCGAACGAGCAACTGGCGGAGAGCATCGTGCGCAAGTACCCGCTCACCCTGGAGATCAACGGGCACACCCACGAGTTCCGGTTCAACACCGGCTCCAGCGGCTACGGCGGCTCGTCGAGCGTCTTCGTCATCGTCGGCAACGGCGGCGCGCCGCTGTCCGGCGGCAGCTACGGGTACGCCACCGTCTCGCAGATTTCCGACACCCAGGTGGTGTTCTCGCAGTTCGACTACAACGCGCCGAACGCGACGCCGACGAAGACCTGGACCATCGACGCGAGCGGGACGGTCCACTAGGCCGTTCGAGCTGGGCGGAAGGGGAGCCGGTTGCCATCGCGCGGCCGGCTCCTTTCGCTTCGGGGACGGGGCCCGCCGCGACGTTCGATCGGTCCGATCGGTCGGATCGGTCGGATCGACCAGCCACGTCCCGGCGGACGCCCCAGGAGCGGCTCGGAAGGCACGCGCGCCCGTTTCGTCGAGGCGCCGACGCGGCGGCGCGCGCTTGCTGCACGGCGGTGGGCGGCGTGTTATCTGTCCGCGTCATGAGCGAAGACAAGAACGCCCTCCGTCGCAAGGCCGCCCTCGAGTACCACGCGCTGCCCCGGCCGGGAAAAATCGAGGTCGTCGCCACCAAGCCGTTCGGCAACCAGCGCGACCTCTCCCTCGCCTACACGCCCGGCGTCGCCGAGCCCTGCCTGGACATCGCCGCCGACCCGGACAAGGTCTTCCGCTACACCTCGAAAGGGAACCTGGTAGCGGTGGTGACCAACGGCACCGCTGTCCTGGGGCTCGGGAACATCGGCCCCCTCGCGGGCAAGCCGGTGATGGAGGGCAAGGGCATCCTCTTCAAGCGCTTCGGCGGCATCGACGTCTTCGACATCGAGCTGGACGCCAAGGACCCGCAGCGCTTCATCGAGACGGTGGCGGCGCTGGAGCCGACCTTCGGCGGCATCAACCTGGAGGACGTGAAGGCGCCCGAGTGCTTCGAAATCGAAGAGGCGCTGATCGCCCGGATGAACATCCCGGTCTTCCACGACGACCAGCACGGCACCGCCATCATCTCCTCGGCGGCGTTCCTGAACGCGCTGGACATCGTCGGCAAGCGCATCGAGACGGTGCGCATCGCGGTCTCGGGCGCCGGGGCCGCGGCCATCGCGACGGCGAGGCTCTACTGCGCTCTCGGCGCGCGGCGGGAGAACGTGGTCCTGGTCGACACCAAGGGCGTCGTCTACGAGGGGCGGCCGGCGGCGTCGAACAAGTACAAGGACGAGTTCGCGCAAGGCGCGGACTGCAAGCTGCGCTCGATGGCCGACGCGCTCGAGGGCGCGGACGTGTTCGTCGGCGTCTCGGTCGCGGGCGCCATCGACGGGGGGATGCTCAAGCGGATGGCGGCGCGGCCCATCGTCTTCGCGATGGCCAACCCGACCCCGGAGATCTCGCCGGAAGAGGCGAGAGCGGCGCGGCCGGACGTGATCATGGCGACCGGACGCAGCGACTACCCGAACCAGGTGAACAACGTCCTCGGCTTTCCCTTCATTTTCCGCGGGGCGCTCGACGTGCGGGCGCGCAAGATCAACCTGGAGATGAAGCTCGCGGCGGTGCACGCGCTCGCGGACCTGGCGCGGGAGGACGTGCCGGACATCGTGCGCAAGGCCTACGAGGGGCAGGACCTCCACTTCGGGCCGGAGTACCTGATTCCGAAGCCGTTCGACCCGCGGCTGTTGTTGCGCGTGCCCCCGGCGGTCGCGAAAGCGGCCATCGACACCGGTGTCGCTCGCCTTCGCATCGAGGATTTCGACGCCTACGTCGACCGGCTGGAGCGGCTCATCGGGCGGTCGCGGGAGGTGATGCGGCCGATCATCCGCAAGGCGCAGGCGTCGCCCAAGCGCATCGTCTTCCCCGAAGGCGAGGACGAGAAGATTCTCGCCGCCTGCCACGCCCTGGTCGACGAGGGGATAGCGACGCCGGTGCTGCTCGGTAACCCGGAGCGCATCCGCTCGCGCATCGGCGAGCTCCGGCTCGACCTCGGCGGGACGGAGATCATCGACCCCGAGACCTCGCCCAAGCTCGACGACTACGCGAAGACGCTCCTCGACTTGAGGCGGCGCAAGGGCGTCAACAACGTCGGGGAGGCGCGCCGGTTCCTCCACGATCCGAACGCCTACGGCATCATGATGGTCAAGCGCGGCGACGCCGACGGGCTGTTGAGCGGCAACCGCACGCCCTATCCGGAGACCATCCGGCCGGCGCTGCAGATCATCCAGCTCAAGAAGGGCGTGCGGCGGGTGTTCGGCATCTACGTCATCCTCGTGCGAAACCGCGTCGTCTTCTTCGCCGACACCACCGTCAACATCGAGCCGGACGCGGAAGACCTGGCGGAAATCGCGCTGCAGACCGCGGAGCAGGTGCGCTTCTTCACCGACGAGGAGCCGCGGGTGGCGATGCTCTCGTTCACGAGCTTCGGGAACGTCCGGCACCCGCTCGCGGAGAAGGTGCGGCGGGCGACCGAGCTCGTGCGCCAGCGCAACGCCCGCCTGATGATCGACGGCGAAATCCAGGCGGACGTGGCCATCGACCAGGAGCTCAGGAACGAGCTGTTCCCGGTCAGCGTGCTCCAGGAGAGCGCGAACGTGCTGGTGTTCCCGGACCTCGCGAGCGCGAACATCGCGTACAAGCTGATGATGAAGCTCGGCGGGGCGGAAGCGATCGGGCCGATTCTCTCGGGCCTCGACGCGCCGGTGAACGTGCTCCAGAGCGGCTCGACGGTGAACGAGGTGGTGAGCATGGCCGCCGTCACCGTGGTCCAGGCCCAGGAGCTCCAGGCCGCCCGCGCCCGCCGGCCCCGCGTGGTCGGAGAGTAGGAGCGGTTCCTGTCGCCGTTGCCGCCTTGCCCGACTCGAGGCAGGGATTTCAAGGTGCGGCGTGAGCCGGAACCGCCGCTCATCCCGAGCCCTTCGGCAAGCCTGGCGCGGGGCTGATGCCCGCAACCCAAGCCGTAGGATGGGTGGAGCGGAGCCCATCAACTGGGCGATCGCTGGCGACGATGGGCTCCGCTGCCGCTCCACCCATCCTACTCGTTGGCGCGCTTGGAATTGGACCTGGAGCCGGACACGTCAGTGTCCGGGTCGGGCACGACGTCCCGGGCAGACCCGGACACTGACGTGTCCGGCTCCAACATCGGGCAAGTGCGTCAACCGGATAGGCATGCGTCCTTCGACTGGCGCTCAGGATGACCGCTCAGGACGAGCGTTTTTCGCTCGCTCGCACCTTGAAAGCCCTGCCGTCTCGAGGCTCGCGGCGCCCTGGCGAGCCGAGGCACGGCCGGCGTTCGACAGTCGCGTCGGCTTCGAGCTAGCGTCGCCTCGGGCGATGCGAACGCTCCGGGTGATCACGAACCAGACGTGCAACCAGAATTGCGCGTTCTGCGACGCGCGGCGGCCGGCGGAGGACCCGGAGCTCGTCGCTCGCTCGCGAGTGCTCGCTCGGCTCGTGGAGGCGCGAGGCGCACAGACGCTGGTCCTCACGGGCGGCGAGCCGACGCTGCGTCGAGACTTGCCATCGCTGGTGCGAGCCGCGCGGGAGCTCGGCGCCGGCCGGGTGGTTCTCGAGACCAACGCGACGCTCATCGATGCCGGCCGGGCCGCGCGACTTCGCGAGGCGGGGCTCGGTCTCGCACGGGTCCATCTTCCCGGATGGGCGAGCGTCTACGAATCGGTGACTCGGGATCCCGGCAGCTTTCCCGCGGCGCTTGCCGGGATGCGCGCCTTGACCGAGGGGGGCATCGAATTGGAAGTCGCGACGCCGCTGGTCCGCCGCGTCGCTCCGCAGATCGCGTCGCTGCCCCAGCAGCTCGCGGAAAGCGCGCTCCCGGTCCGGCAATGGATTCTCTGCTGGCCCACGTCGGGGCCGGCGCCCGGCGAGCTCCTGGACCCCGAGACCGCGGCAGCAACGCTCATCGCCGCCGAGGCCGCCGCGCGGCGGGCCGGGCTCCGGACGAGCCTCGCCGAGGATGCGGCTGTTCCTCCTTGTCTGCTGCCGGCCCCCGGACGGCTCGCGCACCTGTTCCGCCTGACGCCTGGGGGCTCTGAGCGACCGGGTTTTCGCCGCGTCGCCGCCTGCGACGCCTGCCGACTGCGCGACCGCTGTCCGGGGTTTCCGAGCGGCGCGCTCGACCGCCATCCCGAGCCGCGCGTCGACCCGATCGCATCGGACGCGCTTCGCCGCCGCTTCTCGACCCCAACGGACATCGACGCCCAGGTCGCGGCCGAGCTGGTCCAAGACGAGGTCGAGCGATCGACCGGCGAGAGCCAGCCGCGCATCGTTCGCATCAACTTCGCCTGCAACCAGGCCTGCGCGTTCTGCTTTGTCTCGACGCATCTGCCGGCCGCGCCGACCCGCGCCATCGAGACCGCGATTTCCGACATCGCCTCGAAGGGCCGGCCGGTGATCCTTTCCGGCGGCGAGCCGACCTTGAACCCGCGCCTCGTCGACTTCGTTCGCCTCGCCAAGAACCGGGGCGCGCCGGTGATCGATCTGCAGACCAATGCGGTCCGCCTGGCCGAACCGCCGCTCGCCGATACTCTGGTCGCGGCGGGCGTGACGCATTTCTTCATCTCGCTGCACGGCCCCACGGCGGCGATCTCCGATGCCATCACCGGCGCGCCGGGCACTTTCGAGCGCACCGTCCTCGGTATCGACCGCGCCGTCGCCACCGGAGCCATGGTCCGACTGAACTTCGTATTCTGCCGTCAGAACTTCGCGGCGTTTCCCGACCATGTCGATTTCGTTGCGCGCCGCTGGCCGACGGTGGAGCTCGTGCTGAGCTTCGTCGCGCGCTCGAGCGACGTCGTGCCGGCCTCGCGAGAGCTCATCCCGTCCTATTCAGAGATGCTTCCCGCGCTCGCGGAAGGGCTGCGCCGGGCCGAGGTCAAGGAACTCTCGATCGGCGGCCTGGACACGATGTGCGGCATCCCCGCATGCCTGATTCCAGAGAGCCTCTCGCACCTCTGGCCGAGCGTGACGCTGGCCCCGGACGTGGGCCGGGGCGAGTTCGTCCAGCCTGAGATCTGTGCCGGCTGCGAGCGCCGCGATACCTGCTTCGGCGTTCGCCGCGGCTACGTAGATCTCTACGGTGCCTGCGAGCTGCGACCGATCCATGCGGCTCGACCGGAGCTCTGATCGACCATGCGCCTCCGGTTCGCACGCCGTCGGTTCTGATCGGCGATCGATCGGTTCGGATGATGGTCCGGAGGGTTCGGCACATCGATCGGACGCTGTTTTTCATCGACCGGAGGCTTCGGCGGAGAGAAAGTGACCTCTTTTCGGTCGACCGGGAGCCTCGGCGGAGAGAAAGTGACCTCTTTTCGGTCGACCGGAAGCCTCGGCGGAGAGAAAGCGACCTCTTTTCAATCGACCGGGAGCCTCGGCGGACGATCCGGGCCCTTTTTTCGGTTCGACCGAGACCTCGTTTCTACGGGTTCGGCGCGTCGAAGAAGCTCTCGGGCGTCGAGCGTGCCGGCGGGAGCCTGAGGAGGCCGTGCTCGGCGAGGGCGAGCTGGTCCGCGCGGCGCGACAGCAGGCACACGCCCTCGCCGCAGTAGAGCGGTCGGTAGGTGTTCGCGATGAGCGCGATCGCCGGGTTGGTCGCCGGCAGCAGCACCAGGTCCGCGCCGTACCGTTCGAGCGTCCGCAGCGGATCGCGGTCGTCGTAGCCGAACCGCATCACCTCGCGGCGCACGCGCTCCGAGTAGGCCTGGTCGAACCGGCCGTCGCACGCGACGCGCACCTCGGGCGCCGCCCATTGCAGGAGGCCACCCCAGTTGAAGTCGTTCCAGACGTTGCCGCTGAGGTGGTTCAGCCGCAGCACGTCGATCGCCGGCGCGGGGTTCGGCGGCGGGAATCCGTGGAAGCGCAACGAGCGCGGGAGGCTCGTTGCGAAGAGCGCGAAGGTCGCCACCGCCACCGCGACCGACGCGAGCATCACCGGCCGTACGAGCTGGTCGCGCAGCTTGTCGCTCGCGCGCGCGATGGCCGTCTCGAACGCCGCCGCGAGAACCGGCGCCGCCAGCACCGGCACGAGCCGCAGATGGCGCTCCGCCGTCGGCGTCAGGACGAGCAGCGCACAGAGCACCCACAGCCGCAGCTTCGTCTTCGGCAGGAAGACCAGCGCCAGCGCCAGGGCGAGCACCAGCACCGCCAGCGCTTCCCATTCCGCGGGAATCAGAGCGTGCAGCCGCCACAAGGGCGTCCACTCGTGGTCGAGCGAGCGCCCGGGATCGCGCGTCAACGCGATCGCCGCGAGGTGCAGCCGCCAGCCGAACGGGTTCGCCAAGGTCGCCAGCGCGGCGGCAACGGGAATCGCCACGAGCTCGCGTGTTGGAAGAGCGCTCCTGCCCTCCATCGGCTCCGGGAGGCGCGGGCTGGTCCCCCGGCCCGATCGCCCAGGCACTCTGAGGCGCCGGGGAACAAGCTGCCGCCATTCGAAGATCGACCGCGACTCGAGCCAGAGCGCCCCGCTCATCGCGAAGACCAGCGCTAGCCCGAGCATGAACCCGCCGTGCAGGTTCGCCCACAGCGCGAGGAGCGGCACGAGCGCCCAGAGCGCCCAGCGCTTCTCCGAGAGCACCGCCCACGCGACCAGCGGGACGAAGGCGTAGGTGAACATCTGCGAGCGCACGAAGAGCAGGCCCGCGCCAAGCAGCGGCGCCGTCACCCCCAGCGCCACGAGCCGCGCGAGCGGGTGCTTCGCCACCGCCGAGACCGCCCCGGCCATCGCCGCCACCGTCACGAAGAGCGTCAGCCACTTGAGGAGGATGAGCCCTGCTGCCCCTTGGGAGCGGTGCACGAGATACGCGAGCGCCGAGAAGAGCCACTGGTACGAAATCACCGGGTGCCGCGGGTCGGTGAAGGAGAGCGCGTTGCGGGTGGCGATGGCGCCGTGCAGGACGATCCGCTGGCCCTCGCGCAGGGTCCAACCGAGGTCGGAATTGAGCGGCGTGTAGGCGCAAGGGATGAGCGCGAGGCCGAGAGCGGCGGCGAAGGGCAGGAGCGCTGAGCCAGGGCGGCGGGCCGGCGCGGACATCGGCGGCGACTCTACCGTGGGCGACGAGCCGAGCCGAAAACGGCCCCACGACAGAATCTGTGCGAGGACCAAGCCGTTCGAGGGAAGCCGGACAGGTGAGAGTCCGGATAGGGCACGGCCTGTCGCCTCTCTTCCAGCCGTGTGCTGCGCGATGCGGAATCGGTGGCGCAACTTCCCCGACCGACGAACGCCTCGCCTGCACCCGGACCTCACGTGTCCGGCTCCAACGAGGCGTCGGGGTGTTGGCCGGACAGGCGTGGGCCGAGAGAAGGCGGCTGGCCGTCCCGCCTCGGGGTCGCTTTGCGACGATCGCCTCGCCTGCACCCGGACACTCACGCGTTCGGCTCCAACGAGGCGTCGAGGTGTTGGCCGGACAGGCGTGGGCCGAGAGAAGGCGGCTGGCCGTCCCGCCTCGGGTCGCTTAACCGTGTATCCGGGGGGCGATGTCGCGGCCGTTCAGCGGTCTGCCGGACGCTCGTGCCGGCTCGAAGCTACCGCCTGGGGCCGATCCTGGAGTAAAATCGACAGTCGGTCCTTCGTTCGAGGCACTCGCATGGATTCGCAGCCTTCCCGCGTCGCAGCCGCCCTGGCGGCGGTGGCGGAACCTCCGGAGGGCGAGCGCTCGTCGGTCGAGCCGATTCCCGCCGTGCTCGAAGCGGTCAAGGAGCGCGAGGCCCGCCCGTTCTTCAACCGCGAGCTGTCCTGGCTCGCGTTCAACGAGAGGGTTCTGGAAGAGGCGCGCGACCAGACGCTGCCGCCCTACGAGCGGCTGAAGTTCCTCGGCATCGTCAGCTCGAACCTGGACGAGTTCTTCATGGTCCGGGTCGCCGGCCTGAAGCAGCAGCTCGTCAACGGCGTCCAGGAGACGCCCGCCGACGGCCTCACCGCCGCCGAACAGCTCGCCCGCATCTCCGAGCGCGCGCACGCGATGATGGCCGAGGAGTACCGGGTGCTGCGCGAGGAGGTGCTGCCCGCGCTGGCGGCCCACGGCGTCCAGCTCACCCGGCCGGAGCTTCTCAGCCAGGAGCAGAAAGCCTTCGCCCGCTCCTACTTCACCCAGAACGTGTTCCCCGCGCTGACCCCGCTCGCCATCGACCCCGGCCACCCGTTCCCGCACCTGAAGAACAAGTCGCTCAACCTCGCCGTGACCGTCTACCGCGCCGAGAAGCGAAAGGGCCGCCGGACAGCGCCGCCCAAGGAGCGCCTGCTCGCGGTGGTCCAGGTCCCGGCGGTGCTCCCGCGCCTCGTGCGGCTGCCTTCCCTCTTCGGCCAGGACTACGTGCTGCTCGAGGATCTGATCTGTGCTCACGTCGCCGACCTCTTCCCGGGCTACGCGGTCTCCAAGAGCGATACCGCGCCCTTCCGCGTCATCCGCAACTGGGACCTGGAGGTCGACGAGGAGGAGAGCGAGGACCTCCTGAGCACTATCCAGCAGGAGCTCAGGCGACGCGACCGCGGCCAGGCGGTGCGGCTGACCATCGCCGAGAACGCCTCGGAGGACCTGACCCGGCAGCTTTCGGGCGCGCTCAAGCTCGATGAGCAGGACGTCTACCGGCTGCCGGGACCGCTCCAGCTCAGCGACCTGGCGCAGATGGCCGACCTCGACGGGCGCCCGGAGCTCAAGGTCGAGCCGCACCTGCCGGTCGTGCCCCACGAGCTCAAGGCCGCCGAGTCGGTTTTCGAGGTCGTCGCGCGCCACGACGTGCTCTTGCACCACCCCTACGAGTCGTTCGAGCCGGTGGTGCGCTTCGTCGCCGAGGCGGCCGAGGACCCGAACGTTCTCGCCATCAAGCAGACGCTCTACCGCACGAGCGGCGACAGCCCCTTCATCCAGGCGCTCTCGCGGGCGGCCGAGAACGGCAAGCAGGTCACCTGCGTGGTCGAAATCCTCGCCCGCTTCGACGAGACCAACAACATCGCCTGGGCGCGGCGGCTGCAGGAGAACGGCGTCCACGTCGTCTACCGGGTGCCCGGCTACAAGACCCACGCCAAGGTGGCGCTGGTCGTGCGCCGGGAGGGGAGCGGCCTCAAGCGCTACGTCCACCTCGGCACCGGCAACTACAACCCGACCACCGCCCGCGCCTACACCGACCTCTCGTTCTTCTCCGCCCGCGACGACCTGGCCGACGACGCGACCGCGCTGTTCAATCTCCTCACCGGCTACGCCGAGCCCCCCGCCTGGAAGAAGCTCGCCGTCGCCCCTTACGGCCTCCAGGAGCGCATCCTCTCCCTCATCGAGCGGGAGGCGGACCGGGCGAAAAAGGGCGAGGCCGCGCGGATCGTCGCCAAGGTGAACTCGATCACCGAGCCGACCGTGATTCGCGCGCTCTACCGGGCGAGCCAGGCGGGGGTGTCCATCGACCTCATCGTCCGCGGCATCTGCTGCCTGCAGCCGGGCGTCGCCGGCCTGTCGGAAAACATCCGGGTGACCAGCGTCGTCGACCGCTTCCTCGAGCACAGCCGGGTGTTCGCCTTCGGCGCGGGCGAGAGGTGCGAGGTGTTCCTCTCCAGCGCCGACTGGATGCACCGCAACTTCCAACGCCGCATCGAGGTGCTCTGCCCGGTCGAGGAGCGGGCGCTCAAGGCGCGGCTTTGCGACGAGGTGCTCGCCCTCGCGCTCCACGACAGCGTCAAAGCCCGCCGGCTCGGCCCCGAGGGACGGTACCGCTTGCGCGCCCCGGAAGAGGGCGAGACCGCCCTGCGCAGCCAGATGGCCCTGGTCGAGGCCGCGAAGAAGACCGCCGAGCCCCCCGCGGAACCGCTCCTGAGACCCGTCAGCTAGCGCCTGACGGCTTTCGCCGTTCGGCCATCGCAGGGGCACGACCCCTTGGGCCGCTCGAGCGCCGACCCCACTCGAATCCCGGTGCATGGGCTTTCCGGAGCCAGCCCACTATCCACTCGCCTCAGAGAACCCGAACGGGCGCTTATCCGCATGACGCCACCCGGTCCATCGGGCCATGGGCGCCGCTTCTGACGGTCGCGGACCGGATCCCGGGTCCACTCGAGCACAGGTCCGTACCGCGACCGTCAGGCAGCGCCGCACTGCCGATTCGCATCGGCGGCCGCAACCGGGATATCCAGCACCTGAACGACGGCGACGACCTCGGGCGGATCGATCGGAGCGCCAGGCGCCTCGACCAGCCGGGCCGGGCTGGTGCATTCTTCCGGGCGCCATGTCGGGCGCCGGTTCGCTCACCCTTCCTTCGCGCGTCGCCGAACCCGGTCCCGCCGAGGTCGCGATGCCCCGGTGGCCCGGCCGCCTGATGATCGACGGCCTCTTTCTCGTCCTCGTCGGCGTCCAGATCTCCGAAGGCATCGCCACCGGCGGGCTCGCGCTGACCGTCGCGGGCGCCCTCGCCGACGCCTGGTATCGCCGCCGCTCCCTCGACTGGGCGAGCTTCTTCACCCGCTGGCGCTGGCTCGTCGCCTTCGCGGTCTGGGCCGTCTTCGCGCCCTTCTTCGCCCTCCACGCGCCGAGCGGCACCGGCGTCGGCCGGCTCTTCGACTGGCTCGCCTTGCCGGCGATGCTGCGCGCCTTCCAGATCGCCGACGAACGCCAGCGGCGACACCTGCTCTGGGCGGGAGCGGTCACCCTCGTCGCCTCCGCCCTCGTCGCGGGCTTGCAACACTTCGGGGCGTTTCCCGACCAGCTCACCATGCGCCGCTGGAACATCCTCGGTTGGAATACCGACCGCGTCTACGAGCCGGTGCGCGGGGCTTTCACCCGCGTCGCCGGTCTCATTGTCTGCCGGGAAATCCCCACCCGTTTCATGGCCGGCGGGCTCGCCTTCCATCGCCTCGTCTTCTCCGACGTCTCGTGCCTGGGAATCCTCTTCGGCGTCGCGGTCGCGATGCGCGAGACGGGTTGGCGCCGCCTCTTGGCGATGAGCATCGCCGCCTTCGCGCTCGTCGCCATCGTCGCCTTCGCCTACGTACGCGCGGGACCGGCAGCGGTCCTGGGAGGCGCGGCGGTGGTGATGCTCCTGGGCAGCACGAACCGGCGCCGGGCGCTCGCCGTCATCGGCGGCACCTTCCTCCTCGTCCTCGCGCTCGTCGTCCTCATCCGGCCGGTCCGCGCCCGCTTCGCCTCGTCGCTCACCTTCGCCGGCAGCGGCGACCGGCCGGCGATCTGGGAGACCGCGACGCACGCCCTCGAGACCTCGCCGGTCGTCGGCATCGGCCTGTGGCGGTTCCGGGTCGGCGATTGGGTTCCCCCGAGCGGTCCTGCCCTCCTGCAGGGCTTCGGAGGCAAGGCGCACGACCAGTTCCTCACCTTCGCCGTCGAGACCGGCATCCCAGGAGCGCTCCTGTTCATCCTCTGGCTTCTCTCGCTCGGCGCGAGGCTCGACCCGTCGACCCAGGGCGGCGCGTTCGGCTGGGGCGCGCTCGCCTACTTCGCGCTCCTGTCGCTGGTCCACGACCCGCTCTTTCACGCGACGTTCTCGATGGCGTTCGTCCTCGCGCTCGCATGGGCGCTCGCGAGCGGCTCCAGGAAGGCCGCGCGCTTGACCAGGCCGGCACCCTCCGCTTAGCTTTTCGCTGTTCTTTCGTTTCCGCCGATGCCTGCCGCCCCTTCGCCCGCCTCCGCCATCGCCGAGGCCCGAACGGGAACTGCGACGCCGCCGCGCCGGTCGGTCGCGCGCTACAGCGCCCTCATCGCCGTCATCGCGCTCCTCGGCAAGGCCGCCGCTCTCCTGCGCGAGGCGATCATCGGCTACCTCTTCGGCGCCGGCCCGGGGATGGACGCGTTCTTCCTCGCGCTCTCCGTCCCCAACACCTTCTCCACCATCGTCACCGGCAGCGGCCTGCGCGCGACGTTCCAGGCCGAGCTCGCCCGCCGCCTCGCCGACGACGAGAAGAGCGCGAGCCGCCTGTCCACCGCGGTCACCGCCTTGGTCTTCGCCACGAGCGTCGCCCTGGTGGGCGTCATCTTCCTCGCCGCCGGACCCCTCGCCCATCACCTCGCGCCGCACAACCGCTTCCTCGAGCCGATGTTGCGCGTCGTCGCGCCGATGCTGGTGCTCGGGTCCCTGCTCTCGGTCTTCACCGGGATGCTGCACGCGAAGTTCCGCTTCGCCTGGCCCGCGCTGGAAGCGGCGATCCGCAACTCGACCCTGATCATCGTGGTGCCGCTTCTCGCCTTCCTCGGCGTCACCGCGGTCGCCCTCGGCCACCTCGCCGGAACCTTCCTCGTGGTGCTCGGCTGCGCTCTCGCTGCCCGTCGCGCCGGGTTCTTTTTCGCCCGTCCCACCCGCCAAGACCGCGCCCGCGTCGCTCGCCTCCTGCGCGAGACCGTCCCCGCGATCGTCGGCGGCTCCGTCTACGGCCTGATGGCGCTCGCCGACCGCGCGATGGCCATCCACTTGGGGCCCGGCGCCGCCAGCGCCCTCGCCTACGCCGACCCCCTCTGGCAGACCGGCCTCATCGTCGCCGGCCCGGTGGCCACGGTCGCGCTCCCGGTCCTCGCCGACCTCGCCGCCCGAGGAGAGCGGCAGCGCTTGGAGGACACCGTCCGCACCACCGTCCGCGGGACGCTCTTCTTGACCGCGCCCATCGCCGCCCTCCTCGCCGCCCTCGCCGTCCCGGCGGTCCACGCGCTCTACCTGCGCGGCAAGTTCGATCCCGCCGCCGCCCAGCGCTGCGCCGAGGTCGTCGCCTTCCTCGCCCTCTGCCTGCCCACCGCCGCCGCCCAGGGCGTGACGATGCGCGTCCTCCAGGCCGACCGCCGCTTCGCCGCCACCGCCTGGATTTCCCTCGCCGTTCTCGCCTTCCACGTGCTCCTGAACTGGCCCTTGATGCTCCGCTTCGGCCCCATGGGCATCGCGATCTCCTCCGCCGCGAGCTACCTCCTGCTCGTCGTCCTCATCGACCGCGCCATCCGCCTGCCGGCGCCGGGCCGCGCCCGGTTCGTCGCCCGCCTCCTCCTCGCGATGGCCGCCGCCTTCGCCGCCGCTTTTCTCGCCACCCGCCTTCTCCCGCCGGTCGCTGCGCCGCTCGGCGACGCGCTCGCCCGGCTCGCCTCGGGCGGCATCCTCGGCCTCCTCGCCTTCGTCGCCGTCGCTCACGCGACGAAGATGGACGAGCTCGGCCAGACGCTTCGCTTCCTTCGCGCGCGCCGCGCGAAGATGAAGTAGCTTCCACCGTTTTCTTGCGTTCCTTGGCCGTTCGGCTGCCTTGAAGCTTGAGCCTCCCGTCGATGCCGCTCGCCACCGCCAAGCCCGCTCAACGCGCCGCGGGAAGCGACGGACGGCCGGGCCGCCTGACGGAATCGCTCCTGCTCCTCGCGGTGGCGACCGCGGCGACGCCGCTCTACGTCAACGTCTACAGCCATTTCACCCTGCGCTCGACCGACCTCCTCGTCTTTCTCGCCTGTGTCTCCTGGGGGCTCGCGCTCCTGCGGGGCAAGGCGAAGCCGCTCTTGTCGACGCCGGTGGACGTGCCGCTCGTCGCGCTCTTCGCGGCCATCGTCGCGAGCCTCTCGGTCGCGCCCCACCCGTTCGAGTGGCTCAAGGCGGCGCGGCCGTGGTTTCTGTTCGGGGCCGCGTTCTGGCTCCTCGCCGCCCACCTTCCCGACGCCCGCGCGGCCGGCCGCGTGGTCCTCGCCTCCCTCGTCGGGCTCGTCCTGCAGCTCGCGATCGGTCTCGCCGAGATGGGCCTCGGCCAGGACCGCCTGCGCCACCTCCTCCTCGGCCCCTTCGGGCACGTCCTCTACGAGCCCGACGTGATGAACGACCGGTTGAAGGACTTCCTCTTCAACTGGGCGATGCACGCCGACGACCCGATGCGCTTCGTCATCGGCGCCTACCCCTCGGGGACCACCTTCAACAGCACCGTCTTCTCGGTGGTGATGGCCGGCCTCGCGCTGGTGCTGGTCGCCTACGAATCCCATGACCGGCTGCGCAGCCGCCTGGCGGTAGCGCTCTCGGTGGTCGCGGCGCTGGTGATGCTCCTGTCGTTCAAGCGCTCCGGGTGGGTCGCGTTCGGCGCGGGCCTGCCGGTGCTCGCGCTGGCAGGGCGGTGGGGCGCGGTGAAGCGATGGCTCGTTCCCGCCGGCGCGATCGCGGCCGTGTTCGTCGCGCTTTCGCTCTTCGTCCCCAAGGCGGGCGCGCAGATGGTCTCCCGCGCCGAGAGCATCGGCGAGGAGGTGGAGGGGACGCCCGTCGCCGGCCCCGCCCCGGCCAGCGCCACGGTCGCCGCCCCCAACGACCGGTTCGCCCTCTGGCACCGCGGCTTGGAGATCCTCGCCGCCCACCCGCTCACCGGGGTCGGCTGCGGCCAATGGCCTTCCCACGGCCCCTGGACGCCGACTCGGCGCGGCCTCATCCGGTGGGGGAATCCGGAATCGAGCGTCATCAGCCTCGCGGCGGAGACCGGCGTCTTCGGGGTCGGCGGATACCTCGCGATGATCGCGCTCCTCGTCGGCCTGGCGGTGAAGCTCGCCTGGCGAGGCGGGGACGACGCGTGGGTCGCCGCCGCCTGCGCGGTCGGGATGACCGCCCTCGCCGTCGGCTCCTGCCTCGACACCTCGTTCACCGACGACAAGTCGTGGCCGCTCTTCGCCGCCTACGCCGCCGCGACGGTTGCGCTCCATCGCCGGGCGCGCGCCCGGAGTGCTGCCGAACGGCAGCCCACCCTGATGCCGAGAGCGCAAGCGTCGAGCGAATCCGCTGCCGCAGAGCGCGTGGCCGATCGAACGGGAACCGGCACGTGACCCTGCGCGTCTGCCACGCCGTCTCGTCGCTCGCCCGGGGCGGCGCCGAGAACGTGGTCGCCGCCCTCGCGGTGGGCGAGACACAGCGCGGACTCTCGGTGGAGGTCGCGACGGTCCTCGGCGGCGGCCCGCTGGTGGATCATCTGCGCGACCGCCGGGTGCCGGTGACGGTCTTCGACGTCCGCCGCGCGCCGGCCCGGGAATTCGCGCGTCTGGTCCGCTTCTTCCACCGCCGTTTCGACGTCGTGCACACCCATCCGGGGACGGTGGCGCGCGCCGCCGCTCGAATCGCCGGCGTCCCGGCGATCGTGTCGAGCTGGCACAACCTCTACGGCTCCTACGGCCGCGCCTGGCGCCTGTCGTTCGCGATTCTCTCCCGCGCGACCCACGGGTTCATCGCGGTCTCGCGGGCGGTGGCCGAGGACGGCGCCCGCGTCGCCGCGCTCGACGTGAAACGGGTGCACGTCGTCTACAACGGCGTCGACCTGAACCGGTTCTGCGTGCCATCGCCCGACGCGCGCGCCCGCGCTCGCGCGAGGCTCGGCGTCGCGGCCGACGAAACCGCGTTCGGCATCGTCGGGCGGCTCGACTCGGTCAAGCGGCCGGAGCGGTTCGTGCGCGCGCTCGCCGAGCTCGAGCGGGACGGCGTGCGTGCGAAAGGGTTTCTCATCGGCGACGGGCCGGCCCGGGTGGAGCTCGAAAGGGAAGCGGCGGCGCTCTCGTCACCCGTGAGAATCCTCGGCCTGCGGACCGACGTCCCCGAGCTGCTGGCCGGCTTGGACGTGCTCGTCCACACTGCCTGGCGGGAGGGCTTCTGCCTGGCGGCGGTGGAGGCGATGGCGTCGGGGCGGCCGGTGGTCGCGAGCGACCTCGGGCCGCTACGGGAAGTGGTCGGCGACGAGGCGGGACTCCTGGTGCCGGTCGACGACTCGACGGCGCTGGTCGAGGCGCTCCAGCGACTGGCGAGGGATCCGGCGCTGCGGGCGAAGCTGGGCGCGGCCGGCCGGCGCCGAGCGGAAGCGCTCTTCGACCGCGAGCGGATGGTCGACGAGACGATTCGCGTCTATGACGAAGTGCTGCGGGAGCACGGCCGGTCGCGCCGCCGTTGATCGGACCGATCGGACCTGTCCGACCGATCGGATCGAGCCGCGCGAGCCGGCGCCGGTTCAGTAGGGGAACGGGTAGCCGTTCTTCTCCAGCACCGCCGGGACGATGGCTTCCCTGAGCTCGGCCGGGTCGTAGGGCACGTAGCGGTACAGCCGCGCCAGCGCCTCCAGGGAGCGCTTCTGCTCCTCGCCTTCGGTCGCGCCGGCCACCACGTCGCGCGCCCGCCGGTAGGCCGTCTCCCGCGCGTCCGCCACCACCAGCCGCACCATCGAAAGCCGCACCGGGTCCGCCGCGGCGCCCTCGACCTGCGCCGTGCGGGCGATGGAAGAGTCCATCGCGTACGCCTGGATCGTCGCGTCGGCGAGCGCGCCCAAGACTTCCTGGTGCTGCTCCAGCTCGAGCCCGAACCGCATCGCCGCCGCCCGTGCCGCGAAAATCACCTGCCGCTTCGCGAGCTCGCACTGCAACACCTCGTCCGCCAGCGGCCCTGTCGGAGAGGGCAAGAGCTTCTGGTCGGCGATTTCCTGGTCGAGCTGCGCCGACACCTCCATCAATGGAAGCTGCCCCTTCATCGCCCGCTTGAAGAGCATCCCCGGAATCAGCATCCGGTTGATCTCGTTGGTCCCCTCGAAGATGCGGTTGACCCGCTCGTCCCGGTAGGCGCGTTCGATCGGGTACTCCTCGACATAGCCGTAGCCGCCGTGGACCTGGAGCATCTCGCTCACGCTCCAGGCCAAGGTCTCGCTCGCGAAGACCTTCATGATCGACGACTCGATGGCGTATTCCTCGAGCGCCTTGAGCGCCGCCTGATGGTAGTCGGGAGCGCTCTTGTCGGCCTTGGCGAGCATCTCGTCCACCAGGCCCGCCGTCCGGTAGTTCATCGAGTCGAGGGCGTAGGCGTAGGCGGCGACCCGGGCGAGCTTCTCCCGAATCAGCCCGAACTCGGCGATAGCGGTGCCGAACTGCTTGCGCTCCTTCGCGTAGCTCACGCCCAGCTCGAGGACGTTCTTCACCCCGCCGCCGGTGCCCACGCCCAGCTTGAGCCGCCCGAAGTTCAGGATGTTGAAGGCGATGCGGTGGCCCTTGCCCGGCTCGCCCAGGAGGTTCTCGACCGGGACCCTCGCGTCCTCGAAAATCAGCGCGCGGGTGGTGCTCCCGCGCAGGCCCATCTTGTGCTCCTCGGCACCGGTGCTAAAGCCCGGCGTGCCCTTCTCCACCAGGAAGCCGCTGAACTTCTCGCCGTCGATCTTGGCGAAGACGACGAAGAGGTCGGCGATGCCGGCGTTGGTGATCCACTGCTTGGAGCCGTTCAGAATCCAGTGCTTCCCGTCGGGGGAGAGGACGGCGCGGGTCTTGGCGCCGAGGGCATCGGAACCGCTCCCGGCCTCCGAGAGCGCGTAGGCGGCGACGATTTCTCCGGTCGCCAGCCGAGGGAGATAGTTGCGCTTCTGCCCCTCGTTGCCGAAGAAGACGATCGGCAGGGTGCCGATGCCGGTGTGGGCGCCGAAGGTGACGCTCCAGGAGCCGTAGACCGCGCTCGCCTCGGACAAGAGGCAGCTCGTCACCTTGTCGAGCCCGAGGCCGCCGTACTCCTCGCCGATGTCGGTCATCAACAGACCGAGCTCACCCGCTTTCTCGAGGATGCCCCGCCAGAGCCCGTGCTCTTTCTTTTCCAGCCGATCGGCGAGCGGCAGGATCTCTTTGACCGCGAAGTCCACCGCGGTCCGATAGGTCTGCCGCTGCTCGTCGGTGAAGCGCTCGGGACAGAACACCGGCCGGGCGCCGACCGGCGCAAACAGAAAGGCACCGCCGCGGGCGGTGTCGTCTTCGGGGAGGGCGGGCTTTGCGCGTTGGCTCATCGTTGGCTCCTTCGACGCGCCCGGACCTAGAAAGGCGCGTCCTCCAGGAAGCCGTTCTGCCCGAACCAGAACGCCCGCGCAAGCTGGACGACCAAGCGGGTCGCGAGCCGGCGAAGGCGTCAAAGCCTCGGGCCGGCCCGCGAACCCCGTTCGAACCTACGCCTTGACCGGCTGCCAGCGCGACTGCCGCCGCTCGCCGACCAGCTTCACCTTGCCATCGGTCCGCAGCTTGGCGAGCGCGGTCAGCACCCGCGGCCGGCTCTTCTCGCCCAAGAGATCCGCGACTTGCGAAGCGGTCAGTCCCGCTTCGTTGCGCGCCACCTGGGCCAGCACCACCGCCGGGTCGAGGGCCTTGCGCGGCGCCTTGGGCGGCAGAATCGGCTTGGGCGCCGGCGGCGGCTTGGGGCCTTCGACCATTGGCGCGACCGGCTTGGGCGCCGGCGGCGGCTTGGGCCCCTCGACCTTGGCGGCCGGCTTGACGGCCTTGGCGGCCTGAGGCGCCGCCTTGGGAGCGGCCTTGACAGCCTGAGGCGCCGCCTTGGGAGCGGCTTTGACAGCCTGAGGCGCCGCCTTGGGAGCGGCCTTGACAGCCTGAGGCGCCACCTTGGGAGCGGCCTTGACAGCCTGAGGCGCCGCCTTGGGAGCGGCTTTGGCAGCCTTGGGCGCCGCTTTGGCAGCGAGCTTGCGGCCGGGCTTCGGACCCGGCTTGGCCGTGACCTTGGCCGCCGGCTTCGGGCCCGGCTTGGCCGCGACCTTGGCCGCCGGCTTGGGAGCGGGCGTGGCCGGCGCGGATGCGGGAGCCATGACCCCCAACACCCGGCCGATGGCCGCCCGCAGCGCCTCCGCCTCCTGCGCGCGCGCAATCGTCGTGCGAATGCGCGCCATGAACTGGTCGAACTCCTGCACGGTCAGAACGTTGTTGTTGGACATCGCCTTTGCTTTCTCCGCCCCCCGGGGGAAGACATCAAACCAATCGCTGCTCATCTTAGCCGTCTTGGTTCCGAACGCCACCGTTTTCTTCAGCGGGCCCGTCCGGCCTCTGGCAGGGTCCCCCGAGCCTGTCAATCGGAGGGCCTCGGGGGCGCGGACGAGAACCGACCCGACCGGCCCGGCAGAGGCGAATCTATCTGACCATAAGCCTGTTCGACCAGGAGACGGCGCCGCTGCGCTCTGTCGATCGGAACCGGGTTTGGCACCTTGCGCCCACCGGCAAGGAGGATGGGCGTCCGAGAGGCGGGCGAGGCCAACGTCCGGGATCAAACACATCATCGGCTCTGGAGTGCTCCGGTGAACCGAGGGCGCCCTGAGTGATCCGGGCGCCGTCGCGGTCGGCGCCTTGTCGTGCATCGACTGTGATGGGATCGTCGAGCCCAGCGCGGCGGAGAGCGAGAAGCGAACGCGCCCCAGCTCCGCGTCGATCGTCCGGCGGTTCTCGCTTCTTGCGTCTCTTCGCGCCCTCCGAGGGGAAGAGAAACCGGGACACCGAGGCGGTCCGGGAAGCCGATGACCCCGAACCTCCGGAGCCGCGAAGCCTTCTCGGCGCTTTGCAGATTCTCGACCCGGCGTTTGGATGATCCGCTCTGCCCAAGGCGCTGGGCACCCGCCGAGCGCTGCGGGGCACGGAGCTCGATCACTCGGCCCCGAAGGGCGGCGCTCGAGGGTTCCGAGCTGCGTGCCGCGAACCGATGGCCCCTTCGACGGGGCTCAGGGCATGCCTTCGAGGGCCGCGCCGTTGCGCTCGGTCGACGACCCCGATCTCGTGGGCTGATGCCGCCTCAGGGCCAGAGGGAGACGAGTGTTGGGAAGGGACTGCGTGGACCCGAAGCTTCGTTCTCGGGCGCAGTGCCCGCGCCAGGCACACTGAAGAGCGGTGGGCGCCACGCCCCCCCCAAGACGCAAGCTACCGCTGGGGGGCCGTCGCCATCGCCGGAACTGCGCTCGGCGGCGCTGGCGTTTGTGCGATGAGGCTCTTCGCCAACGAGAGCCCCCGCTGCGCGCCCTCGTGACGCGGGCTTCGCGCCAGCGCTTCTTCGAAGAACTTCTGCGCGCGACGGTAATCCTGCTCCCGCGCCGCCACCCGCCCGAGGGCCCAGGTCGCCCGAATCATCCCCGGGTTCACCGCCAGCGCTGCCCGAAAATCGGCTTCGGCCTGCTGGAGCCCTGCCGGCCCCCTATTGCGCTCCAGCCAAGTCAGACCGCTCACGTAGTCCGCCCAGGGGTCGCCGGTTCCCAACCGACGCGCATCCCGCACCGCCGCCGTCAGGTGACCGGTCTCCGCCGCGCCGATCATCCGTGCCCGCACCGCGTCCTTGAGCCCCGGGTTCGCCTGGAGCGCCTGGTCCGCCTCTTGCGCCGCGTCGTGCAGCCGCGCTCCCGCGGTCTGGCTCACCACCTTCAGCCGCGCCCGCAGGTCCTCCTCCTCTTCGCGCGCCTGCGCGACCCGGGCCCGGGCATCGGGGTCGCCGGCGCTGCTCGTCGCGGCGATGCTCCGGTCCAACCGCTCGAGCTCGTCCTGCAGGTCCTCGGCCTCCGCCCGGTTCGACGCGCCCAAGAGCGCTGCCGCCAGCGCGCCCCGGGCGAGAAACCGCGGAGCGCGGGGATAGCTCCGGGCGAGATGGTCGAAAGCCGCGCGCGCCGCCTCCAGGTCGGCCTCGTCGTCGAGCAGGAGCTTGGTCTGGGCGAGCTTCAGCGCGGCCTGGTCCGGCTCCGACAGCGCCGGGCGCCTTTCGAAGCGACCGAGCGCCCAGGCGACCAGCGCTCCCGCGCCGAACAGGACCGCCAGCGCTCCCCCGAAGAGCAGCCACTTACCGGCACCGCTCTTCTCGGGCGGCTGCCGGGTCGCCAGGCGAACGGCCGGCCGGGGACGCCGGGCCGCGGGGGGCAGAGCGGGACCGCCGCCGGGTGGCGCGCGGACGACGGCCGCCGGGTCCGCCGCTCCCCCGAGCCTTCCCTCCACCGCGACCGAGCGGACCGGCTCCCGGGCGACGAACACCTGCTCGCAGCGGCCGCACCGGACGACCGGCGGGTCCCCGGGTTCGGAGTCGAGGGCGTAGACTGCGCGGCACCGATCGCATCGGACGAACACTGCGCTACCCCGCGCGAGAGGGAAGCCAAGGACTCTAGCGCGCGGGCGCTTTCCCGCAAAGGGGGGCGCCGAACGCGACGTGCCCGGCGAGGCGAACGAGGCGCTTGGGTCCGAGGCCCTTCACCCGCTTCAGGTCCGCGAGCGCGCAGAACGGACGCCTCCGCCGCGCCTCGACGAGCCGGCGGGCGAACGTCTCGCCGATGCCCGGCAGCGCCCGCAAGTCGTCGGCCGGCGCCAGGTCGACGTCGATCGGCTCGCCGCGCATCGCGAGGACCGGGCCCCGCACGAACCCCACCGGCCGGCAGCCACGGTACTCGCGCCCAGCGGCGACGGTGCCGCACTTCGAGAGCGCTTCATCACTCCGGCAGGCCAGCCGGATTCCGTTCGGTCGCCGCAGGGCGACCACCTCGCCGCAGCCGAGGGGCGCGACCGGCCGGCGCGCCGAGCCGGCGAGGTGCCGAGCGGCGGCGGTGCCGAGGAGCACGAGCGCGAGGAAGGCGAGCGCCGAAGAGCGCATCGGTGCCCTACTTCGGCTCGGGCGCGTCGAGCCCGAAGGCGGTGTGCAGCGCCCGGACGGCGAGCTCGACGTACTTCTCGGCGATGATGCAGCTCACCTTGATCTCGGAGGTGGAGATCATCTGCACGTTGATGCCTTCCTTGGCGAGCACCTCGAACATCTTCGCGGCGACGCCGGCGTGGTTGCGCATGCCCACGCCGACGATGGAGACCTTGGCGATCGAGGTGTCGGTCTCGAACCCTTCCGCGCCGATCCGCCCGACGACCGCCGCCATCACCTCGTTCGCCCGGACGAGCTCGCCGCGCGGGAGGGTGAAGGTCACGTCGGTGTAGCCGTCGCGGGAGACGTTCTGCACGATCACGTCGACGACGATGTTCGCCTCCGCGAGGGGCTGGAAGAGGCTGTGGGCGATGCCGGGGCGGTCGGGCACCCGCCGGACCGCGATCTTCGCCTCGTCGCGGGCGTAGGCGATGGCGTTGACAATCGGCTGCTCCATCAAGACCGTCTCCTCGCCGACGAGCGTGCCCTCGTCGGAGGTGAAGCTCGACTTCACCCACAACGGGACCCGGTACTTCTTCGCGAGCTCCACCGAGCGGATCTGCAGCACCTTCGCGCCCAGGCTCGCAAGCTCCAGCATCTCCTCGTAGGTGATGCGGGAGAGCTTCTTCGCCGCCCGGCAGACGGCGGGGTCGGTGGTGTAGACCCCGTCGACGTCGGTGTAGATTTCGCACCTGCCGGCCGAGAGCGCTGCCGCCAGGGCCACCGCGGTGGTGTCCGACCCGCCGCGGCCGAGCGTCGTCACGTTTCCCGCCCGGTCGACGCCCTGGAAGCCCGCCACCACCGGGATCTCGCCCGCCCCGAGGCTCTCGGAAAGGCGCGCCCGGTCGATGGAGACGATGCGCGCCTTGGTGTGGACCGAGTCGGTCTCGATGCGCGCCTGCGCCCCGGTGAACGAGCGCGCCTTCCCGCCCAGCGCCTGAATCGCCAGCGCGCACAGGCCGATGGCCACCTGCTCCCCGGTCGCCTGGACGACGTCCAGCTCCCGCCCGTCCGGCCGCGCGGCAACGCTCCGGGCGAGCTCCAGGAGGCGGTTGGTCTCGCCGCTCATCGCGCTGACCACCACCACCACCTCGTCGCCCGCCGCCTGAGCGACGAGGGCCCGGCGGGCGACGGCTTGGATGCGCTCCACCGTGCCGACCGAGGTGCCGCCGTATTTCTGGACGATCAGCATCGCCTTAGGCCCTTGGGGACCGCTATCGGACTTCTTCAGCGGTGTCGGCCGGCGGCGCCTCGCCGGGCGCGGCGCCCGGGGCGACCGGCGGGGGCAGCGGATTGGCGGCGAGGACCGCCTTCACCGCCTCGTTCTCCCGCACCAGCTTGCAGGCGGTCACCGGCTCCCCCTGCTCGTCGCGGTTGCCCACCCGGTAGGTCTCGATGAAGCCGTTGTCCACCGCCCGGTTCAAGAGCGCCTGCTTGTCCGCGATGCCCACCACCCCCACGTTGTGCGGCCCCAGCACCTTGTTCTTCAGCCACCGCATCCCGACGAAGGGCATCTTCGCTTCCAGGTCGCGCATCAGGAGGACGAGCCGGGTCCAGTCGTACGTCTCGAGGTCCAGCGGCGCTACCGCTACCCGCGTTCGGACCTCGTGCCGGACCGGCTCCGGCGGCGCCTCGGCCTCGACCGGGCGCGCGAGGAGCGACTCGACGGTCACCGACCGGTCCGCCGCCTTCGCCGGCTCCCGGTCGACGAACGCCTGCGGCACGACGACCACCACGTAGCTCCCCCGCCGCCTCCAGCGCCGGACCAGGTCGGAAAGCTGGGGGTCGTCGGAGAGCAGCACCACCGTTTCCGCGTGGACGCCCTGCCCCAGCGCCACCCCCGCGTCCAGCGCGATGGCGATGCTCTCCGGCGAAGAGCCCTCGCCCTCCTCGGTCGTCAGGTGCCTTTCCAGGCCCTCGCGTTTGAGCTCCCGCGCCTCCTCGGTCGAAAGGTCGCCGTACACCGTCGCCGAGAGCAGCCGGCCGTAGGCCCGCGCCAGCGCCGCCACCTTGCCGCCGAGCTGAACGAAAGCGCCGCCGGTCTCCTCCAGGGTGGCGCGGGCCGTCTCCAGGTCCAGATACGCGACGCTCTTCTTGTCCATCCGCTCCGCCATCATCCACCTCGAAAGGATCGTCCGCGGTCCTAGCCGGCGCCGTTGCCGTCGGGCTCGGCCTTGCGCCGGCGGGGCACCACCAGGCCCCGGCTCAGCCGGGAGAGGACCTGCCGGAGCTGCCGCTTCTTGTACCGGACATGAGCGTTCTCGCCCTCTTCGTTGGCGTGGGCGGTCAGCTTGTCCACCACCTGCAGCTCGACCGGGGCGAACACGATTCGGCCGAGGTCGTCGTCGCGCTCGTGCTTGGTCGCGAGCGCGGTCGCGTCGATGCGCAGGGGGAGGTCGACGATGAAGTTCAGGATCCGGTAGGACCGGCCGGAGAACTCGTTGGACTGCCGCAGGCCGTCGTCTTCGGAACCGTCGGGATGGGCGCGCGCCAGCTCGCGCAGCCGCGGGTGCGCGCGGCCGAGCTCGCTCAGGCTGACGAGGGTGTTCTGCGCCTGCCCGGGCACCACGTAGTTGAAGGGGAACATCTCGTGCGCGAGGACCAGCACCACCGTCACGACCGAGGCGAGGTCCTCGACCACCACCCGGTAGCGGTGCCGGTCGTACACCTGGGCCGCGACGTTCTCCCGCTTCGCGATGAGCTTCGTCACCACCGAATGGCGCGACTTGGCGCTGCCGTCGAACTCCACGATCGGCAACCGCTCCTCGCGCACCAGCCGCTCGACCACCCCGCGCACCCGATGGTCGACCATCTGCGCGATTTCCACCTCCGACACCCGCGCCCGGTGCAGCAGCTCCCGCGCCTCCACGTGCTGGACGGTGTGCATCACCTTGAGCACCACGCAGGCGATGCGCCGGAGCCTCGTGGGCTCCAGCACCCCTGACGCCAGGAGGAAGAGGTCCTGGATCCCTCGCGGCTTTGCGACCGGCTCGGCCACCCGGTAGCGGAAGGTCTTGCGCAGGTACTCCACCGCCTGCCGGAGGATCTCCCGCATCCGGCGCACGTCGATGGGGTCGTCCGGGTCGAACAGGTTCGTGCGCAGGAAATGGTCGACCTCGCCCCGGGTCTTGAAGTGCAGCCGCTTCCAGTCGATCACCGACCCGCCCCGCAGGATGAGCCGCAGGGTCTCCAGGTCGCCGGCCTCCAGCCGGTCGAGCGCATACCGTTCGAACAGCGTCGGCCGCGACACCTGCCCGCGCGCGGTCTCGCTCACGAGAGCCCTTGGGCGCTTCCGAGCGCCGCCGTCCCGCACGCCATCGACCATTCTCCGCCGCCCCGCTGCCGGCGCGCCTTTTGCGAGAGCCGAACGCGCCTTGAGGCAAAGGCGGCGCATTCTTAAGGACTTTCACCGCGAAGACAAGGCCTGGCGACCGGGCACCCGTCCGGGCGGCCTTTGCCCCCGCGCCCGGGCGATGGCCGCTCTAGGATGGGGCCGATGACCGAACCGATTTCGCTCAAGCTCGAGCCGCGGGCGCTGGGAGAGCTCTTTCGCGAGGCGCTCGGCGTCGGCCTCTTCGCCCTCGCCGCCTCCACCACCGCGGTCCTCGCCCTCTTCCTGCGCACGCCCCGGGAACGCTCCTTTCAGCAGCTCGGTCTCGCCGCGCTCCTCATCGCGCTGGGAGGGGCGGTTGCGCTGCTGCTCGACTGGAGGCGGCGGCGCTTCTTCCTCTCGGGGTGGCAGGGGTCGCTCGAGGCGGACCGGCTCCGGGTCGCGACCGTCCGCGGGACGAGGAGCCTGGAGCGCCGGGCCTTGAAGCGCATCGTCGCCACCACCTGGCCCGCCCGGGGCCTGGTCCTCACCGCCGCCGGGGAGCCGCCCCTCTTTCTTCCGGCTTCCCTGGAGCGATTCGAAGCGGCGAAAGCGCTCCTGTCGGCCTGGGCGCCGATCGAAAGCTCGCGGGTTCCGGCTTGGGTCGCCCGCGCCTGGCCGCTGGTGATCGTCGCGGTGTGCGGCCTGGAAGCGCTGGCGCTGAGCAGCACCCATCCCGCTCTCACCGGTGGCGCGTCGCTCGTCCTCGCCGGCATCGCCCTCTTCAGCCTCGCCAACGCCCTGCGCAGCCACCGGCTGAGCCTGCGCGCCCGGGTGCTGTCTCTGCTGTTGCTCGTCCCGGTCGCCTACCTTCTCCTCCACACCTGGCGAACGCTGCGGTAGAGACCCGGCGTGCCCCGGCGACGGCGCTCGTTCCCGGCCGAGCCGGCTGACCGCACCAGCGGCCCGCCACCACCGACTTGTGCAGGCGCTCTCGCCAGGTGTGGCCAACCGGATGAGCAGTCGTCCGAGGCGAAGAGCGATCACCCGAGCGATTCGAGGGCCTTCTCGCGCGCGAGCCAGAGCGCGTGACGCGCGCGGGCGCCGAACGCGACCAGCAGAATCCGCTCCGGCAGCGCGTGCTTCTCCATCCACGCGACGACGGCCGAGGCCGCAACCACGGCCGCCCGGTCGAGGGGAAACCCGTACGCGCCGGTGCCGATCGACGGAAACGCGATGCTCCCGAGGGCGTGCTCTTCGGCGAGCTCGAGCGACCGGCGGTAGCAGCTTTCGAGCTCGCGAGCGCACTCTTCGGCGCGGGCCTCGGACCAGACCGGGCCCACCGTGTGAATCACGTGGCGGGCCGGCAGGCGGTAGCCGCCGGTGATCTTCGCGTCGCCGGTGGCGCAGCCGTTCAGGGTCCGGCACTCGGCGAGCAGCTCCGGTCCCGCTGCCCGATGAATCGCGCCATCCACCCCTCCGCCGCCGAGCAGCGACCGGTTCGCGGCGTTCACGATCGCGTCGACCTCGAGCCGGGTGATGTCGCCCTCGACCACCTGGAGCCGCCGGGCGAGGTCGCCGTTCATCGGCTCGACCTCCGCAGGACCTTGAGCGCCGCCCGGGGGTTGTCCGCCACGCTCGCCTCGAGGGTCCTCGCCGCCGCCGCCACCTCGCCCAACAGCGGCCGCAGCTTCTTCCCCGCGCCCCGCGGCAGGACCCGCAGCACCGCATTCTCCGCCCAGGAGCGCCGCCGGGTAGCGACGCGCGCCGCGGCGCGTCCCCGCGGAGTCAGCGAGATCGCGTACGTCCGCTCGTCCCGGGCCATCCGCTCCCGCGCGATCAGCCCCCGCTCCTCGAGCGTGCGCAAGAGCCCCGTCATCGTCGACGGCTCCGCCTCGCACCTCGCGGACAGCTCGCCCGGCGTCAGGGGGCTCGCGTCCAAGAGCGCCACCAGCACCGGCACGTAGGCCGGACGCAGCCGCGCGCGCGTCCGCCCGAGCGCCGCCGCCTCGAGCTTCTCCAGCTCCCGCGCCGCCCGCCGCAACAAGACGTACAGATACTCGCCGCTCTCCCGCACCGCTCACGCCAGGCTGGCGAGCACTTCCAGGACGTGCCCGTCGACCTTCACCTTCGGCCACACCCTCGCGACCCTGCCCTTCTCGTCGATGAGGAAGGTCGAGCGCTGGGTGCCCCACGAGGTCTTCCCGTAGCTCGTCTTCTCGCGCCAGGCGCCGTAGGCATCGTGCGCCACCCGCTCCGGGTCCGCGAGGAGCTTGACCTTCAGCTCGCACTTCGTGCGAAACCTCCGGTGGCTCTCGAGCGAGTCGGTCGACACCCCGAGCACGACCGCGTTCTTCGCCTCGAACTCGGCGAGCTGCGCGCTGAAGTCCTGGGCCTCGATGGTGCACCCGGGCGTGTTGTCCCGCGGATAGAAGTAGAGCACGACCCGCCGCCCGCGCCACGACGAGAGGCGGACCTTCTCGCCCTCGTCGCTTTCGAGGGTGAAGTCGGGCGCGAGGTCGCCGGGCGCCGGCATTCCCTCGGGAAGCTCCGCTCCCGGCACCGCCGGCTCCTTCTTCGGGGCCATCGCTACTCCTGCGGCTCCCGGCCGGAGTCGGGCGCCTCATCGGGTCCGGTAGCGCTCTCGCCCTGCGGGAACGATTCCGCCCGCTCGTCGACGGCGGTCTCCATCTCCTCGGGCTCCAGGTCGGGCTCTGGGAAAGCCTCCTCGGACACCGCGGCGGCCGGTGGCTCCTGCTTGGCGGCTGGGCTTTCGGCCGGCTCTGGCGTTCCCTGAGCTTCCATCTCCCGCCTGGCGGGCTCGGCCGCGGGCGCATGGCTCTCGGGGGGCGGCTGCGCTTTCGGTGCCCGCTGGCGCCGGGTGGGCTTCTTCGCCGGGGCCGGGCGCGCGGTCTTCTTCGGCGCCGGCTTCTTCGCGCGGGTCACGGCCTTCTTCGCCGCCGGCTTCTTCGCGCGGGTCACGGCCTTCTTCGGCGCCGGCTTCTTCGCGCGGGTCGCGGTCTTCTTCGGCGCCGCCTTCTTCGCGCGGGTCGCGGTCTTCTTCGGCGCCGGCTTCTTCGCGCGGGTCGCGGTCTTCTTCGGCGCCGCCTTCTTCGCGCGAGCGGCGAGCTTCTTGGGGGCCTTCTTGGGCGCCGCCTTCTTTGCCGGCGCTTTCGCCGCGACCTTCTTCTTCGGCGCCGCCTTCTTCGCGAGGCTCTTCTTCTTGCGAATGGCCATCGGACTAGCTCCTTGTTTTCGCGGCCGCGACGAACGACGCGGCCAGGGGAGGTTGAGGACGAACCCGGGACGCACGTTTGCCCGGCGCCGGCTCGCGCCGGGCGCGGGCGCCGACAGACGGCTCGAGTGGTGGGAGAATCTCCGTCACCATGACCGCGAGAGCATAACCACTCGCGCCCTCCGGCGACACGATCGATCGTGATCTCGTCGCTCGACCACCGCGCGACCCGCGCGAGAGTAGATCGTTCGTCACGAGGTTTCGATGCCGACGTTCGTCCCCGACGCGCTCCACGAAAAAGTCTGCCTCGTCACCGGCGGCGGCACCGGCATCGGCCGGGAAATCGCCCTCGCCCTTGCTCGCGCGGGAGCGACCGTGGCGGTCGCGAGCCGCAAGGTCGAGGTGTGCGAGAAGGTCGCCGCCGAGATCGCCGAGCTCGGCCGGCCGAGCGCCGCCTTCGCCTTGAACGTGCGCGAGCCCGAGTCCGTCGAGCGCTGCTTCGCCGAGCTCTCGGCCCGCTTTTCGCGGCTCGACGTGCTCGTCAACAACGCGGGCGCGAACTTCCTCGCCCCGGCGATCGACATCACCCCGAACGGATTCAGGACCATCACCCAGACGCTCATCGACGGGACCTTCTTCTGCTCCCAGGCGGCGGCGCGGCGGATGTTCGACCAGGGCGGCGGCTGCATCATCAACAACGCGGGGACCAACGGCTGGAACGGCTCGCCGCTGATGGCGCACTCGGGCGCGGGCAAGGCGGCAGTGCTCTCGCTGACCGAAACCTTGGCGCTGGAGTGGGGGCCGATGGGCGTGCGCGTCAACGCCATCTCGCCGGGCTCGGTGTCGACCGAGGGCGCGAACAGCCGGCTGTGGGCCGACGCGGATTCGATGCAGCGGCTCTGCGCGCGCATCCCGCTCGGGCAACGCTTCGCCACCCCGGACGACTGTGCGGGAGCGGTGGTGTTCCTCGCGAGCGATGCCGCCCGGTTCATCACGGGCGCGAACCTGATCATCGACGGCGGGCAGAGGCTGCGCAGCTTCCACGGGCTGTAGGTCGCTCTCGAGGCGGCTTTCTTGGGACGCGAGGGCTCCGCCCCGCGGTTTTCGGCGAAGCCGCGCGGGCGGGCACGCTATGCTCCCTCAGTGCCGCGCGCCGTTTCCTACGGAACCGTTCTCGCCGCCATCGACGTCGGCACCAACGCGGTGCGCCTGGAAATCGCTCGGCCGCTCGCCGACGGCTCGCTGGAGCTGCTCCACCAGGAGCGCGACCCGGTGCGGCCGGGCGAGGGCGTCTTCGCGACCGGGTCGATTCCCGACGAGGTCCAAGGCCGGCTGCTCGCCACCTTGCGGCGCTACGCGGCGCTCTGCCGCCGGTTCCGTGCGAAGGTCCGGGCGGTCGCGACGAGCGCGGTGCGCGAGGCGAAGAACAAGGACCCGATCGTGCGCCGGGTGCGGGACGAGGCGGGGCTCGACCTCGAGGTCGTCAGTGGCCGCGAGGAGGCGCGGCTCATCTGCCTGGGCGTCCTCCACGGCAAGCCCCCGGAGTCGAAGAACGTGCTCATCGACATCGGCGGCGGGTCGACCGAGGTCGCCTACGCGCAGGGCGAGAAGCCGAAGGAGCTGTGGAGCGTCCCCTTGGGCGCGGTGCGGATGACCGAGATCTTCGAGTCGAGCGGCAAGGTCTCGGGCAAGAAGATCGAGCTGATGCGCGGCTACGCCGACGAGGCGTTTCGCGAGGCGATGCCGCGGCCGCGAACCGACTGGGCGAGAGCGGCGCTGGGCAGCTCCGGCACCATCGGCGCGCTGGTCGGCTGGGTCGCGGCGGAGGGCGCGGCGCTGGCGACGGTGGAGCAGATCCACCGCGCGGTCGACAAGCTGGCCGCGACCGGTCCCGAGGAGCGGCGGCGGCTGTTCGACCCGAAGCGCGCCGAGATCGTGGTCGGCGGCGCGGTGGTGCTGGAGACCGCGATGCGCCACCTGCGGCTCAACTCCATCGCGGCGGTCGACCGCAGCCTGCGCGACGGGCTCCTCGTCGACCTGCAACGGCGGACCGCCGACCGGGTGCGCGACGCGTCGCTCTCCGACGCCGCTGTCGCCCTGGGGCGGCGCTTCGGCTTCGACGAGGCGCACGCGAGGCAGGTCGGGCGACTGGCGCTCGACCTCTTCGACTCGCTCGGGAAGCTGCACAAGCTGCCGGAGTCGGCGCGGCCGCTGCTCGAGGTCGCCGCGCTCCTGCACGACATCGGCCACGCGGTGAACTACCGCAGCCACCACAAGCACTCGGCCTACCTGATCCAGAACGCGGACCTGCCCGGATTGACCGATCGCGAGCGGGGCCTGGTGGCGCTCGTCGCCCGCTACCATCGGCGCAGCCCGCCGGAGCGGTCGCACCCGGGATTGCAAGCGGTGCCGGCGACCGACTTCCGGGCGGTGCGGCGCCTGGCGACGATCCTGCGCATCGCCGATTCGTTCGACCGCAGCCACAACCAGCCGGTGAAGGACCTCCACGTCTCGACCCGCCGCGACGCCGTGCACGTGTCGCTCAAGATCCGCGCGCCGGTCGACCTCGAGCTGTGGGACTTCGAGCGCGAGAGCGAGCTGTTCCGCCGGGTGTTCGGCAAGAGGCTCGAAGCGTCGGTCGCGCGCGGGTAGGTCGGTGCTTCCGTGGCCTTGACCGCGGAAGCCGAAAGTGCAAGAGTGAACAGCAGCGGGGCGAGGAGCGCGATGAGCAAAGTCAACTGTTGGGAAGCCAAGCAGTGCGGGCGCCAGCCGCAGGGGGCGAAAGTCCAGGAGTTCGGAGTCTGCCCGGCCTCTCAGGAGCAGCGGGCCAATGGCATCAACGGCGGCGTCAACGGCGGGCGGGCGTGCTGGGCGATCGCCGGTACCTTCTGCGGAGGCAAGGTCCAGGGAGCCTTCGCCGCCAAGCTCGACAACTGCATGTCCTGTGCTTTTTATACGAGCGTCGTGTCGGAGCAATGGCCGGACTACCACGGCACGGTCGAAATCCTCGCCCGACTGGGAGTCAAGTAGAACGGTTTCCACCCCGCGTTCGGCAAGAAGCTCGAAGCATCGGTCGCACGGGGGTAGGCGGAGGGCTTCAAAGGTCGCCGTGCCGCCGCCGACTCGCCGCCAGCCGCTGCCGAATCCAATCCGACGCCGGGGCCGGGGCACCGGCGTCATGAGCTGGCGGATGGCGTCGAAGACGACCTTGAACTGCTGGTCGTACTTGCGTTCGAGCAGGTCGAGCTTTCGCGCGAGGTCCTCGTGCGTCGCCAGCATGCGGCGCAGCTTCACGAACGTCCGCATGACCTCGATGTTCACCCGCACCGCGCGCTCGCTGCGAAGAACGCTCGACAGCATCGCGACGCCCTGCTCGGTGAAGGCGTACGGCGGGTACCGGCGACCGCCCCGCCTTGAGATCACAATTTGTGATCTCAAGTTGTCGAACTCTTCCATCGTGAGCTGAAACGCGAAGTCCTCGGGGAAACGCTCAGCGTTGCGCTTGATCGCTTGGACGAGGGTTCGGGTGTCCACGCCATAAAGGGCGGCCAGGTCGGCATCGAGCATCACCTTGTGGCCACGAAATCAGAAGGATGGCCTGCTCGATTCGTTCGACGGGCACCAGCGCCGACTCAGCGGCCATGGCTCGCTCTCCTTCCGGCGCCAGCGCGGCAACCGACGCGCGATCTTGAGGTGACAATTTGGCACCTCGAGATTTCTCCCAGCGCCGTCGGCGGGAGATAGCACGTCAGCGGGGGCGATGGTCGCGCCGCGCGAGCTGGGCGCATAGCCCGAGCGCGCTCGCCATCGACCGCGGGTCGGCGAGGCCCTTTCCCGCGAGGTCCCAGGCGGTCCCGTGGTCGGGGCTCGTGCGCGGCCGCGGCAGGCCCAGGGTGACGTTCACGCCCGCGTGGAACTCGGTCAGCTTGAACGCGACGAGCCCCTGGTCGTGGTACATCGCGACCACCGCCTGGTAGCCCAGCTCGCTCGCGCGCGGGAAGATGCCGTCCGCGGCGAACGGTCCGTCGGCGAGGATGCCGCGCCGCCGCGCCTCCGCGATCGCCGGCTCGATGACCCGCGCTTCCTCGTCGCCGAAATGCCCGGCCTCGCCCGCGTGCGGGTTGAGCCCGCAGACCGCCAGGTGCGGTTCCGCCAGGCCGAAGCGCTCCCGTAGCTCTCGCGCGGTGATTTCCAAGGTCTCCACGATCGCCGGGCGCGTCACCGCCCGCGGCAGCTCGGAAATCGCGACGTGGGTCGTCACCAGCGCGACCTTCAGCCGCTCGCCGGCCATCAGCATCACCACCCGAGCCAAGCCGAAGCGCTGTTGGAGGTATTCGGTGTGCCCGACGAACGACGGCTGCGTGAGCTGCACGGCGCTCTTCGAGAGCGGTGCCGTACAGAGCCCGTCGACCCGCCCGGCGAGCAGCTCGTCCGTCGCCCGGGCGAGCGCCGCGACCGCCGACCGGCCGGACTCGGCGGACCCGGCCCCGAAGGGGAGGGCCGAAAGAGGCGTCTCGTCGGTCGCCACGAGCTCGACCCGCGGCCGGGCGCCGGCGACCTCGCACCCGCGCGCCCACGCCATGCTGTTGCCGAAGACCACCGCCTCCACGTCCGCGGCGCAATCCGCGAGCGCTTTCGCCGCGACCTCCGGGCCGATGCCGCTCGGATCGCCCAAGGTGACCGCGACCCGCGGGCGCGAACCCGTCCGAAGAGAGCTGTCCATCACCTCTCTGACCTCGACTCCGCGCCGGGCCCCCGCGGTGCGCCCCGACGATAAGCCGACCGGATCCCCTCGGCGAGCCCGCGGGTGAGGGTGGGGCACCGGCGGGAGGGCACCTCGCGCCGACGAGCGTCAGTGCACCGGGAAGACACCGAGGGTTCTCCGGTGATTCTCCGGCCGCTCGGCCCGGAGACGCACGAGGCTTGCACCGCAGCGCCCCGGGTGGTTTAACCACTTTGACGGGGAGGTTCGCATGGTGCGCAGTCTCGGACGGGTGGTTGCCGCGGTGGCCGTTCTCGCGGCCGTCGAGTGCACGAGCCCTGGCCCGCGGGAAGCGCCGCCGCTCGGCTCGGCGCAGCAGGCGGACACGGCGTTTTCGGTGCCGGTCGCGTGCCCGCCGGCGGAGGAAGCGAAAGCGGTGCAGGGGGACCAGAGCGCGCTCATCTGCTCCGACCCGAATGCCTCCCACCTGGTCGACAGCGCCTACTTCGTCGTGACCGGCGGCGGCAACGACGACCGCATCGAGAAGCAGGTCGCGCAGACGTTCGAGACGAGCGCGTACCCGAGCGGGATGCTCCAGCGGCAGCCCGGCAGCCTGACGTTCACCGTGAAGCGGCTCTTCGACGTGCCCGCCGGGGACCCGGTGATGGGGGTGTACATCTTCGTGCTGCGCCAGGGGGAGGTCGACCCGACGGTGTTCACCCTGAGCGGGCTCGATTCGCAGGCGATTCCGCTCGGGTATTTCGGGCTCGACGCCGACTCGATGCCGGTGGGAGCGGACTACCGGGTGACGGCGCACTTCTTCCATCTCGAAGGCGTGCCGGGCGGGGCGCTGACGGCGAAGACGGCGTATTCGCTGGACTTCTACATTCCGCCCGGCCAGGGGACGGTCAACGAGCCGATGTCGGTGGGCCTCGCGGCCGAGGACGACGGGACCGTGTATCAGGACCCGGTGGGCGGCAGGGACCGGTTGGCGGGCTTCCTGCGCCAAGAGCGGTTGATCCGACTGAATCCCCTCGACTACACGACTCCGGCCTTCACGCAGGACAAGCGGGACCTGAACTTCGCGATGACGCTCGACGACGGCTGCGACATGGTCCAGTACCCGCCGAACAGCGGCCACTGGATCAACAAGCCGATTCCGTGCGGGGTGGGCGCGTGCGCGCTAGAGGCCCGGCAGTGCAATTCCTTTGGGCAGTTGGTCCACTGCGACGCGCAGCCGCAACCCGGCTCGAGCGAGCCCGTTTGCTTCGACCAGGTGGCGTACTACAACGCGACCGGCGGCTACGTCGACTCGACGAACCCGCCGCCGGGCTACGACGCGCCCGATTGCACCGCGAAGCTTCCAGCGCAAGAGAAATGCGATCTCGTGGACAACGATTGCGACGGCATCGTCGACGAGATCGCCGACCCGACGCCGTCCTGGCTGCAGGCATGGCATTTCCATGGCTTGGGGCAGACCCAGTGTGGGAACGGCGTCTGCCGGACGACCTTCGCCAACTGCATCTCCGGAGTCGAGCAGAGCTGCGTCGGCTGCGCGCCCGGGACGGCGGGCTGCCATGCGACGGTGGTCAAGAGCTACACCGGCGGCCCGAACGTCACGGTCTACGGCGACGCCGCCAAGAAGACGAACGAGGTCTGCGACAACAGAGACGACGACTGCGACGGGCAGATCGACGAGCTGACCGACGACCCGAACGGCCCCGGCATCGGCTACTCGACCTGCGGCCTCGGCGTGTGCCGGGAAACCCTGCCGAAGTGCACCTGCGGGACGGCACCGCTCTCGGCCGACGGCCAGGCGACGGCGCTGCCGTGCGACACCGGTTCGAACGGCATCGCGGTCGCCGCCAACGACCAGCCGAACGTGTGTCCTCCCGCCGGGGACGTCGCGAAGAAGACGGCGGAGATCTGCGACGGCCTCGACAACAACTGCGACGGGGTGGTGGACAACCAGGAAATCAACGGCGTCGTCCAATCGATGCAGCCCGACAGCCTGACCCGGCCCTACTATCAGGGTCCGAACGGCACCGAGAACGTCGGCGTCTGCAAGCCGGGGGTGCAGGCGTGCACCGCGACTTTGGGCAGCGGGAAGGCGACATGGACGGTGACCACGCCCGACGTCGAGCCGAGCCCGGACGTGTGCGACGGCTTCGACAACGACTGCGATGGCTACGTCGACAACGTGCCGGGAACGAAGGCGAACGACACCCTGAAGCTCGCGTGCTGGCCTGGTACGCTGCCGGTTGGCGACAGGGGTGTCGGAGACTGCAAGGACGGCGTCCAGTACTGCAACGCGACCTCGGGGTCCGGCGTCAGCTCCTACCAGAGCTGCCACGACTATGTCGCCCCCACCCCCGAGGTCTGCGATGGGACCGACAACAACTGCAACGGACAGATCGACGAGGGGCTGGGGCAAACGACCTGCGGCTTCGGGCGATGCACGGTGCAAGGGCAAAACTGCATCGCCGGCAAGAGCCAGTCCTGCGTGCCGGACGTGGCGCTCTCCGAGCCCGAGGTCTGCAACGGGGTCGATGACGACTGCGATGGCTACGTCGACAACGCGCCGGGGACGAGCGCGAACGACACGCTCACCCAGTACTGCTACACCGGAAAGACGGGAACCGATGGGGTCGGCATCTGCCACGGCGGCAGCCAGAGCTGCGACGCGGCGTTCGTCAAGATCACGCCGTCGATCAACAACGGAAACGGGACCTACACCACGAGCCCGCCGCCGTATCCCGGAACCGCGTCCTGGGGCTCGTGTCAAGGCGAGCAGCTTCCCAAGAAGGAGGTGTGCGACGGCCAGGACGACGACTGCGACGGGCAGATCGACAACCCGGCGAACGTCATCTGCGGCTCCGCGCCCAACGCGTCGGGCACGCTCTGCCAGAGCGCGAAGTGTGTCGTCTCCTCCTGCGACTCCGGGTGGTACGACGTCGACAAGCAGTTCGCGGACGGCTGCGAGTGCCAGGACGACGCCTCGGTGACCAGCAGCGGGCACCCGAGCTCCCCGACGAATCTGGGTTCGCTGAGCCTGGGCGCAACGGTCAGCAGCCAACCCGGAAAGCTGCCGGCCGCGGGACTGAGCGACTGGTATTCGGTCTCTGCCACCGCGAACGGTGACTGGCGCTTGAACTTCGGCTTCTCGCAGAACCCGATGGTGATGGTCAGCGGAACGTCGAAGCCCGAGTTCCAGGTCGAGGTCTACGACGGTCAGTGGCACCTCGTCGGAGGGCCGATGGCATCCGTGACGGAGCCAGACGCCGCGCCGCCGGGAGGCCACTGGAACGTTCAGGTCCTCCGGGTCGCCGGGGCGCCAGTCACGTGCGACGCCTACGTCCTGTATGCGAACCTGCGCAACGGCGCTTGCAACGGACAAGGGGTCTGTATACCCACACAGACGCAGGCTTGCGGAAACTGCGGCACCGAAACGTGCAACAACTCTTGCCAGTGGGGAAGCTGCCTCGGGCAAGGCTGCCAGCCGACCACGACCCAGGCGTGCAACACCTACGGTTCTCAGACCTGCTCCAGCGCTTGCAAGTGGGGAAGCTGCTCGTGCAGTCAGGCTCCGGTCTGCGCGCCGGGGAGCACCCGGAATGTCGGTTGCGGGAACTGCGGTACGGCCATCGAGACATGCGATGCCTGCGGCCAGTGGGGCTCGGCAGGCGCTTGCACCAACCAAGGAGTCTGCTCGCCGGGCGCGACGAAGAGCGAGGCCTGCGGCAACTGCGGGTCGGAGACCGACACCTGCTCGTCGAGCTGCCAGTGGTCGAACGGAAGCTGCGCCGGGCAGGGCGTCTGCGCGCCCACCGCGACGAAGAGCGAGTCCTGCGGCAACTGCGGATCGGAGACCGACACCTGCTCGTCGAGCTGCCAGTGGTCGAACGGAAGCTGCACCGGCCAGGGCGTCTGCACACCGGGCGCGACACAGGCCTGCAACAAATATGGTAATCAGACCTGCACCAGCTTCTGCACCTGGGGAGCGTGCCCGTGCGGCGGCGGGTCCGTCTGCGTCCCGGGCGCCCGCCGGACCCTCTCCTGCGGCTCGGGCTGCGGGACGGAGACCGACACCTGCGATTCCTGCGGGCAGTGGAGCCCCGGCGCGTGCCGGGCGGTGACCGGTGGAACCGTCTGCCGCGCCTCGGCGGGTCCTTGCCAACTCGCGGCGACCTGCAACGGCTCGAGCACCACCTGTCCGGCGAACGCCTACCGGGCGGCCTCGTACAAGTGTCGCTCGGCCTTGGGAAGCTGCCAGTACGACGCCTACTGCACGGGAGCGAGCGCGGCCTGCCCGGCGAGCCAGTACGTCGCGGCGGGCACCGTGTGCGCCTCCGCTTCGGATGTCTGCGAGAACAACGCGACCTGCACCGGCTCGAGCGCCTACTGTCCAACGAAGACGGACAAGCCAGCCACCACCCTCTGCCGGCCGAGCGCGGGAAGCTGCCAGAAAGATGCCTACTGCACCGGCTCGAGCGCGGCGTGTCCGCCCAATCAGGACGACCCGGCGGGCAGTCTGTGCCAGGCAGCGACCACCTGCACCAACGCGTCCTACTGCACGGGTTCCAGCGCCACCTGCCCCGCCAGCACCCATCGGGGTTGCTCGCCGGGCGCGACGCAAGCCTGCAACACGTACGGGACGCAGTCCTGCTCCAGCTCGTGCGCCTGGGAAAACTGTTCGTGTGGCAGCGCCCCGGTCTGCGCCCCGGGGAGCACGCGGAATGTCGGTTGCGGGAACTGCGGCACGGCCATCGAGACATGCGATGCCTGCGGCCAGTGGGGCTCGGCAGGCGCTTGCACCAGCCAAGGGGTCTGCTCGCCGGGCGCGACGAAGAGCGAGGCCTGCGGCAACTGCGGGTCGGAGACCGACACCTGCTCGTCGAGCTGCCAGTGGTCGAACGGAAGCTGCGCCGGACAGGGCGTCTGCACGCCCACCGCGACGAAGAGCGAGTCCTGCGGCAACTGCGGATCGGAGACCGACACCTGCTCGTCGAGCTGCCAGTGGTCGAGCGGGAGCTGCAACGGGCAAGGCGTCTGCTCGCCCGGGGCGACACGGAGCGAGGGCTGTGGAAACTGCGGCTCGCAGACCGACACCTGCTCGGCGAGCTGTCAGTGGTCGAACGGAAGCTGCTCCGGACAAGGCGTTTGCACGCCCAGCACGACGAAGAGCGAGTCCTGCGGCAACTGCGGGTCGGAAACCGACACCTGCTCGGCGAGCTGCCAGTGGTCGAGCGGGAGCTGCAACGGGCAAGGCGTCTGCTTTCCGGGAAGCACCGAGAGCTGCAACAAGTATGGTAGCCAGACCTGCACCAACTCTTGCACTTGGGGCGGCTGCTCGTGCGGCGGCGGATCCGTTTGCATTCCCGGCAGCCGCCGGAATGTCGGTTGCGGGAACTGCGGCACGGCCATCGAGACTTGCGACGCCTGCGGCCAGTGGGGATCGGCAGGCGCTTGCACCAGCCAAGGGGTCTGCTCGCCGGGCGCGACGCGGTCCTGCAACACCTACGGAACCGAGACCTGCTCCGGCTCCTGCGGCTGGGAAAGCTGCTCCTGCCCGAACTCTCCGGTCTGCACCCCGGGAACGGTCATCTATCCCACGCCCTGCGGGACGGGCGGTTGCGGCGTCGTCAAAGTGACTTGCAACTCCTGCGGCCAGTGGGGCTCCGGCGTTTGCGTCGCCGCCAATTCGGGCGGTCTCTGTTATTCGAAGGCCGGCCCCTGCGGCGAGAACGAGTACTGCAACGGGTCGAGCATCTACTGCCCGGCCCCGGCCTACCTTCCGTCGGGGACGAGCTGCGGGTCCACCCAGTACGGAAGCTGGAGCTCGTGCGGTGGCTTCAACGGCACTTGCGGCGAGAGCGGAACACAGTCGCGCTCGGTGACGACGTACGCTTGTTCCGGCGGCAGCAGTTGCAACGCGAGCACTGGGTACCAATCGCAGAGCTGCTCGCGCAACACCAACGGGACGAGCTGTGGTTCGAGTCAGACCATCTTCTGTAACTCGTGCGGCGGCTTCAGCGGCACCTGCGGGGAGTCGGGAACGCAGTCGTGCCTCGTCGTCAACTACTCCTGCTCCGGCGGAAGCTGTAGTGGGAGCACCTCCTGGCAGACGCAGAGCTGTTCGCGCAACACCAACGGGACGACCTGCGCGAGCACACAGAACTTGTACTGTTACGGATGCGGAGGCTTCAGTGGCACCTGCGGCGAGACCGGCACGCAAACGTGTTACGCGGAAACGCACACCTGCTCCGGTGGAACCTGCGGCACGAGCTACGGCTACCCGACGGAGAGTTGCTCGCGCAACACCAACGGGTGGAGCTGCGGAAGCACGCAATACGGCCGTTGGACGGGCGTCTGTCCAACGCACAGCGACGACTGCACCTGTGCATGGCCACAGACTCGTTCAGTCACCTCCTACTCCTGCTCCGGTGGCGGTTGCCAGGCCAGCGTCCAAACCCAGTCCCAAAGTTGCTACTCTCAGACGTGCTTTGGCTACGGCGGCTCGGCAAGCTGCGCTGGGTCCTATTGCAAGGCGCGCTGCTCTCCCCAGTGCACCACCGACGCGGACTGCAACAACACCAACGGCTGCACCGTGGGCCATTGCTCTGGAGGCGTGTGCAGCTACACGAACAAGTCCAACTACAGCTCCTGCCCTGGCGGCCTCTGCTACAATGGTACCTGCCAGACGAGCTGCGGAGGCGGGTCCATCTCGGGCTCGACGTGGTGTAGCTGGGTCGGCGGCGGCGGAAGTTGCTGCTGGCTGCCGAGCCAAGGCTACTACTGTGCCTATACCGGTCCCGGGGTCTACTGCTTGTGCTACGGTCCGGGCGAGCCGCCGACGCCGTACTGCCAATAACGCGGCAGAATCTGCGGCCCCGCTCTCTTCAATGCTCGGCCGTCACTTGAAGAGAATCTGGATGTCGGCGTTCTGCCGCAGGCTCGCGAGGTAGGCATTGGTCGCCTTTTCCAGCTTCTCCTGCAGAATCTGCTGCCGAATCTGCGCCCGCGCCTCGGAGAGCGGCTGCGCTCCTCCCTTGCTCCGGACCCCCTCCACCTTCAACAGGTGATAGCCGCCGCCCGCTTGGAAGACCTGGCTCACCTCTCCCGGCTCGAGCGAGAACGCCACCTTCTCCAGCGCCGGCAGCATCATCCCTTTCGAGAACCAACCGAGGTCGCCACCGCTCGCGGCGAGCGGCCCGCCCATCCCTTTCGCCACCTCGGGAAACGGCGTCCCCGCCTCGATGCGCGCCCGCGCCGCCTCCAGCGCCTTCTTCGTCGCCGCCGGGTCCTTTCCCGCCGGCAGGTAGATGTCCCGCGCGTGGACCTCCTTCTTCGCCGGCATCGCGGCGGCGAGCTTCTCGTACCGGGCCTTCACCTCGTCGTCGCTCACGGTGACGGTGTTCTTGATCTTCTCGGAGATGAGCTTCATCCGCTCGAGCTGCGCCTTGAGCATCTGGCGGTAGCGGGCCATCGACAGCCCCTGCTGGGCGAGGGCCTTCACCAGCGTCGCCTGGTCGATGTGGTTCGCGTTCTGCACGTCCTCGACCGCGCTGTCGATCTCCGCCTCGGTCGGGACGAAACCCTCCGCCTTCGCCTCGTGATCGAGCAGCTTTTCGTCGATGGCGTCGTCCAGCGCCGACTGGAGCAGCTCGTGGCGCAGCGTCTTCTCGTCCCCGGTCGCGTCCGCCGGCGGCAGCTTCGGGCCCACCCGCTCGGCGAGGTCGCTCAAGGTGATGACCTGTCCGTTCACCACCGCCGCGATCCCGTCCACGATCGTCGCGTCCGCCGGCACCGCGGCGAAGACCAGAAGAGCCAGCAGCGATCCGATGAGCGCCCTCGCGCGTCGCATGCGATTATCCTTTTTAACGAACCTTGTCGATTTCCGCCTCGACCAGGGACACGTCCTGCTCCGTCCGCAGCTTCTCGATGTAATCGCGCTCGGCCCGGGCGACTTTCCGGCGGGTGAGCAGGAGGTTGATCTGCTCCTCGACCTCGGGGAACGAAAGCTTCTGCGCCGCGCGCCGGTCGACGAGCTTGAACAGGTGGTAGCCGTAGGGGCTCTGCACGATGCCGCTCGTCTGCCCTTTCTTGAGCCCGAAGCACCCGTTCTCGAGCGGCGGCGGCATCTCACCGCGGCCGAACCAGCCGAGGTCCCCGCCCTCGGCCCGGTCCACCGCGACCGACTGCTCCCGCGCCAGCTTCGCGAAGTCCGCCCCCCGCGCGAGCTGCACCTTGAGCGCCTGCGCGTCCTCCCGCCGGGGCACCAGGATCTCGGAGCACCGCACCTCTTCCGGCCGGCTGAACCGGTCCTGGTGAGCGTCGTAATACGCCTGCTCCTCCTGCGGCGAGACCGCCACCCGCGCCGCCACCTCGCGAACCAGGAACCGGTCGATGACGAGCTGGTCGCGGGTCCTCGCCCACAGCGGGCTGTTCTCCGGCACCCCCGGCGCGACACCCCCGTCGGCGCTGGGCGGCTGCCGTGCCGCAAGGGCGTTGCGCACCTCCTCGGCGCTGACGGTGATGCCCGCCTTCTTCGCCTGCTGGAGGAGGAGCCGCCGGTCGATCAGGTCGTCGAGCACCGTCCGCCGGAGCACCTGGAGCGCCTGCTCGCCCGGGGCGACCGAAGGCTCGCTCGGGTCGCGCCGGGGAACCAAGGCGCGCCGCACCCGGTCGAGCTCCGCCTTCAGCTCCGGCGCCCGAATCGGCTGCTGGCCGATGTAGGCGACCGCCGGAGGCAAGGGCGTACGCCTGGTACAACCGCTCCCGATGAGTAGAAGCGCTGCCAGGGCCATCGAGGCCGGCCGCCTGGCCCGTCGCTTCCGCCGCTCGCCACCCAGTGCCACGAAAGCCTCCGCCAAGGCGCAGAATCCGGCTCGAAGGCGTAAGCGTTCCCCGGCCCCGAAACAAGGGGGCGCGCGGTCATCGGTCGAGCCGCGTCGCGGCCGGTCGACGCCCGCCCTAATGCACCACCGGCGCCTTCGCGGGAATCACGACCCGCGCGCGCGGCGGGACCGGCGGCGGCACCAGCCCGCCGGTGTTCGGAGGCGGATTGCCCGGCGCTGGCGGCTCCACGCTCGCCAGCACCTTCTCGTCGACCTGGATGTGCGCGTCGGCCTTGAGCTTCGCCATGTACTGGTTGAACGCGTCCATCCGGTGCTGCCAGGCGAGCCGCGCGTGAATCGTCCGCTTCACCTCGGGCTTGTCGAACGGGAGGTCGACCGCGAGCTGCCGCTGGGTCAAGAGCGCGAGGTGGTAGCCCTTTTCGTCGGCGATGACCCCGCTGAGCGGCTGCTCTTCGTCGAGCGCGAAAACCGCGTCCGCGAAGGGCTGCGAATAGTGGCTCGCCATGTCCGCCTGCGACAGGTAGAGCATGTCGCCGCCCTGGCCCTTGGTCATCGGGTCGTCCGAGAACCGGCGGGCGAGGTCCTGGAACATCGTCGGCTGGTAGTCGTCGTGCCGCGGGCTTTGCGGGCTCGCCTCGAGCTGGTTGGTCTTGAGCTTCGCGAGGAACGAGGCGATCTGCCGCTTGGCCCGGGCGCGCGCGGCGCGGTCGGCGGCCGGCGCGGCGAGGAAGATCTGCCGGGCGCGGATGCGCGCCGGCTGGTGGAACTCGGCGATGTGCTGGTCGTAGTACGCCTTGAGCTGCGCGTCGGTGTCGTGCTCCTGGCTCGCGTCGAACATCTCGCTCGTGAGCTGGCTGACCAGCACCTTGTTGATTTCGTCCTGGACCTTCGGCTCCCGGTCGATGCCGCGCTTCTTCGCGTCCTGCGCCAGGAGCTCGAAGCGGATGAGGTTGTCCAAGAACTCCTTCTTGTTCTTCATCTGTTCGTAGCGCGCCTGCAGGTACGGGCTTTGCTCGCCGAGCTTGCGGCGCAGCTCGGCGGCGGTGATGACCGAGTCGCCGACCCGGGCGACCACCGGGCTGTTCGGGGTGGTGGCAGGAGCGCTGCCGGAGGTCGGCGCCGGTGTCGAGGTCTTGCCGCACCCCGAGAGGGCCGCCACCGCGGCGAGGGGGAGGACCAGGAGCTTGCCCGCGAACCTGTTGAGCTTCATCGTTTTGAACCCTGTCCCCTGAGAGAGGGAGCGAAAGCGGTCGGCCGAGCGGCGCCCCGAAAGAACGGTCTTGCGCCAGGCGAAAGAGAACCAGCGGAAGCCGCCCGTGATTCCGCTCAAGGTCGCGGGTTCTAGCTCCGTTGGGCGCCGCGACGCAAACGGGCAGGACGCCGCGGCACGATGGGCGGCGCTAGCATCGCGTTCGACGAGAAGGTTCGCCGACGGCTCCTCCGCCCGCCGCCGGGAACCACCGACCGCGATGAGCGAGCCGCTTCCTTGGGGTGTGGGCACGCCGGCGGCGCTGGAGGAGATTCTGGCGCTCGCCCAGCGCGCGACCGGCATCGACTTTCCCGCGTACAAGCGGACCGTGCTCCGGCGGCGCGTCGAGCATCGCGCCCGGATGCGGGAGGCCGCCAGCCTCGAGGACTACCTGAAGCTCCTCGGAACCGATCCCGGGGAAGTGCAGCGGTTACGCTCGGCTCTCTTGATCCAGACGACGGGGATGTTCCGGGGCGCGCGGACGTTCGCCCTCCTGCGCGAGCGGGCGCTGCCCGAGCTGGCCGCCCGGCGGCGACGAGAAGGTGGCCACACGCTGCGGGCCTGGGTGCCCGCCTGCGCGACCGGGGAAGAGGCGTGGTCGGTCGCGATGTGCCTGGAGGAGGCGCGCGGCGCGGCCGGGACCGGGCTCGACTTCGAGGTGCTCGCGAGCGACGTCGACGGCGAGGCCCTCGCACGGGGGGCGTCAGGGCTGATACCACCCGAAAGCGCTGCCGAAGTCCCGGCGGAGCTCGCGGCCCGCTTTCTCGCGCGGGCGGGCGGGCGCGCGCGCGTCACGCCCGCGCTCGCGCGCCAGGTACGTTTCGTCCGCCACGACGCGCTCGATCCGGTCCACCCGACGCCACCCGCCGCGGTGCTCGCGTCGTTCGACCTCATCTCCTGCCGCAACCTGCTGATCTACCTCGGTCCTGAGGCCCAGGAGCGCTTGAGCCAGGCGCTGGTCCGCGCGTGCGAGCCGGGAGGGCTCCTCCTCCTCGACGAGTCGGAAAGCCCGCGCGGGCCGGTCGAACGGCTCGTGCGGCTCGAGTCCGAAGCGGGCGTGTGGGCCCGGCGCTGACGGCGGCGCGGAGGAACCGTCGCGCGTCCGGCCCGGTCTTCAGCCGGTCCTCGCCGGCGCGCTCCGGCTCCTCATCGCCTCCTCCACCGCGAGGGCGAGCTGCTGGCGCGCGACCGGTTTCGCGACGAACGCGACGCACCCCGCCTCCCGCGCCCGGCCGGCATCGCGCTCCAAGACGTGCGCGCTGACCGCGATCACCGGGACCTCGGACGTGCGCGGGTCGCTCTTCAGCCGCCGCGTCGCCTCGAACCCGTCGGTCCCCGGCATCTCCAGATCCATCAGAATCGCGTCGGGCGGCTCGGCTGCCGCCAGCTCGAGGGCCTCCTGGGCCCCGCCAGCCTCCCGCACTTCGAGCCCCAGCGCCTCCAGCATCGCCCGCTCGACCCGGCGGTTCTGCGCGCTGTCGTCGACCACCAGGATCGCGAGCCGCTTGGGACCGCTCCTGCCCTCCTGCGAAAGCCGGCGCAGCCGTTCGACGAAGTCCGCCCGCGACACCGCGCCCTTCTGCACCACCAGGTCGGCGAGCCGTTCGAGCGAGACCCGCTCCTCGCCCTCCAGGTCCTGGCCGGTCAGCACCACCACCGACACCGCCCGGCCGCGCCCTGTCGCTCGCACCCCCTCGATGAGCTCGCGCCCGCCCAGGCCCGGCAAGCCCAGGTCGACCAGCAGCACCGCTGGCGGGGAGCGTTCGAACGCCAAGAGCGCGTCCTCGCCGCTGGCGGCCTCTTCCACCTCGAACCCGGCCGCCGAAAGGCTGGTCGCCACCATCCGGCGGGCCGGCTCCTCGTCCTCGACCAGAAGCAGCCGCGGGCGCCCCCGTGACGGCTCTCCCGATGGCAGCGCGGACATGCGATCGCCCGCGCCGGTCGCGGGCGCCGAATGGCCGGCCGGCTCGCTCGGGGCGGACGCCCAAGGGAGCGTGAAGAAGAACGTCGAGCCCTGGCCCCGTTCGCTCTCGACGCCGATCTCCCCGCCCATCGCGCGAACCAGCCGCCGCGAGATGGCGAGCCCGAGGCCCGTCCCGCCGTAATGCCGTGCGGTACCAGTCTCGAGCTGCGTGAACGGTTCGAAGAGGCGGGACTGCTGCTCCTTGCCGATACCGATGCCGCTATCCTGGACCGACACGCGCAGCCGCTCCCCCTCGGGGACCCCCGTCAGCGCGACCCGACCGCCGTCGGGCGTGAACTTGACCGCGTTGGAGAGCAGGTTCGTCAGCACCTGCCGGAGCCGGTCGGGGTCGCCTTCGACGAACAGCTCGGGAGCGATGCTGGACTCCATCGCGAGGCGCTTCTTCTGCGCGGCCGGCGCGACGAAGGCGAGCGCCTGCGAGGCGGGCTCGCAAAGGCGGACGACCGCGGGATGCAAGTCCAGCCGTCCCGACTCGATCTTCGAGAGGTCGAGCACCTCGTTGATGAGGAGCAGGAGCTGCTGCCCCGCCGCGTGGATGTCGGCGAGCGCCCCCCGCGCCTGGTCGCCGGCGCCCGGGTTCGAGAGCAAGAGCTCGGAGAAGCCGAGGATGGCGTTCAGGGGCGTCCGCAGCTCGTGCGACATGGTCGCGAGAAAATCGCTCTTCGCGTTGGACGCGCGGGCGAGCTCGACCGACTGCGCCCGAAGCTCCTCTTCCTGCGCGCGCAGCTCCTCGTTCTGCGCCTGGAGCTCCTCGTTCTGGGCGGTGACCCGCTCGCGCAGCCTCGCGTCCTCGGTCTCGTCCCGAATCGAGGCGATCAACTGGCCGCTGCGGCTGCCGTCGGCGCGCGTCACCGGCGCGTAGACCACGTGCATCAGCCGGGACTGTCCCGCCGGCGCGTCGACCCGCAGGTGGACCGAACCGCTCTCGAGCTGCGAGGGCTCTCTGGCTTCCAACTGCCCTCCCGTGACCCGCAAGCGCTTCCACAAATCGTCGACGCTTCCCCCCCTCAGCGGGCCCAGGAGCGCCTCGGCCGCCGGGTTGGCCCGCTCGATGCGCCGGTCGGGTCCCTGGAGCACGAGGCCGTCCGGGAGGGCGTGGAAGATCGACCTGAGCTGCGCCCGCTCGTCCGCGATGACCCGCCCCAGCCGCTCGATCTCCTCGGTCGCGAGCGCTTTCTCCAGCGACATCGCGAGGCTCGACAGCTCGCCGGAGAGGTCGTCGGGAAAGCCTTGCGGATCCGCGCTCGACAGCTCGACGACGCCCACCACCCGATGGGAGGGAGCCGCCACCACCGGCGCGATGAGCACGACCCGCGGCGCGACGTCGGCGAAGGTGCCCTGCACGGTCAGATGGTCTGGCGTTGCGCTCGTCAGGCGCGTCGCGCGTCCGCTCGCTTGCGCGTCGAGCACCGCCGGCGGCGGCGAGTCGGGCAGGCGCGCGGCATCCAGGCCGAACACGGCCAACCGCTTCAGGGCAGCGCTGTCGCTCGGCGCGACCCACAGGACTCCGGCCCGGGCCGCGTGAGCGGTGGCGATGAGCGACAGCCCCTTTTCGCCGAGCTCCGGGGCGCTCGCGGTCGACGAGATGAGGGCGCGCAGGTCGAGGAGCCGCTCGCCGTACTTCTCCAGGCTGAGGACCCGCTCGGCGAGGCCGTTGAGCGCCTTCGCGAGGCGCCGCACTTCGGTCGTCGCGTGGAGCTTCACGTCGCGCAGCGCGGGCAGGTCGCGGCGGGTGGCGAGGCGGGCGAGCTTGGCGAGGGGCCGGTCGAGCGTGAGGGTGACACCGGCGAACGCGAGGACGATGGCGGCGAGGACCCCGAGCTCGGTTTCGGTCCGGTGCCGTTTCTGGGTCGCGAGGACGGCGAGCGCCGCCCGGTGCGCGTCGGCGTGCTGGGCGCGAAGGTGTGCGCGCAGGCGCGCGATGGCGTCGCGCACGGCATCCATCTCGCGCTTGCCTTCGAGCTGCAGCGCGAGCGTCGCCGGAGACTCGGGCTCCGCCGGCTTCATGGTGAGCAGCGGCGCTGCCACCCCGCTCATCCAGGCCGAAAGCTGCGAGCGCACCTCGTGGACCAGCGCGGCCGACTGGGGGTCGCTCCGTTCGACCCGGGAGAGCCGGTCCAGGTCCGAGTCCACCGTGGCGCGGTCCCGATCCCACGACTCGCGAAACGAGCGCTGCCCGGTCGCGAGCCATCCGTGAAGGCCGGCCTCGAGGTCGAGGGCGTGCAGGGCGACGTCGTTGAGCGCCTCGCCGATGGCGAGCCCGCGTTCCGCCTGCGCGCTCTGCTCGCGCATGACGCGCTCCATTTCGTGCTGATCGAAGCTCGAACGCAGGTGGACGAGCATCGCCACCGCCAGGGCGGTGAGCACGAGCTGCCAGCGGGCGCTCATGGCGCGGCCTCGGCGCTCGCCGGCAGCTCGATGACGAACCGGGTCGGCCACTCGGGGTCCTCGACCACCCGGATGGTGCCGCCGTGGGCCTCGACCACCCGCCGCGCGAAATAGAGCCCGAGGCCACGGCCCGCGCGGTGCTCGGTCGGGTCGAGCCGCGCGAACTTGTCGAAGATGCGCTCCCGATGCTCCGGCGGAATCGGCGTCCCACTGTTCGAAACAGTCAGGACCGGTCCCGCTCCCCTTTTGGCGGCGACCCGGATCCGGCCGCCCGCCGGCGTGTAGCGCAGCGCGTTCTCGACGAGGTTGTCCAACACGCGCCGCAAGAGGAAGCCGTCCGCGTTCAGCTCGAGGCCCGGCGCCACCCCGTGGTCGAGCGCGACGCCGCGCTCGTCCGCCTCCCGCCGGTGGGCGTGGCACAGCTCGTCCAGGAGGCGCTCCAGCACCACCCGGTCGACCAGCGGGGCGAGATGGTCGTCGTTGCGCACGGCGAGAAGGCTGTCGATGAGCCGCAGCATCTGCTGAGCCGCGTCGGCGGCGTCGCCGAGCGCTTCCGCTGCCGTCGAGCCCGGGGCGAGCTGCCGCTTTACGAAAGCGATGTTGGTCGCCATCACCGCCAGCGGGTTCTTCAGGTCGTGGGCGATGAACCCGGTCAGCTCCTGCTCGCGCTCCAAGGTCCGCTGGAGCGCCTGGTGGCGCTGGGCGAGCTGCTCGCGCGTTTCCTTGAGCTTCAAGAGCGTGCGCACCCGCGCGAGCAGCACCGGCAGGTCGATCGGCTTCTCCAGGAAATCGTCGGCGCCGGCCTCCGCGCCGCGGATGCGGTCCTCGCGGGTGTTCGACGCGGTGACGAGAATCACCGGCACCCAGTCGGGCCGCGCCCGCAGGTGGGTGAGGACGTCGATGCCGTCCAGGTCCGGCATCCGCACGTCGAGCAGCACCAGATCGAACGGGGTCTTGTCCGCGAGCGCCAGCGCTTCCCGCCCGTCCTTCGCGAGCGCGGTGCGCCACCCGGTCGGCGCGAGCATCTTCTCCAGCAGGTGCAGGTTCGCCGGCTCGTCGTCGACCAGCAAGATCCGATGTTCCATCCGCAATGCCTCGTTCGGACCGGGTTCGCCAGCCCGCAGCCGATTCCCAGGTCGGCAGCACTCTCGATCTTCTGAACCACGCCCGCGCGACCGTCGATACGCGGGGGCGGCCGCCTCGCCCGATCGTGCCTCGACACGCGCCGCGAGCGAACGGAAAGCCGGACGCGCGGCCCATCCCGGTCCTCGAACGCTTGCGGCGTCCGCGAAAGGCGTGCCAGCTTCGGCGGCTCGGGCTCCCTCGACGAAAGCCGAGGAGGAGCGGGTTCCTCGCGGGAGCCTGGCCGAGCTTCGAGGAGGAACGGATGTCGCACCTGATGAGCTTCCCGACGCGGGTGCTGTTCGGCGCGGGCTGCGTGCGGGAGCTGCCGGCCGAGCTCGAGAACGTCGGGGCGAAGCGGCCGCTCGTCGTGGTCGACCGCGGGGTCGTCGGCGCTGGCATCGCCAGGACCGTGGCCCAGGTGCTGGAGAGCGCCGGGGCGCGCTTCCAGGTCTTCGAGCGGGTCGACTCGAACCCGGTGGAGAAGAACGTCTGGGAAGGTGTCGAGGCGTACCGGTCGGCCGGCTGCGACGCCATCGTCGGCTTGGGCGGCGGCAGCCCCCTCGACGCCGCCAAGGCGATCGCGCTGATGACCCACCACCCGCCGCCGATTTCCCGCTACGACGAGACCCAGGGCGGCGAGCAGCACGTCACCGCCCACCTGCCGCCGCTCGTCGCCATCCCCACCACCGCCGGCACCGGGAGCGAGGTCGCGCGCACGAGCGTCATCCTCCTCGACGACACCCGGCGCAAGACCACGCTCTTCTCGCCGCACCTCTTGGCGAAGGCGGCGCTGCTCGACCCGGAGCTGACGCAAGGCTTGCCGCCCTTCATCACCGCGGCGACCGGGATGGACGCGCTCGCCCACAACCTGGAGAGCTACATCGCTCTCAGGAACCATCCGTTCGCGGACGCGATGGCGCTCGGGGGCACCGCGCGGGTCGCCCGGTTCCTCCGGCGGGCGGTGAAGGACGGGCAGAACGACCTGCAAGCGCGGGAAGAGATGCTGCTCGCGTCGAGCATGGGCGCCATCGCGATGCAGAAGGGCTTGGGGGCGGCGCACTCCTTGGCGCAGGCGCTCACCGCGGTCGCGGGGATGCACCACGGGCACGCGAACGCGCTGGTGCTCCCGGCGGTGCTGGCGTTCAACCGCGACCAGGCGCAGGAGCGGCTGGCGGACCTGGCGGTGGCGCTGGGGTTCGACGCGCGGGCCTCGGCGGTCGAGCGGGCGGCGGCGGTGGTGGAGCTGGTGAGGGGCCTCAAGGAGGACATCGGCCTGAGCGGCGGGCTCTCGCAGCACGGGGTGCGCGAGGAGATGATTCCGGCGCTGGTCGGCAAGGCGCTGGAGGACGCGCGTCACCAGACCAACCCGCGACCCTGCGGCGCCGACGATTTCCGGGCGCTGATCCGGCAGAGCTGGTAGACCGCTGCCGCTCGCCGGCTGCGGTCTCGTCTCCGTAGTTTTCGGGGCGACTTCCGGGGGACGCCGCCCGGGCGCTCGCCGGTTCCTGAGGTAGGGTCCCGCCCCGCATGTGGCGTTGCCGCTCCATCTACCCGACCCCGCAAGCGTTCCTCGAAGCCTTCGAGGTGGAGCTGTCGAACGGCGGGCTGATCGTCCGCGGCTCGCAACCGGAGCCGGGCGTCACGCGGTGTGAAATCGACCTCGTGCTGGGCGACGCGCTCCTCGGAACGGTGGAGGGAACCGTCGAGCGGGTCGGCCGCATCGGGACCTCGGTGCGCATCGAGGCGCTCCCGCCGGAAATCACCGCTGCCGCCGAGCGGCTGCGCTCCGGGCAAACGACGGCGGCGGCGCCCCTTCAGGCGGCCTCGACCGAGGCTTCGCCGACCCCGCCCCCGGAGGGGACGGTCGCCGACCGCGTCGCGCGGCTGCGGCTGGCGGAGAAGATTCAGCTCGCCCGCGCCGGCGAGCGGGAGGAGCGGCTCGCGCTCCTGAAGGACTCGAACAAGACCCTCCACGTCCACGTTCTGAAGAATCCGCGCATCACCCTCGACGAGGTGATCTTCGCGGCGAAGCTGCCGACGCTCGCGCCGGAAGCGTTCGAGCTGATGGCGGGCGTCGCGACGTGGGTGAACGACGTGCGGCTGCGGACGGCGATCGTGCGCAACCCGGCGGCGCCCCCGCCGGTGGCGCTCCGGCTCCTCCCGGGGCTCCCGAAGAACGAGCTGCGCGCGATCGCCCACGGCGGAGCCCGCGACGCGCTCGTCCACGCCGCCCGCAAGCTCCTCGCGGAGTGAGAAGAAGCTCCTGCTATTAATCGTTTGCGAAAGTAGTCGCAGTCGGGGTCTCGTGGCACAGGCGTCCTCGCCTGTGAAAGCCACAACGAAGGCTACACGGGCGGGGACGCCCGTGCCACGACTGATGATGCGAGGTGCAGATACTTTCGCAACGATTAATACCCGGTTGCCGCCGAACGCCGGCGGCGGAAAGGCCGGAGCGCGAAGGGAAGGAGCAGCGCCAGCGCCAGGGCGGCGAAGAGGGCGGTCTGGGTCGCGTAGCGGTCGGTCATCGTCGCCGAAAGCCGCGGCCACACGAGGACCCAGGCGCTCAAGGCGCTCGCGGCGAGCAGCTTCCACTCGAGGCGCCGGTCCACGCGAGTCGCCAGCGCCGCGAGGATGAAAATCGAGTAGTAGTAGCAAGTGATTTCCAGCAACGCGACGACCAGCACGAGCCCCAGCACCTGGGCGAGCCACAGCGTTCGCACCCGGCCGGCGGCCATCGCGAACGCGACGACGAACAGAAGCGCCAGCGCGAGGAGCCAGACTCGCCCGGTTCCGAAGATCGGACGACCGAGCAACGGTCCCGGTCCCTGAGCCGCGGTCGCCTTCGTCAGATGCACCGGCACGGCATGGGGCCATCGCATCACCGAGCCGCGGGGCAGGCGCAAGGAACGAAGCCGGATGAGCGGCGCGCGGCGCGGCGGCGCCGTCGAAGGTACTATCAGCCGTTGGAGCGGGCGCAGGACATGTGGTGCGCTCGAGGTTGGCGCGAGCGCGCGCGGAGGAACCGGGCGCAGCGCCTTGATCGGAAGCCCGTGCGCCGGCTGCAGCGACAGAATCGGGCGCCGCGGGAGCAACGGGAGCAACGGATGGAGCGCGATGATCGGCTGGCGGTTCCAGAAGCCCAGCCCGCCCAGATCGTCGAGCCGGGCGACGAGCACGCGCAGTCCCATGTTGTTGGTCAGTGGCACCGCGCCGTGGCGCCGGATGTGTCGGACGAAGCGCGGGTAGTCCTTAAAGCCGGTCCGCAGCGAGCCCGCGCCGATCAGCACCACGCCGGCGACGGCCGCGCCAACGAAGAAGCGAAGATGCTCGCGCTTCGGCCGCCGTCGCCGAACGAGGTGCACGATGGCGCCCACCGCCGGCCCGGCAAAGAGCAAGAGCGGAAAGATCCGAAGCAGGGTCGCGGCCGAAAGCGCCGCCCCCGACGCCGCCGGCCGGTGCCGCCGCGCGAGAACCACCGCCAGCACGGTCAAGAAGAGCCAATCCTGACGCAGGAACGCGCCGCCGGTGAACGTCGCCGCGCTGGGGATTTGGGTGCCAAAGCCGATGAGCGCCAGAGACATCACCCGCCAGCCGAAGGCATACCAGATGGCGAGGAAGACCGCGCACAAGAGCAGGATGTCCAGCGAGGCGAGGATGTCGAGGTTGCGGTTCGACAGCGGCACGAGCGACGCGATGGCACCTCCGTACGCGGTCCAAAGGGGCGGCGGATTGTAACCGTGATCGCGCTGCATCGACGCCCAGTAGCCAGGCTCGGTGTGCGTGCGAAACCAGTCGACGTCGGCGCGGAAGGCCCGCCAGCGCGCCTTTGTGAACCGCGCATGGCACTCCGCCGCCCGCTTCAGCGCTTGCGAAACCGGCATCTCTCCTTCGTTGTCGAGGTCGCGGATGGTCTCCTTCTTCTGAGCCGCTCGGGCCGCCGGTCCGACTTCCGACTGGGCCACCGCCGTGCAGACATAGAGGCGTCCGTAGCCCAGCTCGGCATGGTATTTCGAGCCGACGTAGTAGTGAAAGAACTCCCACAGATGCGCGTAGTTCTCGGCATTGACCGTGTCGGACGCGAGGTACCCCGCCGCGCCCAGTGCGGCCAGAACGCCAGCGATCCAAGCGACGAGCCGCGGCGACACCGGCCGGCCACGCAGGCGGCGAAACGCCTCCGCGAGCGCGAGCCCCGCAGCCGTGCAGGCGAGTAGCGCCTTGAGCGCCGCGAGCGTGTCCTCCGCGAGACCGAGCTGGATGCCCGCGCGAGCCAACGCCGGACGCGCGCCATGGATGTAGGCAAGGATCACCGCCGCGACGGCCGCAGTCCAGAGAAGACCGCGGCTCAAGCGACGCCTGCGGACACGGGGTGCCGGTAAGGGCTCGGCGGCCGGCGGGGCTGGCGGCGCGGCGGGAGGGCTTTCCGGCGGCTGGGGCGAGGGGTCGATGGGACTTCACTCCGGCGACGAGGGCGATCGAGCCCGCTCGCCAGCGCGAAGGCTAGCCGCGGACGGAGGTGCGGGTCAAGACGAGCGGCCTGGCACCTGCGGCAGCCTGGCTGGATCAGTGCGCGGGTTTCGCACACCCCCTGGCTCCCATCCATCCTACTCCGCGTGCCCGTCGTAATTGGGGTTCTGCGCCGTTTCGAGTGGGAGTTGGAGCCGGACACGTGGATGTCCGGGTGTAGGCACCGCACCCGAGGAATCTTGGTAGTCCGGACCGATGGTCCGGCAGATGGGCCAGCGGCCCACCACCAGTGAGTCGGTTAGCGCCCGCTCGTAAATTAGCTTGTCAACTCGGCAAGCATGCGAGTAGACTGCAGCCATGCTACGCGACGAGGAACTCGAAGCTACCATCGTGACGAAGTACGCGGCTGTGGCACCGGCGCTCAACGAGCGGGCGCGACGACTGTGGGCGGCCGCGGAATCTCGAGCGATCGGGTACGGAGGCGACTCGCTGGTCTCGGCGGCGACGGGCCTTGCGCGCGATACGATCCGCAAAGGCCGCCGGGAGATCGAGCGGGGGGTCCAGGAGACCACGCGGATACGCGGGCCTGGCGCTGGCCGGCCGAGCGTAGAGATCTCGCAGCCAGGACTGCTGGAGGCATTGGAGCGTCTCGTGGATCCACTGACGCGTGGCGACCCGATGTCGCCACTGCGGTGGACCTGCAAGAGCCGAGCGAATCTGGCCTCCGCGCTCGTGAAAGATGGCTGGAAGGTGAGCTCCACCACGGTGGGACGGTTGCTGAACACGC
>JAJYLH010000089.1 GCA_021787845.1 Myxococcales bacterium | reverse complement strand
CTCGTGCCCGCGCACCTCCACGCGGACGCGCAGAAGGCGGCTGCCATCTTCGGAATCGAGCAGTGGACTTCCGCTTTTTCAGCTACCGGCCCAGACCGCGAAAAGCCTCGCCGCACGCGACCCGACGAATGACACCTCGCCTCTCATGCGAAACTAGGGCCTAGGCGGTGGTCGTGAGCGCCATCGGGCTGCCGCCGCTGGTGCTGTTCACCGCTTTCACCCAGCACCTCGTCACCACCATCCGCCGCGGGAACCTGACCGCCGCGCGCCTGCGAGCCGAGGCCGCCGACCGCGAGCGGCTGGAAAGCGAGGTGCTCGAGGCGGGCGAGCGCGAGAGCCGGCGCATCGGCAGCGAGCTGCACGATGGCGTCTGCCAAAACCTGGCGGGCCTGCTCCTGCGCGCGAAGCGGACGGAGAAGGCGCTGGAGGCCGACGGCCGGCCGGAAACGGCGGCGCTGCGGGAGCTGGTCGAGGGACTGGGCGAGGCCATCGGCGAGGCGCACGGGCTATCGCAACATCTGAGCCCGGGGCGGCTGACGGATCAGGATTTGGCCGGCGCCATCGGCGATCTCGTGCGCCGCACCGCCGAGGTGGCGGAGGCGACCATCACCTTCCGCTCCACCGGCGCCGGCGCGAGCGGGAATCCGGCGACGACGCTGCACCTCTATCGCATCGCGCAGGAGGCAATCGCCAACGCCGTCCGCCATTCGAACGCCGTCCGCATCGAGGTCGGGCTGGAGCAGGCGCCCGGCGCCACGCGGCTATCGATCGACGACGACGGCCGCGGATTGCCCGAGGACGCGACCGGCCGCGACGGCCTGGGGCTCAAGACGATGCGCTGGAGAGCGCGGATGATCGGCGGCGACCTGGCCATCGGTCCGCGTCCGGGCGGCGGGACGCGGCTCGAGTGTCGGGTCTTCGCTCAGGCGCCAGAGGAGGCCGTGGCGAATGGATGACGCGGGCGCGCGAGTGTTGTTGGTCGATGATCATCCGGTCGTCCGGCAAGGGTTGAGCGGGCTCTTGCGAGACGAGGGATTCCGGGTGGTGGGCGCCGCGGCGACCGCGCACGAGGCGCTGGACACGCTCGCGCGGAGCGAGGCCGAAATCGTGGTGCTCGACCTGACGCTCGACGGTGAATCGGGACTGGAGCTGCTCGGCGCCGTCCGCGACCGGTTTCCCGGCGTGGTGACCGTGGTGTACAGCGTCCACGAAGATGGCAATCGGGTGCGGCGGGCGTTCGAGGCCGGGGCGCGCGGCTTTGTCACCAAGCGGGAGGACCCGGAGGTGGTGGTGCAATGCCTGCGCGAAGTGCGCAGCGGCGAGCGGTTCGCCAGCCCGCGAGCGGCGCGCGCGATGGCCGACGCGGTGGCGCAAGGGCCCGCGCGCAGCCCGGAGAAGGTCCTGAGCCCGCAGGAGCTGACCGTCTACGCGCTCGTCGGCCAGGGCTACGGCAGCCGCGAAATCGCCGAGCGCCTCGGGCTCTCGGTCCGGACCGTCGATACCTATTACGGGCGCATCGTGCTCAAGCTCAACGTCGCCGGCCGCCGCGAGCTGAGGCTCGACGCCACCGAATGGGCCCGGCACAACGCGGGAGGGTGACGGGCCTCGCGAAGTACCCGTGCCTGCGGGTCGGGGCGACCGCGCCCCCTGTCGTCCGCGCGGTTACCGCGCCCGGCGCAACGCCTCTCGCAGCAGGTCTTCCGGCGGCACCCCTTGGGTTCCCCCTGCCGTGCGGTAGAGACGGCAGCTCGAGCCCGTCGGCGCCAGGCCCGCGATGTCGTGACCGTCGACGAGGACGGTCGGCGAGCCCCAAGGCCGCAGCTCCTCGGGCGTCGCGGCTGCGCTGACGTCGATTTCCTCGAACGCCGCGGGCAGCCCCTCCTCGGCCAGCACCCGCCGCAAGAGAACCCGCGTCGCGTCCGCGTGCGGGCATCCGGGGAAGTAGAAGAGCTGCACCTTCATCGGAACCTCTTTCTCGGGGCCGGGACCCGTGAGGGCGAGCCGCCAGATGGGCTTCCTCACCGCGGCGCTGTGGGCGATGACCACCCCGATGACGGCGCCGAAGACGAGATGCGCGAGGAGCACCGTGGTCGCAAAGCCCGGCCCGAAGTCCTTCCCGAAGTAACCCGCTCCCGTGACCCGGACGACCGGGCTCCCCAGGAAGACTACCGCGATGGCGAGCCCATAGGGAGTCGCTGTCCAGGCCCGCGGGCGACCGAAGACGAGCACGAAGATCGTCGCGAACCCGATGCCCGTGACGAAGTGATCTCCCCAGCCGAGCACGTTGGACCAGGCGTTCGGGCCTTGCATGAACCGGTCGGTGATGAGGACGCCGATGAGCTCCGGCAGCGACCCGGGCATCGCGTGAAAGACCCGAAAACCGAGGATGCGCACCGCCTCGAGCCCGATGGTGCCGGCGACGCCCGCGAGGAGCCCCGCGACGAGCCCCCGGGAGAGCCGTTCCCATCTCGCGAGGGCGGTCGCCAGCGCAATACCGATCCACACGACGAGCGCGGGCACCAATGCCTCGATCGCCAGCTCGTGCATCGTGGAATAGCCCGCCGCCGACGCGGTCAAGATGAGCGGTGACACCGACGCGCACGCGAGGACGATCAGCGTGGCGAGCAGCTCTCCCGTTTTGCGCGAACTCGACTGTCGCATGATCTCCTCCGGCACGAGCGTGGCTACGAGGGTGTGGCCAAAACAACCGGTAGACGGCAGGCCTCACCCGCTCGTCCCGAGCGCACTCGAGGGGCGAGCAGGTCAGGCCGGAGCGTGGCGCTCATCCCTCGACTGCGCTCGGGATGAGCGGATCTTCTCCCAGCGCGTCGATCTCTCGGCCACACCCTCTAAGAGCGTCGAGGGCTGTCGCCTTCGTTCCATGCCTATCCGGGGATCCAGCCTCTCAGGTCCCGCTTACCTGTGAGCCCTGAGCCTCGAAAGGCTCGCGCGGCGCGCAGGTTCTCGACGCCACGTAGCACGACTTCGGGGCACGGGCGTCCCCGCCCGGGAGCGCTTGGGGACCTGCCATGCCAGCGGGTTCGACTGGGCTATCACGGGCGAGGACGCCCGTGCCACGATTCCGATCGTCTCCAAGGTCGAGCTTGGATTGCGGGCGTCGGCCCGCGCTGAGCGAAGCGCGGGGCTCGTTCCGCGCGAAGTCGGTGCCTGCCCGCGAGCCCTGAGCGGAGTGAGCGAGGAACGAGCGAACGGAGTCGGACGGCGGGCCTCGATGCTGACTCCTGCGCCCACCCATGCCGATACTTTCGCAACGATTGAATACCCAGACACCGGATTGGCCTGCTCCCGTCGAGCCGAGGGCCACGAACGATCCGCGGCCCCCGGCTTCGGTTTCCTCGTGGCTACTGCGTGGCGCCCTGGCTGATGGCAGCGAGCTTCCGGTCCAGCATCGCGCCCGGCATCGCGAGCTTGCCGCTGATGCCGGCGAGCTGCTCGGAGGGCTTGAAAAATCCGACGTAGACCGCGTCGCCCTGCTGCCAGACGTAGACGCGCACCGGCAGCACCGCGCCGGCCGCGGCGTTCATCGCGAAGACCTTCTTGCCGATGGTGGGGTTCCCGACGAGAAACGTCTGCGCACCGGCGAGCTGGAGCCCCGTCATGCTCAGGACCCGCGCCTGGTCGAGGTGGCCCATCACCATGAACCCGTTGTGGGAGACCGACCGCTTGAGCGCCGACACCGTCCGGGCGAAGTCGTGATTCGAGCGCGCCTGGACGAACGTCGGCCCCTGGGCCATCGCCGGCGCCGCCAGGGCGATGAGGACGGCGGCCACGAGCAGTGAGGTTCTCCGAGCTCCACGTGCCAACATGTTCGTTCTCCTTTCGTTTGGGTGGGCTTCCTTCGAGCGGCTCCTCCGCTCACCGGACCTGACGGCGGAGCCCGCCGAACGTTACAGGGTTCGCTGACCGACGCAGGATGGGGCTCGAGCTGCCGCAGGGTGTCTGGACTGCGCGGGACGGATGAGCCGCGTCGAAAGCCCGCTTCGACGGCGTTCCTCGAATGGTTCCGGCGAGTATTCGTCGCGGACTGAGCCCGGCGCTTACCCGCGATGTCAGGTCACACCGGCTGCCAGCGCGAGCTTGTTGGCCGCATCGTCGACGCCACCTCGAGGAGGGAGCGCAGATTGCTGGGGTGATGCCCCTCGGTCGATTCGAGAGCCGCGAAAATCTTGTCCATCTCGTTCCAATCCGACGTGGTGAAGCTGCTCGAAGCGATCACGCGCGGCATCGCCTGCCCGTCCTCGACGAGCCCCCAGCGGTCGCGGTCCTGGTCGAGCCCGGTGCCTCGGAGCAACATCAGCGGGAACGCCTTGATGACCGGGATTCGTCGTTCCAGGCACCATCGGACGCTTTCCTTGAACGAGGCGAGCGTCTGGTGGGGCAGCCCGTAGATCAGAGACACCATGTGATTCAAGCCCGCGGCATGGACCCGCGTCAACGTCGCGCCGACGCGCTCCATGTTGTTTCGGCGGTTGATCGCTCTGCCTTCGAGGTCATGAATGGTCTGGAGCCCGAACTCGAGGAAGACGTCCAGCTTGCTCGCCTCTCGGAGGAAGTCTGCCGTCGTCATCTCCGGGCGACACTGCAAGGAAACCTGTCCGCGGAACCCACCACGCGCCAGGCGCTCCAGGATGGCTGCGCCGCGCGGCCCGGTGTCGAAGATCGGGTCGAGGACAGACAGCTTGGCTGGCTGGGACTCGCAAAGGACCTCAATCTCCCGTGAAATCCGTGCTTCCGAGAAGTGCCTTTGTCGAAGCCGGGCTCCCGCCTCGCGATGCTGGCAGAAGGCACAGCGGAAGGGGCATCCGCGTTCGGTTTCCCATCGCGCCCGCTCCGCTGAGATGACCTCCGAGCCGAACTTGAGGAGCGGCGAAGGAAGCGCGGCGAGGTCGACCTCGGCTTGTTGAGCGAGATCAGGCTGAGCGGCATAGTGGACCCCGGTGAGGGCGGGTTGACCGGAGGTCCGGGCCAGGATTCGCAAGGCATCTTCCCCATACCCGCGCACGAAGACATCGGCGTCCGGATAGACGCGGTCGATGCCCGGTCCCGAATAGGAAATCTGAGGTCCACCCAGGATGATGCGCCCGCGAAACCCGCGCTGACGAAGCAGCGGCAGAACCTGCTGAATAAGGTTCTCTCCCCAAACGTAGACGCCGAGGGCGATGTCGACCTGGTCTGCCGGTCGATTGGCTACCTGGTCCAGGATCTCGGCTGCGATCTCATGGGCGGTGCGAGCGCGACCGTTGACCGGGAAGGTCATCGTGCGCACCTCGCAGGCCGGCTCCTGCGCGAGAGCCGCGTGAAGCGACGCCTGCCCGAGCGGGACCCGCGGATCGCGGTCGCGGGTCCAGATGAAGTCGACCAGCACCACCCGGCGACGCGGAAGTCGGTTCCCGCTGTTGGATGAGTTTCTGGGATCCACGATCATTTCGACCTCCTTGGGCAGAAGAAACCCGTCGCACGGATTGTGTGCGCTACCCAGTCCAGGCGACTTGAGCGAGCCCGGCGGCTACTTCATCTTGCTACGACGACACGGCGAGCTTCCGTCAGCTCGATTTTCCTTCGCGGTACTTCGAGTACGAGCCGGCCTTCCAGCGCTCGAACGAACTGCCGCTCCCATGGCGCTGCGCCTCCTTGGCCAGCTCGCGGCCGCGCTTGTCATTCCCGAGCATGAAGTAAGAATGGGCCGCGAAGTCTAACGCCTTGGCATTAGCGGGTTCGTCAGCGATGACTTTCTCGAATTCCTCGACTGCGCGCTCGTACTCCTGCACCCTCATCCGAGCGCAGGCGCAGTGGTAGCGCGAAAGGGGCGAGACCGTAGGCAAGGTCAACACCTTGTCGGTCAGATGGTCGGCGGCCTTGCGGTACATCGCGGGCGCCTCTGGCGCTCCAGTCGACCCCGTTTGTGCGAACCACTTCCTGTTCGCGGTATCGCCTCGGTTGCAGTGGATGATGCCGATCTCCTGCAGTGGCCACTCCCAGCCCGGCTTGAGTTTCGACGCCAACCAGCACTCCTGAAGCGCCTCATCGAAGTACCCGGCGATGTTGAGGGCGCAGCCAAGGCGATAATGGCATTCCGCGTCTTGGGGCTGGACCTGGACCGCCCGCCGGCCATGCGCGATGGCCTGCTCGAAGTCTCCCCGCGCGAGGCTTTCGCGAAGCTGGATCAGACGATTGGCTGCGATGCCTGGGGCCGGAGGTGTAACCTCGACGACCCAGGGATGCTTTTCAAGGGCAGCTTCGTTCAGGGGCATGCTCGTGTCGATCTGAGGCGCGAGCGCAGCGAGTTGAGGGATTATTGATCGGACTTCAGCTTTCTCCTCGGGTGACAAAGCGCCACCGCGAAGCCGTTCAAGCTTTTCCAGAACGATATCGGTCGCATGAGGCGACTCTGCAGCATGCAGGTCCCCCATCACAACCCGCAAGCGCAGTACCCAGGGCTTCGGTGCGGCTTGCAGGTCTGTCTGCCAAGTTCTGCTGGGCTCGCTCCGCCAGAGCGCTTCACAAATTTCGCGCGCCGCCGGGTGAAGGGAACCCTTAGACCCCAGCTCGATCAGGAGCTCTGGTGGCGGCCCGGCCTTGACGAGCTCGTCATAGACGAGGGCCGCATAACGCATCAGGTGTTCCCCCAGATCCGTCACCGTTTCCCATCCGCCAAGGGCGCCGGCAAGACGTGCCGCAAGGCTGCACAAGGCGTAGCCGCGACGAAGCTCCCCGAGGAGCGCGTCGCGCGAGAGGTCCGGGTCCCCTTCGAGCACATACTCGACAATGTCCTGCAGGTTCTCATCCGATGGCGCGACCGGCTTCTCCTTGTGGAGCCACGCGTCGACGGTGTGAGCATGCACCCGAAGCGTCTTGGCCAAGGCGTCACGGCTGAGCTGCTGAGGCGCGCGCGCCAGGAATCGGCGCAGCAGCTCCGAGCGTCCCTGGCGCTGCGCCCAAGACGGGGGGCCGGAGTTCGGACGGCCATCACCCGAGGCAAGGAATGCTGTCCCCAGACGAAGGCTCAGGTCGATGACGAGAAGCCGGAGCATGATGGCCATCACGACCTTGCCATGCTCCACGTTGACCGGCCGGGAGCGAACCTCGGCCATCGCCTCGTCCCATCGCGCCAGGACCCAGCCCAGGATGTCGGCGAAACGGGTCTGGAGCTGTTGGCGGACGGCGGGATCGTCCACGGTGAAGAGAAACATGGTCGCCGCGAGAGCCCGGACGATGGCCCGGTGGACCTCGACCCGACTCGACTCCTTGACGCCGCGCTCCCCGCGGAAGTAGTCGGCTGCCGTCCGCGACCGCAGCACCTCCTCCTTCGAGACTTCCCGCAGGTTGAGCACGTCGACGATGACGCCGAGGACGTGGGCACCCAACGGGATGGTGAAGTTCTTCTTCGCCTTGCCTTCGCGGCCCTTGGCCATCGCTCACCTCGGTCGCCAGCATAGCGCCAGCCAAGGCGCGCGCAGCCCCAGTCGAATGGAAAAATTCGAATTGCCTCGAGATCACGGCGTTCCGACGCGCCGGCGAAGGGCAGCCCGCGGACAAGCAGGTCGACGGCGACCACGACGCATCCCCTGGGGCGCGCTCCCTGACGCCGGACTCCGGTCCCTGTACGCAAGAACGCCGACAGGCGTGTACGCAACACTGCGGCTTTTGCGTCTGGGGAGCCTGTGCGAGGGTCGCGCGCCGTCGGCAGCCGCGAATGGCTCGCGGCGTGACCTGGAGCTCATCATGCGCGTCCTCCCCCGTCATCCGCTTCCCCTGCTCAGGACCTCCAGCTTCGTTCTGGCGGCCGCCGTCGTCCTCGTGCTCGGTGGCTGCGGCGGCACCAAGAATCCCACGGTCTCGGTCACCGCCGAGCCCGCGGGAACGCACTGTCCGAACGGCGGGGTGCGGGTCCAAGTCGGTTCGGCGACGCCGAGCTACGTCTGCAACGCGCCCGGGGAGACGGACACGACGACCGCGCTGACGAGCGACACCAACCCTTCGGTCTATGGCCAGAGCCTCGTGTTGACTGCGACCGTCACGGCGAAGGCGGGGAGCGCGACCGGAGCGGTGACGTTCCTCGACGGCGCGAACCCGCTCGGGACGGCGGCGCTCGAGGGAGGGAAGGCGTCGCTCCAGGTCGCCTCGCTCGGTGCCGGAACCCATGCGCTGACGGCGGTCTTCTTCGACGCGAAGAGCGCCTTCGCGTCCTCGACGAGCGCCTCGGTCTCGCAGGTCGTGAACCCGGCGACGACGGCCACCGCGCTCACCGCCAACGCGGCGCAGTCCGACTTCGGGCAGCCGGTGGTCTTCACCGCGAAAGTGACGGCGGTCGCGCCGGGAGCCGGCACGCCGACGGGCAGCGTCACCTTCATGGAAGGCGGCAACGCGCTCGGATCCGCGGTGCTCGATGCGACCGGGACCGCGACCTTCACCGGTGCGTTCGGAGCGTCGGGCGCGGCGTCGGTCACGGCGGTCTACGGCGGCGATGCCGACTTCGCCGGCTCGACGAGCAGCGCGGTCAGCGAGACCATCGGCACCGCGGCGACGATGACGCTTCTGACTTCCGACACCGACCCGGCGACGTACGGGCAGAGCGTGACTTTCACCGCCACCGTCACCGCCGCGCCGCCGGCGCTGGGCGTTCCGACCGGCACCGTCTCGTTCCTCGATGGCGCGACCCAGCTCGGCCAAGGCACGCTCGACGGAACCGGCTCGACGACGTTCCTCACCTCGTCGCTGGTGCCGGGAACGCATACGATCGTCGCCATTCACTCCGGCGACGCCGACTTCGCGGGCTCGCAGAGCAGCGCGGTCGCGGAGATCAGTACGACGGCCGGGGCGCAGGTCACGCTCGCGTCCTCGACCAACCCGAGCCGTCCGGGCCAGAGCGTTACGTTCACCACCACGATCGCCGTGCCGGATGGTCTCGCGGCGCCGACGGGGACGGTGACCGTGATGGATGGCACGACCACGCTCGGCACCGCGCCGGTGGATCCGAACCACACCGCGTCGTTCGCGACGGACACCCTCGCGGTCGGGACGCACAGCCTGACCGCGGTCTACAGCGGCGATGCGAACTATGCGGGATCGACCAGCGCTCCGCTCGGGCAAACGGTGGAGGCGAACGCGACGACGCTCGAGCTGACTTCGAGCGAGAATCCCTCGACGTTCGGAGACAGCATCACGCTCAGCGCCACGGTCACCACCGACAGCGGCGCGGTGCCGGCGGGCTCGGTGAGCTTCGCAAAAGGAACGACGACCCTCGGCACGGCGACGCTCGACGACACCGGCGTCGCCACCCTGACCCTCGCGAAGCTCACCGGCGGGTCGCACGATCTGACCGCGACCTTCGATCCCGGCAACGGATCGACGCCCGCGTCGGGCACGCTGACCCAGGTCGTGAACCCAGCGGCCACGACGATAACCCTGGCCGCCGCGAGCCCGATTCTGTTCGGCGAGGCGGCGACGTTCACGGTCCAGGTGACCGGTCCGTCGAGCGCGCCGGCGGTGCCGACCGGCTCCGTCACGCTGTTCGAAGGCACGAGCGCGCTCGCCTCGGGGCTCGTCGATGACACGGGCACCGTGACCATCGACCTCACGGGCCTGTCCGTCGGCACGCACAGCATCACGGCGATCTATGAGGGCGATGCCGATTTCGCCATCGCCCAGAGCAGCGCGGTGAGCGAGGAGGTCGACCCGGGCGGAACCGTGGTCACGCTGACGATGAATCCCAATCCCGGCATCACCTTGCAGTCCATGACCTGGACCGCGACGGTCCGCTCGACGGTCCCTGACGCGGGCACGCCGACCGGGACCGTCTATCTCCACTACTCCCACAACGGAGATCTGGGGGGCATCGAAAGCAGCGCCGATCTCGATGGGAGCGGCACCGCGACCAACAGCATCCACGAGCTCCCCGGCGCCCAGACGCAACATTTGGTCGCGGTCTATCCCGGGGACACGAACTTCGCCGCCTCGACGAGCGCGGTGGAAGCGGAGGTCATCAATCCCACGCCCGCCTGGCTCACGCTCGCCTCGGACACGACCGCGCCCGTCTTCGGCCAGCCCGTCACCTTCACCGTCACGCCTGGCGCCTCCGTGCTCAATCCGGCTCAAATCGGAGCGTTCTCAGGCACCATCACCTTCATGGATGGCGCAGTGATGCTCGGAGACGTCATCAAACTCGGTGGACAGCCGACTCCGACCTTCACCACTTCGGCGCTGGGCCTCGGTACCCATGCGATCACGGCCGTGTTCGCCGGCAGCAGCCTCTTCGGACCGGCCACCAGCGCCAAAGAAACGGTGACCGTCGGCCAGGCCGCGACGACGGTCGCCGTCACCTCGAGCGAGAACCCTTCGAAGCTCGGCCAGCCGGTCACGTTCACCGCGACGCCCGCGGCGGCGGCGCCAGGAGCGGGCAGCCCGACCGGCACCGTCACGTTCTCCCAGGCCGGAACGACGATGGGAATGGCCGCGATCGGACCCGACGGTTCCGCGCGTGTGACCTACGCCGGCCTCGCGGTGGGCACCTCGCCGGTCGTCGCAACCTACTCGGGTGATGGCAACTTCACCGGCTCGACGAGCAACCCCCTCGCGCAGATCGTCCAGCCGAGCCGGACGACGATCACGATTTCCACTGACCTGAACCCCGCGACGTACGGGCAGACCGTTGCCTTCACCGCGACCGTCGCCGCGAGCGCTCCGGGCACCGGCATCCCGACCGGCGTCGTCACCTTCCGCGACGGCACCTCCATCCTCGGAGTTGCGACGCTCGACAGCTTCGGCACCGCGACCTACCAAACGGCGGCGCTCACTGCCGGCACGCATCCGATCATCGTGGACTACGCCGGCGATTCGAGCTTCCTCGCCTCGACCAGCGGCGCGTTCTCGGCGGTAATCGACCCGGCCGCGACGATGACGACCGTCAGCGAGTCTCCTTCCTCGAGCGCCGTGGTCGGCCAGGCCGTCACCTTGACCGCGACTGTGACCGCCGTCGCACCGGGCCAGGGCGTCCCCCGAGGCACCGTCTCCTTCGGCGATGGCGACACCGTCTTTGGCACGGCCCCGCTCGACGCCACCGGCACCGCGACCTTGGCTACTCCCGCGATTTACCCCGCTTTGTACGTCACGGCGAGCTACGTCCCGACTTCGGATTTCCTACCCTCACAGAGCTCAAGAAAATGGGTGCGGGTTTACAAGACCAGCCCTGCGATCACCCTCGTCTCGAACACCAACCCGGCGGGGAGCGGCCAGACGGTGAAGCTCACGGCCACGGTGTCCTCGACGAATGCCCTCGTCACCGCGGTGCCCACCGGCACCGTCACCTTCAAGGACGGTAGCACGACCCTCGGGACCGCGACCCTCGATGCCACGGGCGCCACCAGCATCTCGCTCGCGACGCTCTCCGTCGCGTCCCACTCCATCCAAGCGCATTACAGCGGTGATGGCACTTACTACTGGGCGGATTCCGATGCTCTGACGCAGGTGATCAACACGGCCACGACGACGGTTTCGCTCGACTCCAATGCGCTGACGTCGGTCGCCGGGCAGTCGGTCACCTTCACAGCGACCATCAACACCGGCGGGGCGACCCCGACGGGCACGGTCACGTTCAAGGACGGCACGACCACCCTCGGCAGCGCATCGCTCTCGGGTGGCGCCGCGACCTTGACCACCGATGCCCTTTCCGTGGGCACGCATTCGATCACCGCGGCCTATGGCGGCGACGGCACGCACAGCGCAGCCACCAGCGGGGCGATTTCGCAAGTGGTCAAAGGTGCCGCGACGGCAGTGACCCTGACCTCTTCGCCGAACCCCTCGACCTACGGGGAAGCCGTAACGTTCACCGCCACGGTGGCGGTTACCGGGAACGGCTCGGGCACTCCGACGGGAACCATCACTTTCCACGACACGCAGCGCGCGGCGGACGTCACGGCAACCCTCGACGCGACCGGCACCGCCACGATGACCACGAGCGACTTGAGCGTGTCCGATCAGCACTGGACGACCGCGAGCTACAGCGGCGATAGCAACTACAACAGCTCGACGAGCAGCGCGCTTCAGCAGGAGGTCGACCTGGCGCCGTCGACGACGACCCTCGCGGCGTCGCCGAACCCATCCACCTACGCGCAGGCCGTCACGCTCACCGCGACCGTGACCTCCACCGGCGGCACGCCCACCGGCTCCGTGGTCTTCGCGGATGGAGGCACCACGCTCGGTAGCGGCAGCCTCGATGCCAGCGGGAAAGCGTCGCTCACGACCACCGCGTTGGCCGGCGGGAGCCACAGCTTGACCGCCACGTACCAGGCGAGCGACACCATCGCGGGCTCGACCAGCAGCGCGGTGGCGCTCGATGTGAACACGGGCGCCACGAGCACGACGCTCACAACGAGTCCAACGACTCCTTCTTACGACGAGTCCGTCACCCTGAGCGCGACGGTGAGGCCGGCGGCGATGGGCTCTTTGGCACCGACGGGCACGGTCACGTTCAGCGATGGCACGACCACTCTGGGCACCGGAACCCTCGACACCAAAGGCGGCGCCTCGCTCACGGTCGCAAGCTTGAGTCCCGGCAGCCACACGCTGACCGCCGTCTACGGCGGCGATAGCAACTATCAGACCTCGACCAGCGCCGAGGTCGGCACGACCGTCACCAAGGGCCAGATCTCGGTCGCCATCAGCTCGAGCCCGACCACGGCGAACGTCGGCACTCCGGTCACTTTCACGATCACCGTGACGCCCACGGCATCCGGCGCGGCCACACCCACCGGCACCGTTTCGTTCACTGAAAACGGGGGAACGGCGACGGAGCTGACGCTCGACGCGACCGGAACCGCGTCGGTCACCCGGTCCGATCTCGTCGCGGGAAAGAACGAGCTCCTCGTGTCCTACGATGGCGATGCGAGCTATACCGGGGGCGCGTCGGCTACCTACGAGCAGGACATGGACCAGCCGACCGTGACCCTCGCCGCGACGGACTCGACGGTGCAGCCGCCCTACCACGTTGCGCCGGGGCAGACGCTTTCGCTTACCGCGACCTTGACCAGCTCCGCGAGCCCGGATACCGACACCATCGACTGGAATCTCGACGCGCAGGCCGCTGGAACGCTCACCGGCTCGCCGGTCGTGGTCCACACAGCGACCTCCATCACTTCCACGGTCACCTACCAGGCGCCGGCTTCCGCCGCCAGCGTTCCCGACGCGGTGACCGCGAGCTGCGGCAGCACCTCGGTGACGGCATCGGTCCAGATCGACCCGCCCATGCGCCCTGGCGCTCAGCCTTTCCTGAACGGCCAAACGATGCTGACGCCCATGGCGGACTTCGCGGTCATCGGCAACTCGCCGGTCGACGAACCGCTCGACAAGAACGATTGGGTCCTCGATCCGGCGTCGGCCCATGGGAAGTACGACTCTTCGTCCAACGGCGAGTCCGACCAGTACCTCTTCGTCGACGGCTCCTCCGACTTCGGCAGCGACCGCCGCAAGATCGCCGTGTCCGGAAACCTCGATGACGACCTCCAGGAGGAGACCGTGGTGCTGTCCTGGGACCCGACGAAGATCGACCCGACGAACGCCGTGGGGACCCTGAGCATCCTCGACCCGTCGATGAAAGACGGAAAAGTGACGTACACGCGGGTGACGCCTCAGCTCCTCGACGGCACGACACCGATGACCCTCGACCCGGAGCCGGACTGCGCCAATCCCGGGCGTGCCTGGGAGACCCCGGGCTGCTTCGGCCCTTACGACTACGACGTCGCGCTCGCGGACCTCGACAACGACGGCTACGATGAGATCATCGTCACCGCCACCATTGCGGACGCCGGCATGACCAAGCCGGGAATGCTCTGGATCTTCGATGACATGCACAACAGCGGTCCGGGCCAGCTCAAGCTCCTCCAGAAGTACCGGCTCGACGGCGCGCCCGGCTCCGGGACGGGGAATTACAACGGCGTGTTCATCGCGCGCGTCGCGGCTGGCACCATGCGGAACGACACGTCGAAGCAGATCGCCGTGGCCTGGATCGACAGTCATGACTACCGCATCGGCCTGAATAACGCCACCGGCATCCAGCAGCTCGACTTCCAGCTCTTCGACGCCGAGTCCTCGCCGTTCGCGCCGCTCGGGCCGGTCGAGCTGACGCCCCTGGACACGGACGCGCAAACGCAAAAGACCAACCCGATCATCGCCATGTCCAGCGATCTGACGACGAACAACCTTCTCGGCGTCGCCCTGGCCGACGTCAACGGCGATGGCATCGACGAGCTGGTGCTCGCCGGCTGGAACACTTCGACCTCCGATTCGGGTTCGGTCTGGATAAACCTCCAGATGCTCGGCAACCTCACCGACGTCACCTCCGGCACGGATCGGACCGCGCTGCCGCTCTTGGCCAAGGGCTCGTCGCCGGTGGAGATTCACGTCGGCGGTAGCCCGCCGCCCTCGCGCTGGCTCCTGCCGCTCGCGGACTTCGCCTCGCCCGCCACGACCAGCACCACTCGCGTGCAGAACCTCATCGCCGGCAATCACATCGCGTCGCTGTACCTCGACACGACGCAGAATCCGGCCGTCCCCACCGTTGGCTGGGATGTCGCTCTGCCTTCGCACTCCTCGACCATCAACGGCGTCCAATACAGCGCCGACGACAAGGTGCATTCCCTGTTCGACGCGCCCGACTATTACTACCACGACCCCACGAGAGATCAGGCTCTCCACTATCCGACCTACCGCGACGTGCGGGCGGCCGACGTGAACGGCGACGGCCGGGACGACGTGGTCATGTTCCGCGACGACGGCTCGATGTTGGTTCTGGGCTGGCTGCTCGGGTCCGGGACCCATCCCACCCTCTACTGGGGCCCGGTCTACTCGCGCGTTGGCAATCCGAGCGCCGTGGAGTGGCTCCCGAACGCGATTCTCTCCCCCGCCGCCGCCGACGCCGATTCGACGACCATCAAGTACACCGGCCAGCACTCGATCGTCTATGGGAGCACCCAACTCATCGCGTTGCTCGCCTCGCCCCCCGTCGTCACCCAAGGCCTCCTCGACGACACCGGCACCTGCAACCCGGTGCAGAACAACGGCTGGAACACGATGACCACCTTCACGAGCTCCTCGTCCACGTCGAACACGAACGGAGGGAGCGTGGGCGTCTATGGGGGCTTCGTCGTCGGCGCGGACGTCGAGGTGTCCGCGGGCGTCGGCGTCCAGACCAAGCTGAGCGAGTGGAAGGCCACCTTCACCGCCGATGCCGAGTCCACCTACACGCACGACACGACCGTGGAGCAGGAACACGGGATGCACTACTCCCAAGCCTATGGGGACGACGGGGTGGTCTTCTCCACCGTGCCCTACGACCAGTTCGTGTATACCATCGCGTCGGACATCGACCCGAAATGGGTGGGCAAGACCATCACCGTCAGCGTACCCCAGCCGCCGCGGATCCTGCTCACCGACCGAACGTTCTTCAACCAGGTCGTCAACCCGAATTCGTTCCACATCACGAGCGACCTGCTCAAAGGCACTCGCGGCGACCTCACCACCTATCCGAGCTTTTCGGACCTCGACGCGGCCTCCGGCACCAGCGCGTCGCCCATCGACCTCGGCAACGGCTATTCCGTCTACCCCACCATCGAGGCGCTCGGCGAAGACCCGGAGTCGCCCTCCGAGGACAATGCACCGATTGGCTCGACCAGCCAGGGCTCGGACACCGGCGTGTCGTACTCGGTGGACTACTCGACGAGCAACGAGTCGGAGACCAGCCTCTCGATAGGCTTCGACGGCGAGTGGCAGCTCGGCACGTTTCTCGTCGGCTTCAGCGCAGGCGTGACCGGCGGCTACTACCATTCCGTGTCCTTCTCGAACGGCGTCAGCTTCGAGGGCGCCGTCGGCAACGTCTCCAGCCAAGACTGGGACTACGGCTACCGGCTCTACGCCTACAAGGAGACGCTCACCGACTCGAACGGAAACGCCGTCCAGAGCTTCTACGTCGCGAACTACGGCGTCGACCCGTATGGCAGCGCCTTCACCTCGCCGCCCTCGAACGTCTGCACCCCGTCGCCGTAGACGAGGACCGGTCGAGGCGCCTCGACCTGACCGCGGACGGACCCTGTCGGGTGCGGACGGACGTGTCGGCCCGCGTCGGGGCGGGCTGGCCGGATTCCGATGGCTCCGGGGCGAAGTTCCGGTGGCCCCGGGGCGTTCTGGTCACTGTCGGCGGGATTCCGGTCACTCCGGGCGAGATTCCGGTGACTCCGGGCGAGATTCCGGTGACTCCGGGCGAGATTCCGGTGACTCCGGGCGGGATTCCGGTGACTCCGGGCGGGATTCCGGTCACTCCGGGCGAGATTCCGGTCACTCCGGGCGGGATTCCGGTCACTCCGGGCGAGATTCCGGTCACTCCGGGCGGGATTCCGGTCACTCCGGGCCTTCGCCGCTCGTCAGAAGTGACCCGGGGATGCTCGTGAGAATCGACCCGGAGGGGGAGCGCGGCAGGGGCGCGGGCGGAGAGTGCGCGCGCAAGGAGGTATCGAGGCGAAGCGAGCGGCCCCCGGA
>JAJYLH010000140.1 GCA_021787845.1 Myxococcales bacterium | reverse complement strand
TCCAGCTGCGGCTGCGCCTGGTGGGGCCCTCGTGGACGGCGGAGCTGGTCCCGACGCGGGTCCTGGGCGTGGACCCGGAGCGGCTGGTTCCGGCGCTGGCGGGGTTGCTCGGCGGGGGACGGGTCGAGTACGTCTTCGGATGACCTGGCGGCCGGCCCGCGGCCGCGAGCGCGCGCTCCCGAGCTTGCGCCCTCGGTCACGATCACGTAGGCTGCCGGCCTCCCGCGGCACTCCCGCGGGCTCTCGGAGGCGACAATGGTCACAGAGGTTGCGGCAACCGCCGATCTCATCGAGCTCGAGGATCGGTACGGCGCACACAACTATCATCCGCTCGACGTGGTGATCAACCGCGCCAGCGGGGTCTGGGTCTGGGACGTCGAGGGAAACAAGTACCTCGACTTCCTGGCCGCCTACTCGGCGGTGAACCAGGGGCACTGTCACCCGCGCATCGTGGCCGCGCTGAAGGCCCAGGCCGACCGGGTGACGCTGACCTCGCGGGCGTTCCGCAACGATCAGCTCGGCCCGCTCTGCGCCGAGCTGTGCGGCCTCACCGGCTACGCCCGCTTCCTGCCGATGAACACCGGCGCCGAGGCGGTCGAGACCGCGATCAAGGCGGCGCGCAAGTGGGCGCACACGGTCAAGGGCGTGGCGGAGGACAGGGGAGAGATCCTCGTTTTCGCGGGGAACTTCCACGGGCGCACCACGACGATCGTCGGCTTTTCGTCGGAGGAGCAGTACCGCAAGGGGTTCGGCCCGTTTACGCCCGGGTTCCGGCTGCTGCCGTACGGCGACCTGGGGGCCGTCGAGCGGGCGATCTCGCCGGAGACGGTCGCGGTCCTGGTCGAACCGATCCAGGGCGAGGGCGGCATCGTGAGCCCGCCCGCCGGGTTCCTGCGCGGGTTGCGGGAGCTGGCGACGGCGAACCGGTTCCTGCTCGCCGTGGACGAGATCCAGTCCGGCCTCGGCCGCACCGGGAAGATGTTCTGCTTCGAGCACGAGCGGATCCGGCCGGACATCGTCGTGATCGGGAAGGCGCTCGGCGGCGGCTGCATGCCGATCTCCGGCATCCTGGCCGACGACGAGGTCATGGACGTGTTCGCTCCCGGCGACCACGGCTCCACGTTCGGCGGGAACCCGCTCGCCTGCGCGGTCGCGCGCACGGCGTTGCAGGTCCTGGTCGAGGAAGGGATGATCGCGAACTCGGCCCGGCTCGGCGACTACTTCCTCGATCGGCTGCGCTCGCTGCGCTCGGCCAAGATCAAGGAGGTCCGCGGGCGCGGGCTCTGGATCGGTGTCGAGCTGACGCCGGCAGCGGGCGGCGCGCGGCAGTTCTGCGAGGCGTTGCAGCGCCAGGGGTTGCTGTGCAAGGAGACGCACGTCAACATCATCCGGTTCGCCCCTCCGCTGGTCATCACCCGCGAGGAGATCGACTGGGCGATGGAGCGGATCGGCAAGGTCCTCGGCTGAGGTGGGGCGAGCCACGTTCCCGTCTCCGCGAGGCGGGACAGAGGCCAGAAGCGAGCGGCCCCGGGCAACCGGGGCCGTCTTGCTGTGCTCTGTCTAGGAGCCTGTCGCGCATAGACTCCGGCTGCGGCTCGCGCTGGCATCCCGCTGGCTGCGTTGGCCGGCGCGAAATGTCCTCGACGTAGGCTGCAGCTACGTCTGCGGGCATTTCGCTTGTCCGCCTTGCCAGCGGGCGCCATCGCGACCCTCGCTTTCGTCGCTATGCGCAACAGGCTCCTAGGTGCCGCGGGGGGGCAGCGGATAAGGCCGGCAGTGTCGGCATGCCGACGTTCCCGGCCGGGGGGGATGCGCTCAGGTGCGCAGCGTGGTGTGGCGGTTGATCGCCAGTAAGGTGAACACGACGGTCGGGGTCCACGACGCGAGCGCAGGTGGCACGAGGGCGGCGTCCCCGAGCTGATCCACCAGCGCCATCAAGCCGAAGTACGCCATCCCGAGCACGAGCGCGAGCGCGATGCCGCCGATGGCGCTGCGGCTGCGCCCGGGCTTGAACGCGAACGGCATGGCCAGCCAGGGGAGGACGACGAGGCTGAACGGGTAGGCGATCTTCTGGTTGAGCTGCACGACCAGACGATCGACGCGGTAGCCGGCCGCGCGCAGCGTGGCGATGTAGCGCCGCAGCTCGCCGAAGGTCATCTGCTCCGGCCTCCGGTATTCGCGGCCGAAGTAGCTCGGGCCGACCGACAGCGGTAGGTCGACCGTGCCCGGATAGGTCACGAACTCCGGCGTCGCGTCGGCCATGAACGTTCGCGACCAGGCCCCCTCGGCCTGCCAGCGCCCGTTGACGAACGTGGCGCGCTTCGCCATGTACCGGGTGCGCAGGTTGAACCGCTGGTCGAACACGAACACCGACGGCCTGATCAGCGTGTTGGTGTCCGGGTCGAACTCGAGGAAGTTCACGAGCGTCCGGCCGTCTGGAAGGAACACGTACGGCCGATCGGTGGCGCGGTACGAGCGGGCAACCTTGCGCCCGCGCAGGATGTCCTCGAGTTGTTGCTTCGACCTCTCCGCCCGTTGCGTGATCTGGTTGTCGAGCAGGAACAGGCCGGCACCGACCGCTGCGCCGAGGAGCAGGAGGGGGAGCGCGATCCGGCTCAGCGAGATCCCCGCGGCCTTGAACGCCGTGGTCTCGTTGCGTCGCTCGAGGACGGCCGCGGTCGCCAGGAACGCGATCAGAAAGGCGAACGGCAAGGTGTCGTGGAGGATCTGCGGCAGCGACATCAGGTAGTACGAGGCCACCGTCACCAGCGGCACCGAGTTCCTGCGGATGTCTTCGAGGTTCCCGGAGAGGTCCACGGCGATCCACAGCGAGCACACCGCGACCACGACGAGGAGGAAAAAGCTCACGCACTGGCGGAGCAAGTACTGGTCGACGACGCCGAGCGGCGCCGGGATGCGGCCCGGGGCCGAGTCGCCCGCGGCCGTCGCGGCGGCGCCGCGACCGAACCAGGCGCGGCGCAGCGCCGCGGCCGCGGCCCGTAACGGTCCGACGACGATCTTCGTGCCGGTCTCGACGATACGGGCCAGGAGGGGGGCTCCTCCGGACTCCCCGCGAGCGGCGCGGCGGAAGAGGAACGCGCCCAGGAGCAGGAGGGCGAGGTTGGGCAGCCACATGCCGACCGCGACCGGAACCTTGCCCCCGGTCGCGAGGAGCTCGCCGTTGTTGAGCAGGACGTAGTAGGCGACCACCAGCGCCACCGAGGCCGTGAGGCCGTACCCTTTGCCTCCGCGCCGGTTCCGGATCCCGAGCGGGAACCCGACCAGGGCGAACACGACGGCGGCGGCGGGGATCGCCACGCGCTTGTTCAGCTCGACGCGCGCCTCGCGGGCGAGGTCCGCGGCCTTA
>JAJYLH010000139.1 GCA_021787845.1 Myxococcales bacterium | reverse complement strand
ACGTCGCCGGGCTGCCGCTGCTGCTGTTCCTGTTCTCCGCGTTCATGTTCGTGCTGACGCCGGTGACCAACACGATCACGCGCACGATGGAGGAGGAGGCCGACAACTACGGCCTCAACGTCGCCCGCCAGCCGGACGGGTTCGCGCAGGCGGCGCTGCACCTGTCGGAGTACCGCAAGATGAAGCCCGGGCCGGTCGAGGAGTTCATCTTCTACGACCACCCGAGCGGCTGGAACCGCATCCACCGCGCGATGGTGTGGAAGGCGGAGCACCTCGCCGACGCGGACATCGCCGCCTACGACGCGGCCCACCCCAACACCCCGGGGCTGGCGAAGAAGGAGTAGCGCCGCCCGCCTGCGACGGCAGGCGCTGACGCCGGCACGACGGCCCAGCCATCGCGGACGTGGAGGCCGTGCCTCGCCGCGACCCGTGCCCGGCAATGACGGAGGGTTGGGAAGCGCCGGGTTCCTGGCAATGAACGGGGGGGTGGAGGCGCCGTGCGACTTGACGGCACCCCGCCTGGTGGTGATCGCGAGGGCGTGCGCCCCTCTCCCGTCATCGCGAGGCCGCACCCCACGTGCACGTCATTGCGAGGCCGCGCAGCGGCCGAAGCAATCTCGCAGGCAAACGAGGGTCGGGGAGGTAGGAACGCGATGGCTTCGGCCACCTCGCGGCGCTCGGTGTTCTCGCCGTGACGGCCACCCCTCTACGGCTGACGGCGAATCGGTATAAGATGGCCGTAAGGTCACTCAGGTCAGCGATGTCTGGAGAGCGGGCTCCCGATCTCCTGTTGGCGCTCCGAAGCGCTCGTGCGGTCGATCGCAGCGCCGCAGGGTTCCGCGCCCTCGCGAGAGCGGGCGCTGAGCGCCGGCTGGTGTGCGCGATGTCGGCGCAGTGTTCTGACCCGCAAGTGGGCCGAGGGCGTTGCCTGCCCGGGATGAGGCCGTGATCCCCGCCGGCGCCGACGATCCGGCCCGGGAGGGCGGGCGGCTCGGTCGCGGCCTTCGCGCCGCCGTGGGCTTGAGGATCCGCCGCGAGGAGCGCTCCCTCACGATCCTCTTCTTCGTCTACTTCTTCCTCCTGATGGCGAGCGAGTACGCGGTGAAGAGCGTCCGCCAGGCGAGCTACATCGACATCGTCGGCGCCCAGAACCTGCCGTACGTTTACCTGCTCCTCGCGCTCCTCTCGTTCCCGGTGCTCCTCCTCTACTCGAGACTGACGCGGCGCTTCGACGACCCCACGCTGATCGTCGCCTTCGCGCTCCTGCGCGTCCTCGGTCTGGTGGCGTTCTTCTGGTTCTTCGGCCACGCCAGGGGCTGGCTCTTGGCCTTCGCTTTCTACCTCTGGACCACGCTCGGCTTCGGGGTGGCCGTCTCGCAGTTCTGGTCGTTCGCCAACGGCGTCTTCGACGCGCGGCAGGCGCGACGCCTGTTCGCGTTCGTCGGAGCCGGAGGACTCCTCGGCGGCGTCCCCGGCGGCCAGATCGCCCGGCTCGTCACGGCCTGGGCCGGAACGCGGTACACCCTGCTCGCCGCCGGCGTGCTCCTGCTCGTCGTCGTCGCCCTCGTGGTGGCGATCAACCGGACGAGACCGCGCGCCGAGGGCGACGACTCGCGCCAGCGCCGGCTGCGAGCCCGGCCTGAGAAGGTCGGGTTCGAGGTGCTCCGCGGCTCGCGCCTGCTCGGCCTGATCGCCGTCCTGATGCTGCTCATGGTCGTCGTCTCCCAGACGGTCGACCTGCAGTTCAACTGGGTCGTGCAGCAGCACACCACCACCCTCGACCAGCGCACCCGCGTGATGGGGAACCTCTTCACCCTCATGGGGGTGATCGGCTTCGTCTTCCAGCTCGCCTTCACGCAGCGCATCCACCGGGTGCTGGGCGTGGGGTTCGGCATGCGCGTGCTGCCCGCCACGGTCGGCGTGACGACCGTGCTGCTCCTGCTCTCGTTCGGTCTGGCCCCCGCCGCCGTCCTGTTCTTCGCGTGGGTCCTGCGCCTGTCGGAGACGAGCCTGCGGCACTCCGTCGAGCAAGCGACGCGCGAGCTCCTCTTCCTGCCGGTGAGCCCGGACCTGAGGCGCCGTGCGCGGGGGTTCATCGACGTCTTCGTGCAGCGGCTCGGAGAGGGTGTGGGTGCGCTGCTCCTCTTCCCGGTCACCTTCGCCTTGATCGGAATGCGGCAGGTGGGCTGGCTCACGCTGGCCCTGGTGGCGGTCTGGCTATGGGTGACGGTGGCGGCGCGGCGCGAGTACGTCGCGACGTTCCGGCGTGGCCTCAAGCCCGGGATCAGCGGCCGGCGCGCCGAGATCGACACCCGCGACCTCGCGACCATCACGACGCTGGTCCAGTCGCTCGGCAGCGCGGACCCCCGTCAGGTGATGCTGAGCCTCGAGATGTTGATGGCCTACGGCGAGGCGAGGCTCGTCAACCCCCTGCTGCTCCACCACCAGGACGCCGCGGTGCGGTGCAAGACGCTCGCGGCTCTCGCCGAGGCCGGCCGTGCGGATGCCATGCCGCTGATCGAGCAGCGGATCACGGACGGCGACGCCGAGGTGCGCTGCGCTGCGATCCGCGCGGTGGCCAGCCTCAGGGGCGAGGATGCCGCCGCGGTGATGCTGCCCCGGCTCGCGGACGCCGATCCCCGGCTGCGAGCGGCCGCGGTGGCCTGCCTGGCCGGACACTCCGACCCGGCGGTGGCCGACCGGGCGCTCGCCACGCTCAACGGCCTGCTGGCGGACGACGACCCCGGTGTGCGGGAGGAGGCGGCCAAGGCGCTCGGCCAGATCGGGGAGCCGGCCGAGAGCGGATCGCTCGTCACCCTGCTGTACGACCGCGACCCTCGCGTGGTCCGCCAGGCGATCGCCGCGGTCCGCACCCGGCTGGCGCACGACGGGGAGAACCCGATCTACATCCCCACCCTGATCTCGCGGATGGCGAACCGCCGCCTCAAACACGAGGCGCGCGGCGCGGTGGTCGCCTTCGGCGAGGGGGCGATCCCCGCGGTGGTGGCGTTCATGAACGACGGCGAGGAGGAGATCTGGGTGCGCCGGGCGCTGCCCAAGACGCTCGCGATGCTCGGCGGCGAAGCGGCGCTCTCGGCGCTCGCGGGCCAGCTCGCCGCTTCCGATGCGATCCTCCGCGACAAGGTCATCGAGGCGATGGTCTCGCTGCGCTCCCGCCAACCCGCTCTGCGGATCAAGGCGGCTCTCGTCCAGCGGGAGATCCGGGCCGAGGCGATCCGCTATCTCAGAGCGGTCTCCGACCTGTGGGTGGTCGGGTCGATGCACGCCGCCCAGCTCGAGGGCCCGGTGGCGCGCTGGCGGAGCGCGGGGCGGGTGCCGAGCCTGCTCCAGGAGGTCCTCGCGCAGCGCATGGCCGCG
>JAJYLH010000024.1 GCA_021787845.1 Myxococcales bacterium | reverse complement strand
GGCACCCGCGCCCGCGGCGGCGCGGTCGCAGCGGGCACCACCGCCGGGGCGGCCGGCGAGGCCGGGACGACCGGGAGCCTCCAGACCTCTCCCGCCCGCACGACCGCCAGCGGGCGGTCGCTCAGGTCGAGCACCCGCGCGGTTCCGCGCAGCGCCCGCACGTTGGCCAGGGTGACGAGGAAGTGCGTGCCGAGCACCTCGACCGCGAACTTCGGGGTGCTGACCCGGAACCGGCCCGCGCCGCCGGGCTTCACGTCGACGTCGAGGGCTCCCTGCTCCAAGGCGAGCGTCCGCTCGGGCCCGAGGACCAGCCGGGTGCCGGCACGGTAGAGGACCCGAGCGCCGTCGAACGAGAGCGCTCCCGCCCGGGACATCGCGAGCTCGGTCCCGCGGGCGAGGGCGACCGGCACCAGGCGCTTCTCGGGCGGAGCCGGCGGCCCCTTCGGCCAGGCGAGGGCCAGCGCCAGCGCCGCCGCGACCGCGCCCGCCAGGCTCCAGGATAGCGGTGTCGGGAAGCGGAATCGCTTGGTCGAAGCGGGAGCGCTCTCGCAGGACGCCTGGCGGAGGTGGGCGAGGATGCGGGCGTGCGCGTCTTCGGCGAGCGGTTCGAACGGCTCGGTCCCGAGCGCGCGCAGGGCGAGGAGGCGGCCGCGCTCTTCGCGGCAGCTCTCGCAGCGTTCGAGGTGCTCCTCCAGGTCGAGGAGCTGGCTCTCGGCGGCGCCGGGGCCCAAGGAGAGGGCGAGGAGCGCGCGGGCGCGCAGGCAGGAGGTCATCGCTCGTCCCCGCCGGTGAGCCTCGGCAAGAGCGCTCTTGCCAGGTCGGAGAGCTCCGGGTCGGCTTCGATCAACGCGCGCAGCTCCCGCCGGGCGAAGAACAGGCGCGAGCGGGTGGCGGTGTTGGAGGCGCCGGTCAGTGCGGCGATTTCCTCGACCGGGCGCCCTTCGACGACGAAGAGCAACAGCGCCACCCGCTTCTTCGCCGAGATCCGGTCGAGGAGGGTGTGGAGCCGGACCGCGAGGCGTTTCTCGTCGAGCCGCCGGTCCGCGTCCGCCGGGCGGACGGGCAGCTCGTGCTCGCCGACGACCTCCAGCGCCACGTGCCGCCGCACCCGGCCCGCGCGCAGGTGGTGCTGCGCGACGTGGACCGCGATGCGGGTGACCCAGGTCCGAAAGCTCGCCGAGCCGCGAAAGCGTTGGAGCGTGTGCAGGGCCTCGACGAAGGTCGTCTGGACCAGGTCCTCCAGGTCGGGGGTCGGCCCGACGAGGCGTCCGATGGTCCGCTCGACGGTGCCGACGTGCCGCCGGTAGAGCCGCTCGATGGCCTGGCCGTCGCCGGCGCGACAGGCCTCGAGCAGCGCGCTCTCGTCGCGGGCGGTGTCGACGGGGCTCTCGAGCGGCGCGCGCATCGAGGGTGGTTGTGCCGCGGCCGGCGAATCGGTTGAACCGTCCGGCATCAGAAGGTTCCCCCGAGGCCCAGGGAGAGGTCGAGGTCGAGGACGCCCAGGGCGGGGCCCGGCGCCCCGTCCAAGGTGAACCCGTAGTGAGGCAGCACCGCTTCTGCCCCCACGCCGGCCAGCACCGCCAGCCGGCCGAAGCGCCAGGCGGCGGTTCCCGCGCCGCCCAGGCCCACCGCCAGCTTCTGGGCCGCGCCGCGACGGGACTCGTCGTCGGCGTCGCCGCTCGCCATGACGAGGTGCAGCCGGACGCGCGGGCCGCCCCAGAAGGAGAGCCGGCCGACGTCGATGCGCCAGGCGACGCCGGCGCCGAGCGGGAGGTCCCAGAGGGAGGCGTCACCGGTGCTGCCGTGCTGGTTGAAGCCGCCGACGAACGCCGCCTCGAGGTCGACCCCGAACGCCGGGGAGGCGAAGTAGGTGGCGCGCAGGAGGGCGGTGGGCACGATTTCGTCCGGGAAGGTCGAGAGCGAGACGCCGCCGCGCAGGTCGAGCTGCCACGGACGGCGCCCAACGCCGGTGTCGACCGGCGCTCCAGGACGCGAAAGCCCGGTCGTCGCGCGGCTTGCGGGAAGATGTCGCTCCCGCCGGTCGGGTTCCAGAACCGGAGCGGCGACCGGCGGCCGAGCCCGCGGCGGGCGCGAAATGGCCGCGGCGGGGGTCCTGTTCGGCGGGACCGCAGCCGGAGACCGGTCCGCCGGCGTCGCCGGAGCGGCCGGCGGCGTGGGGGCGCCGGAGAGGGTGGGCGACTCCGGTTCCAGCCGGGGGAGAAGACCGGCGGGCGGCGCTCGGGCGGCCGGCGCTGGCGAAGGCGCCGTCGGGTCCGGGGGGGCGACCACCGGCGCGACGAACGCCCGAATCTTCACCGCCGCGGGGGTGAAGCCCGCGCGCCGGTCCGCGCGCGAGAGCAGGAAGCGGTACCGCTCGGCGGGAGCGATTCTCCACAGGTCGATGGCGGCGGGCCGCGCGCGGGTGTCGAAGCGGAGGAAGATCGACGCGTGGTCGGCCTCGGCCTCTTCTCGCGCGAGCGCCGGCGACCCCGGCCAGCGACGCAGGGCGACGGCGCAGCCGAGGTCCCGGGTGTACAGCTCCACCGCCGAGGCGAGCTTTCGCGCCTCACCGTCGGCGCCGGCCTGGTGGAAGATGACGATGCGCCGCGCGCCGCCCCGCGCGGCGGCGGGAAACCAGAGCGCGAAGAGGGCGAGCGCGAAGAGCGAGCGCATCCGACAATGAGAAATAACACAGCGGTGTCACCCGCCGCGTCCTGGGGAACCGTTGGCGGGTGGGCACTGGGCCGCGCCGGGCTATCCGCGGGCGGTCGGTCCGAAGGCGAACGCGAGCGGTTCGTGACCCTCGAGGGCGGCCGCCTCGATCTCGGCGTAAGCGGCACCGCTCTCGTCCCCCGTGCTGCGCCGCGCGACCGCGAGCTCCTGCCAGGCGTCGCGACAGGTCGGGGTGAGCGTGGTCAGCGCCTCGAGAATCGCCGCCGCCTTCCCGTGCTCTCCGCGGTGGACGAGGTGCCGCGCCATCGCGAGATGGCTCTTCGCGTCGCCCTCGCCTGCGCGCAGGAGTAATTCGTAGAGCTTGGGCGTTGTCGCGTCGTCGGGCAGGCGCGCCTCGTCGCCGAGCTTCTCGCGGATGTGCTCGACGATGACGCTGTACGAACGCTGGTACGGAATCGCGAGGGGGTCGATCTCCAGCGCCTCGCGCACGTAGGTGAGGGCGGCGTCGAACTCGCCCATCCCGTCGCAGGCGATGGCGAGCCCCCAGGAGACGTGCGCGCTCTTCAAGCCGTCTTTGAGGCATTGCGCGCGCAGCTTGAGGAAGGCGGCCTTGGCTTCGTCGAACTCGGCGCGCTCGGTCAGCTCGCGCGCCTTGGCCACCTCGCCCAGCATCGCCTTGAGCCTCACCTCCAGGTTCGCGCGCATCGGACGCTCCTTGTCGCACGGTGCCAGGGACCCGCGCTTCCTGCGCGGAGGGATTTCGGCGCGGCCCTTGGTTTACGCTCGCCGGCCGCGCATGTTACACGCCCCGGTCGGACGCGAAAGCGCCGTGCGAGCAGGCCCTTTCGCGCGGGAAGAGCTCTTTTTCAGGGCGAACGCTCAGGCGGGCGGTCGAGTGCAAGTCAAGGACGAATGAAGGCGCTGATCAAAGTCGGCTACGGGTGCAACGAGAACTGCACCTTCTGCCACGCGCGCGAAAGGCGCGAGGTGCAGGGGGCGAGCGCGGAAATCCACGCGAAAATCGCGCGCGCTTTCGAGCTCGGCCACACGATGGTGGTCTTCTCCGGCGGCGAGGCGACCCTGCGGCCGGAGCTCTTCGAATGGTTCGAGCACGCGGTCCGGCTCGGGATGGACACCGGCCTCGTGACGAACGGGCTCAGGCTCGCCTACCCGGATTTCCTGGAGAAGCTGCTCGCCCGGCGGCTCAAGTACGTCTACCTGTCGCTCCACGCGACCCGGCCCGAGGTGCACCAGCGCATCGTCCGGGCCGACACCCACGGCGCCGCCCTGCGCGCGGTCGAGAACCTCGCCGGCCGCGGCCTCGACTTCACGATCAACTGCGTCGTCACCACCCAGAACCTGGAACACCTCGAGGACCTCGTCGACCTCGTCCTCGCCCACCCGGACGTGCGGCTCAAGTTCTCCTTCGTGCAGCCCCAGGGCGGTGCCGAGAGGCTCTTCGACTACATCGTCCCGCCGGTGTCCGAAGTCGCCGCGCGGGTCCGGGACGCCATCTCCTACGGCGCCGAACGAGCGGACGGCGGAGGTCCCTCGGTCGGCCACGACGGGATTCCCCTCTGCCTCTTGCCGGGGTTCGAGGACCGCTACGACGACCTCAAGACCCACGGCTTCTGGGGGATGACCGAGGTCGGCGAGCCCGACTTCTTCCCGGTCGACGACGAGAACAAGGTCCACCCCGAGACCTGCCGCGGCTGCGCGCTCATCGGGCCTTGTCCCGGCCTCTACCCGGCCTACCTCGGAAAGCACGGCGCCTTCGAGCTCGAGCCAATCACCGGACGGCGGCGGTCGAACTCGTTCGACTACGTCTTCGAGAAGATGGTCTCCGACAGCGCTCCCGAAGACCTTTGTCCGATCTTCGAGAGCGGCTCGCGTCCCTACGACCGGGGCCGCCACCTCTTCGTCCAGAACGGGCCGAGGCTGGCGCGCTTCTTCGCCGGCGGCCGCGACTTCACCGACCGGGAAATCGCTTTCGTCAAGCACGACCTCGGGCAGGTCTACCTCGACCAGAGCCGCAAGGAGGCGCCGGACGACTTCGCGAAAGACCTGGTGCCGCTCTCGAGGAGCGCCCGGTGCGAGCGCTGCGGCGACCGGTCCTGGTGCGCCGGGCTCTACCGGCCGGTCTTCGAGGACCTCTTCGCCCGCGACGACGCCCGGGTGCAGGAAATCCTCGGCGGCCTCGCCGGCGGCGTGCTCGACGTCGGCTGCGGCGAAGGGCCGTACGAGTCGATCCTCGCCCCGCTCGCCACCGCCGGACGGGTGCGCTACCTCGGCCTGGAGCCCGACGCCGCTCGCGTTCAGAGGCTGCGCAGCCGCTGGCCGTGGGCGCAGGTGTTCCACGGAACCGCCGAAGACCTCGCGGCCGGACGCCTCGGGCTCCCGGCGGGGACCCGGTTCGACCACCTCCTCGTCCTGCGCAGTTGGAACCACCTGGTCGACCCGAAGGGAGCGCTGGCGGTCCTGCTCGGCTTCCTAGCGCCGGGCGGGAGCCTCACCGTGGTCGACAACGTCGCCTTCGGGCTCGCCCGCACCCGCACGCAGGTCGCGCGCGCCCACCGGGGAGCGGCGGTCTTCGAGCACTACCGCAACGACGCCGCCCGCGACGCCGAGCGCACGCTCGCCGGCCTCGGCCTCGAGCTCGTGGAGAAAAGGGAGGTCGGGCCCGGCACGAGCAATCAGTGGCTCTTGCGTTACGAGAAGCCGACCGCCGGGAAGCCGGGCGGCGAGGCGCCCGGTCGTCGCGGGTCTTGAGCTTCGCGTCCGACGCCGGGTCTGCTAACCTCACCGGTCTCTCGACTCGCCCTTTGGCGCGCGGGCGGGGTGGTTCGTGCGCCAGCCTCGAGGGGCGTTCCGGCAAGCAGGAGAAGAAAAAGCGCGATGTCCACGAAGCTGGAAGGGATGCCGGCGGAAATCGTCGGCGCGGAGCTGGAAAAAGGAAGCGTCAGCCTCGACCTCGAGGCGAGCCTCTACCCGTTGGAGGCGGTCTACGGGGCGGCCTACGTCTTCATCGACCGCTGCTACGTGGTGCTCGACAAGCCCGAGGAGGGGAAGCTCCGCGTCACGCTGGCCTGGAAGAAGGGGGAGACCTCCGAGGAGGCGCTGCGCCTGCTCGCGGGCGAGTTCGCGAACGAGCTGCTCTCGTGCGCCTGGCGCGACCAGATCACGCGGGAGAACAAAGCGGTCATCGAGAGCGTCACCCTCCAGGCCATCGGCGGGGCGATGGGTCCGCCGTCGCTCGACGAGCTCGCCTCCTTCGACTTCACCGAGGAGCCGTTCGAGGACCCCTTGGGCATCGCCATCAGTTGGGAAGAGAAATACAAGAAGACAAAGGCGCCGGAAGGGCCCGGGGAAGCGGAAGCGCAGCCGGCAAGCGGGAGCGCTTCCCAGACGCTGGGGGAGGTGCCAGCGGAAGCGCCCGAGCCGACCGGGAGCGCTGCCGAACCCCATGGCGAGCCGGCGCCGGCGGCTGTGGCCGAGACCGACCGATGACCGAGCTCCGGTTCCACCGCGACCTCTACCAGGGCGAGTCGGTCGACGAGGCGCTTCAGGTCTACGCGGCGTACGGGGAGCTCGCTCGCGCCGAAGAGGAGCGCTACTGGGTAGTTCGAGTGACGGGCAAGACAGCCGAGCGCGAGAGGCGCCTGTGCCGGGAGCTCGCGAACTACGCCCTGGGCCTGACCATCCGCGGGCGGACGGCCGAATGAGGGCCGGAGTTTCCAGGCTCGAACGAACGGAGGCCGCGTCACGGCCCCTGGCGATTCGCCCCAGAGGCGCGCGGCGCCGGCCGTCGGACGGGAGAAAGGCGGCCGGCGACCCTGGGGAATTTCCCCCGTCTGGTCCCCGGCGGTCCTGCGCTCAAGCCCGGCACAGCGGGCCGTTCGAAGGGCGGCGGGATGGCGTCCAAGGGTCCATCAGCGGTCGCGAGCCCGTCCGCGTCGCTTGCCAAGCGGTCGGTAAACAGGTAAGCATCGTCCAGTGGAGTCGTCTGACCGCGCTGGCGTTCGAAGGAGCGGAGCCATGGCCCTTGACCCGGACCTGACGGCGCGAGCGACAGCTGACGAGCTGCCGCAATTCTCACGGGATCTCGGGGGGATGTTGACGCCCGAGCAGCGGGGGATCTCGGCGCGATCGCGCGCGGCGGCGCGTCCGGCGGCCGTCGGAAACGGTGAGCCGGTCCTCGCGCAGCACGGGTCGCACGCCAGCCACGGCTCCCACGGCAGCCATGGGTCTCACGGCTCCCACGGGTCGCATGGCAGCCACGGGTCCCACGGGTCGCATGGATCTCACGGGTCGCATGGGTCGCATGGGTCTCACGGCTCCCATGGGTCTCACGGGTCGCATGGGTCCCACGGCTCCCATGGATCTCACGGGTCGCATGGGTCTCACGGCTCCCATGGGTCGCATGGATCTCACGGGTCGCATGGGTCTCACGGCTCCCATGGGTCGCATGGATCTCACGGGTCCCACGGATCTCACGGGTCCCACGGCTCCCACGGAAGCTGGTAGATTCAACATCCGAGTGGGTGTCTGGAGCGACATGGCGTGAGCCAGGCGTCGCGAATCGGTTGCCGTGTTCGCGACGAAACGGCAAGACGCGGAGCCTGAGGACCGCTCGTTCGCGGTGGCGTTCGGAGGATGAGAGCCATGGCCCTCGACCCGAAAATGACTTCCCCGTCGGACGACGACGAGCTACCCAGCTTCCAGCGAGACGTGGGTGGCGTGCTTTCTGCCAACCAGCGCGAAATCTCCAAGCATGCCCAGGCGGCCGCGGACCAGGGCCTCGCTGCTCCCGGGGACGAACCCCTTCTGGCCCAACACTGTAGCCACGGTTCGCACGGTTCGCACGGCTCCCACGGTTCGCACGGCTCCCACGGTTCGCACGGCTCTCACGGCTCTCACGGCTCTCACGGCTCCCACGGCTCCCACGGCTCCCACGGCTCCCACGGCTCCCACGGCTCCCACGGCTCCCACGGCTCCCACGGCTCCCACGGCTCTCACGGCTCCCACGGCTCCCACGGCTCTCACGGCTCCCACGGCTCCCATGGTTCCCACGGCTCCCATGGTTCCCACGGCTCGCATGGTTCCCACGGTTCCCACGGCTCGCATGGTTCCCACGGCTCGCACGGTTCCCACGGTTCCCACGGTTCCCACGGTTCCCACGGTTCCCACGGTTCCCATGGTTCCCATGGGTCGCATGGGTCGCACGGGTCGCACGGTTCCCACGGCTCCCATGGTTCGCATGGTTCGCATGGCTCGCATGGCTCGCATGGCTCGCATGGCTCGCACGGTTCGCATGGCTCGCACGGCTCCCACGGCTCCCACGGCTCCCACGGCTCGCACGGGAGCTGGTAGCCGGGTCATGGCTCGGCAGCTTTCGCTCTTGCTGATCGCGTGAGGACCTCCGAGCGACACGCCCGGGGTTGTCGTCGCCGGCCGAACGGGTACGGCCGCGCTTCTTCGGTTCGTGGTCCTTCGAAAGCTAGAATTCGGGGATGAGCGGGGGAACGACGGACCCAAGCGGCGCTGCCGGATGGCCGGTCGGGTTCTGGCCTCCATGACCGGTGCTGCCCTGCCTGCGATCCTGGACACGCCGAAGCGCGCGATGATTCTCGTGCAGCTCGACTGCAATGCGCGCTGTCCGTTCTGCTCGACCCGCGTCTACACCGACCAGGGGTTGCTCTCGCCGCTCGACTATCGCGAGCACGTCGCGCGCCGGGCGAAGGACTACACGCTCTCGCTCGAGGAGCTGAAGCAGCTCTACGACCGGTTGCGCGCGGATGGCGTCGAGCGGGTGAACCTCCAGGGCGGCGAGCCGACCCTTCACCCGGGCCTCGTCGAGCTGGTCCGCTACGGCAGGGCGCTCGGGTTTTCGGAGCAGTCGATCGTCACCAACGGCCGCGCGCTGAAGGATCGCGCCTTGGCCCGGGCGCTCGTGGAGGCGGGGCCGCGGACGCTCGTCTTGAGCATCTTCGGCCACACGCCCGAGCTGCACGACGCCTCGCTCGGCGTCGCGGGCGCCTTCGCCGACCTGACCGAGGCGGTGCAGGTTCTCGTCGAGCTCAAGCGCGAAGGGGCCCCGGTGTCGCTGATGGGGCAGCTCACCTTGCACGCCCAGAACTTCGAGGCGCTCCCGGAGATGGTCCGGCACTGGCACGACCGGGGCCTGCAGGACTTCGCGGTCAGGCTCTTGCGCGAGACCGAGAACACCCGCCTCGACGGCAGCGGCAAATGGTTCTTCGACCTCGAACGGCTGCGCGCGCCGCTCGACCGGCTCCTGTCCTTCTGCCGCTCGGTGCCCGACCTGATGGTCAACCTGAGCGAGCTGCCGTACTGCCTCATCGCGCCGCACCGGCTCGGCTTCGTGCTCGCGGATCTGGGCTCCAATCCCGGGCTCTTGCAGGGGCGGCCGCAGCACGCCCGCTTCTTTCTCACCGCCCAGGGCGAAGGCCGCGCCGGGGGGACCGGAGGATTCGAGGCGTGCGCGCGCTGCGACCTGAACGAGCTGTGCGTCCGCCCGGAGGAGGCGATTCTCCGGCGCTTCACCGGTTCCTGGCGGCCGTGGGGCATCGCAAGGGAAGCGGCAGCACTGGCGAAGGGCGAATGGAGCGCGGGCTCGCTCGACGCCGCCCGGCACCTGCTCCAAGAGGAGCGGCGGCTCGTCGATTTCGGCGTCGCCGACGACGTCCGGCTCGAGCTGCGCGCCCGCCTCGCCCGCGAGGTGAGCGCGCCCGAAGAGCGCGCGCACACCCTCCTGGGCGACCGCGGCGCCAAGGAGATGGCGGACCGGCTGCGCAAGAACGGCGCGCGCCCGGTCCAGGTGCGTCTTCTGGCTGCGTCCGCGCTTGGTCTCCAAGGACCCTTCGACGGCCCTGCCGAGCGGTGGATGGGCGAGCTGGAAACGGCTTCCCTCCCGCAAGGCGGTACCACTCTCGCTTTCCTGCGGCGGGCGACCGTGCTCGCCAACGAGCCGCTGACCCTGGTCTTCGCGTACCAGCGCCGCGCGCCCGGGGGAAGCGGGCTCGCCCTGGTGATCGTCTACGACGACCGTTTCGTCGACCAGGCGCAGCTCGAGGGCGCAGTCGCGGCGACCGTTACCCAGCGAGCTTGAGCCAGACGCGCCGGGAAGGAATCGTCGCGGCGAGGCGGTCCGGCCGCGGAGTCGAGCCTCGCGGCCGCTCGACCTCGAACGTCAAGGAGCAAGCCGGTTCCCAGTCGCCAGCGGGACGGGACCGGCGGTGTCCAGGCTGCCGCCAAGGTGCGCGGGCGGCGACCCCGGCGCGGTCTCGCCGACGCCGGTGAACATCCGCCCCAGCAGGTCCCGCTCGAGGTCGCGCGCCGGGCGCCAGGACCCGCGCGCGCGCAGCTCGTCGCCCGAAAACCGCCGCAAGTAGAGCGGCTCCACTCCCGGACAGCTCGGCCGCGCCGGGCACCGGTCGCACACCGCCGCGAAAGCGCGTCCCGGCTCCGGCAACAGGCGCGCGGCGAAGGGCCCCGCGAGGCACGCGGGAACGCCCGCGAGAAACGTGGGGAGCCCGCGGCGCTCGGCGTCGTCCAGCGCATGGAGGACAAACGGCATCGCCAGCCCCAACCGCGGCACCACCCGGTCGAACGACGTCGCCGCTCGCCCCGCCGCCTGCGCGATCCGCATCGACCAGGCGGAAGCTCCGGCAGCGCTCAAGAGCTTTGGAAGCGCTCCCAGGTGGCGGAAGCTCGAGCGGGTGACGACGCTCGTCACCACCGTCACGAGGCCCAGCGAGCGCGCCGCCTCGAGCCCGTGCAGCACCTGCCCGAAGGCGCCGGGGACTTGGACCTCGTGGTCGTGGAGAAGCGCCGTCGCGCCGTGGAGGGAGAAGTGGACGTCGGTCAGCCCGGCCGCCGCGAGCTGCGCGACGAGGTCGTCGCCCGCGAGATGCCGCCCGTGGGTCTGCAACCCGATCCGGCTGAACCGGGCCTCCTTCGCCGCCCGCACCCAATCGACCAGGCCCGCGTCGAGCGTCGGCTCGCCGCCGACGAACGCGATCTCGTCGACCTCGGCTCGCAGCTTGGCGAGTTGGTCCCTCTCCGGCGATGGCGCCGGCACAGTCGACCCCGCCTGGGCGCAGAACACGCAGGCATTGTCGCAGCGCCGGTCGACCCGAAAGAGACCGCGCTTCACGCGTCCTTCAAGGGAATCGAGAAGCCGCCTCGGGGGAAGCGCCGCAGCCGCTGGCGCAGCGTCAAGAGCCCGCGCGGCACGAGCGCGGTCGCGGAGCCGCGCAGCGCCCGAGCGAGCGCGAGCGCCGCCTGGCCCTGCCGCTCGTTGGTCGGGGACCAGCCATGGCCGTGGTTCGACACGTAGATGCTGAGCTGGCCGGCGTGAGCGACGCCGTGGACCCCGGGGCCGCGCTTGAGCACGTCGAGCTGGAAGCGTCCGCCGTCCGCCGTCTCCAACAGCACCGGCACCGCGCCCATGTAGATGTCATGCACCCGCACCACGCGGCAGGAGCCGAGCCGGGTGCCCGCCCCGACGTCGCCGAACAGCTCCGCCACCGCCTCGCTCGCGGGGGGGACCTCGAGCGGGCGCATCACCGGGCCGCGAGGGCTCGGGTCCGCCTTCTTCACGGTGAAATGGCGCTCGAGGCCGAAGTCGGCGACCCGGCTGACGGCGTTGGGAGCCGCCGCCGGGACACGGGAGGCGGAAGCAGTCTCGGCCGGCGCCGGCGGACCGACGCTCGAACGCGTGGCGGTGAGCTTGTCCGCTGCTGCCTGGCTCGGCGGGGCGCCCGCGGGCCTCGGGCGGCCGTTCCGAGGGGACGCCGGCAGGCGACTCCAGGTGCCCGCCACGGCCTTCCCCGCGACGGCGACGCCAGCGGCTCCCCCCGCGAGGGCGAGCAGGTGGCGTCTGGTGAGGAGCTTGGGGCCTTCGGGCATCGGACTCTCCGGCATGCTCTGACGAGCGCTGGAAAACAAGCTCGAAGCTTACACAGGTGACGGATGGAGCGTCAAGCGCTTCCCGGACGCGGGCCAGAGGCGGGATGGAACAGGGCCGCCTTGACGACGCCCTGGCGGCGGGCGAAATGGCCCGGCGCGCTCCCGGTGAGGCCACGCCGAGAGCGCGCTGCGCTCACCGGGACCGGCGGCCGAGCGAGGCGGGCTCCCGCGCCGCCAGGGGCCGGTCGAGGTCGGCCGGGCCGACGACCCAGGGGGGCTCCGGCGCCTGGTCGAGCTCGTAGAAGCCGCCGCAGAAGACCCGGTGCGGGCAGGGAGAGCACTCGGGCCGATAGACGCGCCGTTCGGCCAGGTAGGCGGCCAGGTTCACCTGCTCGTTGTTGACGAAGATCATCTGGCGCTCGAGCTTCGCGAGGTCGCCCAGCACGAACTCCTCGTATCCGGGCAGGAAACAGAACGGCAGGTTCACCACCTGCAGCTTCATCCGCTCCTTCCACCGGTCGATGACCCGCCGGGTCTCGGCGGCGGCGCTCCCGGTGTCCGGCGCGACCCAGCTCGTCGCGCGGCCGAAGGGGGTGAGGAACTGGATGTTGAGCCAGGGGAGGCCGAGGCTCCACGCGAGGTCGGCCACCTCGCCCAGCCTCTCGAAGTTGCCCTTGGTCAGGGTGATGTTCATCCCCAGCTCGACCGCTCGGGGCGCGTGGCGGCGCGCGTTCTCGATGCCCCGGACGGTCTGGTCGAACGCTTCGGCGACGCCGACCGCCTGGGCGTGGGTCTTCGCGTCGGAACCGTGCACGCTGAAGAGCAGCGTCGTCAGCCCCGAATGGACCAGCCGGCGGGCGAAGTCCTCGTAGGCGCACAGCCGGCCGTTGGTGGTGACGCTGACCCGCGAATAGCCGATCGACCGGGCATGGCGGATGAGGTCGAGGAGGTCGGGGTGGAGCGTCGGCTCGCCGCCGTCGAAGTCGACCAGCTCCACTCCCTCTGAGCGGAAGCGCTCCAGGTGCTCGCGCTGGCGGGCGGTGTTCCCGTGGACCTGGGTGCGGGTGCCGACCGCGCAGAAGGTGCAGTGGTTGTTGCAGACATAGGTGACGTTGAGGACGACCTTCTTCGGGCCGGCGGAGTGGGCGAGCCGCTGGTCGAAGGTCCACTTGAAACGGCGCAGGGTCCGGGCGTCGACGGCGGCGTCGGGCTGGGCGGGAGCGGTCTGGAAAGCCGGGCCCCAGTCGTCGACCGCCGGGAGCGTTCTCCCCTCGGCGAGAGCGGTGCCGGGGAGCGGTGTCGCGAACTGGACCGCCGGCCGCGCCCGGTAGCGGTCCCACAGGTCCATCGCGAAGGCGAGGGTGTCGTTGATCTCCCCCGCCGACTCGCCCGGCAGCCCGATGATGAAATGGACGAGGAGAGGCACCTCGGCCTCGCGCGCGTTCCTCGCGGCCTCCTCGATGGCGCGAAGGTCGAGCCTCTTGTGCACCACCTCGGTGACGACGCGCTGGTTGCCGCTCTCGGCCGAGACCGACACCGTCGAAACGCGCCCGCGCATGCGCGCGAGGTGGCGCGGCAAGAGGTAGTCGGCGCGCAGGCCGTTCGGGCAGTCGAAGAGGACGTCGAGCTCCTCCACCTGGTCGAGCAGGGCGTCGAAGTGCCGCTCGCTCACGTTGGCGAGCTCGTCGAGGACTGCGAGCCGCGTCGCCCGGGCGGTCGTCGACAGCTCGCGAAGATGAGCGCGCATCCGTTCGGGCGAGAGGCGGCGCTGGGTCTTCTTCTCGCCGGGACGCCGGCCGGGGTTCGAGCTGCAATGGACGCAGGCGAAGGGGCAGCCGCGACTGGTGACGATGGGCAGCGTGCGCCCGTCGATGGGAAACGCCCAGACGCCGCGGCCGGCGAGCGCCATCACCCGGTTCTGGAAGCGGAAGTACTCCTCGAGAGCGATGCTGCCCCACGCGGGGAACGGCAAGTCGTCGAGGCTCGGCGGTGATTCGCCGAGCACGGTGCCCGCCGGCCTGACCGCGCGGTCGGTCCACGCGCGCAAGAGCGCCGGCAGGGTCACCTCCGCCTCGTACTTCACGTGCGCGTCGCACTCCGGGTAGCGGGAGAGCACCTGCTCTCCGGCATCGATGTAGTGCTGCCCGGACTGGTAGCAGTCGGCGAGGACGATCGGCCGGTCCGTGCGGGCGCGCAGGCCCCCGAGCAGCTCGGCGAGGACGTCGTCGCGCCGCGGCGGGCGGTGAAAAGGCGTGTAGGCGACGACGACCGCGTCGGCCCCCTCGACCGGCGCCCGCGCGAGCACGTCCGCCACCGGCGCGCCGAGGTGCGCTCGCCCATCCGGTCGCCAGGCGAGCGTGGAAGTGGGCAGCGCGTACGCGTCGACCAGGTCGACTTCGGCGCCGAGCGCTTGCGCGAGAACGCTCGCTGCCTGCACCGCGCCGAGGTCGGCGAAGTACGGATAGTCGATGAAATCGCGCGCGAGGGAGACGGGCGGGTGGATGACGACGAGGCGCGGTCGGCGCGGCATTTTTTGCGGGTTCCCTCGCAAGGCGCGAGTGTAGCGCGGCTCGCAGCGCTTCCCTATCATCGGCCCGATGTCCGTCTCGCCGAGCGACCGACCGCCCGACGCGCCCGCCGAGCGGGCCGGACAGGCCGCGAAGGTAGCGGCGCACGAAGAGGCCGCGCACGAGAAACGCAACTGGGTCCGGCTGACCTTCGACTGCAACAACCATTGCGTCTTCTGCCTCGACACGCTCACCCACGACGGGGTGATGCGCGACCGGGACGAGGTGAAGACGCAGATTCTCGACGGAAGGAAAGCAGGAGCGCAGCGGCTCATCCTCTCCGGCGGCGAGCCGACGATGCACCCGTCGTTCGTCGATTTCATCCGCCTCGGCCGACAGGCCGGCTACCGGAAGATCCAGACCGTCACCAACGGCCGCCGGTTCATGTATCCCGGCTTCCTCTCCCGCTGCCTCGACGCCGGTCTCGACGAAATCACCTTCTCCCTGCACGGGCCGAACGCGAAAATCCACGACGCGCTCGTGGGCGTGAAGGGCGCGTTCGAGCAGGAATCGCAGGGCCTGAAGAACGCGCTCGCCGACGGCCGGCCGATCGTCAACGTCGACATCGTCATCAACCGCGGGAACGTGAGGCACCTGCACGCGATGCTCACGTTGTTCTATTCCTGGGGCGTCAGGGAATTCGACCTCCTGCAGGTGATTCCCTTCGGCAACGCCTTTCGCGAGGGGAAGGACATCCTCTTCTACGACCTGGGGCAGATGCGCTCCTACCTGTTGGAAGCGTTCGAGTGGGCCAAGAGGCCCGACGTCCACCTCTGGCTCAACCGCTTCCCGCCACCGCACCTGGAGGGCTACGAGCACCTGATTCAGGATCCGTACAAGCTCAACGACGAGGTCCGGGGGCGCCAGGAGGAATTCGCGCGCTTGATCGACGAGGGCATCGACCTCGACTGCCGCGACCCGTTCCGGTGCGGCCACTGCTACCTCGAGCGGCTGTGCGACACGCTCTACGGCATCCGCGCCGACCTCGCTTCCGAGCGGTTCGAGCGGGTGCGGCTGTGCACGGCGGAGGGGAAGCAGGAGCCGGCCTTGGGCGGCGACCCGGCGAGCGCGAAGCGGGCGCGGCTCGGGGAGGACCCAGAGGGGCGCGCTGCGCTGCCGGTGCTCGGAGCGGAACGGAAGCATCCACCCCTGAAGCGGTATCCCTCAGCGGAAGCGCTCATGGATAGCTGCGGCGCGCGGCGGATGGAGCTGGTGGCGCCGGACGTGCCGAGCGCGGCCCAGGCTTTGGTGCGGCACCCCGGGATCGCGGAAGTCGAGCTCGAGCTCGGCTCGTACGAGGGGCTGGAAGCGCGCCTGGATGAGAGCGGCGCTTTCGCCGGGCGCAAGCTCGTCCGGGCGGTGGCGAAGGACCCGGAGCAGGCGCGGCGGCTCTTCCGGCTGCCCGGCACGTTCGAAGTGACGGTGCTCTTGACCCGCGCCACCGAGGGGTACTTGCGCTCCCTCTCACCAGTACCGCCGCGGCTATCCCTGCGGCAGCCGAAGTACGAGCTGATGAGCGGGAACGCGGAGATGGACCTCGACCTGCGGGCCTTCTTCCGCGATTTTCGCGAGCCGGTGCTGGTGGAAGGGGTGCCCGCCTGCGTCACCGGCCGGCCCGAGCGGCCGCCGCCGAAGACGCTCGACACCGCGATGCTGGCGCCGGACGGGCGGCTCGAGATCTTCCGCTACGCGAAACGCTACATCCAGGACCGTTACCAGTCGAAGGCGCTTCGATGCAAGACCTGCGCGCACGACGTCGCTTGCGACGGAATGCACGTCAACTACGTGCGCGCGCACGGGTACGGCATCATGCAGCCGATCGGGGAAACGGCAGCGCTCCCGGTCACCGGCGGCCCTGAAGGCACCCGGCCGACTGCGGCTTGAAGCCGCGACGAATCGGTTTTCGCAGAGGGCGGGCGAAAGCTACTCGCGCGCTGGGGCGTCCTTGCCTTCGTCGGGCCCGGTACGAGCCGGCTCGTGCTCGGTCTCGGGCGGAGCGGCCGGCGCGCTCGGCGGAGCCGGAGGGGGCGCGGGCTGCTCGGCGGCGCTCGTCGCAGGTGCCTCGCGCTCGGGCGGCCGAGGTGGCGGAGCGCGGTGCGGGGGCGGCGGAGGAGCCTCGCGGTGAGGAGGGCGATGGTCCCAGTGGCCTGGCGGGCCCCAGGGACCCGGTCCGGTACTGCCCGGCGGACCGCCCCAGGGTGGCCCTCCCGGATCGCAGGAGCGCTCCTCACCACCATCGTCGTGATGGTGATGGTTGTGGCAGTCGTGGCAGCGTGGCGTGGGCCAGCAGCGCACGCCCCCAGCGAAACCCCAGCAGCAGGGCGGCGCGCCGCCGGTCGGAGGTCCTCCCCAGGGTGGCGGGGGAGGACCGTACCCGCCGTGCCGTCCCGGGCCCATCGCGTGGAAATGCCAGGGCAGGGGCGCCGGGCCATAGCCGGGCGGCGGGTGGCCGAAAGGCGGACCGTACGCGACCGTGCTCGGCCACGGGTGACCGCAATGGGGGCAGAACCCCTGCGGCCAGCCGAATCCGCCGCCGCCGGGCCAGGGTGGGCCGCCCCAACCGCTGAATCCGCCGCACATGGTCGCCTCCTTTCGAGAAGCCGCCCGCTCATCCTAGCGCCGTCCCGCGCCCGAGCGGCGGCGCCTCCCGCGGGCACGCTTTCGCCGTGACTTTCGCGCGCTGCCCGGCGCATCATGCCGCGCACCGTCAGGAGCGCCTCGATGATCGACCTGGTCCTGGTCCATGCCTTCCCGTTCGACTCCCGCCTCTTCGCCGAGGCGGTCCCGGGCCTCGCCGGCGCCGCCCGGGTCCACACCCCGGACCTGCCCGGCTACGGCGCTTCTCCCGAGCAGCCGGTCGATTCGATCGACACGATGGCGGACCACCTGCGCCGGTACGTCGAGGCGCGCGGGCTGACGCGCTTCGTCCTCGGCGGCCTCTCGATGGGCGGCTACGTCGCTTTCGCCTACTGGCGCCGCCACGCGCGGGAGAGGCGGCCGGCAGGGCTCGTCTTCGCCGACACCCGGGCCGAGGCCGACGGGCCGGAGCAGAAGCGCGCCCGCGACGAGGTGGCGAGGACCGTGCTCGAGGAGAAGTCGCTCGCGCCCTACGCGACCCGGGCGTTGCCCAGCTTGCTCGCGCCGGGAGCGCCCCCAGAGGTGGTCGCCTGCGCTCGCCGGCTCATCGAAGCGCAGTCGCCGAAGGCGGTGGCCGCCGGCGCCCGGGCCTTGCGCGACCGCCCCAACTCGGTAGCGCTCCTGCCTGGCATGGAGGTGCCGGCGCTGGTCGTCTGCGGCGAGGCCGACGTGCTGACCTCGCCGGGACCGATGCAGGACCTCGCTTCCCGGCTGAAGGACGCGAGGTACGTCGGAATCGCGGGCGCCGGTCATCTGCCGGCGCTGGAGAAACCGGAGGCGTTCGCCGCCGCGCTCGCCGCCTTCCTGAAGCGGTTCTGAAGCCCTGACAGAATCGGCCAGGCGACAGATCGATCGACCGGGCGGGACGTTGTTTCGTCGCTGGAGCCCGGAGCCTGGCGCCGTCGAGCCGACGCGCCTTGGCGCCCTGGGGGTATCGCTTGATCTCCGGGCCGGCGAGGCGATACGGTGGGCGGCTCTCGCCTGCGCGCCGGCGAGCGAAGGGGTCGAAAATGTCCGCGGGGACCTATTTCGGCAAGTACTTCCTGATCAAGCGCATCGCCCAGGGCGGGATGGGCGAAATCTACATCGCGCGCCAGTCGGGGCCGGGCGGGTTCTCGAAGACCGTGGCGCTCAAGAAGGTGCTGCCCCACCTGACCGACAACAAGGAGTTCATCCAGGGCTTCCTGGGCGAGGCCGCGCTCGCCGCGAAGATGACCCACCGCAACATCGTCAGCGTCTTCGACTTCGGACTGGACGAGGAATCGCAGTCGTACTTCCTGACGATGGAATACGTGTCGGGCAAGGCCCTGAACCAGATTCTCGAAGAGTGCGGCAAGCGCAAGGAGCGGATGCCGCTGGGCCTGATCAAGGACGTCGCGGTCCAGATGTGCGAAGGGATGAGCTACGCCCACAACCTGACCGACGACCTGGGCCAGCCGCTGAACCTGGTCCACCGCGACCTGAACCCGTCGAACCTGCTGCTCTCCTACAACGGCGACGTGAAGATCATCGACTGGGGCATCGCCAAGAGCGAGATGAGCCAGGTCAAGACCGAAGCCGGGATGATCAAGGGCAAGTTCGTCTACATGTCGCCCGAACAATCGATGGCGAAGAAGCTGGACAAGCGCTCCGACATCTTCGCCGCCGGCATCACGCTCTACGAGATGCTCTGCGGGGAGAACCCGTTCCACAAGCCGAACGTGGTGTTGTCCCTGGAAGCGATTCAGCGGCTCGACCCGCCGCCGCCCAGCGAGTTCGACCCGTCCCTCGCCGGCTTCGACCCGATCGTCGCCCGCGCCCTCGCGAAGGACCGGGAGAAGCGCTACCAGGACTGCGGCGACATGGCCGAGGACCTGAAGAACGTCCTCGTGCCCCCGGCGGGCGAGCGGCTGGGTCAGTTCGTCGGCCGCCTGTTCCGCTCCTCCCTGGACGAAGAGCAGAAGCTGATGCAGGAGACCGGCGGCGCCAAGCTGCCGAGCCGGCCCGGCGCCCGCCTCCCCTCCGAAAATGCCCGGCTGCCCTCCAGCCCAGGGGCACGGCTGCCGAGTAGCCCGAGCGCCCGGGTCTCCAGCCCCGGCGTCCGGGTGCCCTCCGTGGCGGGCAGGTCGGGCGACGAGGAGCCGGGCGGCACCCTGGTGATGGGCCAGGGCGCCGACAGCGAGGAGCTGCGCCGGCAGATGGACGCCGCGCGGCAGAAGCTCATCGCCCAGCAGCAGGCGCACGCCTCACCCCGGCGGGCGCCGCCGCCCCCGCCGGAGGAGGAGCCGGTCCAGCGCACGATGTTCATCGGCGCCGCCGACCTCCAGGCTCCGCCGCGCAAGAGCTCGAAGACCGGGCTCGTGGTCGGCATCGGGGTGGGGGTGCTGCTGGGCAGCATCGCGGTCGTGGCGTTCCTCTTGACGATGAACCGGAAGGGCGCGAGCCCGGCGGTAGCGGTGCCGATCGCCGCGACGCCGGTCAAGAAGCCAGCAGCGGTGCCGCCGTCCATGACCGCTTCCGCCCAGACGGTGAAGGCCCCGGCGGCGACGGTCGCGCATCCTCCGGCGCCAGCGGCGAACCCGGCGGCCCCGGTGGCGAAGCCGGGCGAGGCGGGAAAGCCGGTCACGCCGCCGGGGGGCAACGGCACGCTCGCCGAGAACCACGCCGCGACGGACCAGCAGCACGAGGCGAAGCACGACGAGCAGCAGCGGCAGGAAGAGACGCGCAAGGACGAGCACCGGCGTCAGGAGGAGAAGCGCGCGGAGAAGAAGAAGGCTCCGGCGGAGGTGGCGGAGGTGAAGCCGGTCGGCGCGCTCCTCTTGCGGGCGATGCCGGAGATGCCGACCCGGTTGGACGGCAAGAGCCTGGGCGCGGCTCCGCCGAAGATCGTGCTGAAGGACCAGACGGGCACCTTCCGCATCGGGGATGCCTCGAGCCCGATGCGAATCACCATCCGCTACAAGGTTTCCGGGAAGCGCATGACGGCGGTGGTCAGCACCGACCCGTGGTCGATCATCGCGGTCGACGACGGCACGGTGGGGAAGACGCCGCAGGCGATGGACCTGTCGAAAGGGCTGATCAAGATCGAGTTCAAGCGTCCCCAGCAGGCCTTCCCGCCGCGGCTGATGGTGAAGTTCCTCCCGCCGCAATAGCGCTCTTGGCGCGTCTTCGTTGCGAGAGCCGCCGATGGTGCCGCCCGGCAAGGTGGTGAGCGACGGGATTCGGGGCCCGTCCCTGGCGATCGTTCGCGGGCCCGAGCGGGGGACCATCTTCCCGCTGGTGCTCGACGAGACGTTGATCGGCCGGGCGGACTCGAGCCACCTGGAGCTGGACGACCCGGCGGTTTCCCGGGTGCACGCGCGCATCGAACGGCGGACCGACGGCTTCTACCTCTCCGACCTGAGCTCGGTGGCGGGAACGGTCTTGAACGGCCAACGGGTGGCGGGACCGGTGCTGCTCAGAGACGGCGACGAAATCGCCATCGGCCAGATCGCGTTCGTCTTCGTCCTCACGCCGACGGCGAGCCGGGGCCCCTAGCTCGCCAGCGCGGGGGAAGCGCAGGAGCTTCTCGGCGAGGACGAGCGCCCAGGGCCTGCGTTCGCCGTCCGGCCCCGCCGCGTCGCGTCGAGAAGCTGCCCCTGCACCGCTCCGGCGAACGCGCGCGCAAGACCCCGCTTGCGGCGGAAGCCCAGTGTGGTATGACACCGCCCCGTGGAACGAGACGAGGACCAACTCGCGGCGCTGGAAAGCGTCTGGTACGAAGTCATCGACGCGGTGATGTCGGGTCGCGGCGCGCAGGTGCCCTGTCCCGAGTGCCAGGCGGACGGCCTGCGGGTGGAAGAGCAGGGTGACCGGATCACCGTGACCTGCCCGACCTGCGGGCGGTCGGTGGAGTTTCAGAACACCTCGGCCTGACCTTGGGCCGCGAGCGTTCGGCGACTCCCCGACCCGCGCAGAGCGGCGGCGCTGGCGGTGGCCGGTGGCGGTGCCGCTTGTCGGCGGCGGTCCAGGTGAGGGGCGATGGGCAACTTTCTCGGCGTCGGGTTCAAGTTCGGTTTCTCCACCGACCCCTCGGGGGGCGTCGCGACGAGCCGCTACGAGGACAACGTCGAGGAGGGCGTGCGCATCGTCCTCGGCACCGCCAAGGGCGAGCGGGCGATGCGGCCCGACTTCGGCTGCGGCATCCACGACCTGGTCTTCGCGCCGAACAACGTGGGGACCCACACCCTGGTGGCGCACCACGTGGAAGAGGCGCTCGCCAAGTGGGAACCGCGCATCCGCAACGTCGAGGTGGAGGTGCGGGCCGACCCGGACCAGGCCGAGCGGATCCTGGTCGAGCTGCGCTACGAGATCCGGGCGACCAATTCCATCCACAACCTGGTGTTCCCCTTCTACCTGACCGGAAGCTGACCGGCAGAAGGTGCCCTCCTCGCGCGACGCGCGTGAGGCGAGCGGCACCGCTTTCTCGAGGCTTTGAAGCGATGACGCTGCCCATCCCGAACCTCGACGACCGGACCTGGAAGCAGATCGTCGACGAGTCGGTTCGCCTGATTCCCCGCTACTGTCCGGAGTGGACGAACCACAACCCGTCGGACCCGGGCGTGACGCTGCTCGAGCTGTACGCCTGGATGACGGAGATGACCCTCTACCGGCTGAACAAGGTGCCGGAAAAGAACTTCCTCACCTTCCTGGACCTCATCGGCGTGCGGCTGTTGCCGCCGGAGCCGGCGAAGGTGGTGCTCCAGTTCGAGCCGGCGGAGGGTTTGACCGACCTCGTCCTGCCCAAGCGCACCCAGGTCGCGACGCTGCAAGCGGGGGGCGGCGAGCCGGTCACCTTCGAGACCGCGAAGGACCTGCCGCTGTTGCCGGTGAAGGTGACGCGGGCGGTCAGCTCCCATCGGGGCCAGGTCACCGACCACACCGAGGCGCTGGCGACCGACGAGGCGAAGGAGAGCCTCTTCGCCGGGGCGACCGAGGTCGAGCGTTTCCTCTATCTCGGGGACGACCGGCTGGCGGCGCTCAACGAGGAGTGCGCGGTCGACGTGCTCTTCGAGCGGATGCCGGGCTCGACCGGGCCCCAGGTGCCGCAGATCACCGAGTGGCAGTACTGGGACGGCAAGCGCTGGCGGGAGATGGCGCAAAACCGCGCCGAGAGCCGCGGCCCCGGCCACCTCGCCTTCAACTCGCACCCGGGCATCGAGAAGACCGAGGTCAACGGCATCTCGACCTGCTGGATCCGCGGCAAGCTGGTGGAGCCCTTGCCCGAGCCCAAAGCGGTGCAGCTCGACAACGTCCTCTTCCGGGTGGAGATCCTGGGCGAAGGCATCCCGCCCGAGCACGGCTTCGCGAACATCGGCAACTTCATCTTCCTCCCCATCGAGCAGGGCAAGAGCTTCCATCCCTTCGGCGAGGAGCCGGCCTACGACTACTCGCTCTACCTCGCGCACGGCGAGGTGCTGGGCCAGCCGGACGCGCGGGTGAGGGTCGAGGTCGAGCTGGCCGACGTGCAGGTGGCGAACCCTCCAGAACCGTCGCCGGACCTCGTCGTGCTCTACGAGTATTGGAACGGCCGCAAGTGGGCGGAGCTCGGGCGCACGGGCGCGATGGGCGTCTCCGGCGAGCAGGGCGAGTACAAGTTCCTCGATTCGACCAACGCCTTCGCCCGCAACGGGAGCATCACCTTCGACCGCCCGTTCGACCTGAAGGAGGCCGAGGTCGGTGGGCAGAAGAGCTTCTGGATCCGGGCGCGCATCAACGCGGGCAACTACGGCCAGCCCGGCTCCTACGAGCTGGTGGGCAACGACTGGCAGTTCAAGGACGACCGCCCGCTCCGGCCCCCGCTCCTGAAGAACGTGGTCTTCAAGTACGTGCGCGAGCCGAAGGGCGCGACGCACGTCCTCACCTACAACGACTTCTCCTACCGCAACCACAGCGAGGACGCGGCCACCCCCTACGTCTACTTCCAGCCCTTCCTCCCGAACCAGGACGAGAGCCCTGCCGTCTACCTCGCGTTCACCGAGCCCTTCCCGCGCAAGACCTGCGCCCTCTACTTCAAGCTGGACGAGGAGTCGGAGCCGGGTGGCGCCGACCAGGACTACACCGGCAAGGGACCGCGGGTGGTCTGGGAGTCGTGGGACGGCGCCCGCTGGGTCGACCTGTTGCCGCAGGATGGCACCCACGGCTTCACCCGCTCGGGCTACCTGGAGTTCGAAGGCCCGCGGGAGATGGCGCCCCGGGTGGAGTTCGACACCGAGGCGTTCTGGTTCCGGGCGCGGCTCGAGTCGGGCGCCTACGACCAGGCGCCGGTCTTGCGGGCGATTCTCTTGAACGCGGTGGACGCGATTCACGGGGAGAGCCTCGAAGAGGTGGTCGGCAGCGCGGACGGCAACGCCCTCCAAGAGATGCAGCTCTCGAACGCGCCGGTCCTCGCGGGCCTGCAGCTCTGGGTGTTGGAGCCCGACCCGCCGAGCGCGGAGGATCGTCCGGCGATTCTGGCCGAGGAGGGAGAGGAAGCGCTCCTGCCGGACGAGGGCGGTGCCGGGTCCTGGGTGCGCTACCACCGGGTGGACCACTTCTTCGAGTCGGGGCCGACCTCGCGCCACTACGTGCTCGACCCGATCAAGGGCGAGCTCTTCTTCGGCGACGGTCGCAACGGGCTGCCGCCGCCGGCCGGGCGGGACAACGTCAAGGCGACCTACCGCATCGGCGGCGGCGGCGCCGGCAACGTCGGCGCGCACACCCTCACGGTCTTGAAGCAGGCCATCGCGTTCGTGCAGACGGTGGACAACCCGTTCCCCGCGCAGGGCGGCGCCGACGCCGAGTCGGTCGAGGAGGCGAAGAAGCGCGGGACGTACGCGATCAAGAACCGCGACCGGGCCATCACCGGCGAGGACTACGAGCAGCTCGCGATGGCGGCGAGCCGCCGGGTGGCGCGGGCGAAGTGCGTCCAGAGCCCGAAGGACGGCAGCGTCGTCCTCCTGCTCGTCCCCAAGGCCGACCGCCAGGACGAAGGCCACGTGGTCCCGAGCCGCGACCTCATCGACCAGGTCGGCGCCTTCATCGAGAAGCGGCGGCTCATCACCGCCAAGGTCCAGGTGGGAAAGCCCCGCTACATCGACTGCTCCATCCGGCTGACCATCTCGCTCAAGCCGGGCGCCACCGTCGACCGGGCGAAGAGCGACATCCGCGAGAAGGTGAAGAAGCTCCTCCACCCGCTCAAAGGAGGGCAGAAGGGCACCGGCTGGCCGTTCGGGCGCGCGGTGGGCAAGGCGGACATCTACCCGCTGGTCGAGGGCGTCGACGGCGTCGACCGGGTCCAGGAGCTCGCCATCGTCGACGAGGCGAGGCACCTGGCGGTGGAGACGTTGAAGCTGGGCGAAGACGAGCTGCCGCACGTGGTCGAAATCGACGTCATCGATCGCGGGTGAGCGGGAGCGACACGTGGCCGAGACCGACTTGAAGAGCTCGAAGAACCCGGCGGTGAAGGACGTGGCGCCGGACCTCGTCGGCGAGCTCTTGTGGGACGCGCGCCGGCTGGCGAAGGCGCGGGCCGACGCCACCCTCGAAGTGGTGGTGGTCGAGACCCGCGACCGCGCGAAGACCGTCGTCAGCCAGAACCCGCCGCCGGGCGCGAAGCTCGGCCCCAAACGGGTGATCCGGGTCGAGGTCGCCCAGCCCTCGTGGCTGCGCAGCCTCCCCGGCATCTACCAGGACACCGACGAGGAGCACGCCGATTTCCTCAAGCGCTTCCTCGCCGTGCAACAACACGTCCTGCTCCAGACCGAGGAGAAGCTGGAGAGCATCCACACCTTCTTCGACCCGCGCGAGACGCCGGAAGGGTTCCTCCCCTGGCTCGGCTCCTGGCTCGCGATGGGGCTGCACGAGGGCTGGAGCGAGCACCGCCGCCGGGAAATCATCGTCCGCGCCGTCGAGCTGTACCGCATCCGGGGAACGGCAGCGGGGCTGAAGCTCGCGCTGAAGCTCTTCGCGGAAATCGACGCCGACATCGAGGAGTTTCGCTGGCCCTATCCGGGGTTCGTCATCGGCCGCCACGCGGTCATCGGGCACCAGTCGACCCTGGCGCGGCCGGTGTTCGTCACCCAGTGCTTCGTCGTCCACCTGCCGCTGCCCAAGAGCGAAGTCGGCCGGGAGAAGCTGAGGACCCTGCACGCGGTGGTCGAGTCGGAGAAGCCGGCCCACGCCTACTACGCGCTCGAGTTTCTCGCCGACGTGGAGAAATTCGAAGAGGTGCCGTTCCTCAAGATGCGCTCGGTCGGGCGCATCGGCGTCGACGCCCGCATCGGCGGCGCGAGCGACGTGCCCGAGCTCCTCGAAGGGGCGGGCCCCGAGGGGATGGAGCCGGCGGCGTAAAGCGGAAGCGCTTTCGGAGAGCACACGGCGGCGCCCCGACCGTTCGGCGAAGCGGCTCCTCCGGGATGCGACCGCGGGCTTGCCCGTGAACTCGGCCGAGCGGAGAAGCTCATGCGCGCGGCGCTCTTCCCGGCGCTCCTCTTCTCGGCGGGCTGCTGCCTCTTGCCGTGGCCGCGCTCGGCCCTCCTCAGGCCGGCGGGCGTGGTCGTGGTGCGCGACGGCACTACGGGAGCGCCGCTGCCTGGCGCCAAGGTCACCGTGCGGCGGTTCAACCTCGGTCCGCCGCCCGCCACCGAGGATCGTCGTTACCTCGCTCGTACCGACCTCCAGGGCCGCGCCGCGTTCACCGCCCTCACCTCGCGCGAGTGGGTGCTGCCGCTGATGATGCACGGGGTCCCGCAGTGGGCGTTCGACGTCTGCGTCGAGAGCACGGGTCACGCGGCCGAGGCCCGCACCTGGTTGATCCAGCGGCACTGGCAGGGGGCGCTGGACGCCGACGCCGAGCCGCGCCTGGTGGTGACCTTGCCGCCGGGCGCGCGGACCTGTCGCGAGATTCCGGCGTGGAACGAGTTGCTCGTGCAGGTCGACTCCCGCCCGCCGTCGGAGTCGCGACCGGCGCGCTGAGCCGGCGCCGGCCGGTCGGAGCGGCGTCGAGCGGCAAGGCCCTCCGGGAGCCCCGTCGCCTCGCGGAAGGAATCGCCGCCGGCGCGTCCTTGCGCGCGTGAGCCGCGGATGTTAGACGCCGCGCGCCCGGTGATCAGCGCGCGCCAGGGCCTCGAAGGAGGATTTTCAATGGCTGCCATTCAGGACATTCACGCGCGGGAGATTCTCGACTCCCGCGGCAACCCGACGATCGAAGTGGATGTAACCCTCCAGGACGGCTCCTTTGGACGGGCAGCGGTGCCGTCGGGCGCCTCGACCGGCACCCGCGAGGCGCTGGAGCTGCGGGACGGGGACCTGGCACGGTTCGGCGGCAAGGGCGTCTTGCGCGCGGTCGCCAACGTGTACGGCGTCCTGGGGCCGAAGGTGAAGGGGCTCGACGCCCAGGACCAGAAGGCGGTCGACCGGGCGCTCATCGACGCCGACGGCACCGAGGGCAAGAGCAAGCTGGGGGCGAACGCCATCCTGGGCGTGTCGCTGGCGGTCGCGCGGGCGGCGGCGGGGAGCGCGCGGGTGGCGCTCTACAAGCACCTCGGCGGCGGGGCGGCGACGCTCCTGCCGGTGCCCGCGTTCAACGTCTTGAACGGCGGCGCCCACGCGGACTCGAACGTCGACCTCCAGGAGTTCATGATCATGCCGGTCGGCGCGCCGAGCTTTTCAGAAGCGCTGCGGATGGGCGTCGAGACCTACCACGCGCTCAAGAGCGTGCTCAAGGCGAAAGGGCTCTCGACCGGCGTCGGCGACGAAGGAGGGTTCGCGCCGAACTTGAAGGCCAACGTCGAGGCGGTGGAGTCGATTCTCACGGCGATCGTCAAGGCCGGGCTGGTCCCGGGCAAGGACATCGTGCTCGCGCTCGACCCTGCGGCGAGCGAGTTCTACGACGAGAGAGAGCGCGCGTACGTCTTCAAGAAGTCGGACCACAGCCGCCGGACCTCGGAGGAGATGATCGCGTTCTACCAGGACTGGGTGCGGCAGTTCCCGATCTGGTCGATCGAGGACGGGCTCGCGGAGAGCGACTGGGACGGCTGGCGGCTTTTGACCGAGCGCCTCGGGGGGAAGGTTCAGCTCGTCGGCGACGACATCTTCGTGACGAACCCGCGCATCATCCGGGAGGCGATCGCGAAGAAGGTGGCGAACGCGACGCTCGTCAAGCTGAACCAGATCGGGACCGTCACCGAGACCCTGGAGGCCATCGAGGTCGCGCGGTCGGCGGGCTACGGCGTCTTCGTGAGCCACCGGTCGGGGGAGACCACCGACGACTTCATCGCGGACTTCACGGTGGCGACGCGGGCGGGCGAGCTCAAGACCGGGGCGCCGGCCCGCGGCGAGCGGGTCGCCAAGTACAACCAGCTCCTGCGCATCGAGGGGTGGCTCGGCAACAGCGCCGAATACGCGGGGCGCACCTACTCGGCCCGGGGTTCGTTCATCGGCTAGAGCAGACGGCCAAGCCGCGCAATCTGGCCCACGCGTGAAGCGGCGTCCCGGTGCGCTTGCGGGCGAATCGACGCGAGCCTATGCTCCGGCGCCTCGGTGGAGGAGTCCACCCCGAACCGCCATCGCACCGATGGACAATGACTCCTGCCGCTCGACGAGCGCGCGAGTCGCCGTCGATTTCTCGGTGCACGGAGCCTTCGGTGGCGCGACTTCTCCTCGTGATGTTGGGCAGCGCGGTCGGCGGCGGCGCGCGCTACCTCACCGCGGGTTGGGTGCAGAGCTGGACCGGTCCTGCCTTCCCGTCCGGCACCCTGGCGGTGAACGCGGTCGGCTCGTTCCTGATCTGCGGCGTGATGCACTGGTCGACCGCCACCGGCATCTCGGCGGAGACCCGCCTGCTCTTGACCAGCGGCCTCTTGGGCGGCTTCACCACCTATTCCACCTTCGACTACGAGACGTTCCGGCTGGTCCAGGAGAGCGCGTGGGGGCTCGCGGCCGCGAACGTCATCGCCACGGTGCTGACCTGCTTCGCTGCGGGAGTGCTCGGCTGGTGGCTGTCGCGTACGCTCGCCGGGGCCTAGAGGCGGCTCGCCGGCGGGTCGCGAGCCAACACGCTACGCTCGGCCCGCCGCCAAGGAGAGCGTGATGCGCGTCTTGAGCGGCGAACAGGTTCTGGTCCGAATCTTCATCGGCGAGTCGGACCGCTGGCACCATCAGCCGCTTCACGTCGCGTTGTTGGAACGCTTGCGCCAGGAGGGCTTCGCCGGGGCGACAGTCTATCACGGCGTCGGCGGCTTCGGCGCTCACAGCATCGTCCACACGACGCAGGTGCTGCGCCTCTCCCAGGACCTGCCGGTCATCGTCGAGGTCGTGGACACCCAGGAGCACATCGACCGGCTGCCGGCGATCCTGGACGAGATGGTGTCCGACGGCCTCGTCACGATGGAGAAGGTCCGCGTCATCCGCTACGCGCCGCAAGCGCCGCCGAAGCGGTGAGCGGTACCGGTCCCGGTAAGTGCGACAGGGCGATCGGCTCCCCTCCGGCTTGGCGCTTGCGGTACTGCCATGCGCGGAGGGGGAGCCTCGAAGAGGCGGTCGTGCGGCTTGCGAAGGAGTCCGGCAGCGCTCCCGCCCAGGAGGCAAAGCGGCAGGGGCGGCCTCCTCGACGAGCACCACGCCCCGGGCGAGCGCGCGCTCGAACGGCGACGGTCTTTGCGTGCGCGGACCGGCTGAAACGACGCCTCGACGAGTGCCAGCAGGTCGGGCAGTCCGGCGTACTTGCCGGCTGTCCGACGTCGCCAGCCCAGACGCAACGGCGGACGGGCGCATGCCCGCGGCATCTTCGACCCGCGCCCCAGCGCCCGTCGGCCTGCCGGCTGAAGCGCCGCCAGCGCTCGCCGGACTGCCGGACCTGCTGGCCGTCTTGACGAGGCCGCATGCGGCGGGGTATGAGCGCGGGCTTTGCCAAGCGCCACAACCCAAGTGGTCGAGAGGGGTCGCGATGCCGGAAGGACAGAACTTCAAGCGCCTCAACTTCTTCGAGGGCTTCTTCACCACCGATGAGGACTGGAACGCCTCGGAAGGGTACCACCTGGAGAAGCGCCGGCTCCACAACCGGATCTTCCACCAGCCGGGCATCGTGCCCATCGCCGCGGGGGGCTTGAAGGTGACGAGCCGCGGCAAGGGCGACCTCTCCTTCGAGGTCGCGCCGGGCTACGCCATCGATGGCCGCGGGAACGAAATCGTCCTGCGCGACCCGGCGGTGAAGGTGGTCGAGGCGGAGAAGCTCAAGCTCCCGCAGACCGTCTACGTCGGCATCCGCTACTTCGAGGAGCCGACCGACTTCATCGCCTACAAGGAGAACCCGCGCTTCAAGGGCCACCGGCGCATCGAGGAGAAGTGCAAGGTGGAGGTGCTGGCGCGGCCGCCGGACAACGACGAGGTGATCGAGCTGGCGCGCCTGCGCTTGGAGGAGGGCGTGCGCGAAATCCGCGAGGCGGTGGACGCGCGGCTGCCGGGGCCGGGGGAGCTCGACCTGAGGTTCGCGCCGGTGGCGGGCATCGCGGGCCAGCACGCCGAGCCGTCGATGCGGGTGGAGCTGTCGACCGGCTTGAACGAGCTGTCGGGCCACGTCGCGCTCCTCGCCAAGGTCGGGGTGCTGGCCGCGAACTACGTCCGGCACCAGGCGCTGGCGGCGGAGATGCTCAACACCGCGAACGCGGTGGGGCCGGCGAACCTGGCCGAGGTGCTGACCGGGGTGGTCGAGATCGAGCGGGACATGGTGGAGGAGATCGAGAAGAACCACCCGAACATCGGCGCCCGCAAGGGCTTCAACGACTTCAAGAAGACGCTGGAGGCGCTGGGGAAGCTGGTGCGCGACCGGCCGCGGGACAACGAGGGCTGCGCGGGCATCGTGCGCTTCTTGAACTCGGCGAACCAGTCGCTGCAGGCGGTGACCCGGGAGAAGACGGGTCCGGTGGCGAAGGGGCCGGAAGCGATGGGCGAGAAGATCACCTGGAAGGACGTCATCTTCTACTCGAAGCCGTTCCCGGCGGCGCTCAACATCGACGGGTCGAACTTCGTCCAGGTCGACCACCTCCAGCTCGTCGACGACGAGTCGCAGAAGGTCCACAAGTTCGTGATCGAAGGCCAGAAAGACATGTGGAAGAGCCGGCAGAACTTCTCCTACCCGGACAAGCAGGAGGTCTCCGACGCGGGGGTCGCCTACATCGGCGGGCAGTCGAAATTCAACGTGATGAACCTGAAGCCGGGGAAGGACCTCATCATCATCAAGCGCTACGACGCCATCCTGGGCGAGCAGGCCTGCGAGATCCTGGCGGACGGGAAGAAGGTGGGGACCTGGAAGTCGACGGAAATCGACCGCAAGCACCGGTGGCGCAACCACTACTTCCTGGTCCCCGGCACCTTCGTCACCAACGACGCGATCGAGATCGTGAAGAAGGCCACGAGCGCCGAGCGTGATATCAATATGTTCCAGCTCTGGTTCTACCAGCCGGCCTGAGAGGGGCGGCAGCGGCGCAGGAGAGCGGAGGCCAGGAGCAGATGTTCGGGAAGAAGAAGACCGCGCAGAAGGTCTGTGCCAACGGGCACGTGATGGCCGCGAGCTGGGAGACCTGCCCCTACTGCTCGGACACCCTGTCGCCGGCCGCCAAGCCGAGCTCGAGCGGTGCCGCTCCCCCCGGCGGGGCGACCCAGATGCTGAACCTGTCCGACATCGAGATGCCGAGCGGCGGCGCCGGGGAGAAGCGCCGCGCCGGGCCGACGGTCGGGTGGATCGTCGCGCTCAACGGCCAGCACAAGGGGGAGGACTTCCGGCTCAAGGCGGGCAAGAACGTCATCGGCACCGCGGCCGACGCGGACATCGTGCTGACCGACAAGAAGGTGTCCCGCAAGCACTGCACCATCCGCTACGAGGGCGGCGAGTTCCAGATCGCCGACCTCGACTCCTCGAACGGGACCTTCGTCAACGAGGAGCGCACCCAGAAGCACGATCTCATCGACAACGATCTGCTCCGCCTGGGTGACATCCAGTTCAAGTTCAAGAGCGTCAACTAGGTGCGGGTCCCCGGTTCGAGCGGCGGCTCGCGGTCTCTTCTACGGCGGACCAGGATGGGCCAGCTTTCAACTCACCTGAAGCGCTCGTGCCTCGCGGCGGGGGTGCTGCTCTCTCTCGCGGCGCTCCCGGCGTCCGGCGCGCCGATGCTGAAGGTCGAGCAGACCGACGCCTCGAAGTACCCGCTCTTGAAAGCCTACGTGAGCGTGGTCAACGTCGCCGGCGCCCCCTTCACCGGCCTCACCAAGGACCAGTTCCAGGTCTACGAGCTGAAGACCAACGAGGTCGCGCCCAAGAGCGTCAAGTCGCTCGACGCCTCCGGCGAGGGGATGGCGATCGCGCTGGTCCTGCAGAACTCGGGCTCGATGACCCCGGTGATGGACGACATCAAGAAGGCGGCGGCGGGGTTCATCAGCTCCCTCGGGGACAAGGCCCAGGTGGCGGTGATCGCCTACTCGGGAACGCCCACCGTGCTCGCGCCGATGGGGCCGGCCTCGCAGGCGGCGGGGGTGGTCGGGCAGATGGCGAACCCCGGCCAGCAGGCGCTCCTGTTCGACGGGGTAGCGGCAGCGCTCCAGCAGTTCACCGGGGCCGCGCTCCCCAAGGCCCGGGCGGTGGTGGTGTTCAGCGACGGGCGGGACGACGGGTCGAGCGCCGACCCCGGCCGGCTGGTCTCCGACGCCCGTTCCAAGCACCTTCCGATTTTCGTGGTCGGCCATTCGGAGCTCAGCTCCAGCGGCTTTCCCGACGGGGACTCGCTGCAATCGCTGCAGCAACTCGCGACCGGCACGGCCGGCGCCTTCGCCTACCTCCAGGCGTCGAGCGGCCAGGACCTGAACCGCGCCTTCAACCAGGTCCTCCAATTCCTGACGAAAGAATACGTGGTGCAGTGGAAGGCCGACGACCTGAGCGGCGACGGCAAGGTGCACCCCATCGACGTGGCGATTTCGGTGGGCGACACCACCCTCCGCGGGGGCGGCGAGATCAAGATGCCGAAGGTGAAGAGCTACACGCTCTTCATCGTCCTCGGGATCGTCCTCATCGTCCTGATCGCGGCCGGCGTCTTCATCTGGTGGTGGACCCGGCCGGAGCCGGTGCCCGAGGTCCGCTGTCCGGTCTGCAGTCAGGTCCAGATGCCCGACTGGGACGTGTGCCTGTTCTGCTTGAAGGTGGCGAAGGCGACGCTCAAGAGCACCAAGGGCGCGACCGCCGGGAAGGTCTACCCGTTGGTCGGCAAGACCGTGAAGATCGGCCGCGGCCAGGAGAACGCGATCAAGCTGCCGGACCCTGCCGTCGGAAGCAACCATTGCGGCGTCCAGGTCGACGGCACCAAATTCGAGATCATCGACCTGGGCTCGAAGAATGGCACCTTCGTCAACGGCAAGCGGGTCACCCGCCGCTTCCTGCGCAACGGCGATATCCTGTCGCTGGGGCAAAGCGAGCTCAAGTTCGAGTCGAAGGTGGTCGACCAGGAAATCGGCGATTACACGAGCGAGGAAGCCTGACGAGGGGCCTCGAGGGGTTGGGCGAGAAAAGGGAGAGAGCGCTCCGCTCGGGCGCTTCTTGACAGGCGGCGATCGGGTGAGCGATTCTGGCTGCCGTCCTTGCTGAAGACCTCTCCCCCCCCAGGTTCAGGCGAGGATGCGGGGCCCCGGACTTTCGGGTTCGGGGCTCCGGTGTTTCTCCCGGGGGAAACGCTCACTAGCGGCGCTCCAGTGTAGCGCAAGGGGACTCGGCTTGCGTCTGGGAGCGCCGGGGTCGCCCTCGACCGCCGGTTGGATCGGATCGGCAGTGCGTCGCTTCCGGATGTTCGCGACACGGATCGCTCCGGCCTTCGAGCACAGGTCGATAGCGCGACCGTCAGCGCGCCGCCAAGGGTTCGGCCGGGTCAGGTGCTGCCAAGCGGATAGGCTGCAGGAGGTCGGCTCCGAAAGGTCGAGCCTCGCCGAAAAGCCGTCTCGGATGAACCGCCAAGAGCGCCAAGAATCACGGTCAGCAAGGTCGGCGTTCATGGCGTCTTGGCGGTTCCAAACGCTTTTCGGCGAGGGTCGCGCCAGGCCGCACCGCCGGAAGCTCGGATGGCAGTTGCCGCGTCGCTGGCGGCTCCCTTACTGTGCGCGGCCATGAAAACGGGACTCGTCGGGTTCTCCGGGTGCGGCAAGACCACCGTGTTCAACGCCCTGACCGGGCTGGACGCGCAGACGGGGACCGCCGCCACGCGCGGGCGCACGAACCTGGGAACGGTGAAGGTGCCCGACGCGCGGGTGGACCAGCTCGCCGAGATCTACTCGCCCAAGAAGAAGACCTACGCGGAGGTCACCTTCAGCGACGTGGCGGGGGGCGCGCGCGGCTTCGATCGCAAGGTCCTGGACGAGATGCGACCGATGGACGCGCTCGTGCAGGTGGTGCGCGCGTTCGCGGATCCGGCGGCGTCCCAGCCGGTCGACCCGGGGCGTGAAATCCAGGACCTGGAGAGCGAGCTCGTGCTCGCGGACCTCGAGCTCGTGGAGACGCGCCTCAACCGCATTCGCAAGGAGAAGGCGAACCCGCGCGAGGTGGCGCTCCTGGAGCGCATCCACGCGCATCTCGACGCGGGCCGGCCGCTCCGGCTCCTCGAGCTGCCGGCCGACGATTGGGCGCTCTTCCTGAGCTTGCGCTTCGTCAGCCAGAAGCCGCTGCTCCTGGTGCTCAACGTCGATGAGGCCGAGGTGGCGGCACCGGTGCCGGCCTCCGTGACGGCGCGCGCCGCCGAGAGCCAGGTGGGGGTGGTGCAACTGAGCGCCCTCGTGGAGCAGGACATCGCGCGGATGAGCGCCGGCGACCAGAAGGAGTTCGTGAGCTCGTTGGGCCTTTCCGAGCCGGCGAAAGACCGCTTCCTGCACGCGGCCTACGCGTTGCTGGACCTCGTGAGCTTTCTGACCGCCGGCCCCGACGAGTGCCGGGCGTGGCCCATCCGCCGGGGGACCACCGCCCACAAGGCGGCGGGCGTCATCCACTCGGACATCGAACGCGGGTTCATCCGGGCCGAGGTCATCCGCATCGAGGACCTGCTCGCCTTGAAGAGCGAGGGACGTTGTCGCGAGGTCGGGAAGATGCGCCTGGAAGGCAAGGAATACCTCGTCCAGGACGGCGACGTCGTGCACTTCCGGTTCAACGTCTAGACGGCACCCCCGCGGCACCCTGTCACGAAAACCGCTTGCGGCGACCGCACGCATCCGCTAGCCACACGGCCCCGACCGCGGCGTCGCTCGCCTCGCCGCGCGCTTGTCGGCCGACATGAGGGCTGCCGGGGTCCTTTAGGGGAGCCGATCGGCCGAACCCGTCCTGGAGGAACCTTCCGATGCCGCTTTGCCGAACCGCCGCGCTTTCCCTCGGGCTCGCGCTCGGCGCCACCGCCCTCGCGGCGACGCCGATTCCGATCCCCCCGGCTCCGAAAGCGCCGGTGCGGCCGGTGGTGAACGACTACTTCGGCACCCGGGTGGTCGATCCGTATCGGTGGATGGAGACCCCGGACAGCCCCGAGCTCGCCGCGTGGATGAAGGCCCAGAACGCGCGCACGCGAGCGGTGCTGGCGGACATCCCCGGCCGCGCCGCGCTCCAGAAAGAGGTGGCGAAGGACGATTCGGCGCGAACGCGCGTCGGCGGGGTGGTCCGGGCCGGCGACGGCTGGTTCTATCTGAAGCGCGCGCCCGGCCAGAGCCTCTACGCTCTCGACGAGCGCGCCGGCGGCGTCGAGCGGGTGCTGGTCGATCCGAACCGGATGTCCCAGGATGGCACCCATTACGCCATCGGCTACTTCGCGCCCTCGTTCGACGGCCGCTTCGTCGCCTATTCGCTCGCCTCGGGCGGCTCCGAGGAGGACACGCTGCACGTGCTCGACGTGAGGACGGCAAAACCGCTCCCGGAAGCCATCACGCGAGTCGACGGCGATTCCGGCTTCGACCCGGTCGCCTGGCGCCCCGACGGGCGTTCGTTCTTCTACTACCGGCAGCGGAAGCTCGGGCCCCAGGACCCGCCGAGCGCGAAGTTCTTGAAGAGCCGCGCCTACCTCCACTTCCTCGGCCGCCGTCCGACCGGCGATGGCGACCAGGCGGTGTTCGGCTTCGGTCTCGACCCCCGGGTGCCCTTCAGCAAAGACCAGGACGCGCTCGTCGTCACCCGGCCCGGGTCGGCCTACGCCTTCGGCCTGCAGACCAAGAATGAGGACCAGACCGTCATCACCGGGCTCTACGTCGCGCGGCTCAAGGAGGTCGGCCGCCTCCCGCACCCGTGGAAGCGGGTGACCGGACCGCACGACGGCATTCAGGGTTTCGACGTCTGCGGGAGCACGCTCTTCCTCCTCTCGCACGAGAACGCGCCGCGGCTGAAGATCGTCTCGACGAGTCTCCGGCATCCGGATTTCGCGCGGGCGAAGGTGGTGGTCCCCGATTCCGCGATGGTGATCAAGGACCTGGTGGCAGCCAAGGACGGGCTCTACGTGAGGCTCCTCGACGGCGGAATGGGTCGGGTGGAGCGCATGCTCTATGCGGGAGCGGCGCCGTCCATCGTGAAGCTGCCGTTCGAGGGCACGGCGATGGGGCTGACGGGCGACGCCACCCGGCCGGGCGTCGTCTTCGGGCTCGAGTCCTGGACCCGGTCGCCGCGCTGGCTCGCCTACTCTCCGGCAGCGCAAAAGCTCACCAGGTTGGGCCTCGTTCCGCCCTCGCCGCTCGACTTCTCGAACATCGAATCGATCGAGGTGAACGCGACGAGCTACGACGGCACGCTGGTGCCGCTCTCCATCGTGCTGAAGAAAGGCACCAAGCTCGACGGCGAGAACCCGACGCTCCTCATCGGCTACGGCGCCTACGGCATCGACTTCGACCCGTACTTCCTGGCGGCTTACCTGCCGTGGCTTCAGCGGGGCGGCATCCTCGCCTTCGCGCACATCCGCGGCGGCGGCGAGTACGGCGAGGGCTGGCACGAGGCTGGGATGAAGCTGAAGAAGCTGAACACGGTCTTCGACTTCATCTACTGCGGCCAGTACCTGGTCCAGCACCGCTACACCTCGCCTAAACGGCTCTCGGGCTGGGGAACCAGTGCCGGAGGGATCACCATCGGCGGCGCCATTACCTGGCGGCCGCGCCTCTTCGCCGCGGCGATCGACGACGTCGGGATGACCGACACCCTCCGGTTCGAGACGACGCCCAACGGCCCGCCGAACGTGGTGGAAATCGGCTCGGTCAGCACCCCGGCCGGCTTCCACGGCCTCTACGCGATGAGCGCCTACGCCCACGTCCGGGACGGCGTGCCCTATCCGGCCGTGCTCTTGATCACCGGCGCCAACGACCCGCGGGTCGCGCCGTGGATCGTGGCCAAGATGGCGGCGCGCTTGCAGGCCGCGACTTCGAGCGGCAAGCCGGTGCTCTTGCGCGTCAGCTACGACGCCGGCCATGGCATCGGCTCGACCCGCAAGCAGATGGACTCGCAGCTCGCCGACATCTTCTCCTTTCTGCTCTGGCGGCTCGGCGTGCCACCGTTCGCGGGTGGACCGCCGCTGGCGCGATAGGCGAGACTGACGGGCCTACGACCTCGCCGACGCCGCGTCCCGAACACTTGCCGGCGGAAGAAAAGCTCCCGCTGGCCGGTTGCTCTCCGCTCTGCTAGGCCGGCGGTCGCTCTTCGCCGAGCGCCCGAACCGAGGATTGACCGATGCCCCGAGCCTTCCCTTCGACCTCCTCGAAAGCGCTGCTGCCCACCTTGGTAGGCGTCGTCCTCGCCGGCGGGTGCGCGCACGCGCCCGCGAAGCCCTCCGAGACAGCTCTTGGACCTTCGCATGTCGTTCGCGCCACCTTGAAGAACGGCCTGCGCCTGGTCGTGGTGCCGAATACGCTGGCGCCGGTCGCGACGATGGAAATCAACTATCTGGTCGGGTCGAACGAGGCCCCTGCGGGGTTCCCCGGGACCGCGCACGCGCAGGAGCACATGATGTTCCGCGGCAGCCCGGGCCTCTCCGCCGGCCAGCTCGCGGACATCATGGCGCTCTTGGGCGGCGACATGGATGCCGATACCCAGCAGACGGTGACGCAGTACTTCATCACCGCCCCCGCCGAGGACCTGGACGTGGCGCTGCACGTCGGCGCGGAACGGATGCGCGGCGTTCTGGATACGGAAGCGCTCTGGGGCCAGGAGAGGGGTGCTATCGAGCAGGAGGTCGCGGCCGACCTGTCGAACCCCGGCTACGTGCTCTACACCAAGCTGTTGGAGGAGCTCTTCGCCGGCACGCCCTACGCCCACGACGCGCTCGGCACCCGGCCGTCGTTCGACCAGACCACCGGCGCGATGCTCAAGAATTTCCACGACGCCTGGTACGCGCCGAACAACGCCGTGATGATCGTCGCGGGCGACGTCGACCCCGGCAAGGTGATCGATTCGGTCGAGAAGCTCTACGGGAGCTTTCAAGCAAAGCGGCTCCCCTCCCGCCCGCCGATCAAGCTCCAGCCCGTGGTGCCACACACCCTCGCGATGAACACCGATCAACCGACCGGCTACGTCGCGCTCGCCTTCCGCCTCCCCGGCTACGACAGCCCCGATTTTGCGGCGACGCAGATTCTCGCGGACGTCCTCGACAGCCACCGCGGGCCGCTCTACGCCCTGGTGCCGGAAGGCAAGGCGCTTTGGGCCGGTTTCGACGCGCAGCTCTTCCCCGACACCGGGCTCGGCTTCGCCTATGCCGTCTTCCCCAAGGGCGCCGACACGAAAGCGCTCGCTGCCGACCTCAAACAGGCCCTAGCGAAAGCGGTGCAGGAGGGCTTCTCGGAGGAGATGGTGCGCTCGATGGCGCGCCAGGAGGCGACCCAGGCCGAGCTACAGAAGACTTCGGTCGACGGCCTCGCGCAGGCGTGGTCGCAGGCGGTGGCGGTGGAGGGCCGCGCCTCGCCGGAGGACGACGTGCAGGCGATGGAGGCGGTCACCGCGGCCGAGGTCGACGCCGTTGGGCGCCGGGTGATCGACCTCGGCCACGCGGTGGAGGCGGTGCTGACGCCGCAGCCGTCGGGCGCGCCGGTGACCGCCAAGGGGTTCGGCGGAGCGGAGAGCTTCGCCCCCACGAAGACGGAAGCGGTGCAGCTTCCCTCCTGGGCGGCGAAAGCGCTCTCGCGGCTCGAAGTGCCGAAATCGTCGGTGCGCCCGGTGGTCTCGAGGCTGCCGAACGGCCTGCGCCTCATCGTGCAGCCGGAGAGCGCGAGCGACACGGTCAGCGTCTTCGGGCGGGTGAAGAGCCAGGCGAAGCTCGAGACGCCGAAGGGGCAGGATGGCGTGGCGCGGGTGCTCGGCCGGCTCTTCGAGTTCGGCACCACCTCCCTCGACCGGGTGGCGTTCCAGAAGGCTCTCGACGACATCGGCGCGCAGGAGAATGCCGGCGTCGATTTCTCCGTCCAGTCGCTGTCGGCGCACTTCGACCGCGCCGTGCAGTTGCTGGCGGACAACGAGCTGCACCCGGCGCTGCCCGCGCCAGCGTTTCAGGTGATGCGCGGGCAGGTGGCCGACGAAATCGCCGGGCGCAATCGGAGCCCGACCTACCTCCAACAGCGCGCGTTGGAAATCTCGCTCGTGCCCTCGACCGACCCGATGACGCGCCAGGCGACCCAGGCCTCCGTGTCGTCGGTGAGCTATGCCGACCTGGAGGGCTACTACCGGACGGTCTTTCGTCCGGACCTGACGACCATCGTCGTCATCGGGAAGATCGATCCGGCCACGGCGACGCGGGTGGTTGCGAAATACTTCGGCGGATGGAAAGCGCAAGGGCCGCGGCCCCCGACGGACCTGCCGGCGATTCCCCTGAGCGCGCCCTCGCGGACGGTGGTGCCGGACCAGTCGCGTGCCCAGGACCGGGTGACGCTGGCGGAGTCCTTGGGGCTCGTGAATTCAAATCCCGACCGGTACGCCCTCGAGCTCGGAAACCACGTTCTCGGCGGCGGCTTCTACGCGACGCGGCTCTATCACGACCTCAGGGAAACGACCGGGCTCGTCTATTTCGTCGGCTCGACCTTCCAAATCGGCAAGAGGCGATCGTTCTACCTGCTCAGCTACGCCTGCGATCCACCGAACGTCTCCAAGGCCCGGGCGATCGCGGTGCGCGACTTGACCGAGATGACGAAGACGCCGGTCGGCGGAGCCGCTCTCGCCCAGGCCAAGGGCATCCTCCTGCGAAATATTCCGCTGCGGGAATCCAGCGAGCAGGCCATCGCCTCCGGCCTGCTCGACCGCATCGATCAGAACCTGCCGCTCGACGAGCCGACGCGCGCGGCGAAGCACTACCTCGCCCTGGACGCGAAGGCGGTGCAGGCGGCGTTCGCCCACTGGCTCGACCCGAGCCGTCTGGCCCAGGTGACGCAGGGCCCGGCGCCGCAGTAGCCACGGCGAACCGCTCCCATCGAGCCGAAGGGCAGCAGCTAACCTGCGGCGCTGCCGCATGGCGCAGGGATGGTCGTCGAGCGCCGGGGTTGCCGCGGTTACGTCGACAGCCCGCCGTCGACGTCGATGGTGCGCGCGTTGAAGTAGTCGCACTCGAGGACGAATTTGACCCCGAGCCACAGATCCTCGGGCACGCCGATGCGGCCGACCGGAATCGCGGCGACCAGCGCGTCGCGCGCCTTCTGGTTCATGCCGGCGGTCATCGGGGTCTCGACCATGCCGGGCGCGACCGCGCCGACGCGGATGCCGAAGGGAGCGAACTCCTTCGCCCAGGTCACCGTGTCCGCCGCGAGGCCCGCCTTCGCCGCGGAGTAGTTCGACTGTCCGCGGTTCCCATGCCGGGCGATGGAAGAGATGTTGACGATGACGCCCGGCCGGGTGCCGCGCTCGACCATGTGCGCGACCACCTCGCGGGTCATCAGCACCGCTCCCGTGATGTTCACGCCGATCACCTGGTTCCACTGGTCGAGGGTGAGCTTCTTGATTTCGCCGGTGGCGCGGTCCTTCTTCACGAGAAGGCCGTCGCGGATGATGCCGGCGTTGTTGACGAGGGCGTTCAGGCCGCCCATCTTCTCCGCCGCCCACTTGACGAACGACTCGACGTCGACCTCGTTCGAGACGTCGAGCCGGCGGGTGTGGATGGCGCTCGGGAGCTCGGCAAGACCGCTCTCGTTGACATCCCCGACCGCGACGGCCGCGCCCGCCTCGGCCAGCCGCTTCGCGAAGTGCGCGCCCATTCCCGCCGCGCCGCCGGTGACGATGATCTTCAATTCGTTGAGCTGCATCGCTGCTTCTCCCTAGGAGCGCCGGACCCCAAGCCCGCGCGCAAGGGAGCGCTCTTAGCAGCCCGGCGAGAAATGTCCAAGCGCCGGGAGCGTTGACCGTGCGCGCGCGGCGCCCCTATGTTGCCGCCGCGATGGCGAAGAGGGACGGCGAGGCCGCGAAGCTGATTGTGAAGAACCGCCGCGCCTCGTTCGACTATCACGTGCTCCGACGGTATGAGGCAGGGCTTGAGCTCACCGGCACCGAGGTGAAGAGCCTGCGCGCCGGCCAGGTGAGCCTCTCGGACAGCTACGCCCAGGTGGAGAATGGCGAGCTCTTCCTCCTCCACTGCAACATCGCGCCGTACCAGGCCAGCGGTCCCGCTTTGCAGCACGCCCCCTTGAGGCCGAGACGGCTCCTGCTCCACAGGAGGGAAATCGATGAGCTTGGCCGCGAGGTGCGGGAGAAGGGGCTGACCCTGGTGCCGCTTTCACTCTATTGGAAGGAGGGGCGGGCGAAGGCGGAGATCGGGTTGTGCAAGGGCAAGACCTTCGGCGACCGGCGGGAGGCGATCGCCGAGCGCGAGAGCCGCCGGGAGATCGACCGGGCCCTGCGAGGCGCGCGCAAGCGCTCCCGGTGAGCGATTGGGCCGGCGATCCTTCTAGTGCCAGGTTCCGGGCGGCGGGGCGGCTGGTTCCTCGGGCGGCGGAGGCGGAGGGCCCTCCGCCGGAGGGGGCGGGAGCGGCCCCGGTCGCTCGTGGCCGCGCTCGTAGGGCGGCCGGATTTCCCTCGCTCCCATCCGCCGGCGAGCGGCACCGGTCCCGACCAGCGCACCGAGAAGCCCCAGGGCAGCGGCGCCGCCGAGCATCACCAGCGTCGGCCCCACCGCTTCCACGAGCCCGGTCCGGCCCGGCGTCATCGCGAGCCCGACGAGCCCGGCGAAGGTGGTGACGAGCGCCAGAGCGCCAACGAGGAGCGCCACGCACCACACCAGGATGCCGTTCAGGTAGGCCGCGCGCGGGTCGCGGTCGTTGCCCATCCGCACCGCGACGTAAGCGCCGAGGAAGGCGGCGACGAACGGCATCGCGAGCGCCCAGATCGACGCGGCGAAGCCGACCCCGGCGGAGTTTCCGGTCACCGCCGCGATACCGATGGCGGAGCCGAAGAGGCCCAGCATCGTCTCCAGCGCGAGCGCCACCAGCACTCCGGTCGCCACCGCGCCCCACGCGAGGTGCGGCCACACCAGCCGAGGGGGAACGCTGTCGAGGATCGTCGCCACGGGCAGACCCCCTTCGCCGGCTTTCGAATTAAGCTGACGGCGCGGTCACGACGGCGGCAAGGGGATGGCGTGCCGGCCGAACGGACAGGCTCTCGCTCCATCCGCGCGCGCCCGCTATCCTGGTCGGTCGGGCTTCGGCGGCGTTCGCGGCTTCAAGGCCGGCGGCAAGGCGGCGGCCCTGAGTGCCCCCGGCCTTTCGATGGAAGGCGGGCTTTCTTCGGGACGAGACGGAAGCGGGGCGCGGTTTCTGACAACCGCGCGCTGTCTCTTTCGGCGGCGCGACGAGGCGGCATGAGCAGCATCCAGGTGGGCAACCACGTCCTCCATCGCGAGCAGCCGTCCTGGGGGATTGGTCGGGTGGTGCAGGCGAGCCAGGACGGCTTGCGGCTGGTCGTGCGTTTTTCCGGGCGGCCGCGGGAGGAGCTGCAGGTCGCGACGCGCGACCCGAACCTCGTCCGCTACCGCTGGCAGCCAGGAGACCAGGTGCGCTTGCGGGGGGCGAAGGAGCAGGTGGCGGTCGGCACGGTCCGGGCGTTCGCCCGCGGCGAGATGGACGCCTTGTCGGTGGAGATCGAGGGCGAGGGCACGAAGGAGGTGCCGGAGAAGAATGTGGTGGCGCTCCCGCCGGCGAGCGGGATCGTGGAAGCGCTGGTGAGGGGCGAGTGGGGCGATGCCCGCAACTACCTCTTGCGCCAGGCGACGTTGCGGCTGGACGTCGAGCGGCGGTGCGACGGGCTGGGAGCGCTCTTCGCGAGCCGGGTGATGGTGCGGCCGTATCAGGTGGCGGTCGCGCAGCGGGTGCTCTCCGACCGGACGCCCCGGTACGTGCTCGCCGACGAAGTGGGCTTGGGCAAGACCATCGAGGCCGGGATGATCCTCTCGGCGCTCTTGCACGCGCGGCTCGCCCGGCGGGTCCTGGTGGTGAGCCCGAGCCACCTGTCGGTGCAGTGGCTCCAGGAGCTGTGGCACAAGTTCAACCTGCGCTTCTCGCTGTTGGACGCGGAGCGGCTGGAGGAGGAGGCGAAGGTCGCGCCCGACGAGGATGTGTGGGCGGCGCACGACCTGGTCGTCACCTCGCTCGAGCTCCTCGTGCGTAACGCCGTCGCGCGCGAGAGCGCGACCGACCCGGACAACCGCTGGGACCTCGTGATCATCGACGAGGCGCACCACCTGCGCGGCGACCGGGCGTTCGAGCTGGCGACCGGGCTCGCTGGGAACAGTTGGGGCCTCTTGCTCTTGACCGCGACGCCGCTCAAGCTCGACCCCGAGGAATACTTCCGGCTCCTCAAGCTGGTCGAGAGCGCTCCCGCCCAGAGCGTGGAGGAGTTCGAGCGGCGCCTGGCGCGACAGAAGGAGCTGACCGCGCTCCTGCGCGCCATCGAAGAGGCGCCGAAGGGGGAGCTGACGAAGAAGGCGCAGGCGGTGGCGCGCCTGTTCCCGAAGGACCGGCTTCTCGCGGCCATCGTCGAGCGGCTCGAGGAGGGCGACGGCGCTCGCGAGGAGCTGCTCGACCACGTGGCCGAGGTCTACTCGCTCTCCTCGCGCCTGGTGCGAAACCGGCGGTCGGTCGTGGGCGGCTTCACCGAGCGGCGGCTGCACCGGGTGGACGTGAAGCTCGACAAGGACGCCTTGGAGCTCAACCGCGACGTCCACGCGGCGCTCCACGACGCGCTCAAGGCAGGAGCGCTCCCGCAGGGCGCGCCGCTGGCGCTCTTGCTCAAGCGGCTCGACTCGTCGCCGGCGGCGTTGGCGAAAGCCCTGGAGGCGCGGCCCGAGCCCGCCTTCCAGCTCTTGGCGAAGCGCGCGCTCGCCTTGTGCGGGTTCGCCCGGGACGCCAAGCTGCGGGCCCTGCGCGACCGGCTCAAGGAGCTCGACCGGGTCGACCGGGGGGCGAAAGCGCTCATCTTCACCGAGAGCCGGGAGACCTTGGAGTACCTGGTCACCGAGCTGTCCCGTGAGGGGTTCAACCCGCTCTGGTACCACGGCGACCTGCCGACCTTGGAGCGGGACCGGATGGTCGCGCGGTTTCGCGATCCGGACGGGCCGCGGGTGCTCGTGTCGACCGAGGCGGGGGGCGAGGGGCGAAACTTCCAGTTCTGTCATGCTCTCGTCCACTACGACCTCCCCTGGAGCCCTTCTGCTATCGAGCAGCGCATCGGCCGCCTGGACCGGGTGGGGCAGACGAGGCCGGTGGAGATCGTGGTGCTGCGTCCTTTGGGCACCCTCGCGGCGCGGGTGGTCGACCTCTTCGCGGACGACGTGGAGGTCTTCACCGAGACCGTCGGCGGGCTCGACGCGGTGCTGGAGGAGGTCGAGGGCGAAATCGTGCGGCTCGCGTCGGTCGGCGGCGAGCGGGCGTGGAAGGAGTACGCCGAGCGGCTGTCGAAGGCGGTGCGGCGCGCGCGGCAGGCGATTGCGAAGGAGTACGACCCGCTGCTCGACCGGCGTTCGTTCGACCGGGAGAGGGTGGAAGCGCTCCTGGCCCGCGCCAACGAGCGGGCGGGCATCGAGGCGGCGGAGGGCGACGAGGCGGGCGATCTCGAGGCGGGGTTGCAGCAGGTGGCGCGCGACCTCGACGAGCGGCTGGAGGAGACCGTCCTGCAGATCGCGCGGCGCATCGGGGTCGAGGTGGACACCGACGAGCACGTGGAAGCGTTCCAGTGCCGGATGGTGCTGGGCTCGAGGCTGGTGGTGGACGCGCTCGCGGGTCTCGACCTGTCGAGGGAGCTGGTGGTCGGCGGCACCTTCTGGCGGGACACCGCGGTCGAGCGGGAGGAGATCGAGTACCTCGCGACCGGCCATCCGGTGGTCGAGGCGCTGGTCAACTTCGTGCGGGACGGCGACCTCGGCCGAGCGAGCGTCGTCAAGCTCAGAGGCCGGCAGAGCCTGCTCGGCGGGTGCTTCTCGTTCCAGGTGCAACTCCCCGAGCCGGAGGACATCGCTCAAGGATCGCACGTGCCCAGCCGCCAGGCGGAACGGCTCTTGGAGAGCACGATGCTCCGGGTGGGGCTGGAGCTGGGGTCGGACGGGGCGGTGCATCCGCGGGACGGGCTGGTCGAGCTGTTGGATGGCGCCGACCGGGCCTCGACCGTGCGCCCCGGGGAGCAGCCGCTCTCGGCGCCCCGCTGGGAGCAGGCGATTCGCGCACTCGAGCGGGTCGCGCAAGCCGAGGCGAAGAAGCGGCATCATGCGCTGGTCGAGAGCGCTCTCGCACGGCTGCAAGCGGAGCTCGAACGGCGGCTGGACCGGCTCGCCCTGGACGCGGAGCGAGGCGAGGCGGAGGAGCGGGTCCTGCGCGCGGCCGAGATGGTCGAGGAGCAGGGCTTCGCCGACCAGGTTCGATCGGCGCTGGTCGCGACCAAGCTCGTCCTCGACAGCGCCTGCGCGCTCGTCGTGGAGCCGGCAGCCCCGGCGTCGTCCGGCCGGTTCGTCGGGTAGCGGCCGGCGGCGAAGGTGGCCGGTCGCTCGACCCGACGCGGGCCGCGTTTCACCCGGTCGTCGTTGCCTCGCGCCCGCGGCGTGGAGACGCGCAGGCTCGTCCCTTGCTTGCAGGCGATCGGACCGATCGGTCGGATCGGACCATGCCTATCCGGTTGACACACTTGCGGGGCCCAATGACCATCACAGGTGTGTGAACCGGACAGGCATGGTTCGTTGGAGCCGGACACGTCAGCGTCCGGGTGTACCCAGGATGCCGTGCCTGACCCGGACAATGACGTGTCCGGCTCCAAGTGCGTCAACCGGCTAGGCACGGATCGGTCCGATTGCCGGGACGAGGATGTGGTTGCGCGACGACCTAACCCCGTTTCAAAGGCACGAGCCCGGCGGCTTCATTGAGCCGGCCGGAGCGGAAGGGCTCGAGGTCGAGCACCGCGAACGTGTAGCCCGCGCCGACGATGCCGCGTTGAACCTCCGCTCGCGTCGTGGGGTCGAGCAGCCGGGGCAGCTCCTCCGCGCTGACTTCCAGCCGCGCGATGGCGTCGTGGTGGCGGACGCGAAAGACCCGAAAGCCCGCCGCCCGCAGCGCCCGTTCGGCGCGCTCGACCCGTTCGAGGGTCTCGCGGGTGACCGTAGTGCCATAGGGAAGCCGGCTCGCCAGGCAGGGCGTCTGCGGTTTATTCCAAGTCGAGAGTCCAATCTCGCGGGACCAGGCCCGGATTTCCTCTTTGCTCAGCCCGGCTTCGGCGAGCGGGTGGCGCACCCGATGTTCCGATGCGGCCTTCAGGCCCGGGCGGTACTCCCCGATCTCGTCCGCGTTGGTGCCGCTCGCGACAAAGGAGATGCCATGTTCCTGGGCGTAGGCGAGCGCGAGATCGTACAGCTCGGTCTTGCAATGGTAGCAGCGATCCGGCGCGTTCGCGACGTAGTCGGGATTATCGATTTCATGGCTGTCGATTTCGACCTGGACCGCTCCCATCTCGCGGGCGACGCGGCGAGCGGCCTCGCGTTCGTCGGAGGCGAGCGCGGCGCCGACTGCGGTCAGTCCGATCGCCGCCGGACCGAGCTCGTCGGTCGCCATCCGCAAGAGGTAAGCCGAGTCGCAACCGCCGGAGTACGCGACGACGACCCGCGACATCTCCCGGAGAATCGCCCGGAGCCGGTCGATCTTCGGGCGCGAGGAGTCGAAGATGGACACGGGCTTTAGGCTACTTCTTTCCCTTCTTCTGGGGAGCGAATCGAGCGGTGCGCGCCGCGACCTGCGCGGGCGTGCTCTTGACCGGCGCCTTCGCGGGTTTCGAGGGCAGCCGCTTCGAAACGAACTTCGAACCCGGTTTCTTCGCCGGCGCCTTCCCGGAGCCCGGGACCGGTTTCTTCGCGGCCTTCGCCGGCCGGTTCTTGGCCGCGGGTTTGCCCGCCGGCTTGGCCTTGGTCTTCGGCAAGGGCTTGGCGGCGCGTGCCTCGACCTTCGCCTGGGGCACCGCTCGGGCCGCGATGGCCGCCTTCTTGGGAGGCTTCGCCGCCGTCTTCTTGCTCGCCGCGGCCCCGCGCGATTCCCCTTTGCCCTTGGCCGCCTCCTTCGGCCCAGCGAGGGCGGAGGCCTTCGCGGAAGCCTGTGTCTTCGCTGGACTGGGCGATGCAGCCTCCCCCTTCTTGGAGTCGCCCGCGGCCGGCTTCTTCTTCCCTCCGAGGTCGACCTTCGCTACCGCTGGCACGGGCTCGGCCTTGGGCGCCGGTTCGGTCTTCACCTCCTTGGCCAGAGGCTTCCGGGCGTGCGCCTTGGATTCCTTCGCGAGCCGCAGCATCTCCGGGGTGAACAGAACCGACGGCGGCGGCCGGCGAGGCCGGTGCTTCTCCAGCTTCGCGGGCGCGTGCGCGAGGCCGGCTTCGGCTTCCGTCAGCACGCCCTCCCGCACCAGCGCCTCGATCACGAGCGCCGCGCCCTCTTCCGCCGTCTGCGCGGACGAATCGTATCGGACCTCCGGCGCCGTCGGCGGCTCGTACGGGTCGGTGATGCCAATGAAGTTCTTGATTTCGCCCCGCATCGCCTTCTGGTATTCGCCCTTGGTGTCGCGATCGAGCAGCGCCTCGATCGGGCAATCGACGAAGACCTCGAGAAACCGGCCGATTTCCCTGCGGAGCTGCTCGCGCACGTCGCGGTAGGGCGACACCAGGCTGGTGACCGCGAAGCCTCCCGCGCGGGTGATGGCCCGAGCGACGAAGCCGGTGCGACGGACGATGGCGTTGCGTTCCTCGGTCGAATCGCCCGGATCGCGTCCGATGAACTGCTCCCACTCCGCACCTTCGAGCGACTCCACCGGCTTCTCCAGCCGTTTGAGCCACCCGGCAATCTCGCGGGCGAGGGTCTTCTTCCCCGCGAGCTGCATCCCGGTCAGCCAAATCGTGAAGCCGCTGCCTGTTTCCTGTCCGAACATCGATCCTCCGCCAAGGCAACGAAGGCCGCGCCGTGCCAGCGCGCCGGTTGCCCGCCTGCTAAGCCGACGCGCCCTCGGCTCAATCGACAGGTTGTGGTCCCGTGAGCCCGCCCCCCAATAGCTGGGGGACGCCTCCTCATGCGGCGGCATGCTACCCGACGAACGCGGCGTTTGGCAAGCCCATTCGGGGGGAAAACACGCCGACGGCGCCGAAGCCGACCAGATGTCCGCCAGAGGACATTCCGCCCCGCCCGGGTGATGGCGACGCCCATCGCTCCACCCGGGGGTCGATGTGAACGCCGACGACGCCGACCGTCAGCGGACCCGGCGGTGGGGCAGGCGGGCCGTCACGCGCGAAGGATGCGGCGAACGAGCGCGAGCGCCCCTTCGGGGCCGCCCGGAATCCCGTCCGACTCGACCGTCCAGGCGGAGCGGAAGGCGAGGTCCGGCGCGTGGAACGAGAGGCGCTCCCGCACCGCGTCGACGAGCGGCCGGCCGGCATCCGAGGCGAGCAGGAGCCCTGCCGCATCTCGCGCCGGCGCCGGCGACCGGTCGGGCGGCAGCGAGAGCGCGCCGATGCCCGACCGCGCGAGCCACAGCGCCAGCGCGCGCCCCGCCTCGTCCAGCCGCTCGACGCGCACGCACGCGGCCAGGAGCTCTTCTTGACCGCTCCCGCCCACCTCGCGCAGGAGGATCTGCCGCGAAAACCGGTCGACCTGCCCGTCGGTCAGCACTCGGCGCCCTCCCGGTCGAGCGCCCGATTCCCCTCCCGCGCCAGCCCGCAGGCCGGGCAGAGCGGATCGCGGCCGACCGGCACCCACCGCTCGACGCCCGACCACCCGTCGAGCGTGCGCATCGCGTTCGCCCAGCGCCCGAGCGCCCGGTCCCGAACGATCGCCAGCGCCGCTTGGGCCATCCATCCGCCGACGACGCCGACCAGCGGTGAAATGACGCCCGCCTGCGCGCAGGCCGGCACCTCGCCCACGGGGGGCTCGCCCTCGAAGACGCAGCGCAGGCACGGCGTCCGTCCGGGGGCGATGGCGAGCACCTGCCCGAGCCAGCCGAGCGCCGCGCCGTGGATGAGCGGGAGGCCGAGCCGGGCGCAGACGTCGTTCGCGAGAAACCGGGTCGGGAAGTTGTCCGTCGCGTCGAGCACCAGGTCGAAGCCGCGGGCGAGGGCGGCGGCGTTGTCGCGGGAAAACCGCACGTCGATCGCCTGCGCTCTGGCTAATGGGAACCGCTCCCGCAGGGCGTGAGCGAGGGTGTCCGCCTTGGGCGCGCCGACGTCGGCGTCGCCGAAGAAGATCTGGCGCGAGAGGTTCGTCGGATCGACGCGATCGGGATCGGCGATCGTGACCTCGACGCCCGCGGCGACGAGGCTCAGGGCCGCAGGCCCCCCGAGACCGCCGGCGCCGAGCAGGAGCGCTTTCACGAGAAGGCGCGGGCGAGCCACAGACGTCGCTCACCAGAATCCGGAAGCACCAGCGCCACGGTGTCGTCCGGGCCCATCGACTCCATCCGCCGGCGCGCGGCGACCAGGAGCGCTCCCGAGACGATGCCTGCGAAGACACCGGCCCGACGTCCCAGCTCCTCGGCCGCCTCCCAGGCGGCGCGTTCGTCGACCGCCTCGAAGTCCTGGACCCGCGCGCGGTCGAGCGCGAGCGCGCGCGGCGCGGGCGCGAGGCCGAGGAGGAGGTGTTTCGCCCAGGTGCCCGCCGAGGCGATGCGCGCCTGGAGCGGCTCGACCGCGACCACCCGCGCCTCCCAAAGCCCTCGCGCAACGCCGGTCGGAATCGCGCCCAGGTCGAGACCGCAGACGGTCAGCGACGGCGCTTCCCCCAAGGAAGCGACCAGCTCGGTCCCGATGGCCTCGTACGCCTGGACCACCGCCTCGCCCTCGAAGAGGTCGAGGAAGACGCCGCGGCTCTCGGTCGCGCGCTCGAGCGCCCGGGCGTTCTGGGCCGTCCAGTCCAGCTCCTCGTCGACGAATTCCAGGGTCGCGCCGTACCCCGCGAGCACCTTGCGCCGCTCGAGCCCGACCGACTCGGGGACCAGGACGGTCAGCGGCGAGCCGCGAGCGCTCGCGGCCATCGCGAGGGAAATCGACGCGTCGCCGCCGCCGGCGGCCAGGAGGCGGCGACCCTGGGAGAGGTGCCCGCCGCGGTCGGCCCGGGCGATTTCCGCGGCCGCGGCCCGGTCGAAGATGGAGCGGCCCGGACCCCAGAACTCGCACTTCGCGAAGAGCCTCGGTCCTCGGGAGCGCTCCAGTGCCCTCAGGCGGACGAGCGGCGTCCGGACCACATGGTCGAGCAGGTTCAGCGTCGCGGGCTCGGTTCCGGCCATCTGCGCGCGCGAGACTACCGGTGAGCCTGGTTCGGGGCAACGCAGCGGAGCGGCTCCGAGCGTTCTCGCCCGGACGCTCGGCGGGCGGCGGAGGGCTCGCGGGGCCGAAGGACGCGCTGGGACCGATCGGACCGATCGGTCGGATCAGTCCGATCGGTCGGAACGTCCGGACACCCGGCGGTCGAGCCGACCGAAGAGTCCTAGTGCGAGAATTTGGGTGGCGTCGGGCGGGCGTGGTGCAGGAGGTGGTGCCCGAGCTGCGGGTTGATGAGGAAGAGGTACACCGCCGCGACGATCGCGAGCAGGAACAGGGTGAACCCGGCGATCTTCCAGAAGCTCCAGGGGGCCTGCCCCTTGGTCTCCCCGGTGCGGCCGTTGACCAGCACCCGAAAGATCTTGCCGGCGTAGGCGTAGGCCCCGATGAACAGGGGAAGAAGAGCGCTCCTGTACACCTCGTCGGTGGTGCGGGTGGAGACGTTCAAGAAGCGGTGGGTGTCGCCCGGCACCTCGGCGTCGCAGGCCTGGTACTCGAACCGGTCGATCCACTTGTTCGCGGTGACCCAGGCCTCGGCCGGCTGGACCGCGGGCGCCTCCGCCTCGAACCCCGCGAGGAAGTCGCGGTTGAACCCGAAGAGCGCCTCTTCCAAGGTGAAGGGGCCGATGTTCTCCAGCTCCTCCGCGCCCAGGCCCTTGGAGCCGGAGACGATGAGGTCCGAGTAGCTGCCGGAGTGCTCGCCGCTGACCGGCTCCCAGCGGATGCGTTCGACCTGCTGCTCGGTGGTGTTGCCGTCCTGGTCGGTGGTGGTCTCGGTCTCGTAATAGGTGTAGCCGGCCTCGGCGGTCCAGGAGCTCTGCGCGTTGGCGTCGAAGATCCAGCTCGGAACGTAGATGCCGCGCATCTCCTTCAGGTCGGCGAGCCGCTTCAGGTCGCTCGGCCGGAACCACAGGCCCTTGAGCCACGCGGAAAAACGCTTGCCCGCGTCCTCGCGGGTGACCGCGAAGGGCACCACGCCCTCGGCCGGGGTCGCCGCCTGGTCGGCCTCGACGAGGGGCGAGGCGCAGAAGGCGCACTTGGTCGCGACGGCCTGCGCGTCGAGCTCGGCGGTGGCGCCGCAGTGGGTGCAGCGCATCGTGCGGGTGCCGGCAGCGCCGACGCCGACCGGCGGCGGTTCCGTCAGGCCGTGGCGCGGCACGCCGACCGTCGCGTCGATGGCCTGGGTGGTGCTGCAGTAGGCGCACTTGAGCGCGCCGGAGCCTGGGTCGAAGGCGACGGGCGCGCCGCAGGAGGCGCAGGTCTTCTGGGCCGGGCGGGTCTCGGTGGTCGCGGGGACAGGCATGCGTCGACTTTCTAGCACGGCCCGATCGACGCCGGGAAGGCCCGACCTTGGGGCGTCACGTGCCCGAGACCGCGACCTCGAACAGCGCGGCGGTGTAGCCGTACCCGGAAGGGGTGTTCGCCTCGATGGTCAGCCGGACGTAGCGGCCCTGGGAGCCCGGCGTCGTCGACTTCACGTACAGACCCCGGACGTTGCACTGGTTCCAGGACGAGTAGGAGGCCGTGCCGACGGTGGTGTAGGTCGTGCCATCGTCGGAGACCGCGAGGGTCGCTCCGGTCGGCGTGAGGCTGCAGACGTTCCCATCGCAGTGCGAGCCGTCCGGAATGGTGAACCCGACGCTGCCCACCGGCTCGGTCCGGCCCAGGTCGAGGTCCACGTCGATTTCGCCGCTTTGCCTCCAATAATAGAACATGGATTGATCGAGGTAGGGGAGGTACCAGCCGGACCCCAGATTGCCGTCATCGAGCCGCAGGTCGGTCGTCCCGTCGGAAGCAGCGTTGGCCGGAAGCGGGCTGAACGTGAAGGACGCGATCGACGACCGCGGATAGCGCACGACCACCGCGTCGGTCGTGGTCACGGTTTGACCGCGCACGGTGACCGTCAACGGACCGCTGACGCCGTCGCTCGGGAAGGCGACCGACAGGCCGGTCGAGGTGGCGGAGGTGACGGTCACGGCGTGCCCGCCAGCGTCGGTGACCTGGTCTTCCGTCAGCGTGGTCGAAAAGCCTTGTCCCGTGAGGGCCACGCCGCCGCCGGCATCGATGATGGTTGGCCACAGGCTCGTGACTTCCAGCGGCGGCAGGGTGCTCGTGACGGTGACCGAGAGCGTGTTCGAAGTGGCGCTGCCGATGGTCGCGCTGAGCGTCGTCGTGCCGGGATGGACGCCATAACCGCACGCGTGCCCGCCGCAGAGGAGACCGAAATCCAGAATCGACGGGTCGCCGGAAGTCCAGACCGCGTTCTGGGTGCAGTCGGTGGTGTGACCGTCCTCCCATTGGCAGGTCGCGAAGAAGAGCGGGTAGTAGCCCTGCTCGGGCACCGACACGTTGTCCGGGCCGATCACCAGCCCCTGCAGCGTCTGCGACGGAGGCGGCGGGGGCGGCGCCCGCGCGGTCACCGTCACCGAGACCTGGCCCTGGAGGGACCCCAGGGTGGCGACGACGTTGGCCGTCCCGGGAGCGACCGCGCAGAATTCGTCGTCGCCCGCTCCGCTCGCGTAGGCGAGAACCGTCGGATCGGACGAGGAGAACGCCACCACGCCCGCGCCGTCGGAGGTGGACCCGTCGTCGTAGTCGATGGTGGCGGAGAATCCGAGGCAGTCGCCGGCGACCATCGTCGCGCCGGTCGGTCCGAGCTCGATGGCGGTGGGCTTCTTCTGATACGGCGGCGGCCGCTGGGCGACCGCCACCTGGGCGGTGCCGGTCGCGTCGCCGAGGGTCGCGGTCAGGGTCGCGCTGCCCACGCCCGCGCCGCAGAAGGTCGAAGGCGCGTTTCCCGGCGCGAGCACCGTCGTGTCCGAGCTGGTCCAACCGCCGATGGCCGACGCGTCGCCGGACGAGCCGTCGGAGTAGGTCACGGTCGCGGTGAACAGGAAGCACTGGCCGGTCTCCAGGGTGGAGGTCTGAGGCGAGACGACCAGCGCGACCGGCGTCAGGGAAGCGGGAGCGGTGACGATCACCGTCGTGGTGGCCGTCGAATCGGCGAGGGTCGCGGTGACCGTGGTCTGCCCCGGGGCCTTGCCGATGACGGTGCCCGGCTGGCTCCCGAACCCGACCAGCGTCGGATCCGCCGCTGCCCACTTCACGGCCGCGTCGGCGGTGTCGTCCTGCTGGGTCTCGTCGGAGTAGAGCGCCGTCAGCTTCAGGCTCGCCGTCTGCCCGACGCCGAGGGTTACCTTCGCTGGCGAAAGCGAGGCGAGCGAATCGATTACCGGCGCGAGCCCGGCGACCTCGGCTTGGCCGCTGACGCCGTCGAAGGTGGCGACCGCGCTGAACAGGCCCTCCTCGAGCGGTGTCGCTTCCCCGGCCGGGGTGATGGCGAGGCCGCCGCCCGGGCTCGACCAGGCGACCTGGGTCGTCAAATCCTGGGTGCTGCCGTCGGAGAAGGTGCCCGTCGCGGTGAGCTGCACCGAATGGCCGGCCGGCGCGCTCGCGGGGCTCGCCGTCACCGCGATGGAGGTCAAGACCGCTGCCGTCACGCTCAATGTCCCTTGCGCCGACAGGTCGCCCAGGGTCGCGGCCAGGGTCCCGCTTCCCGCTTGATGGCCGGCGGTCACCTCGCCCCAGTGGCCGACCGTGTTGGAGACCGTGGCGAGGCCGGCTGGCGCGACCGACCAGGTCACCGAAGACGAAACGTCGAGGGTGGTGCCGTCGGTCAGCGTCGCGTCCGCGTGCGCGAGCGCGCGCGTGCCCGCGGCCAGGGTCAGAGGAACCACCGCCAATGCCTTGGGAGCGGCAGCGATGCCGGCCAGCGAGAGCGGTTTCGAGGTGATGGCCGCCGCGCCGCTCGGCGTGTAGGTGGCGACGACGGTGCCCGTGCCGACCGAGAGCGCGACCGCCACCCCGCGCGAGCCGGCGTCGTTGGAGACCGAGAAGCGCGCCGGATTCTCGCTGGACCAGACGGCCTCTTCGGTGACGTCGGCGGTGGTGCCGTCGCCACGCTTGACGGTCGCGGTGAGCCGGACGCTCCCGCCGAGGGGAACCTGCGGCGCCGCCGCGGTGACCGTCAGGGTAGTGGGAGCGGTGCCGGTCGACTTCACCGGAGGCGGGCTGCTGCACCCGATGAGAAGCGCCAAGACCCCGGACGAAAGGCACGAACCCAGAGCAGGTCGCATGTTCCTACCTCCTCGGCGGGCGCCGCGAGCCAGATTGTACACGCGAGCGTTTGGTGGCTTGCAAGCTGAACCGAGCGCTGGCATCCCGGGGCGCCTCGCGGTCCGGAGCCGCGACGCCCAGAGCGCCTCCAGGCGCTTGCGCGCGGCGGGTGGCGTTCGGTGGCGCCGGCCGACGGACCTTCTTCGCGCCTAAGGGCAGACGATGGTGGCCGAGCAATCGAACCCCGCCTCGTGGACCTCGAAGTCCTGGCCGGCGGTGAAGGGGTGTCCCTCGAAGGTGCTATCGCAAGCGGTGAAGCATCCGTCGAAGCCGGCGTCGGTGGAGTTGCCGGGTTGACCGCAATACGACTCGCAGTAGATCGAGTCCAACGCGTCGCAGTCCGGGCCTCCCCAGGTTGCGCAGCCGCCGTCGCGCTCGATGTTCACGCCGGTCACCACGCCGCCGTCGGAAGTGCAGGAGCAGGTCCTGGGCGGCACCCCGGCGTCCTCGCTTCCGCCGTCGGGGGATTCGCCCTGCGCCTGCGCCTCGGCGTCGAGCCAGTCTTGGTCGACCAGGAAGATCGGTCCGACCTCGGTCACCTTCCCGTCGACGATGACGATCGGTCCGGCGCTGCCGGGCTGCATCGTTCCGCCGGACCAGCCGCTGGCGGTGACGTCCAGCGAGTAGTACAGACCCGCTGGAACCTGGTCGCGAATCACGTCATCCGATCCCGGTCGAGCGAGGGTCGTCGTCGCCTGATCCTGGCCCCAGAGGGTCGCCTGCAGCTCGGCGGGAGTCGGCGGCGCCTTCTTCCCTTGGATGAGGAATCTGACCGGTGCTTGCACCGTGCCGAGCCCGGTCGAGGCGTGCAGCGTCATGGGGCCCGCGGTGACGGTCTTTCGTTCGTCTTGCGCCTTCACCTCGACTTTCACCGGTCCCGCGACCAGGGTGCCTTCGACCGGAAGCTTTGTGCTCGCGCTCAGCTCGTGGACCCCGGGGGCCGATGCCGGAAGCTGGTAGGTGCCGGTCTGATCGGTGAAGGCGAGCGCGCTCGCAGCCGGGTCCACGACCTGCGCCCCCGGCGCCGGGGTTCCGTCCGGGTGGAGGACCTTGCCCTGAATCGTCGCGCCATACGCGACCACGAGGTCGCCCAGGTCGACCGCGTCGTTCGCGTCCGACAGCGTCACCGAGACCATCGCCCGGCGCGGCGTCGAGCTCGAATCGTCCTCGACGCCGACCTGGTAGGTGCCCGGTGGGAGGTCGAAGATGGCGAAGCGACCATCCGATTTCGACTGGCAGATGTAGCCCACCCCGACGATTCGAATCCCCGCGTCGGGCACCGGCACCAAGGCCGCGCTCCCTTCGCGCGCCGCCACCACTCGCCCGCGCACCTCGCCCGGCTCCAGCTTCTCCGCCGGGTTGTCGTAGCTGAAGATGCAGGTCAATGACGTCGCTGCTGCAATCGCTAGCAGGATCAGCATCCGTTTCGACATCGAGGCTCCGTTGGAACTCAGCGGCCCGAGGACGCGCCGGCGTCCGAAATCAGTGCGCTGATCAGCAGCGCTCCCGCTCCCACGGTCGCCGCGCCGGCGATGCCGAAGGAGACGTTCGCGTTCAACGCCGCGCTGGCGGTGGCGCTGTGGCCGGCGAGAGCGCTGCTGCGGTCCGTCGCCGCCTGGTAGCTCGCGAAGGCGCGGTTCGCCCGCAGGCCGAAAACGGTGGTGGCGGCGAAGCCCGCGATCGCCACCCCGGTGGAAATCCAGCCCCAGGTCCACAGACGCGACCGGGCCGGCGAGAGCGTCGACAGCGGCACCAGCGTCACCTCGAGCGGCACCTCGCCTCCAGCGGGCACGTCGACGGTCGACGACCAGCGGACGAAACCTTCCTTCTGCACCACGATCTCGTGGGGACCCGCCCGCGCCCGGCGGCTACCTCGAAGCGGCGTCGAGCCCCAAACCTGGCCGTCGAAGAGGACCGTCGCGCTCTTCTGGCTCACGTCGAGCAGAACGGTACCGGTGGTGTCCAGCGCCTTGCCGGTGAGGACCTGGAAGGTCATCCGCCGGACCGCGTCGATGAGGTCCGACTCCTGGGGCGCGTCGAAGTCGGCGCTCTCGTGGGCGAGGGTGAGCGAGCGCTTGACGTCGACCAGGCGCACGTTGACGACGGTGGTGTGGCCGACGAGCGCGACGCTCCCCGAGAGGAGCCGGTCGGCGTCGAGCGCGCCGGCGATTTGGGCGACGCAGCTCGCATCGTCGCAGCCGAGGAGCTGCCGCTGCCCTTCGAGGCCCAAGAGCGACGCGACGTCGGCTTGGGAAATCACCCGGTAGAGCCCGGTGCGCGTCGCTTCGGTGGTGGCGATGTCGGCGAGCATCCGGGCGTTCTGCGGTGCCACCTTGCCCGCGAGCGTGAAATCGAAGACGGCGAGGCTCGCCTTCTTCCCCGTCCGAGCGGGAGCGGAGCCGCTCCCCGGCTTCGCTGCCGCTGCCGCGCTCGCCGGCAGCCACGCCAGCACGAGAACGAGGACCATCCCCATCGACCACTGGCGCATCGCTCTCTCCGATTCGTTAGTCTCGCCGCACGAGGCCGACCGACGCCTTGCCCTAGAACGCCGCTTGGCAAGCGTACCCGCGCCCCGGAAGCGATGGCAACTCGGGCGAAGCCCGCCCACCGCCGCCAGAAACAGCTCGAAAAACGCTTGTCCTTGACGCCGTCCGCCTGCCTTGACCCTCGGTGCGGTCCGCAGTAGACCGCTCAGCCGATGCGTCTCCTGGTTGCCGGAACGAGCTGCGCGCGCGTGGTTCGCCCTTCGTACCTTCGGCCGAGGGCCACGGCTCTCTTCCTGGCGGCCGCGCTCTGGCTACCCGCCCAGGCCGCTCCCGTGGCGACGAAGCTCCCGCCGGTTGCCGACGAGGCCCTGACCAGCGCCGAGGACCTGCTCGACCACAAGACCGGCGACGCGCGCACCTTCGCCTGCCTGGGCGCGCTGTCGTTTCTGGCCATCGCCTATCAGAACGCGCCCGGGTATGCCTATGCGGCTCGCCTGTATGCCGACTGCCTGTTTCGCACCGGGGACCTGAAGAACGCGGAGATAGTCTACGAAAAGTACCTTGCGCTGGTGCCGGTGTCGGCACGCCACGGGAAGGTGGGCGCGATGGTCGACGAGGCGAAGAGTCGCCTGCGCACCTGCCGGCTCAGGCTCGGCCACCCGTCGGCCGGTGAGCTTCCGGGGCCGCCGGTCGGCGCGCGCGCGCGGCGGGGCGGGAAACCGGAACTGGAGCCGGCGCCTTCGCTCGACATCGGGCTCTCGTCGGCCCGGGGTGGTCCGGGCGCGCCCGCGATGCCTCATGTTGCGAATCCCTTGGCCACGGCGAAGACCGTCAAGCCGGCGACGACGTCCGAGCTGCCATTCGTCTTGCCGCCGCTGCACGGGCCGGCTCCCGTGCGCCGGGCATTCCGGCGACAGCCCGCGACCGCGCGCCGGTCCTCGACGCCGCTGTGGGTCGGGGGCGGGGCGGCGGTGGCGTTGGCGGCGGTCGGCGCCTGGCTCGGGGCGTCCACGCTCAACGACGCGACGGCTCGCGATAGGGCGCTTTCGTCGGAGGCGTACACGCGCGCGGTCACCTCGGCCGGGCGAGATGAGCTCGGCGCGAACATCGCTTTCGGCGCGTCGGCCGTGGCCGCCATTACGGGTGCCGCGGTGTACTGGCTGGTCGACTTCCATCGGAGGTAGCTCATGATTCGGCGCGTGCTTTGTGCGGCAGCGATCATCGCAGCGGGGTGCAGCGTCCAGACCTCGGGGACCCGGCCGCCGCCGGCGGCGGGAAACGGCATTCTCGTGGACCAGGCGACGCAGACGATTTCCGTCGACGAGGCGAAGGTGCCGTTCGTGTCGGCCTGCGACGCGGGCCAGACGGTCGCGAAGACTGCCGACGGCTGGGCGTGCGAGGCGACCCCCAGCGTGACTGGCTGTCAGGCGGGCCAATTCGTGAAGAAGACGAGTGGAGGGTGGACCTGCGCCCAGGCGGTCGATCCCGCGCACACGCCGACCGTCGCCGAGTGCCCGACCGGCGATGTCGTGACCATGTCGGACCAGGGGTGGACCTGCACTCCTCCGACAGCTCCTGTCGATACAGAGAACTTCGTCGATCGGAGTAGCGCTCAGACAATCAGCGGAGCCAAGACGTTCTCGACCGCACCCGTATTCTCGGCAACGACGGGAGCACCGTTCAAGGTTTCGAGCGCGAGCGCGGCGAAGGTCGTGAACCTCGACGCGGACAAGCTCGACGGCCTCGACTCGACGGGCTTCGTGCAGACGACCGGAGATCAGACCATCGACGGCGCCAAGACCTTCACGCAGATGGTCACCGCTTCGGGCTTCGCCGGTAGCGGCGCCGGCCTGACGGGCGTTCCGGATTCGGCGCTCTCCTCGAACGTCCCGCGACTGAACGCGGTCACCAACATCTTTGCCGGAAGCCTGAGTGCCTCGGAGTTCGACGGTAGCGGCGCGGGGCTCACGGGCGTTCCGGACTTGGCGCTCTCTTCGAACATCCCGCGACTGGACGCGAGCCAGAACGCCTTCACGGGGAGCCTGAGAGCTTCGGAGTTCGACGGCAGTGGCGCGGGGCTCACGGGCGTTCCCGACAGCGCGCTGAGCACGAACGTGGACCGGCTCGATGGGACCCAGACCATCACGGGAACGAAGACGTTCTCGGCCGCGCCGACCTTCGCGGCGACGACGGGAGCGCCGTTCACGGTCACGAGCACGAGCGCGGCGAAGGTCGCGAACCTCGACGCGGACAAGCTCGACGGCATCGACTCGACGGGCTTCGTGCAGACCGGGCAAACCTACCCGAAGCCGACCTGGCTCACGGAAATCGACGGCAGCATCGTCAACGGTGACATCACCGGCAACGCGGCCAACGTGACGGGAACGGTGGTGGTGTCGCACGGCGGGACCGGCAGCACTACGTTCGATGCGGGCTCGCTGCTGATGGGGGCTGGGACCGACTCGGTGGGCGACATCAAGCCGGGCGCCAACGGCTCGCTGTTGGGCGTGCAAGCTGGCGCATGGGCTCCGGTCGACCCCGCGGCCCTCGGGCTCGTGCGGCGGACGACCCAGGCGATGATCGTTTACGTGCGACCCGACGGAAGCGACACGGCTTGCAATGGTTCGACGACGGACGCCGCCCCGGGAACCAATGGTGCCTGTGCCTTCAAGACTCCGCAGGGAGCGCTCGACGCTCTCCCCGATGTCCTGATGCAGCCGGTCACCATCAAGCTGTCCGGGGACACCTGGAACGCGACGAGCGCGAACCAGGTGCTCATCGACGTGACCAAGTTGCAGAAACAGGGTGCGACCCTGACCATCGAGGGGGGGACGCTTGATTCGAACGGCGACCCTACGACGATCCTGGACGGTGCCGTGGTGACAGGCGGGACCGGGACTGGGCCTGGGGTACAGCAACCGGCCGCGGCTGGCCTCCTCGTGCACAGCTCCGGATTTCAAGTCGTGCTGCAAGACCTGTGGTTCAAGGGTTTTTCGACGGCCGCCATCGCTGACAACGGCGGGCAGTTGACGCTCCAAGGAACGATCGAGGTCGACAGCGGTACTCTTTCGCCAGCCGGGCTGCTCGGGCTCGCGTGCGTCAACGGCGCCGAATGCGTGGTCGGCAATGGCGCCAAGTTCTTGGCAAAGCCGACATCTCAGGTCTCTGTTGCTGTTCTGGCCCAGGACGGGTCACAAATGACTGACGACGGAACGATGCGGGTGAACGGCATCTCGGCCGGTGTCCTGGTGCAAAGGGCGTCCCTGTTGAACGTGGCCGGGGGAGAGATTCTGACCGCATACTCGGCGACCGGAGTCCCGCTTGTGGTTGGCCAGAGCGCTCAGGCCCAGCTCTTTGGAAACGTCACCTTTACCGGTGGTGGCCCGGCGGCCATCCACGTCACTGGAAGCTCGGGGCTCGCGGTAGAGCCCGATCCAGATCCAACCCGCCCACCCGGTCAGTCCTTGCAACTGCTCGTGACAGCCGACCAGGCCGCTGGGCTCTTGACAGACTTGGGTTCCCAGGCTCTCCTCGATGACGCGGACTTCGAAGTCACCTGCTCGCCCACGATCACTGGCGCGAAGCTCACTGGCATCGACACCAACAATCAGGCCCGAACGAAATTCCAAGACATGAGCAAGATCACAGTCAACGGCTGCTACTACCCGACCTACACCGACCTGCAGTCGAACTTCGCAGATACTGAAACGGGCTCCCCCGCGGTCAACATCGACTCTGGAAGCCAGACGAAGGTCGACAGGCTTTCATATTATCTGCATGGAGTGTTCCCGAGCGTGACGTGCGTCGCCAACAATGGCTCCGTCTGTCAGTGAGCGTCGGCGCCGCGTCGAGGCGAGCGGCGGATGTCTGGCCGATCCGGCTCGGTAGCCTGGACCTGGCTGACGTCATCGGGGTCACCAGCACGGCCGTGGTTCGATTCGACTGGCTCACCGTGACCGCCCGGCACTCGTCTTCGCACGCGTAGGCGAACACCTCGAGAAGGAAGACGCGTCGCAGGAGCGCGATCGCAGGTCACGGATCCATCGCGGTGGGCAAGTGCCGGGCGCGCTCGCGCCGCTCGGCCAGTAGCCCACGCCCTGCGACGACCAGGGAGAGGACCAGCGCTCCGATGCCCGTTTCGACGAGTCGCGGACCATGCACCAGCAGGCCCGTGAACAAGACCGAGGCGCCGAGCGCCAGCGCGGTGGTGAGCCCGAGGCGGCGGAGCCGCCGCGCCTGCGCGATCTCGTCGTCGGTCGCCCGCGCCATGCAGGGTGCGCAGAGGACGCCGTCGGGCGTGCAGGGTTTGCAGGCGTGCGTGCCGCAGCGCAGGCAGACGGCGTACGCCGCCAGCTCCGGGTGTGCGGCGCAGCGGGCGTCGTCCATCGCGCGCATGCGGCGCCGCGGCGCGCGGCTGCGCGGGACCAGGTGGCCGTCGCTGAGGAGCTGGAAGCGGACCGCGTTCAGGTTGCGCACCGTCCGCAGCACCAGCGCGCGCTCCGGGAACGGCACCGGCCAGGCGCCCAGGGTCATCGGCGGGATCGCCAGCGGCGGCTGGCCGGGCACGGCGAGCTTCACACCGAGTGCACCCCGGTCCGTGAGCTCCAGCTCCTGGTCATCGACGCTCCAGCGGATGGTGGGCATCCGCGCAGCCTACCACCGCCGCGCGCCTCAGCGACCCGACGCACCGCGCTCGCCCGATTGACGTGCTTGCCGAGGCCGCTGTGTGGTGCCGGCAGAAATGATGTCCTGACGGCTGGGTGAGCGCCCCGCAGGCAGTGCGAGTCTGGTAGCCTGACGCTCCATGCGGCCGTTCCTCGCCGGACTCTTCGCTCAGGGATCTTCTAGACGACTCAGGCCGACCGGCTCGGCCCGAGTCGTCTAGAACATTCCGGTCTTTTGCTCGGGCGGCTGCGCGTCCGATGGTGTCACCTGCCTCGGGTGGGCGAACCTCAACGGCGGCCTCGGTAGCTGCGTCGCGAGCCAGCTCACGGCACAGGGGGCGCTAGCCTCCGGCGGGGTAGCGGTCACGAACGGGGCGACAAATCGTGCTCGCGTCTTCGGCGGCGGGCTGCGTGCGCCTTCGTGCAAGGCGCGGGCCCTCCCTTGGGAGGCGCGGTCGTTGCGCTGGATCTGCTCGCGGCGGACAAGGTCGGGAGATCGTCGTCCGAGATCTCCGTAGCGCCTCGCGGAGGATGCGTGACCGCTCCGAGTCGCGCGGCTGACCATGCTGGATGCGCCACAGCTCCAGCGACTGGTCGTCGGGGTCGACCTGGTTGCTGCAGTCGAACTTGAGCACCAGCCGCCTGGTAGCCGCATCGGCGACCTCGACGGCGAGGGCGGCTCGGTCCCGCTCGGCGGCCATCGCCCGCTCCTCCTCGGTGACCAAGCGCCTGGACGCGGACGCCGGGCGCTCGCGCGGCAGCCCGAAGGCGGTCTCGAGTCGAGCGAGGCGCTGAGACAGGCGCAGGCGTGCTGCGGACGGTGACGACGACCTCGAGCAGAACTGTACCGCTGGCGCTGAGCACCTGCCACGGTGCCCGCGGTGCTCGACCCCCGGCCGCGCGGCCGAGCTCGGGCGTAGTCAACCGCGGGCTGCTCTGCCGATTCACGGTGACGTCGCGCCTGGCGCGGTAACGAATCTGCTCGATGCGAACAGGTCTCGTTCGACGGCTCAGGTCGACGCGCTCACCGGTCGCGCGAGGACGAGGACGTTGCCGTCGGGGTCGGCGAAGTACGCGGCCTCGTCGCCCCAATCGCGGACGGCGAGTGGGCTGAGCTCTCGCGCTCCAGCGGCGACGACGCGAGCAATCGCCGACGCGAGCTCATCGGTTTGGAAGTAGATCTCGGCCGGAGCGATTTCGCCCGGAGCGACGCGGGAGGGAACCTGGCCGGTGTTTCGACCGAACCCGTGCCGCTCGTAGAGACCGAGGCCCATTCCGCCTGGAAGCGCGAACTCGGCGTAGACGGGCACGTCGACGACCTGTTCCCATCCGAAGGCGCGGCGATAGAAGTCGATGGCGCGAGGGAGGTCCTCGACCGCGAGAATCGTCAGAACGTGACGCACCGGTGCGGGCATCGTCACCTCGTGTGCGCCGCGGGCCCCGAGAGCCCGAGACGCTATCGACGCCTCGAATACCATGCGCGTTCCTTCCGCTCTCGGCTCACGGCGCGACCACGGCGGCGAAGCGTCGTGATGCGGCCATGACCGACGAGATCTGCAGGTTCATCCTCGAGAACCGGGAGGCATGAAGAAGAAGGAGTAGAGCCGCGCGCGGCTCGCCGACGGAGAGTCTCGCGATGGCCACGGACGCGCCCGACGCCGCGAACGCCGCGCAACGCTCGCCGATCGCCTACGAGTGCCTATCGCCGAGGTTGACGGCAACCAGGGTGTCTCGCGGAAACGTGCCCTGTCGTGCGAGAAATTCGGCCAGCGTCATCGTGCGGGCACGCGGTTCAGGAATGGCCTCCTCCTGCTGGCTGCCGCTGTAGAAGTGCGCGTGTAGGCGCATCTCGCCGACCTCACGGACGAGCGCGTCGACCGCCATGCGAAACGCGTCGAGCTTAGGGCGCGGTAGCGGCGAGCGTTTTCGTTTCGCCTCGACCGCTCGCTCCGTCTTCGCCAGCGACCAGCCCTTCCTCTGGTATTTCGCCCGAAGATCGCGGTCATCGACTGAAGGCGGCTCCTCGACGTACAGATCGCACGAACATCCGCCGGACGTGACCCAGAAGATCGTGTCCGTCGCGTGGAAGAAGGAGCGCAGGAAGGGGTTCCGCGCTGGCCATGCGGATAGGCCGGACCGCTGGAAAATGGCGGGAGCCGTGCTCCTCTGGTTGGAGATGCCAACCGCTACGAATTCGCACATGAAGTACGCCCCTGCTGCGTGTCGTGGTGGCGCCACGCGTGTCGAGACCCGCGGACGAAGTTTACCCGTCTTGACGTCGCTTCCGCGCTCTCCAGCCGACCGGATTCGGTTCTGGTCACCATCCGCTTGCTCCGCACCGGCGCGAACGGCCGGCCGGTCCGGCTCCGGATGCCGCGGCTCTCCAGCTCGCGCGCGACGCCGCGAAGCGTGGCGCCCTGGGCGCGAAGCTGGCGCGCGAACTCGATCGCGGCCTGCACCTCGGGCACGGGCTCGACGTGCTCACCATCCGCGGCGAGGCGAAAGATCCGTGTTGCCTGTCCGCCGGTGTATTCGCCCTGCGCTTGCTTGTGCTGCATCGCCAACGAGGTGCGCTCGCCGATCGTTGCCCGTTCCCACTGGCTCGCCTGGATGTTGAGGACGAGCCTACCAGCAGCGCTGCGGGTATCGAGCTGCTCGCTCACGGTGAGGAGGTCGGCACCGCCCTCGTCCAAGTACTGCTCCAGCAGCTCGCCGAGGCGGACGACACTTCACGTGAGCCGGTCGAGCTTGACTACCAGGAGGGCTTCCGCTTCTTCTCCTTGAGCATCGCGAGGGCACGCTGCAAGCCCAGCCGGTCGAGCGTCTTCGCGCTCTCGCCGGCGTCGACGATCACCTCGACGATCACCAAGTCGTAGAGCGCCGCGTCGGCCTCGGCCTTCGCGCGCTGGGCGTCGAGGCCGACGCCGCGGTCGGCTTGCTTGTCGGTGGAAACGCCGAGGTAGACGATGACGCGGGTCGGCATGACCACGTCACATCGCTCTGTCGGGGCCGGGTAGCAAGGCGGGGAAAGGTGGATGCCTGACTTGAGCGCTGCTGCTGAGTAACTGCCGGGTCCGGCAGTACCGCGTGAGACGGAGTCGGGTGCGCCACGGACGACGCGCGACCCGTGTCGGGGACCCCCGCGAGCGTTCGCGAGATGCCACCAACCAGCAGCCCTCCAGTGGACCGACGAGAAAGTCTCGACAGTCGAGACTTTCTCCTCCGGGCGGGCCTCCGAAGACGTTCGTTTAGCCTTCGGACGCAGGGTTTCGGCATCAGCGCCGAGACGCTCGTGCGGTGCAGGCACGACGCGTTCGACATCGTCCGTGGCGGCCGGACGGGTCCCGAGGACCGGTTTGCGAGCCTCCTCGCGATGACAACGAGAGACGCAGCCCAACGTGCCGCGCTCACGAAACCGAGATGAAGCGCCGGGCGAATGGGCCGCGTTACGATGCCGTGATGAGCCGGCCACCCAGGGCGTTGATGTCGTGGAGCACCGGCAAGGACGGCGCCTTCGCGTTGCACGAAGTGCGGCAGCGCGGCGAGGTCGAGGTCGTTGGTCTGCTGACCACCATCACCTCGAACTTCGGCCGGGTGTCGATGCACGGCGTACGCGAGGAGCTGCTCGATCGGCAGGCAGCGGCGCTCGAGCTACCCTGCTGGAAGGTGGGTATCCCGCATCCCTGCCCGGACGAGCTCTACGAGCGCGAGATGGGCGAGGCGCTGGCGCGCGCCTGCGACCAGGGGATCTCTCACGTCGTCTTCGGCGACCTCTTCCTGGAGGACCTGCGCGCGTGGCGCGACGCCAAGCTCGCCAGCGTGGGGATGGCCGGTGTCTACCCGCTGTGGAAGCGCGACACCGCGGCGCTCGCCCGCGACATGGTCGCGTCAGGACTGCGCGCCACCTTGACCTGCGTCGATCCGCGACGACTCGCACCCTCGTTTGCCGGGCGCGCCTTCGACGACGTGCTGCTCGCGTCGCTCCCGCCCGGCGTCGACCCGTGCGGTGAGAACGGCGAGCTCCACTCCTTTGCGTCGGCCGGTCCGATGTTCGAGCGCGCGATCCCAATGACCGTGGGCGAGGTCGTCGAGCGCGATGGATTCGTCTTTGCCGACGTACTCCTGGCGACTGCGGTGTCGGTGGCTCCGGCCCGAGGATGAGGGCTCGGCCGATGTTCCTGCTGCGCATGGCCGTGCTCGGCACCGACGGTCGGCGGCCGTGACTGAGCGCAGCGCGCTCGGCCATCCGAAGCCAAACTGGGACGCCACCCTCCGCCACAGCGATCCGAAGATCACGACCGAGGTGTACGGGCACCTCGTGCCCGGCTACCTGCGCGGGGCCGTCGATCGCCTCCGGCTCGGCGCCGTGCCCGGCGTCGAAGCGGTGCCCGGCGAGGGCGAGGTTTGGCCGGTGGGAGTAGGGGGCGCGACGGGTTTTGCTGAACCTGTGCTGAACGACCCGCCGGAAGGGCTCCTCGCCCCCCGCGCGAGTCTCACGAAACCTCCAGATTTCCAGGGTTTTAGAGTGGCGCGCCCGGAGGGACTTGAACCCCCAGCCCTCGGGTTCGAAGCAGGCGAGCGAGCGTCTGCATGGCGTAGGCCACGCTGCGACGCCTTCGCAACCCTCGGAAATCATTGGACCAACGCAGCGCGTCGCGTGTGACAGATTGGCAGGGAGTGGACCCCTTCACCCATTTCATGGTGCGCCGGTGGTGCGCCCGATTCGGGGTCCTATCGACCCCTCGGACCTCCCGGAACGGCTTCTGACGATCCGAGAGATCGCCGAAATCCTGTCGGTCAGCCGGGCGACCGTCTACTCGCTAATCGAGCGCCGGGAGCTCGACCACGTCCGGGTAAGCAACGCGATCCGTATCCGGCCGGAGAATCTCGTCCGGTACCTGTCCCGCGACGACCGCGGGTAGTAGCGCGGGGGCGTGGAGCGCCCGCTTGCTGGTCCCCTGTTTCGGTAGGTGCATCTGCTTCGGTTGCTTCGTTTGTGGGGGCGGGCTACGTTCACGTCGTGGAGGTCGTCATGGGAGTCTTGCGCGCGCGCCGACCGAACCTTCCGACCAGCTCGGCGTCCGCACAGGCGGCAGAGGCCGTCCAGCGACTCTCCCGTGTGCGGGCCACCGATGCGGCAAAGGTCGTCGTGAAGCCGGAAGGGGCCGCGACCGAAGACATTGCTGTCGTCCCGCGGGAGGCGTTCGATCTCTTCCTCGAGGTGCTCGCGCAGCTGGCGGACGGCAACGCGGTCTCCGTCGTCCCGATCCACGCGGAGCTCACCACGCAGCAGGCGGCGGACCTCCTGAACGTCTCGCGCCCGTACCTCATCGAGTTGCTCGACACCGGCAAGATCCCGAGCCGGTTGGTCGGCACGCACCGTCGCGTGAGGTACACGGACCTTGTGGCGTACCAGCAGGAGGACGACGCCCGCCGCGCGAAGCTCCTCGACGCGCTCACGGCCGAAAGCCAGGAACTGAAGCTCGGCTACTGAAAGGGCGTCCCGCGTGGGTCTGGTCGTCGTCTATGACGCCTGCGTGCTCTTTCCCGCGCCGCTGCGCGACACGTTGCTGCGCGTGGCCGCGAAGCATCTCGTGCAGGCCCGGTGGACGGAGCGCATCCTCGACGAGACGTTTCGGAGCATCCTGGAACAGCGCCCGGACCTGAAGCCCGAACAGCTCGTGCGCACACGCTCCGTGATGAACGAGGCCTTCCCAGACGCGTTGGTCCGCGGGTTCGAGCATCGCGAGGCGGAGCTCACGCTCCCGGATCTCGACGACCGGCACGTCTTGGCTGCGGCGCTCGAGGCGGGGGCCAGCGTCATCGTCACGAACAACTTGAAGGACTTTCCTTCGCACGCGCTCGGTCCTCTGCGCGTCGAAGCGAGACACCCGGACGAGTTTCTGAACGGGCTCGTCGAATACGCGCCGGGACCGATGCTCACGGCCGTCCAGGAGCAGGCGGCGGCGCTCAAGCGCCCAGCGCAGACGGTCGAAGAGCTTCTCGGCACGCTACGCCGCTGCGGGCTGGTCCGCACGGTCACGCGCCTCCAGGATCTGATCCGCGACACGGGTGCATGAGCACGATCTTGTGCTTGCTGGTGACCTCGCCCCAGTACCTGTCCCGGCGGAACACCAGGAACACGGGTGGCATCCCGCCGTCCGACCACCCAAGGAGCACGACATGAAGAGCAGCACCGCTCACGTGAAGCACGTCAAGTTCGAGATGGGGTACGGCGGCTGCAAGGCGCCCGCCAAGCCGGTGCCCATCTGGTTGCCGGGAGCGGTGGCGCTCATCGTGCCGCCCACGCTTCCCCGGGTGCGGCGACCGAAGGGTGCGACGGCGAATCAGTAGTACCGGAGCGTTGTTGGGTGGCGGGTGCGTTGTCGGTGGTCGGCGGCGCATCCGTCACTCGAGCACGATGCAGTGTCGCGAACATGGCGGACACGACACCCGATCTTGCACCGGTAGGAGGTCAGAACTCCTGACATGGGTCGGTGTCTGCCTGACCGCTTCCGATGGCTCCCCGTACCCTTCGCCGCACCTGGAACCGGTCCGCAGACCACGAGGACCGATCCTGGCCACCGGTGCGGAAAACAGCGGACACGTTTGGGTCCGCGCCCTGGCGAGCAGAAACGCGAAAAGCCTCGGCGATTTGCACCCCATGTCAGGAGGTCTGGAGGTCGAAGCCGTGACGGTCCGAACGAACAAGCCCGACGCTTGCGGCCGGACGGCGACGGTCGTATCTGTTCTCCGGGAAAGGAGAGACGACGTGGGAGCGCCCGCCGAACCGAAGCTCGAACCGGGCCGCGTGTACCGGACGCGCGACTTCGCGCGCTGGGGAAAGAACGCGCCGCGCCTGGCCCGTCGGCTGGAGCGCGAGGGCCGGCTCGTTCGTCTGGCGCACGGGCTCCTCGCTTCCCCGACGCCCACGGCGTACGGCCCGATGTCGCCCTCCGACCAGGCCGTGCTGACGGCGTTCCTCGATGGGGCGCCCTTCATCCTCACCGGCCCGGAGTACTGGAACCCGCTCGGGCTCGGCTCGACCGCGATGTTCCCGGCCGCCCTCGTCTACAACACGAAGCGGTCGGGCCTTTTTACGTTCGGCCGGCAGCGGTACCGCCTGCGTCGGGTGCGCTTTCCACCCCGGCCGACCCCCGAGTGGTACGTGATCGACCTCATCGAACACGCGGATGAAGCCGGCGTCGACGTCCAGGAGATCGAGAGGGCTCTCGCCTACCGCATGGCCGAAGCCCAGTTCGACGCCGCGCGGCTCTCGGCGATGGCCAGGGAGTACGGCTCCCGAGCCACGCAGGCGCTCGTGGAGCGGGCGCTCGGCGCCAGGGCGAACGATAGGACGGCGGGAATCGCGGACGCGTAGTAAGGTGGCGGCATGTCGGTGCAGGGCCAGACCATTCGTGCACTCCGCAACGGCTACGACTTCTCGATCACCGAGGTCGCCCGGCTCGCGGCGCTTCCTCCCGAGCGCTTAACGGCCATCGAGAGCGGGAGCGCACCGACCGTGTACGAACTCGCCATGATCGGCAACGCCCTCGCCATCGATCCGGCGGCCCTGCACGCGGGTACCGTCCGCGATCCCAAGCGCACGGTCGCCCGGTTCCGCGCGCCACAAGGCGTCGCTGAGCTTTCCGGTCGCGACGCGCGCCTGCTTGCGCTTGCCGCAGAGGCCGGGCGCACCGGTGCACACCTCTCAGGCCTCCTTGATCGGCCGCTGTCCGTCGCCTCGAGTCGAAACGTTCGCGGCGTCGCCGCGCGACCGTCCGCCTGGAAGCAGGGGTACAGCCTCGGTGCTGCTGCCCGTTTTCGCTTCTGCCCAGAGCGAGGGCCGCTGCTTTCCGTCCAAGGTTGGATGGAGTCGGTCGGCGTACACGTCGCCTTCGTCTCCCTCTCCTCGGACGACATCGAGGCGGCGAGCATCTTCGAGCCGGGAGCGATGCCGGTGGTGCTCTTGAACCAGCGTGCTGAGCGGGTGAGGAACCCGCTGTCCCGCCGGGCGATCTTGGGCCACGAGCTGTGCCACCTCATGCACGACGGCGGCGAGCGCGATCTCACGATCGTTTCGCGCGATCACGACGCGAGCCCCGTCGAGCAGCGCGCGAACGGCTTCGCCCCGAGCTTTTTGGCGCCCGGCAAGTGGGTCGAGGTGGCGGAGCGGCAGCCGGACCGCATCGTCCACGAGCTCGCCCGCACGTGGGGACTCACGTTCGAGGGGGCGGCCTGGCACGCGAAGAACCTCAGCCTCATCGCGCCCGACGAGGCTGAGTACCTGAGCCGCCAGCACCGGCGCGTGGCCGCGGGGACATTCGAGCCCGCGATCCAGCGCACGTCGCTCGACACCCTGGGCCTTGAGGTCGAGCTCTCGCCGCTTACGACAGGTCTCCTGTCGGAGCTCGCGCTGAAGGCGTGCATCGAAGGGGCCATATCGAAGGGACGCGCCGAAGAGGTTCTGTCGCTGCAATGATGCACTGGGTGCTCGACGACGGGCCGTTCGGATGTCTCGCCCAAGTGGTTGGTCATGCCTGGCGTCCCCCAAGAGGGCACCTGCACCTTTCCGAATACGTTGCTGCGCGCGCTGGTACGGACAAGTCCGGGCGGAGGCAGAGATTGCTCGCCGTGACGACATCTGGCGAGCCTTCGCTGATCGTGCACCCGGTCGTTGACGGCTCGGACGTATCGAAGATGATCTACGGCCACCTGCGACGTACGCTTTCAGGAACCGATCGACACCTTGGAGAGGACGAGTCGATCGCGCTCCTCGCTCTTGAGCTCACCGACGCGGTGTTCGTCACGATGGACAAGGGCGCGACGTACCAGGCATTGGCCGAGCTTGGCCCCGGCCGCGTCGCGTCCCCGTTCGACCTGTGGGATGACCTGCGTGCGGAAAGCTGCATCGCTCCTGGTGAGTTCGACCGGCTCTGCGACCTGACGACCAAAGGGGACAGCGGCCTTGCCGGTGTACCGTTGCGGTTCTGGTCACTGGCAGCTCGACAACGGCAGGGGTTGCCATGACCGCCGGGCGAATGAGCGTCACCGGTGCGGCCCGTCCGGCGCCGCCCGAGGTCGAGGAGTACCTGTGGCCCTGACGCTCGACATCGCGTGGGAACCCATGGCCCCGTTGTCCGGCGTCGTGGACGACGCTGCCGAGCGCGAGACGTGGGGACGCTTCTCGCTGGCCGTTGCAAACGGCGTCTCCCGACGTGTCCTGACGCAGCTCGAAGACCTCGAAGCGCGCACGCTCGGCAAGGCGGTGTACGGCCCCGTGGTCGGCATCGCGGAGTGGTTCGCGAGAAGCTGGCCGCACGTCATCCGCTCCCGGCGCATCGAGCCCGACGTGCCCGACCGGCGCCACCTCTATGTGTGGAGGCGAACGCACAGCTTGCGGATGGCGGGCGACGGCTTGGCTCTTCCGCAGGTGGTCTTTCGGCCGAAAGATCAAGAGACGCTCACCGTCGCGTGGTACGCCGATGAGACGGTTCCCGATTTCGGTCGCGTCCGGTACGTCGAGTCCGGCCAGGCCGACCTTCCCGTCGCCGTCGTCCGCGTGGAGATCGCCGGCTTCGTGGACAGCGTGCTCGCCCGCCTGGAAGCCCGGTGCCCGGACGCCCCGCGGACGAAGGCCCTTGCGTGCTTGTGGCACGCGGCCTCCGACCCGTCCGACTCCGACCATGCCGCGGTCGCGCTCTCCGGAAAGCTCGACCTCCTTTGGACCGCGGCGACCGATGAGCAGCAGGACCGCTTGAGGATGGCGGCAGCGCACCTGAATCCCGTCACACGGGCGATGGCCGACCGTCTTTCCCCGCTCTCGCTCGAGGACGACCTCGCGTGGGCGGATGAACGGTGGCGGAAGACCGGCGACGCGCCACCGTCCCCTGCGACGTGGGGCGCGTTGTGGGATCGACTGAAGGCCACCGGGACCCCTCCAGGAGATCATCTGCCCTGGGAAAGGGGATGGGCTGCTGCTGAGCGTCTTCGCTTGGCGCTGAACGCGGCGGCGGACCAGGTTCCTCCGGTCGAAGAAGTCGAGCAGCAGGTCGGGCTTCTCGACGAACCGGACGCCCGTGTCGGAGAACGCGAGTCGCTCGTCTTCTGGCGGGCCGCCCGCCGCGCGACCCGACTTGGCGCGGGCAAGGCGAATCTTTTCCGCCGCGCGCGCGACCTCTACGCGCCGCTGTGGGGGCCGGGCGTCCGGACGGACCACGCGGCCCTCTACTCGCCGCACGTGGCGGGCAGTGCTTCCGCCGCCAACGCCTTCGCGGCCGAGTGGTTGGCACCGGTCGCCAAGGTACACAGGGCGCTCCGCAACCGGACGGTCATCGACGAGGACGACCTGCTCGAGTTGGCGGTCGAGGTCGGCGCGCCGGCACCGTGCGTCCGGCACCAGGTCGAGAACCGACGTCTGGCGCGCGTAGTACCCATCACGTAGTGCGCAGACCACGAAGGAGTGCCTTCGACGTTTTCACCGTCTCATATCCACGCTTCCTGCGGCGCAATGACTTGCACGTTCGCTCTTGGCGTATAGACTGGAGGCGCTATGTCGCGTTCCGACCAACTCCCGAGAGAGGTCGATCTCTATGATGATTGGCTTCGCCCTGTCGCATCTTCTGTTCCGTCAAAGGGGACTGCAGTTGAGGTCTTCAAGGAGGATGTAGGGACGCGGTCTGACGCCCTCTCAACCCTTCGCGCCGCGTTGGTCAGGCACTACAAGGGCTTGGACGCCGTGGCGCGCCTCGGGTTTGAAGAGGCTGCGAAGCAAGCGCGAGTGAAGATGCCCACCGTGAAGCAGACGCGCTCGGGGGAACTCGGCGAGATCCTCGCGGCCGAATACGTCGCTCAGAAGACGGACTACTTCCTGCCTATCACTAAGCTCCAGCGCAGGGACAGCCGCGACCAGCCGCTTCGTGGAGCAGACATCTTCGCGCTGCGGCGCGAAAACAGGCTCCCGCGCGTGCTCAAGGGCGAGTCGAAGAGCCGGGCCAAGATGGCCCCGGCGGTCGTCCAGAAAGCGGTCGATGGGCTCAACGCGAACGCGGGACGTCCGTCGCCGTTCGACTGGTCGTTCATCGCCGACTACCTCTGGGCCATCAAAGAGGACGACCTCGCCCGCTTCGTGGAGGACTGCCAGACGTCGTCGACGACGGACGGGCATTTCGAGCACCTCGTGTTTGCGTTCGCGGGCAATAATCCCGGGCCAGCGCTTGCTTCGATCGGGGGCGCGCCGGCAACGATCAGGAGGCGGTGTGTCGGGGTGGAGGTGGACGGACACCAGGGGCTCGTTGAGCAAGCCTACAACATCGTATGAGTCGCACAGCTGAGGAGACAGCAGCTCGGCTCCGCGAGCTGATTGCGCCGGGCGTACGTAGACGGTTATTCGCACGCGGCTTGGCGCGCGGCATAATCTGGCGCGATGGCGTGGTGCCTCCTGAAGCCCTCTGTGCCAACGTGCGTGAGACAGTGACCCCATCCGCAATTAGTGAAGATCGAGGGCGGAGAGATTTCGGGAAACATGCACAAGGGAAAGAGACTCCACCCAGCCCCGAAGGACTCCGCCGTGGAGGACGAGCGGAGCGAAGGCGACCGTAGGGAGCCGGAGCGCAGCTCGTCCTTCACGGCGGCCGCGCCCGCGTCGGCGCCCCTGCCGCCGGACCCCGAGGTGCCCTCCGACCGGCCGAAGCGACGCCGGTTCACCGCCGAGTACAAGAAGAGAATCCTGGCCGAGCACGACGCGTGCTCGCAGCCCGGCGAGATCGGCGCGCTGCTCCGCCGGGAGGGGCTGTACTCGTCGCTGATCAGCGAGTGGAAGCACCAACGCAACGAGGGCGCGGACGCGGCGCTGGCTCCTCGCCAGCGGGGCCGCAAGGCGAAGGTCGTCGATGCCCTGGCGGTGAAGGTCGCCGAGCTCGAGCGCGACAAGCGCAAGCTCGAGGAGCGCCTTCGTAGGGCGGAGCTGATCATCGACGTCCAAAAAAAAGTCTCGCAGCTGCTGGGGATCCCGCTGGCGACGGACCCGGAGACGGGAGGCGGCGAGCGATGAACGCCATCCACGAGCTCGCCCCAGAGGTCGGCTGCGCTCCCGCCTGCGAGGCCCTCGCCATGCCTCGCGCCTCGTACTACCGCAGCCAGCGTCCGCCCCGGCCTGTCGCCCAGCGCCCCACGCCGCCGCGCGCCCTCAGCGCCGAGGAGCGCCAGGCCATCCTCGACGTGCTGCACTCGGAGCGCTTCGTCGACAAGGCGCCGGCCGAAATCTGGGCGACGCTCCTCGACGAGGGCACCTACCTCTGCTCCCGACGCACGATGTACCGCCTCCTCGAAGAGGCCGGTGAGGTCCGCGAGCGGCGAAACCAGCTGCGTCACCCCGAGTACAAGAAACCGGAGCTGCTCGCGAAGGCGCCCAATCAGGTCTGGAGCTGGGACATCACCAAGCTGCGCGGCCCGGTGAAGTGGAGCTACTTCTACCTGTACGTCATCCTCGACATCTTCA
>JAJYLH010000088.1 GCA_021787845.1 Myxococcales bacterium | reverse complement strand
ACGGGCGTCCTCGCCCGTGGAAGCCCAGCCGAACCGCCGGCATGGCAGATCTCCAAGCGGCCACGGGCGAGGACGCCCGTGCCACAAGAAAATGGGCACCAACCTGAACGAAGCCGATACCCCCTACACGTGAGTGTCCGGGTCGGGCAGTGCCGTTCGCCGCTCTCCGACCGTCCTGTCGCCCGACGCGAAGATCTTGACGTGCAGTTCTCGCGATCGACGAACGCGGTGCCTGCACCCGGACATTGACGTGTCCGGCTCCAACATCGAGGCGAGTGTATCAAGCGGTTAGGCAGGAAGCTCCCGAACGATCGCTCTCGGACGGACAGCCCGCCGAGCGCGAAGAGCGCTCGACGGGACTGTCCATCCTACTGACTTGTGGTCGCCGCTCATCGACAGGAAGACCACGCCCCACCTGTCCGCCGTCGATTCTGGCGGGGACCCAGCGAACAAGGAAGGCAACGCCGATCGGCGGCGAGCGGGAATCCGGCCGCGCTTGCGTTCGTGGCGCGGCTGCGGTACGCGAGCGGGCGCGATGTCTCTGTCGGCCCTGCTCGGCCAGCCGCGCGCCAGCTCCCTCCTCGGAGGCGCCCTCGCCTCCGGGCGCGTCCACCACGCCTACCTCTTCGCCGGCCCGCCCGGCGTCGGAAAGACGCTCGCCGCCAAGCTCCTCGCCCAGGCGCTCAACTGCGAGAGCCCCGCCGCTGTCGACCTGGCGAAGCGCGGCGCGTTCCTCGACGAGCCCTGCGGCGCCTGCCCGTCGTGCCGGCGAATCAGCGACGACGTCAAGCGCCACGCGCATCCGCTCGTCCTCTGGGTCGACACCGAAGCCGCGATGCAAGCCGCCGGCCTCTACCAGCCCGAGGGCGAGCGCAGCGCGTCCCGCGCCGTCGGCGTGCGGCTGATTCGCGAGCTGGTCATCCCCCGGCTCGCGCTCAAGGCGATGGGCGGCCGCCGCAAGGTCTGCATCGTGCGCGACGTCGAGATGACCGAGGCCGCGCAGAATTCCTTCCTCAAGACGCTGGAGGAGCCGCCGCCGGACACGACTTTCGTCCTCCTCTCGTCGATGCCCGACGCGCTCAAGGCGACCATCCGCTCCCGCTGCCTGCGCGTCACCTTCCAGCCGCTGCCGCTCGAGCTGGTCGCCGAGCGGGTCCAGAAAGCGCGCGGCCTCGGCGCCGAAGAGGCGCGCCTCCTCGCGGCGCTCGCCGGCGGGAGCCTGGGAGCCGCGCTGGAGATCGATCCGAAGACGCTCGCGAAGCGGCGCGAGTGGATCGCCGCGTTCAGCCGCCTCGCCGGCGACGATTACGCAGGCTGGCTCGGGCTCGCGAGCGCGCTGGGCGACCGGCCGACCGCGGCGGACGCGACGGAGCTCCTCGACACCTGCGAGACCTGGATGCACGACGTGATGCGCGTCGCCGCGGGCGCGGAGCCGTCGGTCAACGTCGACCTCGCGCGAGAAGCAGGAGCGCTGGCGGATCGCTTGGGCGTCGAGGGCTCCCTCTTCCGGCTCGGCGTCCTCGAGCGCGCCCGCCACGCCATCGACGGCAACGCCCAGCCGCGGCTGCAGCTCGAACGCGCGTTCCTCGCCTTCTGCGGCATCGAAGCGCTCTCGCTCGCCTCGGAGGCGGCATGAGCGACCAACTCGACGACGCGCTGGCGGAAATCCGGGCGGGAAAGCCGCGGCCGTTCTACTTGATCCACGGCGAGGAGTATCTGGGCCGCCGGGCGGCGGAAGCGCTCTGCGAGGCGTTGGTCCCGAAGGACCTGCGCGACCTGAACCTGACGCAGGTCGATGCGAGCGTCGGCGCGCGCGAGGTCGCGAAGCACCTCGACACGGTGCCGATGTTCCGGGGAGCGAAAGCGGTCTTCGTCGACGGCGCGGACCTGCTCTTCGCGAAGCGCGACATCGCGAAGGAGCTGGCGCGGGCGAAGGAGCTGTGGGGGCAGCCGCACAAGAAGAAGGACGCCGCGCGGCGGGTGCTCGCGCTCGTCGCCCCGGCTGGATGGACGTATCGCGAGCTCGATCCCGATGCGCCGGGCGCGCCGTCGAAGACCAAGTGGAAGAAGGAGGTCGGGTTCGAGCCGGACGACCGCGCGTTCTTTTCCGAGGTCGCCGCCTTCGCCGCCGAGCACGAGCTGAAGGCGCCGAAGGACGACCAGGAGGCGCTCCTGAAGAGCGTCACCGCGGGACCGCCGAAAGGGAACCACCTCGTCGTCCTCTGCGAGGACGCCGACCTGAAACACCCGGTCGCGCGGGCGATCGCCGAGCGCGGGCTGATTCTCAAGCGCGCGCCGGAGCAGGACTTCAAGAAGCGCGGCATCGAGGGGCTCGACATCAGCCAGCTCGCCCTGGAGGTGCTGACGCCGCTCGGAAAGAAGCTGACGCCCGGCGCGATGCAGTCCTTGAAGGGTCGCGTCGGCGGCGCGATGCGGCAGCTCGCGAGCGAGCTGGAGAAGCTCGCGCTCTACGTCGGCGACCGCGCGAGCATCGAGGAACGCGACGTCGAGCTCCTCGTCGCGCCGGTGCGGGAAGAGGAATTCTTCGAGCTGGGCCACGCGCTCGGGGAACGGGACACAGCGAGAGCGCTCGAGCTGGTCGACGACGACCTCGCGCGCGGGAAAGCGGGGCTGATGATCCTCGGCGGGCTGACCGCGGCGGTACGCAGGCTGGCACACGACGCGGCGCGCTTTTCCAAGCTCAAGGGCGCGCTCGCCGGGCGCGACCTGAGCTACCGCGACTTCCAGGCGACGCTCTATTCGCAATACAGCGAGCTCTGCGCGGGCGAACGCGCGCCGCATCCGTACGCCGCCTGGTCGAACTACCGGGCGGTGCGGCGCCACGGCGTCCGGCGGCTTTTGGGAGCGCTCTCGCTCTGCGCCGAGGTCGACCAGAAGCTCAAGCGCGGCGGCGACCCCGAGCTCGAGCTGGAACGGCTCGTCCTCGCCGTGTGCGCGTAGCGCGTCGGATGGGCGAGCGACAGCGAAGCCCATCGTGCGGTCCCCATGGAGACGATAGGCTCCGCTTTCGCTTCGTGGGGTATCGGCTTCGTTCAGGTCGCACCCCGCTCATCCTGAGGGGAGCGAGCGCTCTTTGCGAGCGGACTCGAAGGACGAGCGGGGCGCGCCGCCCGCCCTTCGAGTCCGGCCGACCAAGAACCATCGGCCTCCCCTCAGGGTGAGCGGATATTCCCTGAAGGCTCGAACCTGAACGAAGCCGATCCCCCCTTTCGCTTCACCCATCCTGCGGGGCTCCGCCGGATGGAACGAATGCGTCGCCGGACGGCCCTCCCGCCGGCAACCGTTCCTGCGCGATACCGGACGAATCCCCGCGGCTTAAGCGGCCTCTCATTCATCGCGGCGCCGGACGCGCGATGGTCGGCGTGGAGTGCGGCCGGGGTCCCGCGGTCTAGTCCTCCCTGCCGGCCGGTTCTCGACCCGGAAGCGCGCTTACCCTCGCGAAAGGATTCTCATGCGGCACGCTCTCGTTCTCGCCTCGCTCGTCGCCCTGCTCTCGCCGGCCGCGGTCGGCCTCCCGACCGCCCACATCTGGAAGGCGCACTGCAAGAGCTGCCACGGCCTCGACGGCAAGGCCAAGACCCTGATGGGCCACAAGAAGCACGTGCCCGACATGACGACCGCGAAGTTCATCGACGACCCGAAGCACACCGACCAGTGGATGGCCGACGCGATCAAGAACGGCGTCCCCAACACGAAGATGAAGGCCTTCGGCGACCGGCTCGACGGCCCGCAGATCGACGCGCTCGTCGCCTACGTCCGCGCCCTCCAGCACAAGTAGGATTTCGGCCACGGCCGTCCAAGCCGATGGCTCGTCCGGGGATGCGAAAGGATCCGGGCACGGGATCGCCCGGATAGAGCAATGCCTTCGCGCCGCACCGGACGGGTCGCGGCGTATTTTCGCGCCGTGCCGTGTCCGGGCACTCCGGCGCCCGGATCCTTTCGCGCCCGGCCCGACCGCGCGCAAGCGTTCCTCCGCCCTCATGCCGCAGCCCGCCTTGACAGGGCCGCCGGGCGCGATATCCGTCCGCCCGCTCGGGTTCGAGGAACCGCCTTCGAGCGCGGTTCCCAAACGGCGCTCGCCAGGCCCTCGCGCGCGCCAAGGAGACGACGGCAGATGCGATCACGAAACAGCGAGAAGCGGCGGACGATTTTCACGGAGGCGATGGAGGTCTTCGAGGAGGCGGCCGACCTCATCGGCCTGAACCACCGGGTGCGCCTCGAGCTGGAGGAGCCGAACTACGAGCACATCTTCTACGTGACGGTGGCGCTCAAGGATCGCCTCGTGCCGGTGACCGCGAGCGAAGCCGGGCGGTTCAAGGACCTGCCCGAGACGCACCCCGCCTTCGCTCCCGAGATCCTCGCCGACGGCACCCTGGTGCTGCCGGACAACGCCCTGCGTCGCGGCGACGCCACCGTCCGCGACGGGTTCGTCAAGCTCGGCAGCCGCGGCACCTACCGCATCGAGCCCGGCGGGCCGCGCCGCTTCAAGGCCTACCGCGTCCAGTACAACGACGTGCGCGGGCCGTACAAGGGCGGTCTCCGGTTCCACAAGGAGGTCTCGCTCGACCTCTTCAAGTCGCTCGCGGCGGAGATGACCTGGAAGACCGCCATCGTCGACGTGCCCTTCGGCGGCGCCAAGGGCGGCATCCGCATCGACCCCAGGATGTACTCGAAGGAGGAGATCAAGGCGCTGACCCTGCGCTACATGTACAAGCTCAAGAGCCTCGTCGGCCCGAACATCGACATCCCGGCGCCGGACGTGGGGACCAATCCGGAAATCATGGGGATGCTCTTCCGGCAATTCTCCGACGGCGAGCGCGAGCGGCACATGACCCGCGGCATCGTCACCGGAAAAGACGTGCGCATCGGCGGGAGCGAAGGCCGCACCCAGGCCACCGGTCAGGGCGTCGCGTACTGCATCGAAGAGTGGTTCAAGGACAAGGGCCAGAGCCTGAAGGGCGCGACCTTCATCCTCCAGGGCTTCGGCAACGTCGGGAGCTGGGCGGCGAAGATTCTCACCGGGATGGGCGCGCGCCTCCTCGCGGTCAACGACGCCGACGGCACGGTCCACAACCCGGACGGGCTCGACGTGGCGGCGCTCGACCAGTACGTCTACGAGAACAAGGACAACATCCGCAAGACGGTCGCGGGCTTCCCGGGAGGGCAGCCGATTCCCGCGAGCGAGCTCTTCGCGATTCCGGCGGACATGTTCATCCCGGCGGCGCTCGGCGGCACCATCACCGCCGAGGTGGCGGAGAAGCTGAAAGTGAAGCTCGTCGCCGAGGGCGCGAACGAACCGACGACGCCGGAGGGCGACGAGGTGCTCGCCCGGCGCGGCATCGAGGTGATCCCGGACATCATCGCGAACGCCGGCGGCGTCACCGTCAGCTACTACGAGTGGCTCCAGAACAAGAGGATGGAGCACTGGACCGAGAAGGAAGTGCTGCAGCGGCTGGAGACGGCGGTGAAGTCGAACTACCGGATCATCCGAGACATCGCGACGAACAACCCGCGCAAGAGCGAGCTGCACGACTCGCGGCCGTACGTCGTCGGCAAGCCCTGCCACAGCCGCGTCGCCGCGATGGTGCTCGCGCTCAAGCGCATCGAGGCGCACTACCTGCTCGAAGGCTTCTCGCAGTAGAAACTCCACCGACACGATAGCGGGCGGGGAGCGACCGGACCGAGGCCGCCCCCCGCTTTCGCTTCGCGGGTTTTCCGCTTCGCTCAGGTCAGGCCGGGCTCCCTTCTCTCGTGGCGCGGTCGTTTTCGCCTTCGAATCCTACAAATTCAGCCATTTCTCGCGGTCTTGCGGGAAGCGAGCTGGAAACCGAAGACGGGTTGCTGGAGGTAGCCGTATCCGCGAGCGAGCGTGAGCCATCCCGGTTCGCCGTTGCGTTTGAGATGCCCACCGAGAGCGGCGATGGCGAGCCGCGCCTGGCGGACCGTGGGCGAACGGGGCGGACGCTGCGCGGGGGCGAAGCTTCCGAGTCGCGAGGTGCAGGACCTCGAGCTGGGTCCGGGTGAAGACCCGCGCGGCGTCGGCCTTGGAGTCGTATCTCGCCCAAGCCCGCATCGACAACAGATGCCAGGCGATCGGAATCGACAGAGGGTCGTTGTCGAGTGCGCCGCGTTCCTCGCGCGCCCCAGCGACGCCGCGTACCCCTCAGCGGCGCTCTAGCATGACTCTAACGGTCTCGAGCAGCTCGTCCGTCGTATACGGCTTGGCCAGGTAGGCGTCGCGCGGCGACAGTTGGCCGGCCTGCGGCTGGAACACGCTGGTCACGAGGACCGGCACCTCGGCGAGCTCGGTGGAACCGCTTCGCTCGAGCAGCAGCTCCCAACCGCTCATGCCCGGCATCATCAGGTCCAGCACCACCAGGTCCGGTCGCGGCTCTTTCGCCATCCGGCCCAGCGCCTCCAGCCCGTTCCCGGCCGTCACCACGTCGTGCCGGTCGTCCGCGAGCAAGCCGGCCAGGCTCTCGCGAACATCCAGGTCGTCTTCTACGCAAAGAATGAGCGCCACCCTTTCGACCTCCCCGACCGGAGAACCTAGGCGGCGCTTCGCGCCTTCGCACCGTGCGCCGAGGTGCGACAACGCCCACATGTGCACCCAGGAGCGGTGCTGCCCTGCGATGGGCCGCTCGTCTCTTCGTCCTGGCGCACGAAGGGTGCGCCGAACGGCACGCGCTGCCGCCGGGCGAGTGATCGAGCGGGGCCTTGGCCCCATTGGAATCGCGGGGGAGGGTGCGGGTACGTTGGCCGGCGCGTGGGAACGGGGGGGCCGCGCAGGAGGAACATTGCCGCACCCGCGTCCGCCCTGCCTCGCCCTCGCCTTTTCCCTTTCCCTTCTCGCCAGCTTCCCTGCCCGCGCGGCGCATCCGGACACGGTATTCGACAGCGCTACCCTAGAGCAGCTCCAGTCCGAGAGGACGACGACGCACTCGGAGATCGCCAGCGCTCTCGAAGGGGAGATGAAGCCGCAGATCGGCCACGTTCTCTCCCCGAGCGACTTCGACGACCCGCGGCTGTTGGGCAACGTCGTCGCCGGCGACGCCATCGCCGCGGTGATCCTCGACGACTCGACGATGCGCGCGCTCGCGATCTCGAACCTGGAGCAGGAGCTCGGCTGGACCGACTGGGGCTTCGGCGAAGGCATGCCCGACCTGAACCGCGCGCACCTCTTGATCGGCGCGGCCATCGCCTACGACGTGCTCTATCCGGTCCTCTCCCTTTCCGACCGGCAGGCCGCGCACGACCGCATCGGCTCGGAAGCGCAGGCGTTCGCCGACGCGGTCCAGAACGGCGTCTGGTGGAGCACCGACTGGCTGCAGAACCACAACTGGGTCGACTTCGGCGCGCTCGGCCTCGCCGGCTTCGCGCTCCAAGGAGAGGACTCCCGCGCCGCCGGCTGGATCGCCCTGGCGAGGGGCGACAGCGCTCTCGTAAAGCAGGTCACCGACCTCGTCACCGACGGCTCCTGGCACGAGGGCGTCGGCTACCAGCAATACGGCTGGTCGTTCGCGATGCCCTACTGGCTCGCGTCCGGCCGCACGGGGGTGGACGTGTCCCAGAGCGCGATGCTCAATGCCTACGGCGCCTACCGCTTGTGGACGCAGCTCCCCGACCAGCCGAACGGATACATCACCACCACCGGGGACTGGTCGGGCTGGTCCGGTGCCGGTTCCCTGCAGGTCTTACGCTATGCAGCAGCGCACTACCAGGACGGCTACGCCCAGGCGGCGGCGGACCGCTGGCTCGCGGGGACGCCGCGCTCGACGCATCCCGACGACACCTACTACACCGCGCTGGAGTACCTCGTGTACGACCCGAGCGTGAAGCCGGTCGACGTCTCGACGCTCTCCACCGACTTCTATGGCGAGGACCAACAGCTCGCGGTGCTGCGGTCGGGGTTCCAGCCGGGCTCGCTGGTGGTCGGGTTCAAGAGCGGGATGCTCGGCGGGAAGGCGAACTGGACGCGGCTGAAGAACGGCGGCGCTCCCGGAGGGAGCCTGAACATCGGGCACGACCACATGGACGACCTGGGGCTGTGGATCTACGGCCACGGCCAGTGGCTCTTGCCCGAGTGCGTCGGCTACAACATCGGCACCTCGTCCGCCCCGAAGGCGTTTCAGACCCAGTTTCACAACGCGCTGCTCTTCGACGGCACGGGCGAATGGGGCGACGACAAGGTCGGCGACGACGGTCCGGCCTACCCCTGGTTCTTCCAGCGCTACGGCGCGATGAAGACCGTCGCCTCGACCGCCCACTACGCCTTCGCGGTCGGCGAGGGCACCCACCTCTATCCGGCAGCGGACCAGGTGAGCTCGCTGACCCGCACGGTCGCCCTCGACCGCGACGGCTACGCCGTGCTCTCCGACGACGTCCGGCTCGGCGGCGCCCACGCGGTCGACCAGGTCTTCCACTTCCTCGACGCCGCCTCCCAGCAGGGCTCCTGGATAGAAGGCGCCGCCCACGCCGATCAGGTCCTCGGGGTGCAGGTCGTGAGCCCGAGCTCGTTCACCGCGAGCGTCAGCACCCAGACCGCGGACAAGCTGACCAAGCAGTTCGAGCCCGACGGCGAGGTCTCGCTGGTCGAAGTGCAGCCCTCGTCGCCGGTGAGCGCCGCCCGCTTCCTCGACCTGCTCTACCCGACGACCGGCACCGCCTGGTCGAGCCGGCCGACAGCGCAGCCGCTCGACGCCGCACATCCCGAGCGGGGCTTCTCGCTGGCGTTCCAAGGCGGCACCGACCTCTGGCTCTTCGCGCCCGACGGGGCCATCGCGGCGGGCGCCTATTCCTTGACCGCGCCAGCCGCGGTGCTGCGGGCGAGCTCGTCCGGCGCCTACGCTCGCCTCGCCCTCGTCGGCCCGGGCGAGCTACGCGACGGCGGCGGCGAGCACCTGCTTCTATCCAGCAGCGCTCCCGGCGCCCTCGAAGCGGACATCTCGGGCACGAACGTGGCGCTGACCGGAAAGGACGCGTCGAGCGCCGAGATCTCCGCGCCTGACGCGACGAGCGTCGCCTTCGACGGCGCGCCGATCGTCTGGCACCGCGAGGGCGACCTGGTCGTCATCGGCGCGGCGCCGAGCCCCGGCCCCGACGGCGGCACCAACGACGCCGGAGCGACCGACGCCGGCTCCGCCGACGCGGGCTCGACCGACGCAGGCTCAACCGATGCGGGCTGCATCGATCCCGGGACCCTCGACGCGGGCTCCGTCGATTCCGGCTCGCCCGCCGGGGGCGGCGCATCGGCGAGCGGCGGTGGCGGCGCGACGGTGACCGCGGCGTACGTCCCCGGGGCCGGGCGCGGGAGACTGCCGGAATCGGGCCGCGCGGGCCTTCCCCTCTGCGCGAGCAAGAAAGGATCCGCCTCGGCGTCGTGGGTCGAACGGGCGACCGCCGGCTGCGGTTGCTCCGGTGAAGGCGGCAGCGCCCTCGCTCTCTTCGTGCTGCTCGCCTTGGCCCGCCGGCGGCGGTTCAGCTCCCCAGGATGAGCGCCGCTTGACTCAAGCGCTCCCGGTATTCGTCCTCGGGGTCGACCAGCGAGACGACGAAGCCCGGCAGCGGAACTTCCGGCGGCGCCACCATCCGCTCGACGACGGCGGCGCCGCAGAGCGGCGGCTCCCCATCGGGAATGTCCAGTTGCAGCTCGACCACGCTGCCCGCGGGCGGCGCCGGCTGCTCCACGCAGTAGGCCTCGCCCCGGGCGAGGAAGCGCCGGTAGTGCACCCGGAAGCTCTGCGCGCTCTGGATGTTGACCCGGACCCGGCGAGCGGCCGGCGCCGGACGGACGGCGACCGGCGTCTGCCGAGCGGGAGGGGTCTCGAGGAGTGGCGGCGGCGCCGGACGGACGAGCGCGGGGGGCGCGACCGGCGGCGGCGTCACCCAGGCACGCGAGCGTTCAGGCGGCGCCGCGCGGTCGGCCTTCGAGCGCGGGGCGGGGGTCTCTGGCAGCGCCGCGGGCTCCCAGTCGAGGCCGGCGATCTCCAGCGCCGGCGTAGCGGAGGCGCTCTGGCGGAACTGAGTGGACATTTCCAGCACGGCGCCTTGATCGGACAGCTCGAGCGGTTCGTTGTCTTCCGGCAGGTCGATCGCGAACGGTTCCTCCGCTGGCGGCGTCTCGGGTGTGGGAGCGGTCTTGCTGGGCGGCACCGGTGTCATGGGCAGGCTCCCCGGGTCCACGGGAATCAGGGTCACCCGTCCGATCGGCTGGCCGTTCGGTGTCGCCTGCCGGGCGGCGGCACTGCCGGAGGGCTGTCCGGCGGCCGGCGGTAGACGCCCCCGCGCCTCTCGCAACAGGGCTTGCAGCTTCGCGAGGACCTGCGGCGGCGGCGCGACCAACGCCGCCTTGAATCCCGCGGTCACCGGTCCGCGCCCGGCCTGCGCCGCGACCACCCGCGCTGGCAACCGCTGCGGCGCCTCGTCGCCGAAGGCGAGGTCGAGGCCCACCCGGCATCCGACCCGGGGCGGCGTCGGCCAGGGCACGAAGACCATCGCGTGCGCCAGATCCTCGAAGTCGCCGCGGGCGCGTTCGACCGTGGCCGGTGTCAGCCGAGCCGGGAAGATGGCGTCGAGATCGTCGCCCAAGTGAACGTCCTCCTCGACCCCGACCCGCGCCATCTCCCGGCCTGGCGCTCGCCCGGCCATTCTAGGCACCGGCGCCGCCCGCTGGCGCATCTCGTCAGCAAGCGGCGGCGGGCGCTGGACGGCAGGTCTTTCATCGTGCCGACGAACGAAAGACCGCTCGTCCTCGAGCTCTACGACTTCGGCTCAGGATGATCTCCGTCGAAGCGCGGGCGGGTTTTCGCGAGGGCGCTCGTCCCTCGACTGCGCAGGGATGAGCGGCCATGCGGGCTCGAGGCCGCACCTTGGAAGCCCGGGCGCTGGACGGTCGCGTCCGGCGGTGCTTTCAATGGCCAAGCTTCGACGGGAAGCGCGCGGGGAGGTCGCCTCATGGGGATGACGATCCTGGTCGGCGCGGACGGGTCGGCTCCGGCCGAGGAGGCGGCGCGTCTTGGCGCGATGCTGGCCGGCGCCGGTGTCGTCCACCTGCTGCACGCGGTTTCGGTGACGCCGCTCGGGCCGCTTTCGGCGCTGGACACGGTGAGCACGGTGGTTTCGGGTTCGCCGGGGTCGCTCGCGGAAGAGTGGGAGCTTTCGCACGAAGAGGAGGGCATCGCGCTCCTCGAGCGCGCGCGCCGGCAGGTCGAGAGCGCGGCCGCGTCGGCGAAGGTCGAGGTCGAGCAGGTCCAGGGCCGGCCGTCGGACGTCATTCTCTCGCGCCAGAGCGGGTTCGACCTCATCGCGCTCGGGAGCCATGGCCACGGCCTATTGGCGCGGACGTTTCTCGGGTCGGTGTCGATGGAGGTGCTGCAGCACGCCGGCCGTCCGGTGCTCTTCGCGAGGCGGGCGCAGCTACGCACGATGCTGGTCGGCGTCGACGGGTCGGCTTCGTGCCTCAGGGCGGCGAAGATGGCGGGCGAGCTCGCGCGCGACGCGGGAGCGGAGCTGGTCTTCGTCCACGCCGCGGAGGTGTCGCTCGGGCGGTATGGCTCGAACCGCGAACGGGTGAAGCGGGCGTTCGAGATGGCGGGCCAGAAGGCGTTCGACGCGGCGCGGGAAGCGGCGGGCACGGCGCCCGCGAAAGCGCTGGTGGTCTTCGACGAGGCGGCGCACGCGCTGGTCGAGGGCGCGAAGGAGGCGGAAGCGGACCTGGTGGTGGTCGGCCGCCGGGGCAGGACGCCGGCGCCGCAGCTCGGCTTGGGCTCGGTCTGCCGGAGGGTCGCGCTCCACGCGCAGACCAGCGTCCTCGCGGTGCCCTAGGACCCGTAAGGAACTTGTACATGTCCGCCGGCCCCTCGTTCCCGCTCATCCTGAGCGCAGTCGAGGGATGGGCGGATCGCCCCCCGGCCAGAACCCGCTCGTGCTTTCGACTGCGCTCAGGATGAGCGGTTCTGGCCTGTGCTCGAGGCGCGGCGAGGCCCGACGGCGACTCGGACGAATCAGACCGATCGGTCGGATCGGTCCGATCGGTCTGATCGGTCTGATCCGTCCGATCACGACGCGCGGCGCGGTGTCGCCAGCGTTGGCGGCCCTCAGTGCCCGGCCGCCGGGTGCACCCCTTTGCGTTCGAGGTCGGCCAGCTTGGAGCAGCCTCCCGCTTCGCCGCCGTTGCAGGCCTTCTGGTAGAGCGTCGCCGCGCCGGGCAGGTCGATGGCCGTCCCCAGCCCGGCCGCCACGTGGTCGCCCGACAGCTCGCAGCTCTGCGTGTCGCCGAGCTGGCACCCCTTCGCGTAGTACATGGCCGCCTGCGTCTGGTCGGCGGCGACGCCCTCGCCGTTCTCGTACCGGTGGGCGAGGTGGTTGCACCCGCGGCCGACGCCTCCGACGCAGGCCCGCCTGAACATCGCCACCGCCCGCGTCAGATCCGACGGCACGTCCTGACCCTTGAAGAGCCTCCAACCCACCACGTCGCAGCTCTCGATGTTCCCCAGCTTGCAGGCCCGTTCGTAGAGGCTCACGGCCTGGCCGACGTCCTTGGCGACGCCCTCTCCGTTGTCGTAGCGATGGGCGAGGTGGTTGCACCCCGCGCCGTCGCCGCCGTCGCACGCCTTGCGGAAGATGGCCGCCGCCTTGGCCGGGTCCGCCTTCACGCCCTCGCCCTTGAGCTGTGCCCAGCCGGCTTGGTCGCAGGAATCCAGGTCGCCGAGGGCGCAGCCCTTCTGCAGCCCGGCGAACCCCGCGGGCGCGCTCTTCGGATCGCCCAGGCGCAGGTTTCCGCCTCGGGCGCATCCGAAGGCGTCGTTCTTCGCGCAAGCCGAGTCGTAGAGGGCGAGCGCGTGTTTCGTGTCCTTCGGGACCCCGAGCCCGTCCTCGTAGAGCACGCCCATGAACGAGCAGCCCGACTGCACCCCCGCGTCGCAGGCCTTCGTGTACAGCGCCTTCGCCTGGGCGTAGTCGAGCGGCACGCCGTGGCCCTGCTTGTAGGCGAGCCCGAGGGAGACGCAAGAGTCCATGTCGCCCTTGTCGCAGGCGGTGCGGTTCAGCGCGGCCGCCTTCTTGTCGGCGTCGGTGGTCCCGGCGGTGCCGGGCTGGGCCGAGGCGGCCGCGGTCTTGGGAGCCGTGGCCGACCCCTTGGTGGCGACCGGACCGGCGACGGTCGTGCGCGATGGCGCCGACGATTGCTGGCAGGCGGCGGCGAAGAAGACGAGGGCGAGGGCGGAAACGAGACGGCGGAGCATGGGGACGGGCCTCCTTGAGCGAGTTGGCGGGCGCACTTTGCACGGCGGAACGGCTGCCGTCAACTGGGCCCGCGCCAGCCCGCCTTCGACGCGGTTTACCGGCGCCGCATTTCGAGCGCGGGCCAGCGCCTCGGGTGGCTCGAAGGTCTTCCCAGCTCCACCCGGTCCCGAATCGCCGATCGGACCGATCGGACCGATCGGACCGATCCGACCGATCGGTCTTTTCGGCGCGCGCTACGCCGCTACCGCTCCTCGAGTGCGCTCCACCAGGCTGTGGTCGTCGATGAGCGCCTTCACGAAGGCGATGTCCCGGTGCAGCTCGCGGTCGTCCTCGAGGAACGGAACGCGCGCGCGAATGGCCGCGTGGGCCGCCTCGACGCCGGGGCCGGAGCGCAGCGGGCGGCGGTAGTCGATCGCCTGCGCGCCGACCATCAGCTCGATGGCGAGGACGGTGCGGACGTTCTCGACCACGCTCCGCGCCTTGAGCGCCGCGGTCATGCCCATCGAGACGTGATCCTCGCGGCCGGCGCTGGAGGGAATGGTGTCGACGCACGCCGGATGGCAGAGGACGCGACTCTCGGCGACCAGCGCCGCTGCCGTCACCTGCGCGATCATGAACCCGGAATTCAAGCCCGAGCGCTTCACCAGGAACGGCGGCAGATGGCTGAGCGACGGGTTCACGAGCTGCTCGACACGCCGCTCGCTCATCGTCGCAAGCTGCGTCGTCGTCATCGCGAGCAGGTCGAGCGCCTGCGCGAGCGGCTGGCCGTGGAAGTTGCCCGCGCTGACCACCTCCTCGTCGTCGGGGAAGAGCAGCGGGTTGTCCGTCGCCGCGTTCAGCTCGCGCTCCAAGACCTGCCGGACGAACGCGAGAGCGTCGCGAACGGTGCCGTGGACCTGCGGCACGCAGCGCAACGAATACGGGTCCTGCACCTTGTCGCACTCGTCCTGATGGCTGCGGTTGATGCCGCTCCCTTGGACGAGCGCGCGCACGTGCTCGGCGACCAAAGCCTGCCCCGGATGCGGCCGCACCTCCTGCACCCGCGCGAGAAACGGCCGGTGCGAGCCCAAGAGCCCCTCGATGGTCATCGCCGCCGCGACGTCCGCGACCTCCGCCGCTTCCTCCGCGTCGCCCAGCGCGAGCACGCCGAGCGCGAGCATCGCCTGCGTCCCGTTGACGAGCGCCAAGCCCTCCTTCGGCCCGAGCTTCAAGGGAGCGAGACCGGCGGCGGCGAGCGCCTGGGCTCCCGGAACCCGATGGCCCTCGACGAAAGCTTCGCCGCGGCCGATGAGGACGAGCGCGAGGTGCGCGAGCGGCGCGAGGTCGCCCGAGGCCCCGACCGAGCCGCGGCTCGGAACGACGGGCACGATGTTCCGGTTCAGGAGCTCGACGAGCAGGTCGAGCGTCTCCTCGCGCACGCCGGAGTGGCCGCCGGCGAGGACGTTCGCGCGGCAGACCATCAGCGCGCGCACGACCTCGACGGGCAGCGGCTCGCCGACGCCGGCCGCGTGGCTGACGAGGAGGTTCTCTTGCAGCTTCGCCAGATCCGCGTGCGCGACGGGCACCTCGGCGAGCACGCCAAAGCCGGTGTTGACGCCGTACGTCGGATGCTCGCTCGCGGCGAGGCGGTCGACGAACGCCCGCGCGTCGCGCACTCGCGCCCGCGCGTCCGCGGAGACCTCGACCTTCGCTCCGCCGCTCATCCCGAGCGCTCCACCCCCGCTCATCCCGAGCGCAGTCGAGGGACGAGCGACCGCGACGACCTCGGCGATGCTGAGCGTGCGACCAGTGAGGACGACGGTTTCGGGCATCTGTTTCTCCCGCCGCGCACTCGAGGTCGCGCGGCGCGCTCCTTCTAGCGCGGACCGCGCCGAGACGTCGCTTGGTTTGCCCGTGTGCCCGGAGGTGTGGACGATCGATCCCGAGGGCGTGGGTGATGGTCCCGAGGGTGCGGGCGATGGTCCCGAGGTGTGGGCGATCGATCCCGAGGTGTGGTCGATGCATCCCGAGGTGTGGGCGATGCATCCGGAGGTGTGGGCGATGCATCCCGAGGTGTGGTCGATCGATCCCGAGGTGTGGTCGATCGATCCTTAGGTGTGGTCGATCGATCCTTAGGTGTGGTCGATCGATCCCGAGGTGTGGTCGATGCATCCGGAGGTGTGGTCGATGCATCCGGAGGTGTGGTCGATGCATCCGGAGGTGCAATCACGCGTGCCGAGAGTGGCGGATGCGCACTTTTCGGTCAGAGGCGACCACCAGGCAGCCGGCCCAGTCCCCGACGGGCGGTGATCGTAGAATATCGAAGACACGCGCGGAAATCGCTCGATACGAAGGACTTCGCAGCCGCAAGACGAGGGTTCCCGCGTGCGGCGGACCCCGAGCATAGTCGGCCGGGGACTCGCCACGAACCGCCGGCCGCAACCGATAGCGCCGAGACCTTTCGGAGGCCGGCTTGACCGAGCCGGAGGGGCCAGCCGCCGAAACATTCGTCGTCCGGGAGTTGACTTCTCGGAACCACGGTGAAATAAGGGTGGGCGAGCAACCCGTCGCGTGGGGCGACCCGCTGCCCATCGAGTCCTTCTCTCGAGGTGGAAGATGGCGGCTATCCAAACGAAACCGAAGAAAACGAAGAAGACCGCTCAGCAGAAGCGCGCGTCCAAGCGCCGGCGGATTCTCAAGGTTCGCGTGACCCCGCAGAAGCAGCAGGCGACTTTGCCGCTCGACATCCGGGACGCGATGAAGGTCTACAAGGCTGCGAAGCGGTTCTTCAAATTGTGCAAGAAGAAGCGCCTGAAGACCTCCGACCTGACCGAGCTCCAGGCGCAGATCAAGCTGGCGAAGAAGACGGCCGGCGGCGGACGGGTGACCTTGAGCGGGAAGCGGCGGAAGCTGAAAGACCTGCTCGGCGCGTACCGTACGGCGGCCCGGCTCGCGAGCCGGACGCTCCACGGCGGCGTCAACCATGAGCTCGCGAAGACGCTGCGCGTCGACCTGCCGTACCCGGACACCGAGGAGCAGTTCGACGCCTACGTCGACGGCCTGGGCGATGTCATCAAGACGCACTCCGCGATTCTCTTGGAGCGCGATTTCTCCGAGGCCGAGCAGCAGGAGCTGACGACGGCAGCGGACGAGTTCCATCGGGCCTACACCGTCAAGCCGCAGACCCAGAAGGAAGCGCAGGACCAGACCCAAGAGCACGAGCGGGTCTTCGCCGAGCTGCGCACCAGCACCAGCTACGTCCGCGAAATCGGCATGGCCGCCCTCAAGAACGACACCCGCCGCACCGAGTTCGACCGCATCCCGCCCGAGCATCCGAGGAAGCCGAAGGCGAAGCCGAAGGCGAAGCCGAAGCCCGCCCCGGTCACGCCGCCCGTGGAGCCGCCGCAAGGGACGTAACAGCCGGGGTCGTCATCGGAGTACGGATTCCCGTCCATCGGACGCCCACGCTCGGGCTGATGAACGCGACACGAGGAGAAGCGTGATGGCGCGACGAGGTTGGCTCGGGCTCGCGTTGATGGCGGCATCGATGGCGCTGCCGGCGTGGGCGGCGCGGGTCGCGGACCGGCGGCCGACGATGGCGTTGATGGGCGTGAACTGCGGCAGCGGCATCACGCAAAGCCAGGCCGGCACGGTGGAGCAGGTGCTGCTCACCGCGATCGACAGCACGGGCCAGTTCAAGGTCATCGGGCGCGCGGACATCAACGCGCTCCTGACGCTGCAGCAGCAGAAGCAAGTCGCCGGGTGTAACGACGCCTCGTGCATGGCGCAGATCGCCGGCGCCCTGGGCGCCAAGTACGTCGCCGCCGCCGACCTCGGGAAGCTCGGCACCCTCATCGTCTTGGACCTGCGCGTCATCGACGTCGCCACCGCCAACGTCATCGTGCGAGCGCAGCAGGTTGTGGGCATTATTGTCGCGGTCGTCCACGAAACCTACGATGCCTGGCAACGATGAGCTTCGGTCGTGAGCATCGCAGTGCATGGGCTCTAAGTTGACTGGGTATCCAGACACCTCAGGTGTCTTGGTCCCCGATCCGCTCACCCTGAGGTGCCCGCGCCCACGGAGCATGAATGGAGCACGGCAAGCATGCGCGGGCCTCGAAGGGCGAG
>JAJYLH010000138.1 GCA_021787845.1 Myxococcales bacterium | reverse complement strand
GAGTTGCGCAGCAGCACGCTCGTGTACGCGCGGCCCCGCTGGCGGCTCACCACCTTGACTACGTGCATGGCCCCGGTCCGTGCCCTAGTCATGCGACCAGTATGCACATCCGGGCGCAGAAGTCAAGGCTATTACTGTCTACTTCGTACAGTCTGCCACAGCACGCTCGGGGCACGATCTGAACGTGGAAGGGGCCGGATCAGCCTGGATCAGGGCTGGAACTTCGGTCTAGCGGGAAGAGGCTGCCTCCCCCGGCTCGCCCCGGCCCTCCGCACGCGCCCGATCCGGCTCCGCGGCGAACAGGCGCTCCGCGGCCCGTTTCGCCGCCCGGGAGGCCAGCGGCGCGCTGACCGTGTCGAACAGGTGCCAGAACGTCTCGTTCCCCGTCCTACGCTCGCCCTTCTTGCCCTTGCCCTTCGTGCCGGCGCGGCCCTGCTCGAGCCAGTCGGCGAACCCGCGCTCGAGCGTGGCCCGGACGTCACCACCCTCCGCACCGGCCCGCTCCACGATGCGCTGCACCTCCTCGGGCAGCAGCGACGCGACGGGGGCCGGCTTCGGTCGCCGGACCAGCCCGGCAAACCGCCGGGTGGCACGCTTCGGCCCGCCCGCGGCCAGGAAAACCGCGCTGCCCGCCAGCGCCGCCACGCGCGCCGGGTTGCGGCGGATCTTGGCGGGGAGGTCAACGGCCGAGCGCGCCGCGAGATCGAGATCGTCGACCTCCGCGGCGAGTCGCTCGCGCGCCTGCGCTACGTCCTGCCGAGCCTGGCGCGTCGTTTCTGCCATTCGCTCTCCAGCCATTCCTTCGTCTGCATCGCGGTCTCGTACGACTCCTTCGGCCAGAGCCGCCGGAACCGCGCCGTCGGGTCGACCCCGGCCCGGAACATCCAGGCCGGCATCAGCGTGATCCACGCCAGCACTCCCACGGTGATCCCGATCGCCACGGCACCGTGCCAGCTGAATGTCAGGCCCGCCCAGCCCCAGCCGATCAGCCCGCCGGCGATCGCGCCAAGCACGAGCCCCGCGACCGCGCCGCCCGGCCCGCCGACCCTTCCAAGCGCGATGAGTCCGATCACCCCGAGCACGATCGCGACGACCGCGATGCCCACCACCGCGGGCGCCCACGCCGGGTCGAGGTTGGGAAGCGCGCCGGAGCGCAGCTGCGTGGCCACGTGTGCGGCTGCCCGGCGCGCGAGGTTCGCGCCCAGGACCACCGACACCACGACGCCCAGGACCACGCCCCAGGTGAGCGGCGTGGCGACAACGCGGCGCGGCGCGCCGACGAGCACCATCGCCGTGGCCACGATCAGGGCGATCGAGAGCAGCGCGCCGAGCGCCACACCCCAGCCGATCGAACCGAACAGCCACTCGCCGAGGAACAGCGTCCCGCCGATCGCGAGGAGCAGGGACAGAAAGAACGCCACCGCCACGATCACGCCCGCCAGCGCGGCGATGACCTTGATCTCCTCGACGATGCCGTCGAGCTCCGCCTTCAGCAGGTCAAGGTGGGCCCGTGCCAGGCCCACCGCCGCCTCCCGCGTGCGCCCGAGTTGCTCCCGGACGCCGGGCGCCGGGCGCGGCGGCTCACCCGCGGGCGGTGGAGCGCCGGAGCCGGGTGCTGCGGGATCCTGCGGGCGGTCGGTTGTCAGCGGACTCCCCCTTCGGCGCGGTATCTCGTTCAGTTCGTGTGCGGGCGTGGGCGGCGGCTCGCTCGCGACAGCATACCGCGCGGCCACCAGCTCGAACCGCCCGTCACGGGGTCTCGGGCCGTGGTGACAGCGAACGGGCGGCGGAAACCCGCCGCCCGTTCGCAAGCGTTGCGAGGTGCACCGACCCGCTGTGGCGGGTCGCCACCGGGGCCTGAGGCCCGGTATCGCTACTCGACTAGAAGTCGCCCATCCCGCCGCCGGGCGGCATGCCCGGAGCAGCCGACTTCGGCTCGGGCTTGTCGGTCACCATCGCCTCGGTGGTCAGGACCATGGCCGCGATGGAGGCCGCGTTCTCGACGGCCGAGCGCGTCACCTTGGCCGGGTCCACGATCCCGCGCGCGAGCATGTCGTCGTACTGGCCACTGATGACGTCGTACCCGAGGTTCAGGTTGCCCGTCTCGGCCTGCTTGCGACGGACCGTCTCGAGCACCACGGCGCCGTTGAGGCCGGCGTTGCGCGCGATGATCTTCAGCGGCTCATCGAGCGCGCTCCGGACCACCTCGGCACCGATCCTCGCGTCGCCGTCCAGGCCCAGGCCGTCGATCGCCGAGGCCGCGTTGATGAGCACCACGCCGCCGCCGGGGACGATCCCCTCCTCGACCGCCGCCCGGGTGGCCGAGAGCGCGTCCTCGACGCGGTGCTTCTTCTCCTTCAGCTCGACCTCGGTGCCCGCGCCGACCTTGATGATCGCCACGCCCCCGGAGAGCTTGGCCAGGCGCTCCTGGAGCTTCTCCTTGTCGTAGTCCGAGGTGGTGTCCTCGATCTGCGCCTTGATCTGCTTGACGCGCGCGTCGATGTCCTTCTGCGCGCCGCGACCCTCGACGATGGTGGTTTCGTCTTTGGTCGCCACCACGCGGCGGGCCCGACCCAGGTCGCTCACCTGGGTCGTGTCGAGCTTCTTGCCGAGCTCCTCGCTGACGACCTGGCCACCGGTGAGCACCGCGATGTCGCGGAGCATCTCCTTGCGCCGGTCGCCGAACCCGGGGGCCTTCACGGCCAGCACGTTCAGGATGCCGCGGAGCTTGTTCACCACGAGCGTCGCGAGTGCCTCGCCGTCGACGTCCTCGGCGACGATCACGAGCTCCTTCTTGCCCAGCTGCAGGACCTTCTCGAGGACCGGCACGATGTCCGCGATCGCCGAGATCTTCTTGTCGGTGATCAGGATGTAGGGGTCGTCCAGCGCGGCTTCCATGCGGGCCGTGTCGGTCACGAAGTACCCGGAGATGTAACCGCGGTCGAACTGCATGCCCTCGACGTACTCGGTTTCGAAGGCGAGCGTCTTGGACTCCTCGACCGTGATCACGCCGTCCTTGCCGACCTTGTCCATGACCTCGGCAATGAGGTTGCCGATCTCGTCGTCGGCGGCGCTGACGGTCGCCACCTGCGCGACCTCGTCGTGCCCGAGGACCGGCGTGGCGGCCTTCTTGACCGCCTCGGCGACCGCGGCGGCGGCCTTCTCGATGCCGATCTTCATCTGCATCGGGTTGGCGCCCGCGGCGACGTTCTTAAGGCCGTCGTTGACGATCGCCTGGGCCAGCACGGTCGCGGTCGTGGTGCCGTCGCCGGCGACGTCCTCGGTCTTGGTCGCGGCTTCCTTGAGCAGCTGCGCGCCCATGTTCTCGAATGGATCGTCGAGCTCGATGTCACGCGCCACGGTCACTCCGTCGTGGGTGACGGTCGGAGCGCCGAACTTCTTGTCCAGGGCGACGTTGCGGCCCTTGGGTCCCAGGGTCGTCTTCACGGCGTCCGCGAGCTGGTCGATCCCGTGCTTCAGCGACCGCCGTGCTTCCTCGT
>JAJYLH010000137.1 GCA_021787845.1 Myxococcales bacterium | reverse complement strand
TTGACGCTTTCGGACTGAACATGTACGGTCCCTCCCCGTGAACCATGCCGACCACCCTCGCCAGCGACCTCGACCACCACCCCACCGAGGCACGGGTTCGCGCCCGAGGGCCGCTTGGGCTTCTTACGCGTTCGAGCCCGTTGCAGTATCCTGTTGCGTCGGAGATCCAACGGGGGGATAATCCCGGTGCGGACGCCCAAGGACCCGGCGGCCATCGATAGGACTGAGGAGACGCTTCGCGGAAACAGGAGTCTGAAGGTGAGCAGGCCGACGAAGGAGGAAATTATCGCTACGGCGAAGACTATTGCAAGTCAACGCGGTCTTGAGACCTTACGGAGAAAGGACTTCGTCAGAGAATCCGGGATCAGTCTTGAACACGTAGCCAGGCTCTTTCCCGAGGGTGGATGGCGCGCCGTCCTTGAGGCAGCCGGGCTCAAGGTTGATTTCCAAAATACGCCTACCCCCGATGACGACCTTCTAGAGGAGTTTCACCAGATCGTCCGCGGGTTGGGACGGATACCCACCAAGCACCTAATCAACGCACGGGGTGAGTGGTCTTACGCGCTGTACCAGAAGCGATTCGGCGGCATTCAAGGGACGCTCCAACGGTATCATGCGTGGCTGGGAAAGAACCACCCTGGTGCGCGCGAGTTTGGCCTCGTGGAAGCCACCTTGAAGCAGGAGACGACGTTGTCCAAGGTGGCACCGCCGGAGTCCCCCGGGTCGCAGCAGTGGGGTAAAGGCTCGGGCATCGTCTATGGGGCGCCGATTAACTTTCGAGGTCTCCGCCACGCGCCAATCAACGAGCAAGGCGTCGTTTACCTTTTCGGGATGGTTAGTCAGGAGCTCGGATTGATCGTCGAGGCCGTGCAGTCGGCATATCCCGACTGTGAGGCGAAGAGATGCATCGACAAGCGCGGAGATCGATGGCAGCGGGTACGAATCGAGTTCGAGTTCCGCAGTCGGAACTTCGTTGAGCACGGCCACGATCCGGCTGCGTGCGACATGGTCGTGTGCTGGGAAAACGACTGGCCGGAGTGCCCGGTTGAGGTTGTGGAATTACGCACGGTCATCGTCAAACTGAAAGGCTAATGAGCCTAGCGGCGGCGATGGCGGTATACTCCTACTCCATCACGCTCTTGGCCCGACCGTGGCGTCGTCGCCCGCCTCTTGGACCATGTCTCTCCGGCAGGGAACCCCTCACGCAGCTAACGCGCCGAGGATCCGATGCGAGTCCGCGTCGCGCGCGCAACGAGCCAACAGCTCCATCGCCGCTGGCTCCGGGTCGAGGAGCCCGGAAAACATCCCGGTACCGCAGCCGCAGAGCGGTAGCGGTACCAATCGTTCGGCGACGGAGGCGACCCCGACGCCCGACCCGCCGGCGGCGCCGACTCCGAGACCGGAACCGGCCGAGACGAGCGCGAGCCCCGCGGAGAAGGTCGACCGGCGCCGCTCCTGCTCCCCACGGCCCGGCATCCCGAGGGCGCAGCCGATGGCCGACGCCGCTACCGCTCTCCATCACCGCCCGGGCCGGCGGGTTGCCTGACCGAGCGGCGCCGACTCATCGGCCGGCAGCGCTCCAGGCGGTGAATCCCAAATTGAGACTGGCAGTCTCAGAATGAGACTGACCGGTCGGCTCACCGCACGGGTGCGCCTAGGTTTCGCGGCTGGCACGATTCCTGCCTGGCGTTCGCCGCGATGCGACGGGTGCGCCACCGGCCGGAAGCGAGCGTGCTCCATCGGGTGGTGCGCGAGCACCTCGACGACTTCCTGCGTGCCGCGCGCGAGGAGCACGGCGGGCTGCCGCGGTTCATCGAGAAGACGTTCCGCTCCTTCATCTCTTGCGCAATCCCCGAACGAGGTTTTTGCCGACTCAAGTGCGACTCGTGCGGCCACGAGGAGATTCTGGCGTTCTCCTGCAAGCGCAGGGGCGTTTGCCCGTCCTGCGCCGCCCGCGAGATGGCCGACGGAGCCGCGCACCTCGTGGACCACGTGCTCCCGCGCGCACCCCTGCGGCAGTGGGTGGTGAGCTACCCGTTCGCGCTCGGCTCCGCGCGTCCCGCTCATCCTGAGCGAAGTCGAAGGATTCAGCCCGAGCTCTTGCGCGCGGTGGAACGGCTGGTGATACGGACGCTCCAGCGCTGGCAGGAGCGGCGATGCCGGAGCGGAAAATCCGGCGGAGTGCTGGTCCGGCATCGGTTCGGCAGCTCGATCAATCTCCACGTTCATGGGCACCTGCTGCTGCTCGACGGCGCCTTCACAGGTGACGGTGGCGAGACGCTCACTTTCGTGCGCGCGCCGAAGACGACGCCGGAAGAGCTGCGCGACCTCGCGGTGGATCTCGATCGGCGGCTCCAGCAACTTCTCACCCGGCGCGGGCTGCTCTCGCAGACGCCTGCCGAAGAACGAAGCAACGAGTTGCCGGCGCTCGATGCGCTCGGGGCGTGCGCTCAGGTGGCGCTTCGACAAGGACAGCGGGAGCGCTCCGGCGCGTGGTTCGACTGCGCTCACCATGAAAGTGGGCTGGTGGAAGAAGACGAGGTGGAGCATCCGAAAGGTGGCCTCGTGGCGACCACACCCTCGGGGCTCCACGTTTACGCCTCCTCTCCCATCGAGGGAAACGACCGCGACCGGATGGAGCGCGTGTGCCGCTACCTCTTGCGCGGACCGATTTCGAGCGGGCGCCTCACCGAGCGGCCCGACGGGCTGCTCTCCTACCGGCTCAAGAAACCCGATCGCCACGGCAACACCGCGCTGGTACTGACACCGCTCGAGCTCTTGATGCGGCTCGCCAGCCTGATACCCGGCCCGGGCCATCCGAGCCGCAAGTACTTCGGGATCCTCGCACCCGCAGCGAAGGACCGCGCACTCGTGGTGCCCGCGCCGACGAAGCGCCGAGGCTCGACCTGCGAGCACCGCCGCGACGAACCGGCGCCGAGCGAGGCCGCTGCCGCACTGCCGCACGCCGAGCGACTCCTCTGGGCCGAGCTCTTCCGCCGAACGTGGGGCAGCGACGCCCTCGAGTGTTCCCGCTGCAAAGGACGCCTGCGCCCCATCGCGGTGCTACACGACCCCGAGGAGATCGCCCGCTACCTGGCGCACACCGGCGAGACCACCACCTACGCCCGCGGCCCGCCGCTGATGGCGGCGTAGCTCCTCTTCTTCCGGCGATCTCGAACGGGCACCATCAGGCCGCCCGGAGGGAGAGGTTCGTCTCGACGCCGGCCAGAGGCGCTCGACTTGACGCTTTCGGACTGAACATGTACGGTCCCTCCCCGTGAACCATGCCGACCACCCTCGCCAGCGACCTCGACCACCACCCCACCGAGGCACGGGTTCGCGCCCGAGGGCCGCTTGGGCTTCTTACACGTTCTTCACTAGCCCTAGTTTCGCATCCGGGAGGAGAGCTGGGCGGCTGGTGGGCGTTATTTCCTGGCGTTTGGGGCAGGGCCGGTGTACATGAAAGACATGCACACGTTCAGCCGGACGATCAACGGGCAAGTC
>JAJYLH010000087.1 GCA_021787845.1 Myxococcales bacterium | reverse complement strand
GGGGGCCGCTCGCTTCGCCTCGATACCTCCTTGCGCGCGCACTCTCCGCCCGCGCCCCTGCCGCGCTCCCCCTCCGGGTCGATTCTCACGAGCATCCCCGGGTCACTTCTGACGAGCGGCGAAGTCCTCGATGCTGTGCGTCTTTCGGAAGGGCTCGTCCTTCCATGCCAGAAAAGCCTTGAGCGCCTTCTCCGCGGCCTGCTGCGCATGGAAAGCCACGTCCTCGAAGAGATCCGCCTCGGGCGTAGCGACTTCGAGGTCGGCCGCGCGCAGGTCGGCGGCGGCCTTGGCGAGCCAGGCCCGGGCGTCTTCGAGACGAGGGTCAGACGGCATGGAGCAACAACCCTTCTCGCAACACCGTTCCCGGAAGCGATGCCTTGAGGTCGCGCCGGCGCTCGAACCAGCCGCGCGTGCAGACCAACACGTCGGCCGCGGTCCCGGTCCCGCGAAGCGCTTCGTAGGCCAAACGGCTCTTGCGCCGCGCCTCGGTGGCGTCGTCGTCGACCACGACGAGCAAATCGTAGTCGCTGTCCGGCCCGGCATCGCCCCGCGCCCGCGAGCCGAAGAGATACAACCGCTCCGGCCGGTAGGCCTCGACCAAGCGCCGGACGATTTCCGCCAACTGGCGATCGTTCGAGAGAGCTGCTTCCATCCGTCGACCCCGGCTTGCAGGACCTCGTCCGCCACTATGGTGCGCCAGTTCCGACTCGGTGGCAAGCAAGGACTGATCCGCGATCCCAGGACCTCGGCACAAAGCTCTCCGCCCGGTTCGCTCCGGCAGGCGTCACCTCGAGACGCAAACCCCGGCGCCACAGCGCTGGCCCGCTCTTGGGTGAACCGGCGCACCTCCTCGATGGAATCGACGCGGTTGTGCAGGAAGCAGAACTGCCCGCCCCGGGCGACCTCGCGCTCGATGGCTTCCTTGGCGACGCCCGTCTCGAACTTGGTGACGAAGGTGCGAATCGCGCGGCGGTCCGTCGGCGGCGTCGCGACGGGACTCGTCATCCAACGCGCCAGACGTAGATTGATTGCGGCGGCCGACCCGGTCGGGACTCGACAAAGAAGCTGTAGTCGCGAATCTTCTGGACGACGTCATCTACGGCCTTCGCCTTCAGATCTCGGAATCCACTGGGCGACTCGATGTCTTGACCCACGCCCCCGTCGAAGTCCACGGTCCAGTGTTTGCCGTCATCCCAGTACACGACAAGGCTACGCTTGTGCTCGGCTGAGCTCTTTTGCAAGAGCTCGACGCTCGATTGCGGATCGAACACGTCACGGAGCAAACGGGTGCCAACGTCCTTCATCTGCCGCGACTCGAGGTCAAACGGAGACGTGGAGCGTCCATTCGAAACGTTCGCCTCCTTTGGACTCGTCCGCAGCGTCACCCGTGGCCGCTGATCTCCCGCAACAGCGCGAACGAGTTCAATCACAACCCGCAACGCAACCGCGGCCTGCAGGTAACGATCCGAGTATTCGATCGACGCGATCGGCACCTTGTCTCTGAGCCGCCTCGTCGCCTCGTCCGACGCCCCGGCCAAGAGCTTGAGCAGGTTTGCCCCGGTTTCGCTGATATGCCACTTGAAGGTTCGAGGGCGCAACACCCCCACGAGGTTCTCCTTCTGCGCCGCCGCGAGATCCAGAGCAATCAGCTCGATGCCCGCGATCGGAGGCAGCGGCCCATCGGCACGAAGTCTCATGACTCGAGTGCCAACGCCCCACGTACCATTGGGCGCACGCGCCACCTCGTCTGACATGGCGTAAAGAAAATGGTGATCACCAAGATCGATTTCGGCGGCGAGCCGCGGTCGTCGCGGAGCCACCAGATTGTCCACCGCGATCACCTTTGTGGCACCAGAATTGACAAGCGCTCGAAAATGTTCGCGGGTCTCGGATGTCGCCTTCTGGAGATCGGACTTCGGAACGACGATTGTCACGCCGAGCTCCGCGCCCCTCCAACGAAAGATCGCATCGCGGAGTGACCAAGACGGCAGGTCCCATGCCGCAGCCTCTCCGCCCAAATAGATGCGAATTCCTCGCGCCGCAGCGGTCGCCAGCGCAGCGTCCAAGGCAATCCCGATGGGATACGCCTCGAGAGCAGAGCCAGGACCAAGCAAGCCACGAAGCTCCGGACTCGGCTCAAGGCGTAGTAGGAATGCTTGCGAAAGCAACTCGAGACCCGCGTTGCGATCGATCTGCTCCAACGCATACTGCGTATCGAACGACAGAACGCAGGCATGGCAGGCGCGATCACACTTTCGAGGGCAGTCCAAAATCTTCGCGGCTCGTCGTAGCAGCTCCGGCACGAACTCGGGAAGTTGCGGGACGTAACCTGCCCCGCCCGTGGCCGTGTCGAACAGAGCAATCGCATGACCTCTCGCACCGTTGGCGCGCGTCCGGGTAATGCTCCATGAGATCTCGCGCATCTCGATGCCAAGCTTCTCAGCCGCAGCCTGGCGAAGGGCGACCGCCACTGCGCCGAGTGCTTCCTGCCTCGGCGCCCGGCCCTCGACGTCGACAAGCTGCAGCTCGAAGACCGACGTGGTGACATCTGATCCAAGTGCCTGACGTCGTTTGATGAGGAAGGTGCTGTCGTTGCCCTTGCATAAGCCATCAGCGGACTTGCCGCCTCCGCCGCGTAGCCGGAAGTGCCCGTCCAGCTCGCGCGGGAGACCGCCGCCATCTTGGGACGATTCCTCGGATGCCGCACGGCCGCACTCCAAGCAGATGGCGTAGCCCGCCTCGTGGAGGCCGCGGCTGAGGTGAATAACGTGGCCTTCGGCAGTCGCGCGATACCTCCCGAGTGCTGGGTCCGCGAGTGAAACCCACTCCCCTTCGGCGTAAACATGCGGCGGTTCAACAGGGATGTATTCTCGGTCGGAATCATCGTTGGAGACGTGCTCGGCAAAGTCCACAGCGAAACCCGCGGGCTGAAGGAACTGCTGTCTTTCAACAGGACCTTCGCCGCACGCGGGGCAATGGTCGGGCCACAGAGCCTGCGCGCCACCGGCCCCACAGTCTTTGCACCTCCAGGCGAACTGGAACTCCTGGGTCTCGTTCGCGGCGTCGGCATTAGCAGGCAGCTTCCAGTTGAGGGTCACGCCTGCCGAGCGATAGACCTTGCCATCGACGGTGATAGAGTTTCCCGGTGCATACTCACGAATCGCCATCGCGAGCTGTCGCTGAGGGAAGGCTCGACTGCTTCTCTGATCTTCGTGCTCAAGAACCTCATCGCCTTCGCTCGCACGCTCCCTCTTGATCGAATCCCAGTTGGAAGTGACAAAAGGAACGATTCCCGTTGGGAACCCGTGAGCCGGAAGAAAGCAACGCTCGGAGAGATCGCGAAGAAGGTACTCCCCGTGAATTCGGCGCAGGACCGCCTTCGAAGCCGTGAGGGCCGGCGACTTGTCCAAGCGATCCTTGCAGAGTTTCTCCTGTTCCCTCACTTCCTGTTGGGCAGCCTCGCTCTCTGCCTTCCACTCGTCGCGCACGCGTTCAAGGTCGCCGGCGACGACTTCGAGCAGTGCGTGCTCGCCCTTCCCTGCGAGGGGTGTCCGATCGACCAATCGAACGAGACCGCTGCGGAGCGCGTCTGCCGTATCGTCCTTCTTGAGCCATGCGAGAAAATCCTCCGCGAGCGGGTGATCCTCTGACGGCTTCAGAAAGAATGCTTCTGAAACCAGCTTGAGGGCCTCACGGCCTTGCAGGAATCGCCCGAGCGCGAACGCAGCGAGGTGCCTTCTCAAGATTGGCTCTGACGATAGGGATACCCGCGGGGGCGCGATATCTCTTTCCCACGGCCAGAAAGGATTGCGGAACACGGCGTCCCCGTGGGGATCCGCTTTGCACATGGTTAGCGAGGCGGCGGCGGTCTCTCCGCGCCGGCCAGCCCGACCTGCTCGCTGGAAGAAGTTCGCTGGGCTCGGCGGTGCGTTGTTCATCGCGATGGTCGTAAGACCGCCGATATCCACGCCCATCTCCATCGTCGTCGAGCAGCTCAAGACGTTAAGCTTGCCCTCCTTGAACTCGCTCGTATACTGGGTAAGCTTGCTCGGAGGCTGCTGTGCGGAGTGCTCCGCAGCGAGGATGATCTCCGGACGACGCGAGAGGCGATCTTGCAGGTCGCCCCAAATCCCGATCCCCCGAGCCTCGACGACCCCGGCGTCTGTGTTAAGCCATCGTGAAATCTCCTCGGGCGACACCGCCGATCCGTCGTCGTGTTGTCCCCATGGGAACGGCAAGGCTGGCAGCTTGACTCGTGGACAACGCGGGAACTTCGAGTCTTCGGGGAGGTATGGGCTCCAGCCCCGAAGCGTGACCGGGAGAACGCGTCGGGTGACCGGACAGAGCCACCCGTCATGTACCGCCACGATGCGAGATTGGCTAATCACGTCGAGAACAAACCCATCTTGCTCCGCATCAAGCAGAGGTCGAATGCTATCCCAGCCCGCGCGGAGGGTGTCCTCGACCATCGGATCATTGACGTCCGTGTCTACGGCGCGTGCCAAGAGCCGCGCCAGGCGATGAGGCCGGCCGTTTGCTCCGCGCGTCGAAGGCCAAGGAACGCTCCTCTTGCCCGCGCGTCTCCCGCGTGGCGCGACCATGACATGCGAGTGGAACTTAATTCCAAGCCACCGCGTCTTGACGGCATCGGGCATTCGTAGCGCGTATCGGCTGCGGATCTGAAAGTCGATCAGCAGTCGAAGGAAATCACGCCACTCGCTCGAGGCAAGCCCCAACGAGCGAGCCTCTGCCGGACAGCCATCCTCAAGCGCGTCGTAGTCCAGCGTAGCGATGCCAAGCGTCTCGATTGAGTTCGGCCGTGCTGGCCGGTGCATGAGCTCACGCATCAGGAGCGTGTGCGCGACCTCCTCATCGGTAAATGGCCCATACCGATCTCGCCAACTCGGCTTAATGATCTCGCGGACTGTCGACGTCCTCGCGAGGTCGCTAGCCGCCTCCTTCCAGGTCATCGATGGCAACCGTAGGCCCAGGAGCCGCTTCTCGACCTCCGCCTTCTCGTGCTCCTTGAAGATGTCTGGATGCTGCCGCATCACCGCGAGTTTCTTCTCAAGTTCTTCTCGCTCGCCCGGGGCGAGGGTCTCCTTCCGGCGAATCTGCCCGAGTGAGTGCCAAACCCAGCTCCGCACGTAGTTTCGCTCAGCTTCAAGTTGCAGCCGAAGCGCGAACCTTGCGCTGCCCTGCCGGCTATCGGTGAAGGTGAGCGTACGACGTCCCTCCATCGGCTTTTGGAGCGGCTGCTCATGCGGATCAGACGCCTCCAATAGAACAGGAATGCTGGTCTGAAGGTAGAAGGGGGCGCCGGCACGCACAGAACGGAAGGCGTCTCGGTTGGGGGACGATCTCTCGCCGCAACGCAAGCAACGGCGATCTTGAAGCACGTGAGCCAGGATCGTACCGTCCTCTTCGTCGCAGAGAAGGCCATCGTGCACGCGCACGCGCTGCGGGTGCTCGAAGGGCGTAACCCTTCGGGCAAACGCAAACGGCACGTGTAGGAGGCGCCGATGGTGATCGTCGGCAGCAGCGTCGCTTTCTGGTTCCTCGACCTCATCGCCGCTGTCCACATCGACCCCATTCTCATCATCGAGCGGAGTATACTCTGGGACGATCTGGACACCATACCCGTCCACGTCCCGTTCGACGCCTTGGAGATGTGGCTCACCACAGCGACTGCAAAGGAGAATCTCGAAGACGAGAGATCCACAGTCTGGACACTTGACACGCCGCTCTCCGAAGATAGGGCCGTAGGCCCAGCCCTCCGGTTTCGGAGTGCCTGCCGATCCTTTGCACCCGGGGTTCACGCAAGACCACAATCCGACCTGCGTGCGCTGGAAGAAATGCATCCGGATTGGGAGAAAGGAGACGCCGTCTTCTTTCGCCGGGTGGCAGAGATCTAGAAGCTCCAAGGTCTCGGCCAGGCTGGACGCGCCGCACGTCTTCGCGAGATCAGAAAGCTTGAGCGCTCCAGTGCCCTTCGAAAGCCCCGCCCGAGCCTTTCGCGCCATCCGACAGTTCGCGAGCATCTCGTAGCGCCCATCGACAGGGCTCGCGCGAACCTCCTCAAGAGGGACCTCCCGGCTGGGTGCAGAAAGCTTCGGGATGCGTCGCTTGCCCGCAATGACCTCAACGCGGGAAGCATCGATGCCGGCTAGGTCCGCAAGATAGTCCCGAAGAATCGACCGTGCCCGATCGTCGTCGGTGCCAATAGTCGCGGAGGTCGCGATGAACTGCACGTCGTCCGGGGAGACGCCGAAGGCGTTCATCACTCGGCGTAGTAGAAGGGCGATTTCGGCGGCGTTGGACCCGACGTAGGTGTGGGCTTCGTCGAGCACGACCCAACGGAGCTTGCCCTTGGATTGGGCGAGAATCGGCTCATCCTGCTTGCGCACGAGCATGTACTCGAGCATCGTCGCGTTGGTGACGAGGACCGATGGTGGGTCACGGCGAATCGTGGCCCGGTCGCACGCTTCCTCTGGGGTCCCCCGTGCCTCTGTTGCCTTCACGGTCTCGGGCGTGTTCCCGTTGTAAAGGGCAAACCGAACGTCGCCGTTGAGTGGGTGAAACCAACTGGAGAGGCGATCCTTCTGGCTCGCAATCAGGGCGTTGAGCGGATAAAGGAAGAGCGCCTGAACTCCAACGAGGCGGCCGCGCCCCTCTGCTTGTCGAACAAGGTCGTCGAGGATCGGCACCAGGAAACACTCGGTCTTCCCGGAACCGGTCCCGGACGTCACCACCAACGACTTCTTGTCGCGAAGGAGCAGCTCCCACGCGCGTTTCTGGTGAACGTACGGCTGCTGGTCGCGTTTGAACCCGCCTGCGTCAAGTGCGGCGATCGTCTTCTCGTGCAAGACACCACCGGCGAGATCGCCAAGCGTCTCCTCAGCGAGCATCCATGGGAACATCGCTTCGCAGACCGGTTCCGCGAGGAAGGAGCCGGACTTCCCGGCCGACTGTTCGAAGCGGTCGATAAGGTACCGCCTTAGCGCATCGTCCGCAGGGCTCATCAGTCCGACGGTCGCCCGTGCCGCGCGCGTCGCGAGCTCGTTCGCCATGCGGCGGAAGGAAATCTGGCTCATGTTGCACTCCAGTCGGCTGGCGAGTGGTCCGCCAGGAAGGCGTCGAGGATCAGCCCGTAGACCAAGTCGAAATAGGCGTTCTGAAGAGGGTCCGAACCGCGCGCCCGGCGAAGGGCGAGGACTTGGCCTGCCACCGGCGTGCGCCCCAAGAGCGCGTAGACCGCGGCGATTCGTGGCGCAAGGTACAACCCACGGAAATCTCGTCTGTCAGCCCAACCCCTGCGCTCGACATCCTCGGGCACTTCAAGGACCTCAGCCAGCGACGGCGCATGACTGCCGAGCGATGGGACTTTCAGGCCAAGATCGCTTGGAACCTCGAAACCCTCGATGCCGAGGAAATGACTGTAGGCTCCACGTGCTTGTTCAAGGTTCCCGACGCGGTCTGCACGGTCAGGGTCGCGGTACCCAATCTCGATGAGGGCGCGCCGCAGCGCATTCGCGACGCCCTTGTTCCGTCCCGCAAGTAGCTGTCTGTGGAGTTCCAGGTACCGCTCTTTCTCTGGCGCTGCGGCAGAAGCTTCCTCAAGCCCCGCCGCCTTCAGCATCGCCGATCGACGCGCACGCTCACCCGCGACCCGCCGCGCATCAACGAGAAGCGCGCGCTCCCAAGAGAGCATAGGAACGAGGTGCCACATGTAAGGAAGGCGCTCCAGCGCCTCCATGAACATCCATTGCTGAGCGTCATGAAGGCGCAGAAACGTCACCGCGCAAAGCGTCGGCTGCTTCGTCATGTCGACGATCACGTCGAAGGTCTGCGGCGGCACCGCATCAAGGGCCTCCAGAAACTCGAAGACCAGTGGCCAATCAGGGTGCTCCGAGTCCTCGCTCATCTCGGAGAGCACCTGCGGAATGCGCACCTGACGCTCGGGCGTGCGCATCCGAATGGCCTCAGCCAAACCACTTGGCCGCGGCGCTCTTTCGACTGAAACGACACCTGGACGGGTCACAAGGAGCGGCCGATGACGGCAGACCGGACCGTCCCATGCGGTCACAAGCCACGGCCCGGGCGCCAGTCGTACGTCATCGATGCTCCATTGTCCCGGCGATACCTGCTTAAGCTCGATCGGCGGTGTCGACGGCGCATCCAAGGGCTGTGTGCGCAGGGCCAGTGTCGGTTTGCAGTCGGGCACCAGCAGCGTCGCACCACTCCGCGCGATTGCACCATCGTACCGTGTGACCAACAGCTTGGCTCCGCGCAGCGGACGCCCAATGCGTTCCCGGATGTCCAGCCTTACGGCAAACTCGTGATCAGGAACCGAAGCGAACACCAGCGCCAGCTCTTCCTCAGCTGCGCTGAGGTCCAGCACATGCCGACCATCGTTACCCTTGGGTGGCAGCTCGAACGATGATTGCCACGTGATGACGGCGTCATCGCCGTCGAGCGCTCCGTCGGCCAAATCGGGTTGAAGAGAAGCGTGAATCTCGAACCGCGCCGTCGCGTCGGTCGTGTCGAGAACCTCAGCGCGGACCCGATGAAGCCGATCGAGCGCAATTGGGGCGCCCTCCTCAAGTGGCGCGTCATCCGGGCCAAGGAAATGGCCGACTCGCCCGGGATGGCGCACTGGAATCGCCGCTTCACCGCCATCGCGCCACCGGACTCGAAGGGTCAAGGTGTCGCCGGCGGAGCCCGGAAGGTCCGGAACGACCCACTGAGGGCCGTTCTCAATAGCTCGGCCTGCGTATTCGATCGAAAGGTTGCTTGCCTCCCGAAGGCCATCGACGATCAGCCGAGGTAGCCCACCGCGTGGCGCGCTTCCATGGATTTGCACTCCGGCCGGGAGGATCACGACGTGCTGGCGAAATCGGGTCTCACCGTCATCCGAGACCACGACGAGCCACCCGTTGCCGAAGCAGGAGGAGTCGAGCAGTCTGAGGGGTGCGCCGAAACCATCCAACCGCCAGAGTACGGACTTCTCCCTCTGCCGCTTCGTGTCGACCCGTATGATTTCCGGCTGCCCCTCGAAGGCACGACCACTGCCAAGACTCGAGCGCACGCCACTCACGAGATACTGGGCGAGGTCGTCGTGCGTCGCGCCAGTCGCGATTCTGCAGGTATCGGTTTCGTTGCGAAACACGGTGGCGCCAGTGACTTCAAAGAGGGTGCGGCCGCCCACGAGGCCTCTCGCCAGCTCCCGCGCTGCCTCGACCGGCTGAACTTCAACGTTAGGCGGCGCCAGGACCAACATCCGTGAACGGGTAGTGCGACGCGACCCGTCGCCGACGAAGCTCCACTCGCCTTGCTCTTTTTGCTCCTCTCGGAAGCTCCAAGGTAAGTCCGAGAGCGACACGAGCGACACCCGGTCAAGCTCCGCCCCCGCAGCCGCCGCATAGACATCGATCGAGCCGCTGAGCATGTTCGCCGGTAGCTCAACCCTTGCGCCCGGACGAGAAAGCTCAAGCACACCGTCTTCGTTCGCATAGAAATCGGTCAGGATAACACGGTCGACAGACTCTCCCGCAGCGTAGAGACGCCCGCGCGGATGCCCACTCAAATTTGGGAGGCCAAGACTCTGCGCGGTCGCCCGGCGAGGCAGCCGGATTTCGCCTTCAATTGTCCATGAGTCGTTCCGGTAGCGAAGGCGCATGCTGAAGACTGGTGCGCCGATGTCGGTACGCTCGACCACCCTGCGAGCCTCATCCAGGAGCGCACGAGCGACTTGGCGGCCAGTGTCCTCGTCGAGCTCGAATGGCAAAGCTTCGCGAAACGTCGGATCGACGAGAACCAAATCGAGATCGCTCCGAATCTTGTCTCTCCAGCCGCCGAGAAGCCTCGCGAGGTCGCACATGTTTTCAAGAATTGCGTCATCTTGAAGAATCTGTGGAAGAGCCTTCTTGCGCGATCGAGCGAAGTTGCCGAGATCGGCCGCAGGTTCCAGTAGGCTCGTCTCAAGCAACTCCGAGACGAACCGTGTGATCTTTCGCCGCGACTCTTCATCGGAACCGATCAGCCCGAGCGGAAGACCTGCTTCGCGTACGACCGTTCCCAGAAACTCGTGACGGCCAGTCCACGTGATGAGAGGCCGCTCCCAGAAACGCAGCGCTTTCTCGGCGCCATCGTAGAAGTTCGGGCGAAGCTCTGCTTCGGTTCCGCCAATCGACTGAACGATGTCGCGCCAGTTCCAACTCCCACCACAAAACTCCCGCCGGTACCATTCGCTCGCGTAGACAACGAACCCGGCAAAGAACGTCGTCGGCTGACTCGCGATCGAAGTCGCGCGAAGGTCGTCGGCGAGCCGGGCGCGGAGGTCCAGGTACTCCGCGTCGCTGCATCGATAGCGGAAGAAATGCCGGCCGTCCGGGGTGCGAAGGCCGCGAGCGTTGAGGAACGCCTGAATCCACGAAAGTGTCGAGGCCACCGCGACTCCTTCCGGCACCGCCGCTACCGCGCTCGGCGCTGGTTCGGCAGATTACTCGGGGCGAAAGCTTAGTCAAGCCGTTTCTGATGCCGCAGTTTCGGGCCGCTCGGGCCGGGGCACGTAACCGACGCGGGGGAACACACTGTTGATCATCTTCAACAGGGTGCTGCAAACGCGCCGGTACATGCTGTTAATCGTCTCCGACAAGGTGTCGACGCGCGGGAACAAGCTGTTGATCGTCTCCGACAGGGTGTCGACGCGCGGGAACAAGCTGTTGATCGTCTCCGACAGGGTGTCGACGCGCGGGAACAAGCTGTTGATCGTCTCCGACAAGGTGTCGACGCGCGGGAACAAGCTGTTGATCGTCTCCGACAAGGTGTCGACGCGCGGGAACAAGCTGTTGATCGTCTCCGACAAGGTGTCGACGCGCGGGTACACGCTGTTGATCGCCTCCGACAAGGTGTCGACGCGCGGGAACAAGCTGTTGATCGTCTCCGACACGGTGCGAACGCGCCGGAACACGCTGTTGATCGCCTCCGACAAGGTGTCGACGCGCCGGTACACGCTGTTGATCGTCTCCGACAAGGTGTCGACGCGCCGGAACATGCTGTTGATCGCTTTCGACACGCAGTAGAACCGCTCCGCGCCGCTGATCGCGCCCGTCCCACCGGTGGCCTCGCACGCAACTGACGATGCACGTCGACCGACAGGCCAGCGAATCCGGCGATCGGCTCGTCACCAACGCAGTACAACGCCAACGGTCGCGAAGTCGTCCGCCGCTACCCCTCCGCCCGGATGCCTTGCAGCGCCTGCATCATCTTGTGCGCGTGGGCGAGGAGGTCGAGGGTCTCGCCCTGGGCCGCGGCGGGCACGGGGTAGATGAGCTTCATCTCGGGTGTGAGCTTGAGTCCCTCCTTGGACCTCGCGACGAGCTGGGCCATGCGGAGCGGGTCGAGCTTGGCGTCGGCGCCGAGGGTGACGACGAGCCGCCCGGGGCCGCTTTCCAGCGCTCGGAGCTTGAGCTTTCGCATCTCCGACTTGATGCTCATGAGCTGTACCAGGTTTTCGACCTCCGGGGGCGCTTCTCCGTTGCGGTCGATGAGCTCCGCGCGGATGTCGAAGAGCTCATCGTCGTTCGGCGCCTGCGCGAGTCGCTTGTAGAAGAGCAGCCGCTGCGTCACGTCGGGCACGTAGTCGTCTGGGATGTACGCCGGAACGCTCAAGGCCACGTCGGGGTCGATTTCCTCGCGCGGGGGCTCACCACGCAGCTCGCGGACGGCCTCGTCCATCAGCTCGGCGTAGAGGTCGAACCCCACCGCGTTGATGTTGCCGCTCTGATCGGGCCCGAGGAGGTTCCCCGCGCCGCGGATTTCCATGTCGTGGCTCGCGATGTGGAACCCCGCGCCCAGCTCGGAGAACTGTTGCAGCACCTGGAGCCGCTTCTTCGCGTCCTTGGTCACCGGGCGTTCGGCGGGAACGAAGAGGTAACAGTACGCGCGCTCCCGGCTGCGGCCGACGCGCCCGCGAATCTGGTAGAGCTGTGCGAGGCCGAAGGTGTCCGCGCGGTTCACCAGCATCGTGTTGGCGCTCGGGATGTCCAGGCCGCTCTCGATGATGGTCGTGCAGATCAGTACGTCGAACTTGCGCTCGACGAACCGGGTCATCACCTCTTCGAGCGCGCCGTCGGGCATCTGCGCGTGGCCGACCTCGATGCGCACGGTCGGGCAGAGCTCTTGCGTGAACCGCCGCAGCTCCTCGATGGACTCGACCCGGTTGTGGAGGAAGTAGACTTGCCCGCCGCGGGCGACCTCGCGCTCGATGGCTTCCTTGACCACCGCCGGATCGAACTTGCTGACGAACGTGCGAATGGCTCGGCGGTCCGTCGGCGGCGTCGCGATGATGGACATGTCGCGCATGCCGCCGAGCGAAAGCTGGAGCGTCCGCGGAATCGGTGTCGCGCTCATGGTCATGACATCGACGAGCTTGCGGTAGTGCTTGAGCCGCTCCTTGTGCTTGACCCCGAAGCGGTGCTCCTCGTCGATGACGACCAGACCCAGGTCTTTGAAGCTCACGTCCGGCGACAGGAGCCGGTGCGTACCGATGATGATGTCGACCTTGCCTTCGGCGGTGCGCTTGAGCACGTCCTTGATGGCCTTGGCATCGCGGAATCGCGAGACCATCTCGATGACCACCGGGTAGTCCTTCATCCGTTTCTGGAACGTGTGCAGGTGCTGCGCCGCGAGGACCGTCGTCGGTACCAGCACGGCGACCTGCTTGTGGTCCTCGATGGCCTTGAACGCGGCGCGCATCGCGACTTCGGTCTTGCCATAGCCGACATCGCCGCAGACCAGACGGTCCATCGGCTCGGGCTTCTGCATGTCGGCAAGGATTTGATCGATCGCCGTCGCTTGGTCCGGAGTCTCCTCGAACTCGAAGTCGGCTTCGAACTCCCCAAACATCTCGTCGGTCGGCGAGTACGCATGCCCCGGGTGCGCCTTGCGCGACGCGTACAGCTCGAGAAGCTCCGCCGCCATCCGCAGAAGCTCTTCCTTGACCCGCTGCTTGCGTTTGACGAACGCGTTCGACTTTAGAGAATCGAGCCGGACGGTCTCCGGGTCTCCGCCGACGTACTTCTGAATCTGCCGCAGGCGGTGCACCGGCAGGTACAGCTTGTCCTTGCCCGCGAACGCGAGGACGAGGAAGTCCGCCTGCACGCCGCGGACGCTGAGCTTGGTCAGGCCCTCGTACCGCGCGATGCCATGCTCGACGTGAACGACGAGGTCGCCCTCGTTGAGATCTCGAAACGCCGCGACGAACGGCTGCTCGGCCCGGGTCTTGCGAACTTTGCGCTCGGTGCGCTCGCCGAAGATGTCCGCGTCGGTGACGATGGCGAACTTGCCCGCGCGATCGACGAAGCCGCTCGACAGCTCGCCCACGACGATGTGCGCGTAGGTCGCGACTTGATAGAGAGAGGCGGGATCGGCGGGCAACGCAGGCACGAGCCTAGCCATCACGTTGCGATCGAGCAGCATCCGCTTGAGCTTCTCCGCCTGGCCGGCCGTGTGACAAGCCACGATGCCCGCGATACCGGTCTGCCGCCAGTCGGAGAGGCGCCGCCAAAGAGGCTCCAACGCTCCCGACTCGCCGTGGTGCGCGAGGATTTCATCGCGGATGGCGTGCGTCGGCTCGAGATGGAAACGCGCGACGAGCGGGGCGGTGGCGAAGGCGGGACCAACGGCGCGACCCGCAGAAGGCGAAGCGGCCGGCGGGGAATCGGCCTCACCCCCCGCTGCCGCGCGCCCCCTCTCATTTCCGTTTCCGCTCGTCCTTCGACTGCGCTCAGGATGAGCGGAGGCGGAAACGAGAGGGGGCTCAGAGAGTTGGAGCTTCCTAACCACTTCCGACGCCCTAAGCCCCCTCTCGTCCTGGCCAAACCGCTCATCCTGAGCGCAGTCGAAGGACGAGCGGTTTGGCCAGGATGAGAGCGGAGCCAACCAGTGGCTGGCGACGGCGCGGCCGGGGGGTGAGGCCGACCCCTCCTCCGCGAATGAACCGATCTCCCCGAACACCAGGCTCTGCAGCTCGATGCGTCGTTCCTGCGCCAGCGCGGCCTGCACCGCATCGGCACTGAGAAAATGCGCCTGGGGCTCGAACGACAGATCTCCGCGTTCACGGGAGGCGTTGAACCCGTGCGCCAGCTCCGTGTCGAGCGCGTCCACCGCGCGTTGCAGCTCCAGCGGGTCATCGAGGACGTACAGCGCGTTTTTGGGCAGGTAGTCGAACGCCGAAGCCAGACCCTCGGGATAGAATGCCGGGAGCAGCGCCTCCAGCCCGAACGCCGGAATGCCCTCCTGCACCTCTTCCAAGAGCTCGCGCACCTTCGCCGACGGCTTGTGGACCTCGTCCGCCAGCGCGCGGATGGCGTTCGTCGCCGCCTGCTTCGAGGCGTCGTCGAAGAGGACCTCCCGCGCCGGCGCGATGGCGAGCTCTTCGATCTCCTCGATGGTCCGCTGCGTATCCGGGTCGAAGAGCTTGATGGTTTCAATCGTGTCGCCAAAGAACTCGAGGCGCGCGGGCTTCGAATAGAGCGGGCTGAAGGCATCGACGATGCCGCCGCGCACCGCGAACGAGCCGGGGTCCTCGACCAGCGGCACGTTTTCGTAGCCCGCGAGGACGAGCTGCAGCTTCAGCTCGTCGGTCGAGACGTCTTGATCCTTCGCGAGGACGAACGCCTTACGGTCCAGCGCGCGCTTCGGCATCACCCGTCGCGCGAGAGCCGGGCCGCTCGTGACCACCGCGTCGATCTTCGTGCCCAGATGGAGGTGAAACAGCGCCCGCAGCCGCTCCTGGACCAGCGCGCGGTCGGGCGAGAGGTCGTCATAAGGCAGAAGGTCGTCCGCGGGCAGGCGCAACAGCCGCGGATGGCTCTCGCTCGCGTCACGGCCGAGGAAGAAGCGCAAATCGTGCTCGACGAGCGCCGCCCTCGCCTCGTCTGGCGCGACCACGACCACCGGCCGATGCCGGCTGTGCACGAGCCGCGCGACGAACAGCGCCGTCGCCGCCCCGACGAGGCCGCTGACGCCGACCGCGCGCTCGCCCGCCTTGAGCGCCGCCTCGACCTCGCCCATCGCCCGAGCGCTCTCGGCCTCGTGGAGCCGCCGCCGGTCCTCGCTCGCTTGGGTCAACGACTCGGAAAGCTCCACGGCCCACGCCTCGCCGGAGAAAAGACCTCCGCGCCCGAAGGCCCGAAAGGGGCCCCGTGCGTCACGCCTCGTCTACGGGCTCGGGCCGCGCATGTCAAGCCGGCAGCGCCCAGCGAACGCCCAAGGAACTGTGATGGCTTCTCGGGCACCTCCTCAGTGAGGCTCCGGGCCGCGGCAGTGCTGGCCGAGTCACGAGCTCACATGGCGGCGGGTCGCGGTCGCCGCAGGCGCAGGAGGATGCCGGCGATCAGTGACAGGGCGAGCGCCGCGAGATAGATGATCGCAATCCGGCGGAGCCTGGCGCCGAGCGACGTCGTGAAGGGCAGGAGCTTGTTCCATTGCTCGTGCGCCTCCCGACTCTCCTGGCGCGCGCGAATCGCGGCGGCATCCGGATGGTACGCGACCGTCTTGCCCGCCTCGTCCGTCAGCGCGGCGCGAACGCCCGTCTCGCAATACACGAGGGCCGCCGCTCGGGCGACCGTTCGCGGGTCGTGCGTAGGCTTGTCGAGCACGTTGTGGACCTGGTCCAGCTCGGCGGCGTTCGGGGCGAGCGCAACGACGGATTCGAGCGACGCGGTCCCCGCGAAGATGACGACCCCGATGTACCCGAAGAAGGCCAAGACGCCCACGACGGCGGCCGCGACGTCCCGCAGCGCTCGCGACCCGGCGGCCACTCGAAAGGCGGCGATGACGAGTCCAGCGCAGAGCAGCAGGGCATCGACCGCGGTCACGACGAGCTGAACCCAACTCGCATCGAAGGCGCCGGGCGGGGCGACCGAGGCGAGCGCCTCGAGCAGCAGCTTGACCGCGAGCCACGCTCCGATTAGCATCCACGGCAGGAGTTTCCGAAGCATCGCACTCTCCCTAACGCGGGCTCGCGCCTGCTACCGACAAGACTGCGCAGCCTGGTTCAGAGGAATGGCCACTCGCGTCGCGGAGTTCACGCCGACGCGGCGTTGCCGGTCGCGGGCGCCGTCGCGAGGCCGGTGAGCCGCTCGCTGACCTCCCACAGTCTCTTGGCGACCTGCGGATCGCGCGCCAGGCGCGACGGCTTCACCTCGCGGTTGTGTTCGAAGTACCCGCCGGTCACGTTCGCCACCTCGTCGCTCGCCGCGAGGTAGGTGATGGTCTCGGACGCCTTCTTCGGGCTGGTGAAGAACAGCTTCGCGACGACCCCGAGAACCGGCCGGACGAACCACGGGGCGCGCGACCAGATGCCCGTCGCGACCACGCCCGGATGCAGGCAATTGACGGTCACGCCCGAGCCCTTCAGCCGCTCGGCGAGCTCCCGCGTGAAGAGGACGTTCGCGAGCTTCGACCGGTTGTACGCCTTGAGGATGCCGTAACCCTTCTCGAAACCGAGGTCGTCGAAGTCCAGCGTCGCCGCGCGGTGCGCCTGGCTCGCGGTCATGACGATGCGCGCCGGCGCGCTCTTCTTCAAGAGGTCGAGGAGCAGGTTCGTCAGGAGGAAATAGCCGAGGTGGTTGACCGCGAAGGTCGCCTCGATGCCGTCCTCGGTCAGCGTGCGCCGGTCGTGGACGCCGCCCGCGTTGTCGACGAGCAAGTCGAGGCGGTCGTGCTGGGCACGGAATTGATCGGCGAGCCGGCGGATCGACGCCTGCGACGCGAAGTCGCACAAGAGCCACGAGACCTGTTCCGAACCCGAGCGGCGCTTCACGTCGGCGGCCGCCGATTCGGTCCGCTTCGGATCGCGGCCGATCATCACGAGCTTCGCGCCCATCCGCGCGAGCGTCACCGCCGCTTCCAGCCCGATGCCGTTCGTCGCGCCCGTCAAGAGCACCGTCTTTCCCATCAGGTCGGCCATCGCCACCTCCGCGCGAAAACGCGCGGGCCGATGGATGCCTCAAGTCGCCCGCGGATTCAAGCCCGGCTGCCGATGGACTTCAACGCATGCCCACCCGGCAGTCAAGCTCGACCGGCGTAGCGTGGTCCACCCTCGCCGTTCGCGCCCGTCCCGATCAAGCGGATGGTGGGCGACCCGCTCGACAAGGCGCTCATCGAGCTGGTGCTGTGGCGCGCGCGGCATCGAGGCTCACACCCGGGTGTACGACCGGCGCGACGCGCTGAGAGCACGTGTCGCGAGATGATGGCGTGCATGATCATGCTCTTTCTCGGCCGAAATTGGAGCCGGACACGTCAGTGTCCGGGTGCAGGCACGGCAACGCGAATGAGGATTGTAGGGCGGGGGTTTTCCCCCGCCGTTGGGGGCGGCGTCAGCGTGCGGCGGGGGGCAAGCCCCCGCCCTACGGTTCTTGAAGTCCCTGCCTGCACCCGGACACTGGCGTGTCCGGCTCCAACTCCAATTCCGATTCCCAT
>JAJYLH010000023.1 GCA_021787845.1 Myxococcales bacterium | reverse complement strand
TGGTCGAGTCGAGCAAGAACCCCTGGGTCGGCAGCCCCTGTGGAACGAAGGCGGGAGGGGTCCCGCTGTCCGCCAGCGCGATCGCCGACCACCCGCACAGCAACGCGATGAACACGAGCCGTTTCATGGTCCCTCCTGCTCGACTGCGCGAGCGATGATTTCTCCCGCGCGCGGGTGAGCGACGATCGCGCGATCGTCACCAGCGGTCAAGTGCGCGCTTGGCGCGATGGGTCAACGCCGCCACGAGCTGAAGCCGGACAAGTCGGTGTTCCGGGAAGGGCACAGCGCGCGTTGCACGCCGGGGCAGGACGACGACTTGGCGGACCGCAAATGCCCTGCTTCAACCCGGACACTGACGTGTCCGGCTCCAACGTCGGGGTGCTGCTTGTCGGTTCACTGCACCAGGCTGCGCGGCTTGGCGCGGTGAACCCGATAGGCCAGGCGATGCCCCCACCGCTTGACCGCGACGCGCGCGCCGCGCAGGATGCGCCGCATGTTCGAGCGCTCTCGGACCCACGCGGCGGGACTCGTGACCTTGGTCCTGGTCCTCGTCAGCGCCGCTTTGCTCCTTCTGCGATTGCCGCGCCTGCAGGCGGACTTCCCGGCCGGCGTCACCACCTCGGGTTCCCTCTACACGGACGAAGGACTCCACGCGTCCGCAGCCATCCACCGTGTCACCCGCGGCGAGTGGATTGTGTCGGGCGACTTCAACCCCGTGGTCCTCCTGCCGGCGATGGAGCTGGTCCAGGGCGCGGCGTTCGAGGCGGCCGGCATGAGCCTGACGACCGCCCGCCGGGTCGCGTTCGTCTTCCTCGTGCTCTTCGCGTTCGGCTTCTTCGTTCTGGTGCGAGGTCTCTCCAGCTCGCTCGTCGCCGCTGCCGCGCTGGCGATCACCCTTTCGGACTTCACGCTCTACGCCTTCAGCCGGCTCGCCTTCCTCGAAGTACCGATGATGGCGGTGATCGTCGCCGCCTTGCTCCTCGCGCGCTCGGAGAAGCTCGAACGCCATCCGCTCTCGCGGGGGATGCTCTCCGGCCTAGTCTTCTCGCTCGCGGTGCTGGTAAAGACGACGGCGGTGTTCGCCTTGCCGCTGCTCGTCCTGGCCCTCGCCTGGCGCCCTCGTCAACGGCTGCGGTGGCGGTCGCCCTTGGCGGCAGTACTGATCATCGCGATGGCCATCGGCATCCATCAGGCCATCGTCCGGACCATCTTCGCGGCGGACTTCGCGGTCGTGTCGGCGGCGAATTTCCATCTCACCCTGAGCCCGCTCAAATGGCTTCAGGACTTCGGCGATATCGTGCAAGCCAGCTTCGACCTTGCGCCGTGGCTCTGGGGCGCTGTCCTGCCCCTGCTCGTCCTCGCGGGAATCCTGTCGCCTCGCTTCCGGCGGCACCCGCTTCTCGTCGGGTCGCTCTTCTGGCTCGTCCCTTACCTCGGGCTGCTCTCGTTCTCGCCCTACAACGCGCCTCGATACGACGTGGTGATGGTGCCGGCGGTGGCGATGCTCCTCGTGCTCGCCGTGTCCGAGCTGGCAGCGCAACCTCGATGGCGGGCGTTGGCGGTCCCGGCGAGCGCGTTTCTCGTCTGGCTCGGGGCGGCGGGAGCCTGGCGCATCGGCGAGTACCTGGCGCATCCGCGCTGGACCTTTCGTGACATGGCCGCCGACGTGCGCGCGCGCGTGCGCTCCTCCCCCGGCGTGCCGGCCGTGCTCATGGGGCACATGGCATGTCAGGTCGCCTTGGCCACCGGCGTCGCCTGCGTCGACGACGCCTTCGGCAGCCGCCCGCTGCGCTGGCGGCTCGCGCACGATCGTCCGGGTTGGTGGGTGACGCTGGGGATCGATCGGAAGCTGAAAGCGTCACTGGAGCGAGTCGACACGCTTAAAGAGATCGCCAGGTACCACGTTTTCGGTGACTACTACGTGGGTCATCCGGCGGTGTACCTGTTCCGCCTCCGGCCTCGACCGGCGCCGCTCCCGAGGCCCACGGGAGGCGATCGATTCGAGAAACCCTGAGGGATCGCGTTCCCAGGGCGCCACGACATTTCTGATGATCGATGTCTATCTGGTTGCCACAGATGGAGCCGGACACGTGAGTGTCCTTAGTCGGGCACGACGTCCCCGGGCAAACCCGGACGCTGACGTGTCCGGCTCCAACATCGGGGCAAGCGCGTCAGCCTGAAGGCGTGCGATGCTCGATGGCCCTTCGGGCTACCTCACCGGCGCGCCGACGCTCGGTGGCGGCGGCGGGGTCTTGAGCGCGGGCGCGGGCAGCGGGGTCGGCTGGGGCTTGGGATTCGCCGGCTCGGGCGCGGGCGTCTTCCCCCATTGCCGCTCGATCGCGAGGTCTTGAACCGTCCCGCTGAACGGCGCCTCGATGTCCGCCGGCTTCAAATTCGAGGTACGACTACCGCTCAGGCCGCGAAACGAGGTGTCCGACATGGTCAGCGAAATCAGGATGGCGAGGAAGACGACGGAGAAGGCGAAGATGATGGCGTTGAACTTCTTGTCGAAGAGCAGGTGCATGAAGATGCCGGCGACGAGGAGCGCCTTGCACGTCGCGATGAACAGTGCGATGACGAGGTTCCAGCTTCCGAGATCGACGTAGCTCGCGGCGACGGTGGCGGCGGTCAGGCCGAGGAGCGTGCCGAAGACCGCGAGGTAGATGCCGACCGGGAGCACGTGGGGAACATGGTCCTCGGCGGGGAGCGTGGCGGCGGTGGCGTCGGTGGTCATGCGCTAGCCTCGTTCATGGGAATCGGAGAGCAGTACGATGGGTGAAGCGGGTTTGATTTTCGCCTTGACGGATCGGCGGTGCGGCAACAGGCAGTAGGATGGGCAGTCCAGGGAATCGCACACGATTCCCGGCTGCCCGTCCTTCCAGAGCGAATGTGTGTAGGGACAGGCCGATGCTGCCTGAGTCGCTTAGAAGATCCAGAACGATCGCTCTCGGACGGACAGCCCGCCGACCGCGAAGAGCCGCGCTCGACGGGACTGTCCATCCTACTGGCTTGTGGCCCAACCCGCTTGCGAAATCCGCCGCGGTTCATCGACAGGAAGACCACACCCGGTGAAGCGGAGCGGAGCCCATCGTTTGAGAGCGATGGCTGCTCGATGGGCTCCGCTGTCGCTCCACCCATCCTACTGGACATCGTGAGCCTCAGCCAATCAGGTAGAGCAGGGGGAAGAGGAAAATCCAGATGATGTCGACGAGGTGCCAGTAGAGCCCGACGTTCTCCAGCGGCGAGTAGTAGCGGCTCGAGAACTGTCCCTTCGAGGTGCGCACGAGCATCCAGGTGATGAGCCCCATCCCGACGAGGACGTGGACGGCGTGGATGCCGGTCATGACGAAGTAGGTCATGAAGAACAGCGACTCGCCGCGCAGCGGGTGCGCCAGCGCCGGGTTCGAGAGCTTCAGGTTCATGTACGGATGTCCGAAGAGCGCGCCCGGCAGCTCCCCTGAAGCCCAGTGCTCGTGGTACTCGAAGTACTTGATGACGAGGAACGTCGCCGCGAAAAGGAGTGTCGCCACCAGAAAGCCGAGGGTCAGCCCCTTGCGGTTCATCTGCGCCGAGCGGACCGCGAGCGCCATCGTCAAGGAGCTGGTGATGAGGACCGCGGTGTTGGTGCTGCCAGCGGCTTTGCTCAAGAGGTCGTGGCCGGCGACGAAGGCCGGAAAGTACCAGGAGCGGAAGACCGCGAACGCGCAGAACATCCCGCCGAAGAGGAGAACCTCGGTGACGAGGAAGAGCCAGACGCCCATCTTGTTCGCGTCGAACTGGACCTCGGCGCTGGAGAAGTGGTGCGCGACGTGGAAGCCCGTCCCTCGACTGCGCTCGGGATGAGCGGGGGGGGCATGCTCGAGATGAGCGGATGGAGACTTCTCAGAAGGAGCCGGTGGGGTAATGGCGTCGCTCAAGACGCGCTCCCTTCCAGGGCCGCCTGCGCGGCGACCACTTCCTCGAAGTCATAAGGCCCGTGCTCGGCCACCGGCTGCACGGGAAAGTTCTCGGTCGGCGGCGGCGTCGCGGTCTGCCATTCGAGGCTCGCCGCGCCCCAGGGATTGGTCGATGCCACCGCGCCCGCCTTCAGGCTGTAGACGAGGTAGCCGAGCATGATGAAGAAGCCCGCCCCGATGACCCAGGAGCCGAAGGTGGAGAAGACGTGGAGACCCTGGAACTCCGGCAGGTAGGCGTAGTAGCGCCGCGGCATCCCGCGGGAGCCGAGGATGAACTGCGGGAAGAAGGTCGCGTTGAAGCCGATGAAGATCAGTATCGCCGACAGCCGCGCCCAGGCTTCCGAGTACATCCGGCCGGTCATCTTCGGCCACCAGTGGTGGAGCCCGCCGACGAAGGCCATCACGGTCCCGCCCATCATCACGTAATGGAAGTGCGCGACGACGAAGTAGGTGTCGTGCAGGTGGACGTCGACCGAGAGCATCCCGAGGAAGATGCCCGTCAGGCCGCCGATGGTGAAGAGAAAGAGGAACGACAGCGCGTAGAGCATCGGCGCGCGCAGCGAAATCGAGCCCTGGTACAACGTCGCGAGCCAGTTGAAGACTTTGACGCCCGACGGGATGGCGATGAAGAAGGTGAGGAAGGAGAAGACCGCGCCGGCCATCACGCTCTGGCCCGAGACGAACATGTGATGTCCCCAGACCAGGAAGCCGAGCAGCGCGATGGCGATGGAGGAGAAGGCGACGAAGGTGTAGCCGAAGATGCGGCGGCGGGCGTGGACCGCGATCAGCTCGGAAATGATGCCCATGCCGGGCAGAATCATGATGTAGACCGCGGGGTGCGAGTAGAACCAGAAGAAGTGCTGGAAGAGCACGGGGTCGCCGCCGTACCGCGGATCGAAGATGCCGATGTGGAAGCCGCGGTCGAGGGCGAGAAGGACCATCGTGATGCCGAGCACCGGCGTCGCGAGAATCTGCACGAGGCTCGTCGCGTAGATCGACCAGAGGAACAAAGGCATCTTGAACCAGGTCATCCCCGGCGCGCGCAGCTTGTGGATGGTGACGATGAAGTTCAGGCCGGTGAGGATGGAGGAGAAGCCGAGGATGAAGACCGCGACGGTCATCAGAATCACGTGGCCGGCGTCGGGTCCTTCCGAGAAAGGCGCGTAGAAGGTCCAGCCGGTGCTGACGCCGCCGATGAGGATGACGAGCAGCGCCATCGCCGCGCCGACCCAGTAGATGTAGAGCGACATCAGGTTCAGGCGGGGGAAGGCGACGTCCTTGGCGCCGATCATCATCGGGACGAAGAAGTTGCCGAGCGACGCGGGAATCGACGGGATGATGAAGAGGAAAATCATGATCGCGCCGTGCAGCGTGAAGAGCTCGTTGTACTGCGCCCGGGTGATCAGGTAGTGACCGGGGAAGAGGAGCTTGATGCGGATGATCAGCGCGAAGATGCCGCCCAAGAGGAACGCGGTGAGCACGCTCACCAGGTACATGATGCCGATGCGCTTGTGGTCGAGCGTAGTCAGCCAGCTCTTGATGCCGCGCTGGGCGTTCAGATAATTCGTGCCCGCGGCCGTCCCTCGACTGCGCTCGGGATGAGCGGGGGCGGAGCGCTCGGGATGAGCGGGAGTGGTGCTATCGGACATCGTTCACCTCCTTTACGCTCGCCTAATGCGCCTGCTCAGGCGAAGCGAAAAGCCGCTCGTCCTGAGCGCAGTCGAAGGGCGAGCGGGTTCTCGCGGGTGCGCCCATCCTTCGACTGCGCTCAGGATGAGCGGGAATGGCTGCGGAGCGTGGTCTTGGAACCGATGTCCTCCTGAACATGTCTACTTCACCGTCTTCAGAAAAGCGATGATGTCGTTGATCTGCTCGTCGGTGAGCTGTCCTTTGAACGAAGGCATCACCTGGGGATAGCCAGTGACGGGCAGCGACCGCGGGTCTAGGATGTGCTTGCGGACGAAGTTCTCGTCGACGACGAGGTTGCGGCCGTCGGAGAGGTGCGACGTCGTTCCCCAGAGGCCCTTGAACGATGGGCCGACGATGCGGGTTCCGTTGATGGAGTGGCACCCGGAGCAGCCCTTCGACGTATAGAGGCCTCGGCCGATGGCGACGGGGCTCCCCTGCAGCTTGACCTGGTGCACCCACTTGTCGAAGTCCGCGTCGGGCATCGCGATGACCTTCGCCAGCATCCCGGAGTGGCCGAGGCCGCAATACTGCGTACATTCGAGAAGCGTCTGCGTCGGCTTCGGCACCGTGAACCAGACGCTGGTGTAGCTCCCCGGCACGACGTCTTCCTTGACGCGGAACTCGGGGATGAAGAAGCCGTGAATCACGTCCTGCGAGCTCATCACCATCTTGACTGGCCGGCCGACGGGGATGCGCAGCTCGTTGTCGGTGCTCTTGCCGGTCGGGTACTGGAAATGCCAAGCCCACTTGTGCGCGGTCACCTGGATTTCGTACGCGCCGGCAGGTGCGACCGAGGCGCGCAAGAAGCCGCGAAAGCCGACGAGAAAGCACGCCATCACGATCGCCAGCGGAATCACGGTCCAGGCGATCTCGATGGCGGTGTTGTGTCCGGTCGGCTTGCCGACGTCGTGCGCCCGGCGGCGGCGATACTTCCAAACGAAGAGGACGAGCGGCACCACGACCAGGATGAAGAACGCGACGCCGACGTAGAGCGCCAGGTCGAACCCGCGGTCGACCTGCGGCGCCAGGGTGGAGCCCTGCCTGGGCAGCCAGAACGAGCCGAGGTGGATAACGAAGTTCGTCGCGGCGTCCGCGGCCATGAAACCCTCTCAGCCTTCCGATGCCCCACCGGCCAAGGCGTTGCGGCAGGCCCTCTTCCGCTCGTTCCAGAAGTGCAGACCGAGGTAGAGGCCGAGAATGAGCACCGTCAGCGCGCCGCCCGCGCTCATCACGCGCGTCGCCGCGAGCACGTACTTGCCTTTGACCGGCGAATAGCAGAAACAGAAGAGGAGCAGCTTGGAGACCACCGACGAGATGGTTCCCCGGGAGGCATCAGTGAGCGCGAGCTGCAGTTGCTCCGGCGCGAAGCGGATGCCCGTGAGGACGCGCGACAGCTTGCCCTGGGGCGTCAGAACGAAGATGCCCGCCGCGTGCGCGAACTGCTTCTTCTTCGGAAGCCAGCGGTACTTGAAGCCCACCGCGTCCGCGAGCCGTTTGACGTCGGCCGCCTTCCCGGTGAGGAACGTCCACGCGCCCTTGCCCATCGGGCGGCCGAGCCCTTTGAGGAGCTCCGCCCGTTTCGCTTTCGCGCCCGCCGGCGTGTCGCGCGGGTCGAAGCTGACCGCCACCACCCGGTAGTCCTTGCCCGGCACGAGCGGCATGCCTTTCATCGCTTCCATCGTGCCGTTCAGGACCAGCGGGCAGAGCATCGGGCAAGTGAGATAGGCGAAGACCAGCACCACCGGCTTGTCGCCGCGGATGTAGTCGCCGAAGACAACCGCTTTGCCGTTCTGATCGACGAGCGGCACATCCTTGGGAACCGTGGCGCCCATCCTGGGAAAGATGCCGACGCCCTCGAGCTGCGGAGGAAGACCGACGGCGCTCGTGGGATTGAGCTGCTGATCGAGGGACGGCGCCGCGCGAGCCGGAAGGGCGAGGAGGAGCAACAGTCCGACGAGACGGATCCAATCCGGCAGCCTGGTGAATCCCGTGCCGGCGCGACGATCGGACCGATCGGACCGATCCGACCGATCGGACCGATCAGTCTGACGAGCCAAGCCGTCTGCGGCCGCAGAGGATGAGGACGAGGAAGCGTCGGTTCTCATTTCGTGCCTCCGTTCTTGGTCCCTCGACTGCGCTCGGGTTGAGCCGGTATGACCCGCTCGGGCGAGGGGGCCCCAGGGGTCGGCGTCCCGCGGCTGCGCTCGGGATGAGCGGGGGCCGTCGCGGGTGCGAGATGCGCGGGCAGGGTGTTCCAATCGCGGATGGTCAGCATCATCGCGCGGTCGATGGGGATACGCACGACGCCTTTCGTCTGATCGACCCACTCGTACTCGGTCAAATGCCGCTGCTCGAGCTTTGTGAGCGCGAGCCGCCGTGCGTCGACCGGTGCCAGCTCTTCCTTGGTGATCTCGTCGCGAATCGCGAACTCGTAGTATTCCTTGAGCCCGGCGCCGATCACGATCAAGGTGACGACACCCACGATCAGCGCGACGACCACGATGAGGGTCTTGGGCCGGTCCTGTTCGCTGCGCACTTGCCCGTTGCTCATCGGGGCTCCGTCAGAGGTTCACGAGCGACATCGCTTCGTGGAGACGCGGGTCCTTGAGGGGAAAGACCGGATCGCGCGCCGCCCGCACGCCGAGCCAGGTGACGAGCGCGCCCGCCGGGACGAAGACGCCGCCGAGGTCCATCCAACTGAAGTGGCCGGCGGTGTAGAAATTCGGCATCACGATCCAGTAGATGTCGATGTAGTGCGCGACCAGGACGACGATGGCGCCGAGCGTCAGGCCGAAGTAGCTGCGTTTCGGGAACCGCGAGAGGAGCAGGAAGAACGGGACCCAGAACTGGAGCACCATCAGCGCGAGGCTCCAGGGCATCCAGCCCGAGTGCAAGCCGGCCTCGGTGAACCAGCGATGCGTGTACCACTCGGTCTCCGCCGGGATGTTCGAATACCAGATGAGGAAGAACTGCACGAACGCCATGTAGGCCCAGAAGATGGTAAAGCCGAAGAGCAGCTTGCCCAGGTCATGGCGGTGCTCGATGCTCGAGACGCGGCTCATCACGCGCGCGCGCTGGAAGCCGATCTGCATCAGCGCGATGGCGGCGACGCCGCTGACGATGCAGCCGGAGATCACGTACATCCCGAAGATGGTGGAAAACCAGTAGGGGTCGGTGCTCATCAGCCAGTCGAACGCCGCGAAGGTGATGCTGAAAGCGAAGAAGTACGCGGCCGGCGCGGACCAGACTTGCATCTTGGTGGTCAGGGAAGGGTCGCCCGTTTCGTCTTGCTTGCGGCTCGTCTTCACGAATACCCGCGCCAGGAAGAACCAGAGCGCGAAGTAACCCACCGCGCGCACCGCGAAGAAGGGGACGTTCAGGTAGCCGTGCTTGGCCGCGAGATCCTTGTCGCCCTGCCAGTGGACGCCCATCCAGAGGCTGAATGCCCGGCCGGCAAGGAAGATCAGCGGGATCGCGAGAACCCAGGACCACTGCAGCGCGCTCGCCAGCCATTCGGCGCTGCGCCGCGGCGCGACCGACCATCCCGCCTTCGTCAGATGCTGGAGCATCACGAACGCGAGGCCGCCGAGCGCGAGGGTCAGCGCCCAGAGGAAGCCGACGAGATAGCCTCGGCTGAAGCGGTCGGGGTCGGTGAGGTACGCTGCGATGGACAGCCCGAGGCCGATGAGAAACACGGCGAGCCCGACGATGCGCACGGTGCCCGCGAGCCGCTTGCCGACGTACTCGCTGTCGGGACCGACATGCGAAGAGTGGTTCACGGCGATTCCTCCGGGAGGATGTGGCCACGTTCCGCGGCGGGCACGTCGGCGACGGTCGCGTGCTGGCTGCGCTGAATCACCCGGACCCAGGCGACGATGGCCCAGCGGTCGGCGACGGGAATCTCCGGCCCGTAGGGCGGCATGTTGCGAATGCCGTCGGTGATGTAGCCGAAGAGCTTCCCGTCGGGCGCGCCGAGAGGATCCTGACTGGAGAGGTTCAAGGGGGTCGGATAACCGTGCTGGACGACCAGCCCCTGCGCGTTGCCGGTGGTGTCGTGGCAGGGCGCGCAGTAGATGTTGAACCGCTGCCGCCCGCGCTGCATGACCGCCGCGAGCGAGTCGACGCGCAAGGCGCTCTCCACTTTCGCGAGCGGCAGCTCCGCGACGTACTGGCCGTTCTCCATGCCGCGATAGAAGACCGTGTCCTCGTCGAGAAACCCGTGCGCGACCGTGCCGGGAACCAGCGGGCGCATCGCGCGGCCGTCGGCGAAGAACCTGCTCTCGCCCTGGTCGTGGTACTTCGGTTGCCACTCCATGCCATGCCAGATGTGCACCGGCGGCAGCGTGCTGACCGAGCCACGACAGGCGGAGAACGCGAGCGCCATCACAGCGACCGCCGATAACGGCCACGTGTGGCCGAACCGCAGGCGATCAGACCGATCGGACCGATCCGACCGATCGGTCTGATCGGACGACGGGTGCGGTTGAAAAGCCCCTGGGTTCTCGCGAACGGCGGCCGTGCCGCTGAAACGGCTCACGGCGCCACCTCCTCGACGTCCTTGACGCCCAGGTTTTCGAGGAGGGCGCGCGTCCGGGCGAGCTCGAAGTTCGGATCCGCCGCTTCGACCGAGACGAAGAAGCGGTCGTCGGTGGCGCGATGGAAAGAGGAGTGTCTCATCACCGGGTCGTAGTACCTGGGCAGCTTGCTCAAGCCCCAGTTGCCAAAGAAGGTGCCAATCGCGGAGAAGAGAATCGTCAGCTCGAAGGTGATGGGCACGTAGGACGGAATCGTCAGGAAGGGCTTGCCGCCGATGTTCATCGGGTAGTCGATCACGTTCATCCAGATCATCATCGCGAGCGCGCTCAAAGCGCCGAGGGTGCCGCAGACGAGGACGATCCACGGCAGGCGCGACGGCTTCAGGCCCATCGCATGTTCGAGGCCGTGGACCGGGAAGGGCGTGTGGGCGTCGAATTTCTTGTAGCCCGCGTCGCGCAAGGCCTCGCACGTCCGATAGATGTGCGGCGCCGTCTCGACGAAGCCGACCAGTCCCCACGGCGGCGGGGGAGTCGCGTCCGCGCCGGCGAGGAGCGCGTCAGGTGCGGACATGAGCCGCCTCCAGGAGGTCCGGCCCGTGCGTCGCATGTTCGCCGGTCGGGTCGTGCGCGTGCGGATTCGCTTCGGGCATGACGCCCTTGATTTCGCTCGCGGCGATCATCGGCAGATACCGGGAAAAGAGCAGGAATAGCGAAAAGAACAGCCCGAAGGTGCCGCCGAAGGTCGTGATGTCCACCAGCCGCGGATGGAAGTAGCCCCAAGCGGACGGCAGGTAGTCCCGATAGAGGCTGGAGACGATGATCACAAAACGCTCGAACCACATGCCGATGTTGACGAAAATCGAGATGATGAACGAGGCGAGGATGCTCCGGCGGATGCGTTTGAACCAGAAGAGGTGGGGGATGAGCGCATTGCAGGTGAACATCGTCCAACCGGCCCACCACATGGGACCGAACTCGCGGTTGATGAAGTGGAACCGCTCGTACGGGTCGTTCGAGTAGTAGGCGATGAAGAACTCCATGATGTACGAGTAGGAGACCATGGCGCCGGTGGCGAGGATGATCTTGTTCATGTTCTCGATGTGGCGGATGGTGATCAGGTTGTCCAAGCGGTAGGCGCGGCGGGCCATCAGCATCAGGGTCATGACCATCGCGAACCCGGAGTAGACGGCGCCGGCGACGAAGTAGGGCGGGAAGATCGTGGTGTGCCAGCCGGGGATGACGCTGGTCGCGAAGTCCATCGAGACCACCGTATGGACCGAGAGCACCAGCGGCGTAGAGATGCCGGCGAGAATCAGGTATGCCTTTTCGTAGTTGAGCCAGTTGCGATGGCTCCCGCGCCAACCGAAGGAGAGGATGCCATAGACGATCTGCCGGCCGCGGGTGACCGCGCGGTCGCGCAGCATCGCGACGTCCGGCACGAGGCCGGTGAACCAGAAGAGCAGCGACACCGTGCCGTAGGTGTTGACCGCGAAGACGTCCCACATCAAGGGCGAACGGAAGTTCACCCACATCGTCATCTGATTGGGCAGCGGGAAGAGCCAGTACGCGAGCCACGGTCGGCCGACGTGGAAGACCGGGTAGATCAGAGCGCAGGCGACCGCGAAGAGGGTCATCGCCTCCGCCGCGCGGTTGATGGAGGTGCGCCACTTCTGCCGGAAAAGGAAGAGGATGGCGCTGATCAGCGTGCCCGCATGCCCGATGCCGATCCAGAACACGAAGCCGGTGATGTCCCAGGCCCAGCCGACCGGCGAGTTGTTGCCCCACTCGCCGATGCCCGTCGTCACCAGGCGATAGAGCGAGCCCTGGAGCACCAGAAAGAGGCTGATCGCCGCGACCAGGAGCAGCACCCATGGCCGCGGCGTGCGCCGCTCGACGATGTCCGAAACCTGCTCGGTGATGTCGTGGAAGTTCTTAGCGCCCAAGACCAGCGGCGGACGGGTCGCCGGGCTCTCGTCGAGGGTCAACGACTGATCGTACTCGTAAGCGCCGGGCGCGAGCTCGGCCTGCGCGGGGCTCGCGCTCATGCGCTCTCCAGGGCCGGGTTCGGGTTCTTGATGCGCGCCAGGTACCGGGTGCGCGGCTGGGTGTTGAGCTCGTTCAACAGTTTGTACATACGCGGCTGCGCCGTCTGCTTGGAAACCATGCTGTTTGGATCGTTGTAATCGCCGAAGACGATGGCGTTGGTCGGACAACTCTGCGCGCAGGCCGGAATCACCTCGCCCTCGCGGATTTCGTTGCGCTGCTCGCGCTTGGCGGCGATGCGCGCTTCTTCGATGCGCTGGACGCAGTAGGTGCACTTCTCCATAACGCCGCGGGAGCGCACCGTCACTTCCGGGTTGAACTGCATCCGCTTGAGCTCGGGCACGTCGCGGTTGAAGTTGAACCAGTTGAACCGCCGGACCTTGTAGGGGCAGTTGTTCATGCAGTAGCGGGTGCCGACGCAGCGGTTGTAGACCATCTCATTGAGGCCCTCTTCCGAGTGCTGCGTCGCCGCCACCGGGCACACCAGCTCGCACGGCGCGTTCTCGCATTGCATGCAGGGAACGGGCTGGTAGATCGCTTCCGCTTCCTCCGGCTCGCCGGTGTAGTAGCGGTCGATGCGAATCCAGTGCATTTCGCGGCCGAAGAGCACGCCCTCCTTGCCGACGATGGGAATGTTGTTTTCCGCCTGGCAGGCGATGGTGCACGCCTGGCAGCCGATGCAGGTGCCGAGGTCGATGACCATTCCCCACTTCTGGCCCTCGTATTTCATCGCGTCCTTGGGCGAGAAGAGGTTCAAAGGAACCAGCTTGAGCTTTTCGACTTCCTCGTCGACGAAGCGCGGGTTCTTCTCGAACTCGGCGACGTTCGCCTCGACCGCCAGCGGCCGGTGCTCCATCACGTTGTGCTCTTGGGTCCGGGCGAGCTTGTACAGGCCGCTTCCCTTGACCGCGCGCACGTTCTGGACGGCCCAGAAATCGGTCGACCGCCGCAGCGGGCCGACGTCGAAACCCTTGCCGCTGCCGATCTTCCCGGCGTTCGTTCGACCCCAGCCGATGGTAACCGCGATGGTGTCGTCGGCGAGCCCCGGCTGGATGAACGCCGGCATCGAGAGCTTGGTCCCGTCCGCCAGCGTGAGGTCCAGCATCTCGGTCGCGAAGTGGTCGTAGTTCAGCCGGTCCGGCCGCGCGCCGCCGGTCGGCGTCTCGTACGTCGTGCCCGAGAGTCGGATGCCCAGAGCGGCGGCGGTCTTGGGGGACAGGAGTGCCGCGTTGTCCCAGGTGATGGTCGTCATCGGGTCGGCCATCTCGGTCAGCCACCCGTTGTTGGCGAAGCGCCCGTCCCACCGGTGCGCGTCGGGGAAGAAGACCAGCTCGAACCCGGCTTTCGGCGCCGCCGTGAACGCCACCAGCGCCTGCACGAGCCCCGCCGGGTCGATCGCCGGCGTCTCCAGCGGAAACGCGGTCTCGGAAATCACCCCGTCGTTCAACGACCGCCGCCAGCCCGCCTCGAAGGGCCCCGGCGGCGCTTGTGCCGACCAGGTGCCCTGCACCAGCTCGTAGGCGCGCGCGCTGCCGCCGAGCAGCAGCTCCACCACCTCCGCGTCGGTCCGCCCATCGAAGAGCGGCGCGATCAGCGGCTGGACGATGCTCGCGGTGCCATCCTCGGCTCGCACGTCGCTCCACTGCTCCAAGTAGTGCGCCTGGTTGAGGTGCCAGGTCGCGTAGCGGCTCGTCTCGTCGAGGAGCGGCGCGAGGTGAATCGAGACCGGCACCTTCGCGAGAGCGTCCTGGAAGCGCGCGTCCGCCGGCGCGTCGTGCACCGGGTTGCCGCCGAGAACCAGGAGCGTCTGGACCTCGCCCGCGTGCATCGCCGAGGCGAGCGCCAACAGCGACTCGGGTCCGTCGTCGGTCTCGTCGAAGGCCTGTACGTAGCGGACGGTGCGGCCGAGCTGACCGAGAGCGATGTCGAGGAGCTGCGCGACCGCGTGGACCTCCGGCGGCTGCCGCTGCCCGGCGAGGACCAGCACCCCTTCCGCCCGCCGCTGAACCAGCTCGTCTGCCACCGCGGCGATCCACTTCGGCGCGGTCGGCTCCGAAAGCTCGACCGGCACGTTGAGCTGCGCCGCGAGGCCTGGCCCCAGGTCGACTCCGCGCTGCTGCACCGCGCGCGCGAGCGCGAACGCGACGAGCGGAATCTCCCGGTTCCGCAGCCGCAGCCGGTGATCGGCGTTCGCGCCGGTCACGGAAAAGCCCGCCTCGGCGACGTAGAGCCGGTTCAGGTCGGCCTTGGGCCCGCTGATGCGGCGGCCGTTCGCGAACCCGCGCGCGTTCTTCACCGGGCTGCCGTCGGAGAAGAGGAAGTCCGAGTCGAGCGAGACGATCATCTTCGCCTTCTCGACCGCGGGCACGAGCTCCAGCCGCCGGCCGAACGCGAGATGCGCGCCTTCGCGGCCGTTTCGGCGCGTCAGCGGGTCGTAGCGGATGACGCGCGCCTTCGGCCATTTTCGCGTGAGCTCGAGGAGCTTGCGCGCCAGCGTCGGCGACCGGTGAGCCTCGGTCAGAATCCACAGCCCTGCGCCCTGCGCCTTCGCCGCGAGGGCGCCTCGCGCTGTGAGCAGCGCCGCTGCCTGGTCCCAGGAGCGCTTCTGGAACCTTTCCAGCGGCTCCGGCGAACGGTCCGGGTCGTAGAGGTCGAGAATCGAGCCTTGCGCAAAGTGGTTGGCGCTTCCCAGCGAGTCCGGATGCGCCGGGTTGCCCTCGATCTTGGTCGGCCGCCCCTCGTTGGACTCGACGAGCAGACCGATAGCGGTCCCGGCGAACGGAAACGCCGTCGCAAAGTACATCGGCCGGCCCGGGATCAGGTCCGGCGGCCGCTTCTGGTAGGGAAGGATGTGCTCCAGCGGCCGCCGGCAGCCGGTCAACCCCGCGAGCCCGAGCGACGCGCCCATCAGCCCGATGAACGAACGCCGCCCCACCGGGTCGACGAGGTCCGCCGCGCCTTCCGGGAACTCGTTCTTCACCGCCTCCTGGAACGCCTCGGTCTCCGCGTACTCCTCGAGGCTTCGCCACTGCTTCTTCGCCGGCCGATCGGTGCCGTACTGAAACGCCGCGCGCTCGCTCATCGATGGCACCCCGAGCAGTGGGTCGGCGGCTGGAGCGCCCGCCCCACCGAGTTGCGCAACACGCCGTGCGGCACCGCGCCGAGGCTCGGCTTCCACGCCATGTCGGTCACCTGGTCCAAGGGCCTCAGGTACGGTGCTGGATTGCGGTGGCACTCCAGGCACCAGCCCATCGTCAGCGGCGCCTCCTGGCCGACCCGCACCATCTCGTCGACCCGCCCGTGACAGGTCGAGCAGCCGACCCCCGCCGCCAGATGCGCCGAGTGGTCGAAGTAGACGTAGTCCGGCAGCCGGTGAATCCGCACCCAGGGGATCGGCTCCCCTGTCGCCCAGGAGCGGCGAAGCGGGAGAAGAGCGACGCTCTCGGTTTTCACCTTCCAGTGGCAGTTCATGCAGATCTGCGTGGAAGGGACGGCAGCGAAAGCGCTCCTCTCCACCGTGTTGTGGCAGTAGCGGCAGTCGATGCCCATGTCCCCCGCGTGCAGCTTGTGGCTGAACGCGATGGGCTGCTTCGGCGTGTAGCCGACCGAGAGGTACTTGTCCGACCCATAGTACCAGAGGCCCGCGACCGTCGCGAGCAGGAGCGGCCCCAGGATGCCGAAGACCACGATCGTCGGAATCCAGTTGGCCCACCGGGGAAACAAGAAACGCGCCACGTGGTGATCCTTCGGCTCCAGTCGGGACGAACGTGCCCGCGGACGTGCTTTTCGATGCCGCGGCCGCCGAGACGCTTCGCTCTTCCCCAACGACAGCGCTCCGCCCCCGCCCAGAAGGCCATTCGTCGCCCTTCTGGACAGTTGAACCGGACCTAAAGTACGAGAGCGCTCTGCCCCTGCGTCGCGCGAGCGACGCCAGGTGTCGGTTGGGCCGCGGGCACGACGTCGGGGACCGGCCTCCGCGATCCGGTCGCCTGGACGCTGGTCCGCCGCGAACACGTGTTATGGACGCAAGCGGGGTCCGGCCTGCGGCATGTTGTCGCAGGAGTACGCGTTCGCCCCTTCCGAACGTTCGCGAGCGGTCACCGGCCGGTCCCGCGGGTCAGCGCGGTGCACGCCGCACGCGCCGGCGCCCCGCTCGCCGGAGGAGAAGTGCGATGAACGACGATTCCCGCCTCTACTGCGCCGCCTGCCGCGAGCCGCTGGCGCTCGACCAGAAGGCCGGGCGTCGCGAGGAGTGCCCGCGTTGCGGGGCCGAGCTGCACGCCTGCGTCCAGTGCCGCAACTACGACCCGCGCCTCTCCCGCCCCTGCCGGGAACCGCAAGCGCTCGCCGAGGAGACCATCCGCGACCCGGCCCGCGCCAACTTCTGCGCCTGGTTCGAGCACCGCCGTGGGCTGCTGGAGAGGGAGACCGGTGCTAGTGGGGAGCAGGCGAAGGCCGCGTTCGACGCGCTCTTCGGTGGCAAGCGCCCGACCGACGAGCCGACGTCCAGCGCTGCCGCGTTCGACAAGCTCTTCAAGCACTAGTCCGCGGTGCCTCGGAATCCATCAGACCGATCGGTCCGATCCGACCGATCGGTCCGATCTGGCGAGGCGGAATGACGCTGGCGCGAGGTTGTTCGACCTTTCCATGAAGCGTCCCGCCACCGGCGCCACCCGTCGCTCGATCGGCCGATGGCTCGCATGGGGGGCGGCGGCGCTGTCGCTTCTCGTCGGGATCGCACCCGCTCGCGCCAACACGCCCCCCTTTCAGCCCGGCGAGGAGCTGCTCTTTCGCGCGAGCTACCTCAACTTCGACGCCGGCAAGATCACCGTCCAGGTCGAGCGCGACCGGAGCGACGGAAGAGCCGTCTGGCCCATCGACGTCCACGCGAAGACGCAGGGGCTCGCCTGGCTGATGTACCGCATCCGCCAGCACTTCGTTTCGGAGTTCGAACCCCGTCACGACCGGTCGATCGGAACGCTTCTCGAATCCCGCGTCGGCAAGGAGAACCGTGTTGAGCGGGTGCGCTACCAGGGGGCGAAAGCGCTGGTGCAGGAGACGAAGGACGGCCGCACCGTCGAGAGCGCGCACCCGATGCTCCCCGGCGCGCAGGACCTCCTCGCCGCCTTCTTCGAGCTGCGCGGCCGGCCGCTGGCGGTCGGCAGCCGCTTCAGCGTCCCCGTCTGGTGCGGCCGCAAGAGCTGGCGGCTGACCGGCACCGTCGTCGGCCGGCAGCAGCTCAAGACCCAAGCGGGCACCTTCCAGACCAAGGTGGTCCGGCTGCGCACCCATTTCGGAGGCAAGTTCGACGCCCATCGCGACCTGACGCTGTGGATCTCCGACGACGATCGACGGCTGCCCGTGCAGATCGCCGCCGACTTCTTCGTTGGCACGATGAAGCTCGACCTGGTCTCGTACCGCCCCGGCGGCCTCACCGCCGAACAGGAGCGCTAGCGCCAGCCGGAAGCGCATCGAAGGAGACGAAGCCAGAATCCCCGGTGCCGCTCGACCTTCGACTACGCGTCGCGCGGGCGACACCCCAACCCAAACCGTAGGATGGGTGAAGCGGAGCGCAGCCCATCGGCGAGCGCGCGATGATGGGTTTCGCTCTTGCTCCTCCCATCCCACGAGTTGGCGCCCGGGGTCGAGAAGCTGCGGGCACCAGGAAGATCTCGCGGCTCCGTAGCTCAGGGTGAGCGGTCCAGGGCAGCACGACTCCAACGGGTCGTTGCCTTCCAGCCACGGGCCCGAGGCTGCGCCCCCAACGCTACTTGGGCTCGCACGCCTTCAGCGTCGTCGGCGTGCCGTTGCAGTTCTCGTTGGTGGCGCACTGCGATTGGTCGGTGCAGAGCTTCAGGCAGACGACCGGACCGGCCGGCTCGGTGGCGCAGACGAGGCTCGACTGGCATTCGTCCGTGTGTCCGGGCTGGGTGCAGCTCTCGCCAAGCCCTGCTTTACCACATCCGCCGAGCAGCACCGCTGCCGCCAACAGCTCGAGGAGGATGCGCATTCGAGCCTCCCCGCCTCACAGCCCCGGAACCAGCTTCGTCAGGATCTCCTTCATCACCTCGCTCGTGCCGCCGCCGATGGTCACGAGCCGCGAGTCCCGCCAGGCGCGGGCGATGTCGGTCTCCGTCACGTATCCCATCCCCCCGTGGAACTGCATGCAGTCGTAGGCCACCTTTTGCACCAGGTCGCCGGCGAAGAGCTTCGACATGCTGATTTCCTTCACCGCGCCGGGCCGCGTCTCCGGGTCGTCGAACAGCTCCACCGCCCGGTACGCCAGCCGTTTCGCCGCTTCGATCGCCGTCAGGTGCTCGACGAACTTGTGCCGCCACACCTGGAACTTCACCAGCGGCCGCCCGAACGCCTGCCGCTCGTTCCCGTAGGCGATGGCGTCCCGCACCATCTGCTCCGCCCCCGCCACCGCGCTCACCGCCGCCACCAGCCGCTCGCCCTGGAAATTCATCATGATGTAATAAAAACCCTGGTCCTCCTCGCCGAGCAGGTACCGGGCCGGTATCCGACAATCCTCGAAATAGAGGAGAGCGGTGTCGCTCGACAGGTTCCCCACCTTGTGCAGCTTCTTCGAGACCGAGAACCCTTTGGTGTCGGTGGGGAAGGTGAAGAGCGAGATGCCTTCGAAACCCGGCCCGCCGGTGCGCGCGGCGAGGGTGATGAAGTCGGCGCGGGTGCCGTTCGTGATCCACATCTTCGAACCGTTGATCACGTAGTCGCCGCCGTCCTTCTTGGCGGTGGTCCTCAAGTTCGCCACGTCGCTGCCGGCGTCGGGCTCGCTGATGCCGAGGGCGGCGATCTTGTCGCCGGCGAGCGCGGGCGCGACGAACTCCTGCTTCTGCTCGGCGGTACCGATTTCGCTGATCACCGGCGTCGCCATCTCGCACTGGACCAGCATCGCCATGTTGAGGCCGGCGTTGCGCGAGCGGACGATCTCCTCCGCGAAGGCGACGACGTACCAGTAGTCCAAGCCCTGGCCACCCGCGTCGACCGGATGGCGCATTCCGAAGAAGCCCATGTCGCCGAGCTTCTTGAACACCTCGCGGGGGAAGAGGCCGGCCTCGTCCCACTCCTGCGCGTGGGGCGCCAGCTCCCTCTCCACGAACGAACGGACCGACTGGCGAAACAGGTCGTGCTCCGGCGTGAACGGGTTGTGCGCGGGCATTTGCGGCTCCTCGGCCAGAGAGGTTTCCGCTACTCTCGCGCGAAGTCGGTCCTTCGGCAAGCCAGGCGTCGGCGCGTCGGCGCGCACGGTCGCTCGCGCTCGACCGACCTCTCCCGCTCTGAGGTCGGCCGCCGAAGGCCCGCGCCAGCGCGCTCGACGGGAACGCTTCTAGAGCGCGGTCGACGGCGACGCCTGGGCGTGCTGCTGGCGGCCGGCGCCGCGCTTTCGGCCGCGGATCGCGATCCGGATTTCGCGCGGCGTCGCCCGGACCAGCGCTTCGAGGAGCTGTGCTTGCGCCTCGGCCGAATCGTCGCCCGCCTGGTGGCGGTGGAGAATCGCCGGGAGGCTCGCGTCGGGCGCCTGCGGCCCCCCCAGGAGGCTCCCGTGCAGCCGCCAGCCCGCCTCGCGCCCCGCGATGGACGCCGCCGCCCGCGTCACCGGTTCGGTCCACCTCGGCCCGAGCCGCCGCCGCGCCTGCGCCGCGAGCCAATGGAGCGTCATCGGCCGCGGGTCCGCCGCGCGCTCCTCTTCGACCAGCTCCCGCAGCGCCTCCACCTCCGCCGGCCGCACCATCCGCCGCGCGCTCCAGTACTGGTGCCGCCCGACCCTGAGGACCCGGCCCTCCTGCCTCAGCTCCCGCAATAGCTCGTAGGTGTGCTGCCGCGAGCGGCCGCCGAGCCTGGCTTGAAGGGTCTCGAAGGGCAGCGGCCCTTCCGCCTCCTCCAACGCGCTCGCCAGCACCTCGCGCAGCGACCGCCGCCCGTGGCCGGGGGTGAGCGACACGGTGTCGATGGAGCTGACGCCGACGAAGTGGATTCCGTGCTCCCGGCCAAAGGTCCGGGCCAGGTGCCGCACCAGCGCGTACGACAGGCGATGGTCCGGGTCGATCACCGGCTTGAGCTCCACCAGGTTCGCCTCGCCGCCGTGCGCTTCCAATGCCTCGGCGAGCTTCTGCAGCACCCGCTCCCGGTGCTGCTCGCCCTCCAAGATGAACCGCCGATGCGCGTAGCGCCCCGGTCCGACCCGGTAGATCCAAGGGTTGCGGGAGCGGTCCTGCCTCCTCGGGAGCGGCTGCGCGGTCAGCCCCTCCTTTTGAACAATCTTGAGGATGTCAGTCATCGGCCGGCCCCCGCGGTGCTCTTCGCGGGCGAGGACATGGGCGATGGCGGCGCGAGAGCTCAGGGCGCGCGGGAACATCTCGTCGCCCCGGAGCGCGACGACGCCGGCCCGGACAAAGGCGTCCACCCGGCGGCGGGCGGTGGCGGCGTCCATCGCCCACCGGCGCGCGAAATAGGGGAGCACCTCGGCGAGCCGCACCGGTCCCGGGGTGAGCGCGAAGTACTCGTCGAAGGCGTCCCGGCCGTGCAAGAGCGCGCCGTCGTGCTCGTGCACCAGCGTACCCGGGCGAAGCCCGGCGACGACCTCCAGGAACTTGAGCGCGCCCCGCTCGGTGGTGAAACGCTCCCGCATCTCGGCGCAGGAGGCCAGGAGCGTTTCCGCCGGGCAACGCTGGAGGTAGCCGGCCACCGCGGCGGGCGCGAGCGGCAGCGCGTGCTTGAGCTTCTCGACGCACTCCGCCTCGAGCTGCCGCGCTCGCTCGTGCGCGAGGCCGATCTGGGCGCCCAGCTCCCGGTAGGTCTCCAGCGCTTCCCCCAAGCTCAAGCGGTGCCGGAAGACGGTGACCTCGACCGGACGCGCGTGGACCAGACAGCGGTCGAGCTCCCCCAAGAGATACCGGCCGACCTGGTCCGGGGCGCCTTTCAACTCGCCCGTGAAGACGAGCGCCGCCTCGTCCGGGAGCTTCCCGAGCGGGAGAACCGAGCGCCCGAGCCCGAGCCGCGGCTCGCCGGCGAGCGCGTCCGCCTCATGCGCCGCGGCAGGCTCCAGGAGGGCTCCTACCCCCTTCAGATCGACGCGCGTCCGGGCGCGCAACGATTCGATCGCGTCGAGGGTGACCGGGCCGAACCCCGGGGCCGCCACCAGCTCTCCGAAGTCGGCCTGCCACAGGTCCGACAGCGTCACCGGGTGCTCGAGCTCGCTTGCGAGCCGGTGCAGCGCGAGCACCTGCACCCGCTCGAGCGCGCCGAGCCGCAGCTCGACGCGAGCGAACAGATCGGAAAGGCGTCCGTCGGCTGCCGCGGATGCCGGTTGCGAATCGAGGGGCGGCATGACGTTCGGGATTCGTGTAGCACGACCTTCGCCCGGCGGACAGGCCGCTTCTCCCTCTCCGGTGCCCGGCCGGCGCATTGTTTGCGCGCCAGGGGTTCCCGGGGGACAGAGGCTTCCCGATGCCGCGAAAAGATTGCGCTATGGCGCAAAACCCGCGCGCGCCGGGCTTCTCGCGGCGCAAGAATTGCGGAGATCGATTCTCTCGGTGCCCTCCAGCCAGGTGGCGGCTGTCGCGTCCGGTCCGGGGCCGGCCGCTTGGGTCACGCGACGACCAGGGCCAGGAGCACCGCGAGCCAGACGCCGGTGACGAAGTGCCAGAACCCCATCGCCAGGCGCACCGGATGCTGCCGGCTTGCCGAGTAGCGGCCCCTCAGCACTCCGGGGGCCATCCAGCCCAGCACGACGAGAGCGGCCACGACGTGGAGGGCGTGGAAGCCGGTCAGCGCGTAGAAGCAGCCCGCGAAGGCGGCGGTGTCGGCACGACCCGGCCCCAGGATCCGAAAGCCCTGCCGCCAGGCGTGAGCCCAGTAGAGGAGCTGAAGCGAAAGAAAGAGGCCGCCCGAAAGCAGCGTCGCCAGGAGGAAAACCCCGGCCGCCCGCCGATTCCCCCGGCGCAGATCGCGGAGGGTGAGATGGCCGGCGAGGCTTCCCAGGAGGGCGACGCCGGTGTCGATGAGCGGCAGCGTCAACGGGAACTTCGGCAGCGCGGCCGAGGTGCTCGGCGGGAGCCGCGCCCGAATCCAGAAGAACGCGACGAAGAGCGTGACGAACGTGCCGGCCCAGGAGAGGAGGAAGAGCCTCATCCCCGACGAGGCAAGCTGCGCCGCTCTCGCGCCTCGATGGATCGGAATGACGTCGGCCAAGCGCGGCTAGAGGCCCCGGCTCGCGAGGTGGACGAGAGGGCCGCTGGTCCCCGGCAGGTGATAGAGCATCAGGTAGACGATGACGCCGGTGACCGAGACGTAGGTCCAGAGGGGGTAGAGCCAGCGCGTCACTCGCCGGTGCGCCGCGAAACGACCCTTCAGCGCGAGGTAGAGCGCGCGGAGGGCGAGCGGCACCACCAGGATCGCGAGCGGCATGTGGGTGAAGAGAATGGTCAGGTACACCGCCTTGAGCCAGCCGTGCCCGGGGAAGTAGACGGTGCCCGTGACGAGCCAGCGCACCGCGTAGGTCAGGAAGAACAGCGCCGCCGCGACGAACGCGGCGACCATCAGCTTGCGGTGGAGCTCTGGCCGGCGCGCGCGCACCGCAAGGTAGCCGCCGAGGAGCAGAAAGAAGCTGACTCCGTTCAAGGTGGCGTTGACCGCCGCGAGGCTGCTCCCGGTCACGCGTCGCCTCCTGCCGCGAGCCGCCGGGCGTCCTGGACGAGGCGCGCGAGGTCGTCCTGGCCCGCCTGGTAGTAGCCGCGAATGCGCCCCGCGCCGTCGACCAGCACCAGGTTCCCGCCGTGGATGACGGTGTCCGCCGGGACGGCCGCGTTCTTTCCCGCCCGCTCCAGCTCGATCTTGAAGCCGGCGACCACCGTGCGTTCGACCGCGCCCGGGTCGCCGGTGATCATCGTCCAGCGGGAGGGGTCCCGGTGGTATCGAGCGCCGTAGCCGAGGAGCACCGCTGGCGTGTCGTTCCTCGGGTCGACCGAGATCGAGAGCAGCCTCACGTCTGTCCCACGAAAGCGCTGCTGGAGTCTTTCCATCTTCGCCGAGAGCAGCGGGCAGAGCGAGCGGCAGGAGGTGAAGAAAAAGTCGACCACCGTCGGATGGCCCTTCATCTGCGCCTTCCCGAAAGGCTTGCCGTCCTGATCGACGAGCGAGAACGAAGGCACGCTGCCCAGGACCGGTAGCGGGGGTCGAGCGAGGGCGCGGTGGAGGGCGGGGAGCCCCAAGAGGAGCGCCGCGCCGAGGACGATCGCCCACGGGAGGGGGTGAGTCGCGGTCCGTCGGAGGAGCGAGCCCTTCCGAGTGCGTGTCGCGTCGGACATTCGGTCCGTCTCCTTACGCCACGTCGAGCGCCAGCGCGGCGAAGAGCAGGGTCAGGTAGGCCACCGAGGCGAGCATCAACCCTCTCGCCCAGCGTTTGCCGGCGCCGGCCTGGAGCCCCGTCGCCGACCAGCCGAGAAAGCCCGCGCCGAGCACCGCGGCGGCGAAGAAGTACTTCGGTCCCGCCACGTGCAGCCGGGGCAGGGCGAGCGTCACCGGCACGAGCAGGAGCGAGTAGAGGGCGATGCAGGCGCGCGTCGCCCGGTCACCGTGGGTCAGCGGAAGCACCCGGATGCCGGCCCGGGCGTAGTCGTCCTTCAGGTACAGCGCGATGGCGAGAAAGTGCGGGAGTTGCCAGACGAAGAGAATCGCCGCCAGCGCGAGACCGCCCGGGCCGATGCGCCCGGTGACAGCGGTCCAGCCGAGTAGCGGCGGTATCGCCCCCGGCAGCGCCCCGACGATTACCGCGTGGGGGCTCTGGTATTTCATCGGCGTGTAGACCGCGACGTAGGAGACGATGGCCACGGCGGCGAGCGCGCCGCAGAGCGGGTTCACCGAAAAGACGAGGCTCGCGACGCTCGCGGCGGCGAGGGTGACCCCGAAGACCAGGGCGGCGCGGGGCTCGAGGCGCCCCGCTGGCAAAGGCCGCGTGCGCGTCCGGTGCATCAGGGCGTCGGTGTCGCGCTCCAGGTAGGCGTTGAGGGCGTTCGCCGCCGCGACCGCCAGCGTCGTCATCGCCAGGGCGATGGCCGCCTTCACCGGGGCCAGGTGGCCGGGGGCGAGCCACATCCCGCCGGCCGCGGTGACGAGGACCAGCGCGCTCAGCCGCGGCTTGCCGAGCTGGACGAAGTCGGAGAGCCGCGCCGGAATCGCGGCGAGCGCGACAGGGCTGGGTGCTCGAGACGCCACCGTTTTTTCCCCGCTCCTCTCCCGGCGACCGGGCGATCGCCCGCGTGAGACGCGTTAGCGACGGCTTGGATGCCGGGCAAGGGGTCGAGGTTGCCGCGCCGGGCGGGCGCGACGGGAGAGCGCTTTTCGATTGACGCGCCGCTCTCGACCGACTAGAAGGTCGCTTCCTGTCGCCGCGCGGTCGGCAGCGACAAACAGCGCGTTCGCTGATGTGGCGAAGGCGCTGTCCCGACGAACTTCTCGGGGAGTGGCTCAGCCTGGTAGAGCACTTGGTTCGGGACCAAGGGGTCGCAGGTTCAAATCCTGTCTCCCCGACCACGAAACCCCCTGGATCCTAAGGGTTCAGGGGGTTTTGCTTCCCGGCGTCTCCAGCATGTCTCCAAGATTCTGGGCGCCGGCCGCCGGCTGAGCAGCCGAGCGGAGTCCTGCCTTCTCGTCCTCGGGACCGACCGCGGCCAGGTCCGCGCCGGCGTCGAGCAGGGCGATGGCCGCCGACTTCGCCGACGGCGACAAGTGCATGTAGCGCTGGGTCGTCGTGATCTCCTGGTGACCGGCCAGCTCCTGGATCGCCTTCGTCGATGCCCCGGCCATCGCGAGCCGCGAGCAGAACGTGTGCCGGAGGATGTGGACGGCACCGGTCTCCCTGAGCCCGGCCCGGCGCTGCGCTCGGCGCATCCACTTCGCGATGAGCACCTGCGTCACTTTCGGGAAGCCGTCGTCGCGCCACAGGACGCGCGCTCCCCGGAGGTGCCGGTTCGCGGCGAGAGCCTTCTTCAAGCGCTCGGTCAGGACGACCTTCCGTGACCGGCCGGACTTCGGCGCCGTCAGGAACCCTTCCCACTCGCTCTGCCGAACCGTGAGCAGGCCGCGCCGAAGATCCACGTCCGTCTGCTCGAGCGCGATGATTTCCCCGAGACGCAGTCCGGCATCGCCACCGAGGAGCACGAGCAGGTGGATGCGCGGATCGATCGCTTCGGCCGCCGCCACGAGCCGCTCGTACTCGTACGGCTCGTAGAACTTCGGCTCCTCGATGCGCGGTGCCTTGAGGAGCTTGACCGTCGCCGGCCACTTCCCGATGACGCCCCACTCGACGGCGGCCTTGAACATCGTCCGGATCACGATGAGGACGTTGTTGACCGTCTTCACGTTGAGGTCGGACAGGTCCGCCTTGAGCCGGGAGACCTCGGCGTCGGAAACCTCGTCGAGGCGGAGCTTCCCGAACCGGGGCATGAGGTAGAACGCGATCATCCGCTCCTTCTGGATGATGGTCGAGGGCTTCTGCCGGTTCGCCCTCGCGTACTCGTCGATGTAGCGCGGTGCGAACGCCTGGAACGTCGGCACCTCACGCTCGTGCACCTGCCTCTTCTCGGGCGGCTTACCGGACGTGAAGAGGAACGCTTCGCGATCCTGGCCCCAGCGCAGAGCGGCAGCCTTGCCGCTGACCGGGGCCTTCACGCGCTCGCGATACTCCTCGCCGCTCGGGTAGCGCACGCGAATATCCACTTCCCAGCCGTCCTTCCCACGCTTGCGGTAGTGCCGGACTCGCACGCTCATCGCCGACCTCTCGGCGACGGCGCACGCCCGGATAGGAAGTCTAGCAGGGCGGACTGACGCACTCGGACCGACCGGCCGAGGCGCACGATGCCGGGGAGCTGCCCACGCTCGATCATCGCGTAGGTCGCCTTCCGCGTCTTGCGGAGGATGACCGCGACCTCGTCGACGGTGAGCATTTGGAGCGGCGAGACTGGCACGGTCTCACTTCCCCTCGGCGTCGTGTTCGTCTCGTCGAAGGTCATCGGCCCTGCCTCCAACCGGTACCCCAGCCGCTGACCCCCCAATCGACCCCTCCGATCGCCGGTGGGCCACGATCTCCGAAACCCCGCAAATCACGCTGGTTGCGGTGCTCCGGCGTAAGTGGATTTCTAGGGTCGGCTTGTCCGACCCCGTATCCTGCCGCCGCCCGCGTCGGCAGATCGCGGACCGGCCTCTCCGTGACGTGTGCGTGGGCGATGACCCGCGACCACTCGCCGAGACCCGCGGCGTCGAACACGCCCTCGATCGCGCGGAGTCGCTCCGCCCCACCGGTCGCGACGATCCAGAGCGCGTCCACCTCATCGGCGTCAGCGAGCCGCGCGTACCGTTCGGCCTTCTTCGCGAGCGGCCCCTTCGGCCCGACGGACTCCGTGTGGGCGTCTACCTCGACGGCGACGATCGACCGCTCCGGCGCGTCGCCGCCGCTCGTGTTGGCCTGGAACTCGGCGAGGCCGTCCGGCGCCAGACCGAAAGCGCTCACGCCGAGCTCGCGGTGGAGACCGCCGCCGGGGTTGCTCCATCGGGCGAGCTCAGCTCCCCGAAGCGGGGCCACCTCGGCGGCGTAGAGCCGGGCGTCCACGACCATCAGGTGGTGGCGGACGCCGCTCGCCCGGATCGGGCCGGCGAGGCCGAGCGACTCGGCGAGCTCGGGTTCGCGCTTGGCAACCTCGGCCACGCCGTGCCTCGTGAGCGACACGAGCGTCGGATGCCTTGAGGACAGCAGGGTGAAGGCGACGAGCTTCGCGTCGAAGAGCTGCCGAAGCCGACGGAGAGCACGGTCGGCCGACGGAAAGAACGTCCAGGTGATCTGCGCCGTCGAGAGGTAGCGAACCCGCCCGATCAGCGTGAGGACCGCGAGGTCACGCTCGGTGAGCTGGAGCGCCGCCGTTGTCTTTCGCCTCTCGGTGCGGCCGGGGCGGGGGCGCCGGATCATGGCCGACCCCAGCGAAGAGGATTTCGTGTTGATGCCCCACAAATACGGCAATCTAAGAAAGCCGTGTCCGGTGCCGGGCACTCGACGTTCGGGCACCTGAACGGCGCCCGTCCGCGCCACTGGAACTTGCACGCCTCGCACCGCCACAACGTATCGTCGTCCAGCTCGATCACGTGCCCCTGCGGGCAATGGAGCACTCCGGTCGACCAGCTCGGGAACGCCTTCACGGCGTCGTGGACGACGCGACCGCCGCGAACCAGCCCAACAGCTACAAATAGAAGACCCTCGATCCCCCGGACCAGGAGGCCGAAGAGGAGGCGGGACAACGACAGGATGAGGCGGATGACGGTGCGCATGGTCTAGCCCCACCGCGAGCGCGGCTTCTTCGGCGCGGGTGCCTGAGCGGCAGTCGCCAACGGTTCTGCCGAGCCTGACTCGCCATCCGCGCCCGAGGATGGGTGCCCCGGCAGTGCCCCTGCCGGGCCTGGATAGTCGGGAGCGGTACTGCTCGGCGTCTGAACACCGGACGCCCCACGGCCCCATCCGCGGCTCGAACGCCGCTTCGGCGGCGGGGTGAGGTCAGAAAGGTAGAGGCGCCGGCTGGTCGTCTTAGGTAAGGCGTAGCGCTCCTGGATAGCCTGGACGGTGTCGGCGTGTCGGTCGAGCGCATCACGCCAGCCCGCCACGTCCACGTCGCGGGAGCGGAAGGCGGTCGATGAACCCTCTTTGAGTAAAATAAACTCGCGGTCGGGCAGGGAGGTCAGGGTGGACACGAGCCGGCCGCGTACCGCGCCGGCCGTGGCGTCACTCCCGAGCTTGGGCGCACGTTCCCGGCTGAGCAGTTCTGCATCCGGGGCCGACAAACGGCCAAGGATCTTGGTAGGGGTGTTGGTGAGCAGGAGCCGCCACAAGTCCGGCGCCGCGTGCTCGATGCCGACCGGCGACTGGGTGGCGAGCACGAGTGACAGATTTCTTGAGCGGCCGGTGGTGATCAGGACCTCGGCGAGATCCTGGAGCGCGGGGACGACAAGGTGGGCTTCATCTATACATAGACGTACGTGGTGGTTCGCCGGGTCGTTACTCTTTCGGGCTAGTAGTCTCTCGGCGATGAGGCGGACGAGAAGGTTGGCCCAGAAGACGGACAAACTCGTGAGCCCCGCGATGGGCGCGCCGAGCACGATGACGGTGACCCCCGGGCTGATGAGTTCGTCGAAGTCCAGGCAAGCAGAAGCGGTCACGATCTGCTCCAGCGCCTCCGTGGCCGCGAAGCTGGCCCTGAGCCGAGCAGCAGTGCTTACTCTCAGCTCTTCCGAAAGCACGGTCGATGAGCAGAACTGCTTGACGCGGTCGCTGGTCGTGTTGGCCCCAAGCCAACCCAAGCCATCTTTCATTTGGAGGGCGTCGATGGCGAGGAGCGGGTGCGCTGCTGGGTGGCGTATCGTGAACGCACCGAGCAGGACGTTCGTGAGGAGGTCGATCTGTCTGGACCCCGCGGTCAGGTGGGCCTGGCCGCCAGTCCCCGTTGATAACGTGGAGATCAGGTTGGCGATGCTCCCGGCGCGGATGTCGAGCGGCACCGCTCCTGCCGGGAGTTTGTTGAGGTTGAGGGGGAAGCCGCCGGCGAACGGATCGATCCACCTGACCTTGTCGGCAACCTCACCAGCTCCAGCAGCTCGCTCGGGCTGAGCCGCGAGAAGGGCCGAGCAGACGCCGTTTATCAAGTCGTTCTTAACGTCGACGATGACCACCCCCTCGCCGGGCAACGCCGCCGCGAGGTACTCATCCACTATCGACGCGGCGAGCGCCACGCTTTTGCCGACGCCGCTCGCGCCGAAGACCAGGGAGCTACTCGACGCCTCCAGGGTCGGCGGCCGGAGCGTCACACGCTCACCGGCAGGGGTCTCCCCCAGCAGGGTGCCTTGCGCTTCTGCTGAAGGCGACAGCGCTGCTGCCCCCCGTCCTCGGCGGTGGCGCCAGATTCCGAGGGCGGATAGGTCAATCATCCGGCCCTACCTGTCGATCCGGAGCTTGCGCGAGGTGGGCTTCTTCGGCTTCCGGCGCTTCGCGAGGCTGTTCCGGTCGGTCGCGAACTTGAACAGCGCGACGGGGACGGCCAACCCGAGCACGAGCAGCGTGACCGCCACGATGTGCTGCCCCACGAACTGAGCGGCCACCATGAGAACGGCGAGCACAACCCCGCCCACCACGATGACGTAGATGAGCTTGCCGAAGACCTGCTTCGCGAGGTCGGTCTGGCCGAAGATGATCAAGATCGCGATTGCGGCGAGGATGAGGGCGAGCATCTACTGCCTCCCCTCGAACCGCGTGACGGCGGCGGCCACGTTCTTCGGCAGCGGCGGATAGAGGTCGGCGCACGTCGGGGCCGGGTTGATCATCGGACCGCCGAAGGCTTCGATCAGCTCTTCCCACAGCCGGTCACGGGCGGCCGCCTTCGCGGCCGTCAGGCCGGCGTTACCGAAGCCGCAGACCTCAACCCGGAAAGCGGAGAGGTCGAGCGTGAGGCCAAGCCGCCGGAGGGCCGACACCACGGCGCTGCCCGTCGGCACCGGCCCTCGATCCGCGTTGATGCCATACATAGGGCTAATGGTCAGGCCGTCCGACGCGAAGAGGAGGGTCCGCTGGATGTGGCGAGCGCGGAAGGGCGCCGTCCGTTCCTCGGCATCGAAGAGGGCGTCGATGAGATCGGACTCGTTGCGCTTCGGATGGACGCTGAGGTCAACGCGGTCAAGGGTCGCGAGCGACTTGACGATGAACGCCTCCGCCGCCGCGCCGTCGCCGTCCGGCAGGGACAGATCGGCCAAGACTCTGGTCGTGGCGTAGGAGTTGTTCGGCCGGAGCACGATGAAGTGGCTCTCGGCCGCCGGATGGTCGGTTGAAAGAGCAAAGTAGGCGCGCTTGAGCATCCCATGGGTGCAGACGCTTTCGGGGCTGGCGCCGGTTGTGTCGCAGACCGTCACGGTGACGGCCGGTGTCGGCGCGGTGCAGCCGTGCAAAACCGGCAGGGTTCCGAGGAGGGCGATGAGCAAGAGGAGCGCCTTCGGAGTGACGCCCGGCACGCCGGTTGCCGGTACCAGTTCCCACAGTTCTGACACCACGGCTTCCCGACTCGGCCGGTCAAGCTGGAGCAGCAGTTCGAGGACACTCTTGGCGCGGCTGACGCGGTGGTCGATAGCGGTGGCGACCTTCCGCTCGTGTTCCGCCGCCAGCCGCGTGGCCGTTTCAAAGGTCGTGCCCAGCGACTCGAGAGCGACCGCATTTTGCTGCGCCCGCGCCAGCTCCTCACCGGCCTTGGTGTGCTCCTTGCCGAGACGCTGACCTTTGGCGGCGGCGGCGTCCTCGCGCTTGATAGCTTCCCGGAGCGCCGGCTCCAGCTCGCGCCGCCGGCTGTGGATCCAGGCGATCATCAGGAGGTAGGCGGCAGCGCTGGCACCCGCCAACACGGTCAGGGACCAGGATCCGATCAGGGCGCTCTCGGCACCGTAGCCGTCGGTAGCCGCGTACCGGAGGCCGACCACGGCGAAGAGGAGACTCACGATCCCGAGGAGGCCGAGCACCCCGAGCACCGTCACGAGCCACCGGCGTTTCGCAATCTCCGGGAAGAAGTGGGCGATAAGCCGGCCGGCCAGATAGCTGCCGGCGGACATCATGATCGCGATGCCGAAGACCTGGAGCAGCCGGTTCGTTCCGGCTGCTCCGGAGAAGCCCCCGAGGTAGCTCTTCACGACCAGGACGTTGAGGCCGATCTCGATGAGCGTCGCGACCACTTCGATGACACGCAGAACGAAGGATTGCTGTTCGAGGGCGCCGGCGCTCTCGTACTTGGCGCGCGCGAGCTCTTCCCGCCGTTCGTGGTCGGTCAGTTCCTCTTTGGCGCTGGCGACGCGCTTGGTGTTCTGACCGATGGCGTTGCCGCCCTCCCGGCTGAGGCGGGTCGCGCGGGTAGCCAGCGCCGGCAGCGTCCCGGCGACGGGCGGCGGTGGCTGGCCGGCTTTCATCGAACGAACGGTGTGCCAAACCGCCGCGTCATAGCCGGCCTTCTCGTCCGGTGACAAAAAGAACGGCCGCGGGAGCTCCGGCCCCGGAGCGGCGGCGTACTCGGCTTCGGCTGAGCGCTTGACCTCGCTCGTGACGTCGTCCACGGCGCCGCTGCCGAGCGCAACGCGGGCCACGATGATGCGGTCTCCTGGCGGCAAATCGCGGGCGGCCAAGAGGATCGTGCTGGACTCGACGTGCGGAAGAAATGCTTTCATGGGTCTTCCTTCTTCCCGATGTACGTTCGGGACGCTCGGCGGCGAAACATTCGCCGCCGTGGTTTGGGCCGCCGCCATGGCGGCCGAGAGTTGAGGGCGGAAACCCGACCCGTAGCGGGGGCGGTCAGTTTCCGCCGCACTTGCTAGCGACTGGACGGCTCAGCCGTGCCGGGCCAGGCGTCACGGATCGTTCTGTAGGGAGGTTCCCCGACGCGCTCGTAGCGAACGCCGGCGGGGCCGTGCTCCGCAGCCGGGACCACTCCTTGATCGCCGGACGCCGTTTCCCAAACCAGCCCAGGGACCTTGAGGGCCGAGCTCCACTCGCCGAGCCTGGCCAGCAGGACCGGGAGGTTCGACGTCCGAACGTCGAACTCGATGGCCGATCGAACCGTGGGGTGATCGCCATCTCGCGACAGGCTGAGCACCTCGCGCGCCGCGACTTCCCGGTCGAACGCCGTCAAGTCCAGCCAGAGTTCGGCCAGAACACCGCGCGGAATCTGGTCGCCCTCCGCCGTGGTCACCGGCACGAAAACGCGCACGCCGATAGGAGGATGCAGCACGCCCGGGACCGGCGTGGCACCGGCGTCCATCGCCAACGGCGCCAGCGACAGAAAGGCCCGAACGCCCGAAAAGAGGTTCATCACGACACCTCCTCGTCGCTGTTCGCGGCCACCCCGGCCCGGATCTCGGCCAAGAGAGCGGTGAGCGCGGTGCGGGACACGTGCCGCACGAACCGGCGCGTGGCGCGGCGTTCCTCGGGCGAAACGAATCGCCACGCCTCCGGCAAACGGCGCTTGACTTGGCCAAAATCCGGACTTATCCCCAGCGAAACCCTTGCGTTCGTAGGGGATTCGTGCCTATACTGTGTGGTTAGAGCTTGGTCGGCTGACTGAAGCTCCCTGCCGTTGACGCGCGAAGCCGAGTCGTACGCCGCCGGCAGGTCGGGGGGAAAACGAGTCTGTTGCATGGGTGTCTCCATGTGACTACGCATGGATCGCCGTTGGCGCGGCTATCCGTGCTGGTTTCCCCGACCTGCACTTCCTGACGAAGCACTGGACGACTCCAGTGCTTTTTCGCGTCCGCGCGCGGTCGGGGTTGGAGCGCGTCCGCGGTTCGGGTGGATGTCCGTTCTTCGCGCTAGACGGTCAGGCAGCGAACGACCCCGAGTGTAGGCGGCGGCGAGCCCCCGTCAAGGCATGAGTGCCGGTGTAAAAGACTTCTTTACAGCAACACCGCCATTTACGTCCGGCCGTGCCCAGTGTGACTACCGTGAAAATCTCGCGGTTGCTCTTAACCCTCCCCGCCATTATTTCTACAACTAGTTTATGCGGTGCTGTCACGCGGAACCGTTCGTCAACTCGGTGTCGACCGGAATTTGACACCACGCTTTAGAGCGCGTAAACGCCTTGCGCAGACCGCGCCACGCGCGGGGAGGAGAGGCATGACGGCCGACACTCACGACGTGCTCTTCGTCTGCGATCCATCCACTCGCCTGTTTCACGTCACGCTTTCGGCCAGGGCCCGGGGGGCTGATGCCGATGCGCTTCCGCTGACGATCAAGTTTGAGAATCCGTCGGGGCCCAGCTCACCGGACTATGCGCTGGTCAAACAGATTTTTGGCCCCCACGCCCGAATCAACGACCTTGGTTATTCCTTGCTCCTTCGCATCGCCCTCGAGTCTTTTGATATTGATGGCGTCCAGCCTGTGTCTCGTGACGTGCTCGGTGACTTGGTCTTGTGGACGGACAAGCTGAACGCCAAGTCCCTCAAGCCGTCATCTTGCAACACCCACTTTAGTAACTTCTGCGCGAAGAACCGGCTCTTGAGCGAGTACCGTCGTGGGATCTACCTACTAAACGCCAATCTGTCGGTTGGCATCGTTGCGGACGAGTCCGGGCGGGCGCTGTCGGCCGACGAGTGGCGCGCCCTTTGTGAGTGGCTCGGCGTGAACCCAGAGAAATTCGTGTACGAACGCCCACTCGCTCAGCCACGGCCGGCCGCGCCGCTCTTGGCAACCCCGGCAAATCATCAGGCCGCCGGCCGAAGCAACGGACCGGCCGTATTGGTGGACCAGTGCCCGCACCTGCCGCGCTGTACCGCGATCGGCTTGGTTGGTGTTGAGCACCGCGGGGATCCGGGGCGCGTTCACGCTGCCGACCTTTACGAGCAGGCCGAGAAAGAAATCCTGATCTACGCTACCACCGGGCATGCCAGCATCGTTCTCAACCTGCCGACGTTGTGGCGGAAGCTGGGGCAAGGCGTGAAGGTGAAGGTCGCCATCGTTGATCCGGATGCTGCCGAGATCACTTCGACCTACACCAGTATTGTCGCCGAAGATGCCAAGCGCCGAGTTAAGGCAGTCATTCGGCACATCACGGAACAAGGGCTCTTGAAGGAACACAACAAGTTCGAGCTGCGTTTCTTGCGCGAGGCGGTTCCCTTTTCGGCCATCATGGTGGACGGCGACGTGGAAGCGGTCCGCGGGTCGCCGGCCGACGAAAAGGGGATCATTAGGATGGAGCCGCTGTCACTGTATTCGGAGAGAACTGAGGATTCTCTCTTTTTTACCTTCAAAAAGGTGGATGGACTGGCGGGCGGGTTTTCGTACTACGCTCGGGATATTCGCATGCGTTGGCGTGACGCCCGAAGAACCAAGCTCCGGAAGGCCACAGCGTCCGGGCGGAAGCCGCAATCTGCGCCGACGAAGACGACAAGGAAGGCAGTCAGGCCGGTCAAGAAGAAGCCGTCTCGGTCACCCGTGCCGCCTCGTCCGCGTCGCCGCTGAATCGCCTGTCGCCAGCACTGCCAGCTCGCCGAGCGTAAGCAGCCGCAGCCGGCCCTGCGAGGGACCGTGGTGAGCCGCGAGCGACTGCACTTCCTCGCGGGTTTTTTTGTTTTCGCAAACGAGCCAGAGTCCGCTGAGGTTGCCCCGATCAAGCAAGTCCCGGTAGGTCTTCAGTCGGCCGGAGACGACGCGCGGCGCCGACTCGTCCTGTGGTAGGAGGTCGATCGCGACGGACTCCCGCTCCTCGCCCATCCAGAACGTCGCCACCGCCAGCGGCAACGCAAACTTGGCCGGGAAGTTGAAGGCCATCCGCAGGTCGGCTGGCTGTGTCCACCAGACCACGAGCGGTGTCTTGTGCCTCTCACCGTACTCCTGGCAGTAGAGGTTCGCGTCAATTCTGGTGAGGTGTCGTAGGAGCCGCTTCGGGTCGGGCGCTAGGGGATGGAGGGGGCAGTGGGCGGCGGTTTCCGGCAGACGATACCCCAGCGCAGTCAGCCCGTGGCCGGTGAGATGAAACAGCGGGTCAGCACTTCCCTCAATCTGGGCAGGCGCTAGAAGGCGAAGGCTCACGAGTTCCCGAATCCGTTCTTTCCCGACCGCCGGCACAGCCCGCGCGACCTGCCGCTCTAGCGCATACGGATGACGAGCAACAAACACCATCGTCTCCACGTCGACAAGCGACAATTCAGGGATTCCCGGTGGACGCGGCCCGAGGTGGTAGGTGAACGGTCGATTAGCTGTCATGGCGCGGCTCCTTGGCGACGGGGCACCGTAGGTCCAGCAAGGTCTCCATCACTGTTCCTCCGGCAGGCAGTCGTCTACCCACTCATACGCCTCGGTCGTATCCCGCGAGACCGGGCCGTAGTCCGTGGGCCTGATGCTCTCGGCTAGGAAGCGTGTCGGCGCCTCGAGGATGAGGGCATCACAGGCGAGCACAAAGGCGAGGTCCGAAACTCGCCGGCGGAAGACGTCCAGATCCGTGACGACGAAGTCCACGACCAACACCGGCCGGTCATTCAAAGAGACGAGTTCACCTGAGCGAGTGGCGGGCGTGCCGTGCTTGCCGATCACGCGGCCGATGCCGCGAACGGCCACGGCCAGGCTGGTGTCAAAAAGCTGTTCGGAGGCACCGCTGAGCCGGAAGCCGGGTGGAAACCCGACGCGGACGGCCACGAGGCCGGGTGCCGCCCGAGGAACGACCGTCAACGCCTCCGCCCGGTCGTCGCGCCGGTCACCGTCCACTTGTGTCTTGCGCGCGCGGAGGAGCGGCGGATACGCTGTCTTCGCTTTTCGGGCCATGGCGCGCCTCCTCGGGGGTCAAACACCAACCAGGAGGCATGGTCGCGGGGACAAGCGGCCGAAGGCAACTGTTAATTGCGGCGTAGGCAGACGGTTAACCAGGGAGAGTTATTTTACACGCCGATAACGTCGTCAACACGAGCGCAACTTCGGCTAAACGCCGGTGGGCACCCGCGTGCGCTGCGAGGTGCCCGATTCACCGGGCGAAGTGAGCGAGAGGGGGAGGGAAAAGGCGCTGGCGCCCGGCCGCCGATGGTCAGCGGTCGGGCGTCGTCGCTGTTCGGGGGGGGGGTAGCTACTGGCTGCAATCCGTGGCGCACTGCTGGTTGAGCTGGTCGCACCACGACTCGCTCTGGTTCGAGTCAATGCCACCCTGGGCCATCTGGCCGCAGTTCGAGCTCTTGCCGCAACGGGCCACCACTTCAGCACACGTCGAACTCGTGCCGCTGCCGGAGCCGCTGCCGCTGCTGGTCGAGCTCCCGCCGCCGCCGCTTCCTCCACCCCCGCCTCCACTGCCCCCGCAGGCGGAGAGGCCGAACATGAGAGCTGCTGCCAGGCTGAACAGAGCCTTGCGCATGGGTCACTCCTCCTCGCCGGGCTCGGCTACTGGTTCGCCGGCGCGATGCTCGTCGCCATGAAGGTGATGTTCTTGAAGTTGCCGTAGTCCTTGACGTAGGTGCCGCCGGTCAGCTCCACAAGGTCGCCCGGCTTCAGGTTGAAGACGGCGTCGGACCCCTCCTTCGGCAGGGCCACGTAGTTGGCCTGCACCTCGCCGGAGAGCGGATTCTTCGAGCCGGCGACGCCCGGCGGCAGGACGCGGATGATCACCTTGTCGTCCGTCGAGAAGGGGAAGGTCCACGCGCCGGCACCGGTCGCGACGAAGGCAGCCTTGGTCGTCACGCTGCACCCGACGTAGTCCTCGGCAAAGCCCGGATTCATGATCTTGGCGAAGGACACCTCGGTGCCAGACGGCGGACACGAAGACGCCGGGGTGCTGCTGGCGCCGCCGGTCGTGGTGGCACAGGCCGTGAGAACCACGGCCAGGCCGAGAAGAAGAGACGAACGTACGCTGCTCATGGTGCTACTCCGCGCCCCTCGGGCGCACTGGAAACGGCCGCCGCCATGACGGCCAGGGTGAGACGCTGTGGAATCGCTCTAGCGCGACAGAAATCCCTTCCGACATCCCGGACACCTTTGGCCTTGCCGGCCGTGGCGGGAACACCACCAGCGTCGGCAGTGGGAGCACTGAAAGAACATGAGTCCCGAGGCGTTCGTGTGTGAGCACCCCGAGGCTTCACAGCAAATGGTAGCCATGACTCGCTAGTCCTCGTCGGTACCCATGATCTTCTGGTTCAAGCCGTTGAGGATGCCGGACAGGATGACCAGCCCGATCCCAAGCAGGATGAACCAACCGCCACTGCCGTTGTCGTTGTTGGAGAAGGCCATGCCGCCGCCGACGCAGGATCCAAGGCCGAGCAGAATGCAGACGATCGCCGGCTTGCGAAGGGGGCCGGCCTTTTCCATGGCCGCCTTCTTCTTGGCCATCATGGTCTGATGGAGGTAATTCCGTTTCGACGAGAGACCCTTGTAGGCCAGCTCCTCCTCGGCCGAGCGCTCCGAGTAGGACTTGCTGTCGAGGTAGTCCCAGTTCTCCTGATCTTCCGCTGTCCACTCCATCGCCATTGCCCGTCTCCGTTGCGAAGACTGAGGACTTGTCCCCATTTCGCATTGCGTGTTATGCGCGTTTCACGTAAAATACCGTTGACCGGTCGTCACGAGCCTGCTTAGGTTCCGACCGTCATGGACACGTCACACGCTATGCCTTCGGACTACCTCTCGGGCTTCAGAGACTTCCTCCGCCTGGAGCTCATGCTCGCGCCGGCCACAGCCGACCGGTACGAGCACACCGCTCACGAGTTCGCCGCCTACCTCCGGGAGGAGCGTGTCGACCTGCCGGCGGTAGGGCGCGAGACCGTGGTTCACTTCCTGCGGTCGCGGGCGGCGAGCGAAGAGACAGCGTCGAAGGCGATGTGGAACCAGCGGCTGGCCGGGCTCCACACCTTCTTCCAGTACCTCGCTGAGGAGGAGGTCGTGACCGCGAACCCGACGAACGGCATCGAAAGGAGGCGGTTGCCCACGAGAGAGAGGCTACCGCTCTCGCTCTGCGAGATGCTCGCCTTGGTCGAGGCCGCCGAGAAGTTCTCGCCGGTGCGCCAGATTGCGCGCAACAAGGCCATTCTCCAGGTGTTCCTGCACTGCTCCCTCCGGGTCGCGGAAGTGGTGTCGCTCACGGTGCCGCAGGTGGACTTCGGCAGCCGTGCGTTCGTCGCCGTGAGGACGAAGGGCGACCAGCGCCTGTCGGTCTACTTCAACGACGTGGTGGCCGAAGCTCTCGAGCAGTGGCTCAGCGTGCGGAAGCAGCTCAGCGTCCCTACCGGCGAGCAGCATCTCTTCCTCTCGGCGAGAGGTAAGCAGCTCCGGGTCAGGACGGTCGAGTACCTGGTTTCGCGGTACGCGACGCTGGCGGGGCTGTCCCGCCGGATCACGCCTCACGACCTCCGGCACTCGAGCGCGACGGAGTACGTCGAGCTCGCGACCCCGCTCCCCGTGGTCCAGGAGCAGCTCGGGCACGCCTCCCTCGCGACGACCGAGCGCTACGTCCACCTGCCGACCACCGAGCGGAAGCTCGCCGTCGAGCGGTTCGGGCAGGCGTGGCAGGAGGCGGCGAAGGGGCGATCGCCACGAAGGGAAGGGAAACCGCACGTCTCAGCAAAAAAGCCGCCGGATGGGCCGGCGGCGGAGATTTCGTGAAACGCGCATTACCCGAAAAAGACTGATGTTTTTCCCGAGACGGGCAGCAGCACAGCCGCTTCGGTGTTTGGACACCGAGCGGCTGAGGCGGTTCTTGACCGGCGTCAGGCAGTGGGTTCGAGTGCAGGTGGTGAGCGCAAGCGGTGCTATTAACCGTCGTGCGCATTTGTATGGTGAGTAGTACCGGTGCCGGTAAGCAACATGGCCAGCGGTGGTGGTCAGCATGCCTTTCGGTGGGCAGGAACAGAAGCGGGAGCTACTCTCGTAGCTCCCGGCAAGGGTTCAGTCAGGGAGGCGGAAGATCTCGCCGCAGGTCATGCAGCGGATCTCAGTCGCCTCGATCACCGACTTCGACACCCGGATGATGAACGGGCACCGGCACGTGGCCTTACGGCTACGCGACGTGCCACCTCCTCCGGGGTCGGGGGGAAGTGTTGGTGCCGAACCGCCCGGCAGGACCCCGGTCGGGGCCCCTGGCGGCATCGGCTTCGGGCTGATGCGGTGGATGAGGACCTTCCTCAAGTCCTCGGTTTCCTCCTTGTAGAGGTTCGCGGTCTCGGGCGGGAGTGTCGTCAGGGCGAAGCCGTAGTTCGGCACCTGCGTGACGGTGAGCCCCAGCTCTTCGGCCGCGGCCTTGAACGAGCGGTTGTGGTACTGGTTAGCAGAAGCGTCCTTGATACCCCTCTCGCAGTTCAAGGCGTGACTCGCCTCGTGGAGCAGGGTCTCGACGATGTCCTCCGGCTTCCGGTTCAGGTGTTCGGCGACCACCACGACTTCGTGGCGTCGCCGGCTGTCCTCCTCGACGGTTCGCCACCGGAGGGGAGCGAAGTGGCCGAGCACGGCGTGATCGCGGTGCGGCGACGGCGCCGGCAGGAGCACCACATCGGGGACGCCGGGGTGCCGCGCCTGGATGGCTTTCCAGATCCGCGCGAGAGCGAGGATGAGGGAGACCGCTTCGTCAGCGGCCATCGCCGGCCTCGTGCCGCTCGTCGTCCGTGAGCGGGCGCCCCCTGAGCACGATGACGTACTCGTGCATGATGCGGATGAAGTTGCCGGTGTACGTGGTCTTGTCCGACCGGACGTGGTGCTCCTCCTTGATAAGCACCGCCTCCACGTGGTCCGGCTGGTAGGCGTGGATCACCTCGGCGGCAGCGCTGTAGTAGCTCCCGCGCTGCCTCACGTCCCCGATGATGAGCGCCACCCTCCCGCCGGGCGCGACCGAGCCGACGCAGTTCCCGACCATCTTGAAGAGGCCGGACAGGTACTCCTCCCACTCGTTCACCTGCGAGAGGTCGCGAGGGTTAGGAGCGGTTCCCCACACCTTGCCCGAGTAGCGGACGATGCGGAAGTAGGGCGGGTGCAGGATGACGAGGTCGGGAGCGAACGGACAGACCTGGAACACGGGCGTCGACGTGAGGTCGAATCCCTCCCGGAGGTCGGCCCCCCAGTAGGGCACCCGGAGAGTGGCACACACGTCCTTCGTGGTGCCCGACCCTTCACAGGGGTCGGCGACGCTCTTCGGACGAAAGTACTGGATCAGCTCCTTGACAACGTAGCCCGAGCAGTTGCCCGGGTAGCTGGCCTTGCCCCAGGGGCCGCGCTCCGGAAACGACAGGATCGACTGCATGACGTGCCTCCTTTTTCCCCGACATACGTCGGGGGGCGATGCGCTCGGCGCCGTGCCGAGCAGGGTGGTGGGCGGAAGGGCTCTTGCTGAACATGCAACGGCCGACAGACGAGATCCCGACTTCACGTCGGGACTCGTCTGTCCGCCATGTCGACCGGGTGCGGTAGTGCTATTCGCTAGCGGTACTGGTTGACAATCTCGGCGAGTAGCTGACCTCGCTGAGGTCGAGCTGGCGCACCCCGTTGACGAGCCAGCGCATGAGTCGCGGTGGGCAGTCGTCGGGTTTCACGCCGGCGGGGAGCCGGATGATGCGGACGGGCAGGACGCTGCCGAGTTGCTCTCGGATCTTGTCCGCCCCGGCGTAGCCGGCCTCGTCGCCGTCGAAGATGACGGTGAGGTCCTTCGCACCGGCGATGAGGTTCGCCTGGTACGGCGAGACCTCGACACCCATGGATGCCAGCGTCTGGGTGAGACCAGCCTCGTAGAGCTTCATCGCGGCGAAGAAACCTTCGACCAGGATGAGCCCGGCCTCGGCCTTCTTCGCCTTGGCGGCGTGGTAGCGGTAGAGCACCCTGGCCTTCTTGAAGCCCTTGGGGAACGTGTACTTGCCGTGCTCGCGGATGTCGGCGGGCTTCAGTCGCCGGCCGGCGTACGCCACCAGGTCGCCGTCCTCGTCGTGAATAGGGATCGCGATCTGACCGCGCAGTGTTCCGCGCGGGCAGTAGCCGACGCCGAACGCCGCGATCGTCTCGGGCTTGAGGCCGCGGTCGGTCGTGAGGTGCGGGTGGTCGGCCTTGAGCTGGAGCGTGAAGTTCAGCGGTGGGTTGGATTCGCCGCTCTCGGTCGCCCGGGAAGGTGGAGCTGCCGGCACGACCGGGGCTGGCGTCGGCGACACCATGGTCGCCGTTACCGATGGCGCGGCTGTGGTTGCGGGCGTCGCGACTGGAGGAGGCCGGGTGGTTGCCGGCCGGGAGTCGGTCGGCGTAGACGCCGATGTCGTCGTCTTCGGTGTCGAAACACCGGCCGGCGTTCCGGCACCGTGGCTCCTTTCGGTCTGAAAGAACGCCTGGAGCTTGAGCGCCGCCTCCCTAATGTTGATACCTTCCTTCTTGGCCACGAAGTCGAGCTGGTTGCCGCCGCCCTGGCACTTGGAAAAGCAGTGCCAGACGTTCTTGCCAAGGTCGGCGTGGAACGCCCGGGGGCTATCGCCCCCATGCACCGGGCACGGCCCGATGAGCTTGTCTCCTTCCCGCTTCAGGGTGGTGATGCCGTAGAAGCGAAAGAGCACGTCTTCGAGGGAGACCCGTCGCCGGATCTCGGTGAAATCTACCCAGTTGGGCATAGGGGTCTCCGTGAGTGAGGGTGAATGAAAGGTTTCGGCTGCGGAGTCCCGCAACGTGAAGACGGCGGTGTCTGCGTCGAGTTCCCCGGCCGAGAGCGGTCGGTAGGACGTCGGCCCGCCGAACAGGCGAAAGTGGGCGCGGGCCCGGCCGAGCCGGAGGCTCGCCAGGACCAGCTCGTCGAAGGTGCTCTCCGGCGTCAGCCGAAGGGCAAAGGCCTCGTCGAGATCAAACTCGGGCAGGTCGGTGACCTTGAGCCCGAGCTCGCGGTGGTACAGCTCGGAGACTTTCTCGGACCACGCCCGGAAGGCGTCGTCCGTAGAAGCGGGATGCTCCATGGGACGCCTCCTCAGGCGTAGGGGTGAGGTGAACTACTTGCGGCCGTCCTCGGACGGCTCGGGCCACAGCTCGGCCACGTCCGCGCCGAACTCCTCCAGGCAGACGTCACGCACCTGGCCGTGAAAAAAGGTCTCGGGTGTCGTGCCGGCCTCGAAGGCGTCGCGGGGGAAGGTGAGGTCGGGCAGGTCGTCGAGCGTGAGACCGAGGTGCTTCAGCATGAGGCGGTTCACGGCCCGCCTCCAATCGGCAAAGGTCTCGTACGTTTCGGGCATCGGTGGCTCCGGGGAAGGAACGGCTGCTCCATGCGGCCGCCCCCGCTGGCCAGCACCGGGGACCCGGTTGTCCAGGGTGCTGCGTGCGCTCCACGAACCGGCGTGGGTGACGCACCACGAAAGTGGTTGGTACGCTCTCGTGTCAGCGGGCGCGGTCGGTTTTTACGCCCCGAAGTTCTCGGCGATGGCCGCTTCTACTTCCGTCCGCGGCCTCGTGAACCGTTGCCTCGACTGCTCGCGGATGGCGGCGGCGCGGTCAGACGTGTCCTCGGCACTCTTGCCCGGCGGCAATGTCCGGGCGCTGAAGGGAGTCAGGGCCTCGCCGTGGGCCATGATCCGGGCCACCAGGTGACCGCGGGGCAGGCTCATGAGATCGTTCTCGGCAAAGACCGGCGCCAGCTCCGCCGCAAAGGTCTGGGCATCCGCTCCGCCCACCCGGAAGATGAGGAGCGTCCCGACGTTCCCGACGATGGCGTCCCGGATTCTTTCCGGTAGCTGTCCGAGGTACTGGTGCGCCAGGGTCAATGCCAGACCGAACTTCCGGGCCTCGGACAGGACGGTAGACAGGGCGTCGGTCGTGAAATGCTGGAACTCGTCCAGGTACACGTAGACCGGTGGCCCTCCCGCTGGCCGCTCCATCGCGGCAAGTTGCAAGGCCGTGACGAGCAGGCCTCCGAGCAGGTGGCTGGCGTCCTCGCCGATCCGGCCGGTGGCGAGGTCGGCCAAGAGGATACCCTTGCCTTGGATGAGGGACAGGATGTCCACGCGCGAGCGTTCTTGGCCGAGCAGGTTCCGAAGGAGTGGGTTCGCCACGAACGCGCCGAGCTTGTTCAGGACCGGCGACAAGGCCTCGCCTTGGAGCGCCCGGCTGTAGCCGGCGAACTCGGTGGACCAGAACGCGCGCACCACCGGGTCGGTCAGCCTCTCGACCACCTGGCTCCGGAGTCTCTCTTCGGTCAGGAAGCGGTAGAGAAACAGGAACGTGGCCCGCTGGTCGGAAGCCACTGCCAGAAGCGCGTTCCGAAGCACATGCTCGAGCCGCGGTCCCCACGACTCGCTCCAGAGCTTTTTCATGAGGGACAAGAGCTGACCCGTGAGAAGAGCCGGATCGTCGTGGAGTTCTCGGCCTCTCCGAAAGATGTTGAAAGAGACCGGGAACTCGCGATCATCCGGGGCGATGAGTAGCACCTCGTTCGTGCGCTCCGTCGGCACCGACGGGAGTACCGCCCTGACCAGATCGCCGTGCGGATCGAGGAGCGCCACACCGCGCCCGGCCACGAGGTCCTGCAGCACCAGGTGCTGGATAAGGGTGGACTTGCCGGAACCGGTCTTGCCGACCAGGTACACGTGCCGGAGTCGGTCATCCGGAAACAAGCCGAACCGGCGGAACTGACTGCGCCACGTGGTCTCCCCGAGGATGAGCAGGGGGGCGGCTGAGGATGGCGGCTGACGCGAAGGGTGGAGGTGGTGCATGGGTGAGTGATTGAGGAAAAGACTCGGGCGGCAGGAGCGAAACGGCCGCGCCATCAAGCGTCCGAAAGCGCGGAGTCAGGATGGTGTCGGGCCTGAGGGTCCGCACGATGCGCCCCTCCCGGCGCTCGCTGTAGCTGCCGAACCAGAAGAGCTGCCGGCCATGGACGAGTTCGTCCGCCCGCTGCCGGAGAAACTCGGCTCGTCCTGGGCTGCTCGTGAGCAGGATGACGGCTCGGAGACGCTCCGTGCCGAACAAGTCCGTGAGAATGCCGGCGCGGTGGAGTTCCACGTACCGTTTGAGCTTGCGGATGAGGTAGCCGGTGCCTCCCTTCACGTCGCTCCGGACGACCTCCAGGTAGTAGGACAGCCGTTCGCCGGCGGGCGTCGCGATGGTGGCGCCGCCGTCCGGCACGAGCACCTGCCTCGGCAGGGAACGCGCCAGGGAGCGGGTCGCGATCGCCTGCCGGAACACGAGCTCCGGTAGGGCCTCGACGCCGACCCCCGGATGACCTTGGAGCGCGACAGTAAGGGAGACCAACACGTCCACGGCGACCAGGTGGTGGAGGAGAGCCGCCGGCCCGACCCCTTTCCACGGGAAGCCGTGGATCGGGAGCGTGCCGGTGTCCTCGCGGGCGATCTCGGCACCGGCGCGGGACACGGCGTAGACCGGACCACTCCGTTCCTGGGTCAGTGCCGTCAGGCGGAGCGCCAGGAGCGTCTTCTCGATGAGCCCTGCGCTGAGTAGGCGTTTCACCCGCGCCTGGCAGGCGCGCAGCGTCCGCCCCCTGAAGAAGAGCCAGCGAATGTGCTCGGCGGTCAGAAAGCGGAACCGCGCGAGACTCGCGAGGATCGCTCGGTCGCGTGGCTCCAGTCGGAAGCCGGAAGTTGGTCTGATAGTGTTGTTCTCTTTCGTAAGCGTTGAAGTTGTAGTGTTTGAAAAAGGGATCGCCCGTTCACCGTGATCAACCCGTTCACCCGTTAGAACGTAGTCCCGCAGTGGCGGGCAGGCTGCCGTGACGACCCTGGTAAGGGGCGGCACGGTCTGGCCTGTCCCGTTCGCGGGAACCCGCCGCATGGTGTCGTCGGGTGTGGCCGGCACTTTGGCCACCCCGACTCCTTTGGGAGGTCGAGGAAGGGTGGCTAGACGCGCGTGCTGGTTAAGCCGCGTCGTCTGCCGGGCACCCACCCGATCCGAACAAAGGAGTCGGGGTGCGAGCCGCAGGCGAAGCCCCCCGACGACCCGTGCTCTTTAACCCGTTAGTTAAGCCGTAAGTAGACCGTTCGACCGTTGTTGGCGGGCGGCGAAGCTGTTCGTATCTTACTCGAACAGAGCGGGCGAACAGGACGGGTAGCCCGTTCAGCGGCGTTCGTAGCGGGTCAGGCGGTACTGGTGCTGGCGCCCACCGCCCGGATGGGAGCGCCGCTCAACATCGTGGCCGCGGGAGCGGAGCTGATACACGGCGCCGCCGAAGGTGTGGCCGACGCGACGAGCGAGTTCCTTGGTGGAGTGCCAGTTCCCGTCGGAAAGAGCCCGCCGGAGCAGATCGCGGCGGAGCGGTTGGTCAAGGTTGGGTGGCTTTAGAAACATATATCTGTGGTTAGTAGTTGGTGGCGTTGCCCTTCTCATCGGCACCGCAGAGGGCCAGTGCCACGGCGAGAAGCTGGGTCACGCGGTCGCGCGACAGCGCGCCGCGCGGACTCGGCCGATGGAGCGCCGGGAACCGCCGAAACAGCTCGGCGAACAGGTGCCGGTGCGTGTGCGGGAATGCCGGGGGCAGGAGCGTATCCTTGGCCCGAGCGATACTCCGGCGCACGACGGCGACCGGGCGACCGGCGGGCCTGAGGTCTCCGGCCGGCGCCGGCAGCCTCCCCCCGGTCTCAAGCACGATCTCGTCCACGGCGTACGCCGAGACGAGCGGGCCGATTACCCGGCGGATGTCCTTCGGCTGCCGCACCCGGCGCGTCTCCAGGAAGAGAAGCGTCGAGCTGCGCAGCACGGCCAGCCCCAGGTGTCGGGACCGGCGAACGAGAGCCAGGCGACACGCCGGCCTAGCCGTCAGACGGGTTGTCCTCGGCATCGCGCGGTCTCTGCGAGAATCTCGTTCCGTGGCAGGCGCGCGTACGCGCCTCCCTCACGGCGCGCCGGCTCTCAACGGCGCCGTGGATCTCGGCGAGTAGCGCCGGCTCCACGAGCCACTCGACCGGAACCTTGAGGGCAGCGGAAAGCGCCAGGAGCGCCTGGACGCTGACCGGCAGACTCCGGCAGTTCTCGTAGGAGCGGAGCAGGCGTGGTGAAACGCCGGCCATCCCCGCGAGTTCGGCCTGGGTCAGGCCGGCGCCGTTCTCGGCGTACAGCCGAAGTCGGCGCAGCTCGAAGACGAGCGGGCCCCATTCCACCGGATCGCCGGTAGTCTCGAAGCTTGTTGGTTGTTGCATAGGGTGTACCCTATTGACAGAGTTCATAGAACCTGTGTAGGGTACTCTTGTCACCTCCTCTCTGCGTGAGTTAGCGTTCGTTCCCTGATCGGAGAACAAAGACTTGTCGCGGCAGCCGGGGGTGACAAGACGATTAAATCATCGTGCGGGCGTCTGTTCCCCCGCTGCCGCGTTGACACCAGTATACCGACTGTCAAGACACTGAGTAAGTGAGCGCGAGCGGCGGATTGATGTCACTTCTGGGGATAACCCCGGGGGCACGATGAATTGAGACAAGCAACACAACAAGCTCCGTAGGGTTCTACGGGGCTTGTGTGTTTTTGGACGTGGGCCGGAGCACGCAGACTTCTTCAGGCATGCAACATCGCCCAAGAAAGCCGAGCAGCGAAGTGCTTCGTCAAGAGAACCAAGCCCTCGAACTGTCCCCAGAACTGGCAGAGAAACGACTTTCGCGCTCACTACTCCACAATACTCGGTCGGCATATCCTACGGATATGCAACCCCACACTCCATCGCAGTCAACTGTGCCCATGCAGCCCAGTGTCACGCTCGCCTCCGACGACCTCGACCGCTTCCGCGCTGCCCTCGTCGCGTCGGTCGGGGACGACCGCGGCGTCTCGGACGATGAACTGCGGGAAATGATTGTCAACACGCTGCACCTCCTTCGCGTTGCGCGCCGCCTCGCGCGCGCAGAAGGTGGGCAGCAAGTCTAACGTGTAATCACCTTTGTTCTATGAAACTGTTCATGTACGTGCGCAAGTCCAGCGAGTCTGAGGAGCGTCAGGAACTCTCGATGCCCGCCCAAAAGACAGAACTTGTGGCCTTCGCGCAACGCAAACAGCTCACCGTGATCGGTGAGCCCTTTGAGGAAGCGATGTCGGCGAAGGAACCGGGTCGTCCGGTCTTCAACGCCGTCATCACGAAGATTATGGCCGGCGAAGCTGACGGCCTGCTCTGTTGGAAGCTCGATCGCCTCGCCCGCAATCCTGTTGACGGTGGCAGCCTCATGTACGCGCTCGGCAAGGGGCGCATCAAGACGATCACGACACCCGAGCGCACCTACTCCGGCACTGCGGACGACAAGCTCCTCATGAGCATCATCTTCGGCATGGCGACGAAATACTCGGACGACCTCTCGGACAACGTGCGCCGCGGGAATCGCGAGGCTCTCAGGAACGGCCGCTGGCCGGGCAGACCGAAGCTCGGCTACCTGCGGGACCACGAGAGCAAGGCGCTCATTCCCGATCCCGCTCGCTTCTCCATCGTCGTTCGGCTCTGGCGAGCCCTGCTGGATGGCCGCCGTCCGCTTGATCTCCTGGCCCTGGCTCGAGAGCTGCGCCTCACCACTCCGGCGCGCGGGAGGACCGGGGGAGCCGTTGTCGGCAAGTCGGCGCTCTACCGTCTCTTTCACGATCCCTTCTACGCGGGACTCATGATGGTGCGCGGAGAGGCCTTCCCCGGCACGCACCCGCCGATGATCACGATGGCGGAGTTCGACCAGGCGCAAGCCGTCCTCGACGGCCGCACGCGGCCGATGACCAAGCCGAAGGAACGCTTCTTCGCCTACCGGGGGCTCCTTCGCTGTGGTCGATGCGGTGCGGCCGTGACCGCCAAGATCACGATCAACCGCTACGGGAAGACGTACACGCACTACTACTGCTGCCGGAAGGAGCGGCGCTACCAGTACTGCCCGGAAGGAGCGGTGCAGGAAAGAACGATCGGCAACACCCTTGCCGCCTTCGCCGAAACAGCCTTGCCGCCCGAACCCTGGATAAAAGCCACCCTTGAGTTGCTCCACACCGAAGACAAACTGCGCTCCTTAGACCAAGCTCGCGTCGAGAAGGAACGTGAGCGGCAGCGCGCCGACCTTGAGAGGCAGCGTGAGCGTCTCCGTGACCTTCTGGTTCGGTGTGTAATCACCGAAGAGGACTACACAAAAAGCAACACGGCCTTGCTCGAAAACGAGCAACGCCTAGGTGCGGCCGGTACGGCGCCACCTTCCGTAGCTGACGTAGAACCCGTGGAGGAAGCCGTACGATGGCTGAGGTTAGCAAACAAGCGGCTGACCGATGGAACGCCGCAGGAAAAACGGGAGCTTGCGGAAGCGATGACGTGGAACCTCACCCTCGAGAGCAAGTCACTTCGAATCTTAGCCAAGGAACCGTTCGCGCTCCTCGCTGCGTGGAGAGGGTTTCCCACATTGTCGGCCTGGCGGTCCCACGTTAGAACCTTTGCCAGGCGACGTGACCGTGTTCCGTTATCCGGATCGACCAGAACGGAGTCGTCCGCTCAGGCTCACTCACCGAAGCCACCTCACTTGTAACGCGTGCCCGTTGGAGAAACCGCGCTAGTAGATGTAGGTAGTTATGCTTGCTTCAGCAATCTCTTTCATCACTGAGAAGAGTTCATCCTCCTGCCACTCGGTTTCGCGAAAGTACATCGACACGGGAGCATAGCCGTCACGCTTGTGCACGAAGATGCGGTTCAGCGGGTAGAATTCGTTCATGGTTATGACGCGGTCGCGTATCGATGACCCCTCAGCGAAGTCGACGCCCCATCCGAAGCAGACGAACGGCGTCACCTTCTCGTACTGGAGTGTCGCGCGAACGCCGATCAGGTTCTTACCCAAGCGCTCGATCGCATTGCCCTGTGCCTGCTTCTTCTTCCCTTCGAGTAGGCGCTTGTCGTTCGTGCCTTGGTGCTTCATCTCGACTGCGAGAGCGATTCGGCGGTACTTGTCATCGTCACTTTTGCGTAGAACGAGGATGCCGCCATCCGGCTTCATTGCCGATGTGTCCTTCGCGAGGACTGCGAACTCGACTCGCTTGTCGTATCCCTTGATAATTCCGATCAAGTCTCCGAGCCGAATGGACTTGACATACTCCAGGTAGTACCCCATGTCCTTGAGCTGGAAACGATCGTTCAGGTACGACACCACGCGAGTCATAACGAGCGCGACCGTCTTGTCGTCGTTCTTTGAGACAGTGTTCTTGGGCTTGTGTTGTTCGACGTTGCGTCGGAGCTCCTCGCTAGTGGACATATGCAAACAGGGTCGGCGGCGGTGCCTTGGAAACGAAGTAGTGTGCGCGGAGGCGTGGCAGGTTAAAGATCAGAACCTCGCTGTGGAACAGAACGCCAGGAAATACGTCCTTCGGTAGAGAGACGATCGACGTGATCTCTGGATAGGCGCCAGTAACGAATCTCATCCAACGCTTGCTCTGGTCGGTCTGATTGAGGCGAAAGCCGTACGGTGTAAACATTACGATGGGTACTGTCGGCCCAAAGAGTTCGATGGCCTTTTGAAACCACACTTCGGGAAGCAGAGGACGTCCTCCGTAGTTCCTCCTAATGTAGTCCTTAGTCTTCGCGTCGATGTTGAACGGCGGGTTCATGATCACAATCGAGATCTCCGAGAACTCGCCTTTGCGTACCTCAAGGTAATTCTTGACAGTAGTGTTTGGAAATCCCTGGTCCTCGATGTCGACGCCGTGTACCTGGTAGCCCGCCCGCATCCACGGCTTGAGTAATGAGCCACGGCCCACACAGGGATCAAAGACGACACCCACCTGCGGGACGACTGGTTGCAAGATTGAGAAGAGAAACTCACTTACGTGGTCGGGCGTAAAGACCGTTGCAGTCTTTTCGTGTTGATAGAAGTTGTTGCGGTCTACGCGATACATGTGCGTGTACTAATAGGCTAATAGAAAGAGTATACCACGGCGTCGGTGCTTGGTGGAATAGCACCTGTGCATAAGGTCTTGCGTGTCAGGGCGATGCCTGTTTGTTAGCGCATGTCCTTGATGAATTCCGAGGCCGGCGTAGTGGCGGTGACGAGCAGGCGGTCGCGGGCACGGGTGCAGGCAACATAGAGCAGGTGCCGCTCGGTGTCGTAGACCTCTTCGAGGTCGCCCTCGTCAGCGATGGCATCGATGCGGGCCTGGGATGGAATCACCTCGTCATCGCAGGCCATGACGACGACCGCCGGAAACTCGAGGCCCTTGGCGAGGTGCATGGTGCCCAGGGCGATGCGCTCCGGCTTGGTGTCCATCCGCTCGTCGAGCACGTCGAAGGGAACGCCGGTTGTAGTCAACGCTGCCTTCGCCCGCCCGAGTTGCTCTGAAGACCGGACGAATACGCCGATCTCGGTGGGTCGCAGCCCGGCACTTATCCGCGCCTTGATCCAGTCGCTGACTGCTGCCTCCTCCTCAGCGTGCGCCTTGGCGATGAGGAAAGTGGGCGCCGGTCCGTCGAAGAGGGACACGGTCTTGTCACGCGGCTCGATGTTCCCGTCGGTGTCGGAGAGCTCGCGAGCGAGGAGTCGATCCGCCTGGGAACGAATCTGGTGCGAGGTCCGGTAGTTCACCGTCAAGGTCCGCGACCGGCCGCGCACGTCGATGCCGATCGATTTCCAGGAGAACGGTGGCTGGAAGATCCGCTGCCCGATGTCTCCAGCGAAGAACAGGCTGTTCGGCGTTCCCCCACCAAGCGCCGCGAGGAGCCGGAGCTGAGACATCGAGAGGTCTTGCGCCTCGTCGACGACGATGAACTCGAACGGCCGGACGTTCCGCTCGCGCACGACTTCGGCCAACCGGTTGAACAGCTCGGAAAGCGTGATCTGCTCCGACGCCCCGAGCCTGGTGCGCACGCCCTCGATGACCTTCCACAAGGCCGCGCGCTGCTTCTCGGAGAGCCGGCTCTTGCGGCCCGGCCGCTTCGCCTCGCGGTACATTGCCCACGAGCCGAGCTGCTGGGAGTCGATGACGTCGGCCCACTCGGAGGTGAGGAAGGTCAGTGTGAAACCGTGGGAGGGAGCGTCCTCTCCCGCCGATTTCAAGAAGGTCCGCATGGTATCGGCCGACGCAATCTTGGCTGGACCAACGAGGGCCGTGAACATCCGCCGAGCGACCGCTTCAAGCGTCGTCACGTCGATTCGTTCGCCAAGCCGCGGCTCTTCGCCGATGAGACGGACCATCTTTCCGCGCAAAGCGTTGGCCAACGGCGCCGAGAAGGTCGTGAGAAGCACCCGGGCATCGGGATTCGTGCGGGCAAGGTGAACCGCACGGTGCAGCGCGACGATGGTCTTCCCGGTGCCGGCTGATCCAGAGACCCGCGCCGGTCCCTTGTAGTCACGTTCGACCATCTGCCGCTGTGCGGGATGGAGGAAGACCGTCCACTTCTCCCACGGCGCGGCGAGAGCCTGCTGGAGTGCCTCAAGATTTGGCATCAGGCGGAAGCGTCGCTGGGCGTCGGGATGGGCGAAGGGAGCAGTGCCTGTCGGTGCGGTCTGAACCTCCGGCTTCCCGCCGTACGCGAGCGTGAGCAATGCCTCGCCGGCCTCTCCAGGTAGATGCTGAGCGAGCGCGAGCAGCGAATCGTCGTCGGCCACCTCCCGCACGTCAGCAAGCCATTCTGGCGGAACGCCGTAGCCGAGCAGCTCCGACTCGGGAACGTGCGCGAGGAGCTTCTTCTTCGGCGGGGCGGGAGTTGGAACCTCGACGTACTTTGGAACTGGAATCTCCTGCACGGTTTCGCGGATTTCGACGAGCTGCGCGGCACCGGTGGCCGGGTGCGTGACGACCTTTCGCCGCCCAGCCCAGTCATAGGCGTCGTCGTGATGGCCGACGTAGCAGAGCAAGGTACTCGTCCCGCTCCTGTGGATCACGATCCGTAGGTCGAGTCCTGCCCTGATGGACCAGAAGTTCTTGTCCTTCGCCCCGTCGATGCGTTCAAGTTGCAAGCCAGGGCTCGCGAGATTCACATGGAGGTCGAACGCAGTTGTCTTCGCTAGCTTCTGCTCGGCGTTCGTCAGCCGCGCGAGGCTGTCGGTGAACGTGTCGGCGATGAGGAGCTCCATGTCGTGCCTCGTTCTCGTCAGAGCAGTCCGAGCTGGCGTTCGTGGGGAACCGGAAACACGCCGATGATGACCCACGGGTTCGGTGCGACGAAGTGGTATTGCTGTGTTGTCCCGAGGAAGAAGTGCAGGTCGGTCTTGAGGAACGAATCGAAGTATTTCTGCCGGACCTTCTCGAGAGCCATCGGCTCGTTGCCGTTGGTCAGCCGGAGGCAGTTCCAGTAGAGTGCGCCGGTCTCCCAGTCGAGTACCTGCAACTCGCTGCGCTTCCCCTCCGCATCCTCGAACCGGTAGGAGAAGCTGTAGGGCAACTTCGGGATGACTTGAAACGTCTCCCGCCAAGCGTTGTCCGCGAACAGGTCGAATTGGTTGGTCGCTTCGCGCATCTGGCGCAGTCTGTCCGGGTCCCAATCGCGCGTCTCCTGCTCCCAGACGAAGTCGATGACCTTCGCCGGCTTGAATACCGCGAGAGAAACCTGATTCGCCTTCGCCCCTGCGATAATCTCGTCCAGTCGGTCATAGACACGCGCTTTCCGCAGCATCAATCGCCGCCGCTCGCGCCAGTTGTCGGCCGTGTCGATGTGAGCGACCGGCTGCAGCTCCGACTCGTCGACGGGACGAAAAGTCTCAGGTCGTGGATCCGAGGCGTTACGAGAGAGCCCACACTCGATCCAGTCGAACTTGCTGTATTGCTGCGTCTCGTCGAGTCTCCGAAACGGGACGGGGTAGATGCGAACCCATGAACCATCTGCCCGGACGCCTGCCGTGCAGACGGTTTCGCCGTACTTCCGCGAGAGGGTCGGGTAGGTCTTCACCGTGATTAGAATTCGTTCCTTCTCCATGGTGCCTCACAGGTGACGGGCCGTGAACCCGGCTCCGAGCTTCTGCTCCAGGGCTTCCGCCACGCAGTGCCGATGACATTGCGCTGGCGAAAGCTCGTAGCACATGAGGGCGACATGCTCACCAGCCTCGATCCAGGCCCGAATCCTCGTGAGCGGCTCGTCCTGTTGTGGGAGGCTGTCGCGCTCGTACTCCGCGAACAGCGCGTCATAATCCGCCTGCGTCTCCAGGAATCGCCGCTTGTCCGACGCGATCCCCAGCTCAGGCAGATGCTCGTAGCGGATTCCGACTCCCAAGCAAGCCTTCGCGAGCGTCTTCTTCGAGAACCCGTACTTGCGACTGACGGGGTTACGTCTCACGTCGGCGAGCACCGTCACAGCGGCTCGCAACAACTCGTTCAGGTAGCTCTCCAGCGTCTTCCCTTCGTAGCCCAGAGTCGACAACGCCGGTCCGCCTGGCGTTGGTCGTGCCATCTCAATCTGCCGGAGCGAGTTCGCGTCGCCCCGGAGGACCCTCTTTGCAATCTCGCTGCGAATCGCGGTGTAGGGGAAACGCCGGTAGGTCTCGGCAACAAGTGCATCGCCCCTGATGTCGCGATGGCGGTGCGCGAACGCGACGAGTTGCGAGTCACGCTCCCCGCTGACGATGTCCCTGCCTGCGTCGGTCAACTCCCACATGTTCTCTTCGTCCGCGAGCAGTCCTCGCTCGACGAGCTTGCGACGATCGGCGTAGGAGGTGAACGAGAAAGCGCCGAACTTGTACGGTACGAACTCATACGCAACAGCCGCCCCAGGCTGCTCCTGGCACAGCAGGAAGAGCAACTTCTGGAAGTCCAGATTGCCGACGCGCCCGCCAAGCGCAGCCAAGAGACCAAGCAGCTTCCGCTGCCGCGCGAAGACGAACGGGCCTGCCCTCGGTGGCTTGAACCCTCCTGCGGTCGGCATCTTTCTCCTCTTGCGTGTCGAGCATCACGCGGCCGTCGAGCGCCTGCGCACAGCGTACCGCAGGGGTCGGACACGGGCACTCTACCTCACCTGAAACACCTTCATGACCTCGTCGCCGAGGTGATTGATGACCTTGACGGCGATGCGGCCGGACCTGGGCTTGGCGAACGGCCGCGAGACGTTCGAGTGGAGCGACTCCCATGCCTCGCGGTCGATCTCCGTCTTCAGCGTGCGCTTGAGCGCGTCGTACGGGTCGTTCGCTCCGAGAAAGTAGGCGTGGCGGACGAAGAAGCTCTCCTCGTTGTAGTCGGTGTCGATGAACCAGCAGGCGATGCCCTCGATGCCGTCGGAGCGGACCTTGCCGGTCGAGGGGTCGAAAACGTCGACGCCGTGGACGGTCACTTGGAGCTTCCCGTCGCGCAGCGTGTCGACCGCAATGTCCGGCTCGCCGAAGATGACGAAGAGGTTCCCCTTGCCGTTGTTTCGCAGGTCCTTCGCCATGTGCAGGTCGGCGTTCATCCGCGCCTTGAGCACCTGGAGCTTGCCCATCTTCTCGAACTCGGTCGTGTGGGCCTCGTAGGCGAACGCGCAGGCGATGAGCACGTCGAACCCGGCCTCGCCGGCCTCGCGCGCCGCCGCCGCGAGGTCGGCCCGGCTCACCGTCCCAAACTCTGGGCCGATGAAGACCGCCGCCCGTTTGGTCTTGCTGCCTTCCAGATAGGTCCCGGACGCGCACACGTAGGAGCCTGGCCACGGCTCCAGCGACTCGAACGCGATGCGGTCCTCCTTGTCGCGTTGCTGGACACCGGCGGTTGCCAGGTTCTCGAGGATGAGCCTGACGAACCCTGGCCGGTCGTCGCCAGCGCCTCCGCTCATCCCGCCCTTGCCCTTTCCGCTCATCCCGAGCGCAGTCGAGGGAGGAGCGGCCGGGTCGATCAGCTCATCGTTCTCGTCCACCCCGAGCACCCGATGCGGCGAGAGGCTCTCAACCGTGAATGGCCCCGCGACCCGCACCTTCTTGCTGTCCACGTACGGCCTGTCGTGGAGCTTCTCGAACTCCGCCTTCGCAGCGATGGAGCCGTCGATTTGCACCTGTCGCGCGACGCGCCCTGCCCACCACTCCGTGTGCAGCCTCTTTGCCTCCGCTGACCACGAGCCCTCCGCCTCGCGAGGGATTTCCCACTCCTCCCACTTCTGCTTGAGCGCCTTGTTCAACGACGTCCGAAGCGGCTCGAGGGTCGCCTGCCACTTCTCCCAGATGACGTCGATCTCCGCGTTGTTCGCGATGGACTTGAGCGTGACGTGCGGCACCCGTTCGTAGACGAACCCGTGCCTGATGTTCCCGTGCGCCGGAGCCGACGACGGCGCTGTCCGCGTCAGCTCCGCCTCCTTCATCTGCCCCTCACGCGAGTCGGCGAGCAGGTAGTACGGATACCGCGCACCCATGACGCGCGCCCGCGCGAGTGCCAGCGCCACCCGGGATGTGTCGATGGTAATCCAGCGACGGCCCCATTGCTCCGCGACAAATGCGGTTGTGCCCGAGCCACAAGTGGGATCGAGGACGAGGTCGCCAGGATCGGTGGCCATCAACAGGCAACGCTGCACGACCTTCTCCGAAGTTTCTACGACGTACCGTTTTTCCGACGCGAACCCAGCGATGCCGGTGTCACTCCAGACGTTGTCCTCCGGGAAGGCAAGGAAGTCGTCGAAGTACCTCACGTAGTAGAGACCCTTTGCCGTTGCGCTCAACCGTGCCGCCTTGAGGAGACGCGCCATCCCAGCTTCGTTGGTCTTCCAGCGCACCTTCTCCGACGGACGAAAAACCTCGCCTTCGAACTCAACCGGAAACCAGGAGGCAGCGCCCTCCCCCTTGTCGCGTCCGACGCTCTGGCTCGTCAGGTTGTCGATTCGGAAGATACGATCCGTACTAGGCACCTCGCCCGCTCCACGCAGCTCTTCCGCCGTCAGTGTTCTCTCACTTAGATCGGGGCGACGGGCTTTTCGGTATGCCGTCCCGCCGATACCGCCGATTTGCTTGAGCGTGAACGGCTGCCTGTACTTCAGGCGCGGTTTTGATCGCGCATAGAAGACAAGAACGTCATACGTGCCAGGCAAGTACTCGGAGGTCGCGCTGGCCGTCTTTGCGAATATGATCTGCGCGATAAAGTTGTCCGTGCCGAAGACCTCGTCAAGCAGGGCGCGAATCAGGTGCGAGTTCTCTTCGCCAATCTGCACGAAGATCGACCCGCTCTCGTGCAGCAAATCTCTCGCCACGGTCAGCCGGTCGCGCAGGTAAGTAAGGTAGCTGTGCATCCCATCGCGCCAGGTGTCTCGGAAAGCCTTCACCTGCTCGGGCTCCCGGGTGATGTGCTCTAAGTTCCCGTCCTTCACGTCGCGGGAAGTGGTGCTCCACTGGAAGTTAGAGTTGAACTTGATGCCGTAGGGCGGGTCCAGGTAGATGCACTGCACTTTTCCGCGCAGGCCCTCGCGTTCGGCGAGGCTGGCCATGACCTGGAGCGAGTCGCCGAGGATCATCCGGTTCGACCAGTTCTGGTCGTGCTGATAGAACTCGGTCTTGTCGACGCCCTTGGGCAGGCCGTTGAAGTCGGCGAACAGGTCGCCGATGGCGTTGCTGGTCTCCGCCTGCCGCTCCTTCGACTCGCGGAGCAGCTCGTTGATAAGCGCCTTCGGGTGGACCTTCTCCTGGATGTAGAGCGGCGGCGCTTGGACGACGAGGTCGCTCCAGTCCTGCTCGTCCTTGCCGCGCCAGACGAGCTGCGGGTCGAGGTCAGTGTTGCGCGGGTACCTCACCTTCGCCGCTACCTGTGCGGCCGGGACCATCACCGCCTCGAACTCCGCCGTCGGGATGTTCCGCCGCTTGGCCTCCTCGTGCGTGAGCGACTCCACGCTCTTCGGCCCTCCCGCTCCCCCCGAGCGGGCGGGAGTGGCGAGCTTGCTGGGCTTGAGCGTAGGCTTCGGCACGGTGCTCTCCTCACTCACTTCTCGAGCCTAACACGCGGCTCGGACATCTCTCACGCCGCGGACACGACCACGAACGGCTCTAGAATCCGCTCGAACTCCACCGCGACCTTCTTCGCGAAGTCCGCCTCTATCTCCCAGACGTTGCGGAGCTCAGCGAAGGCCCAGCGGCCGTACTTGCCCGCGTGGTTGACGCCGGGGATCCACTTCGTCTCCATCGTCTCCTTCTTCGCTTTCGCGTCCTCGCGGCGGTAGCCCTTGATCTCGATAACGAGGTGCAAGAGGTCGTCCTCGCCGTGCCCGTCGTCGACGAGGACGATGAAGTCCGGCCGGTACTGGTGCTGCTCGCCGCCGAGGACGTAGGGCACCTCGAACCCGAGGTTGTGGTTCTTCGCGTAGGCGCGCACCCGCGGATGAGCCTCGACCACCCGGCAGAGCTCGGCCTCCCAGTCGCTGTCGAGGACCACCCAGTTGATGTGGCACCGGTCGGCGGCCGTCTCCCAGCGGGTGGGCTTCGAGGTGTTGAAGTTCACCTCCGCCGTCGAGCCGGTAGAGTTGTACGGGTCGGTCACCACTGTAATCTGGCTCTGGCCCACGGTGCCCCGAACGATGGCGTGCGTGATCTTCTCAGCGGCCATGTCGGCGAGGGCGCGGTAGCGGAGCTGCGCCGGGTAGGTGCCGCCCTCGCACTTCAGGTACTGATCCAGCCACTCGTGCGCGATGCGCTTGAGCTGGCCGAAGAGGTGATAGTTCGGCTCCTCGCCCTCCGGCCGCCACTTGTGGACGAGCAGGTGCGCGGTCAGGTCGTAGAGCACGGCGGAGAAGCGGACGTCCTCGGTGTGCTCCAGGGTGAGATCGACCTGCTCTCCGATGATGCCCGAGTTGCGCGTCTCGGTGGCGCCGACCAGCTCGGGCGTCAGCACGAGCGTCGAGTCCTCCGTAAACTTGGCGGTGAGCCGATCCTCCGGCAGCTCGACGCGGTAGCCGACTACGCGTGGGAACCAAATTTCGAGGGCGTCGCGCTCCGGCCGGACCGCGCGGACGTTGACGGTCTCCCGCGGCACCTGCGGCTTGACCGGCACCGGCTTCGCGGTGAAGTCGAACGGGATGCCCAGCACGTCGGCGTACTCGACGTTGAACAGGCCCTCCTCGTTCAGGTCGTAGGACTGCCGCCGCAGGGCGCGGCCGATCACCTGTTCGCACAGGAGCTGGGTACCGAACGCGCGCACTCCGAGAACGTGCGTGACCGTGTTCGCATCCCAGCCTTCGGTCAACATCGACACCGAGACGACGCAGCGAATCTGCTCGCCGAGGCGACCGCGCTTGCCGACCGTGTTCATCACCTCCCTCAGGATGGTGACGTCGTCGAGGTCCTTGCCCGCGTGCAGCTCCGCCGCGAGAGCTCCGCCGCGCTCGAGGATGTCGCGCTTGAACTGCTCGATCTCCGGCGCCGCCGCCTTGCGGAACTGGTCGTCGAGGCCCTCGCCTGAATCGAGCTGGCGGCTGTCGATGAGCAACGTTCGCGGTCGCGGCAACGGGTCGCCGTTGTCGTCGTGGTTGCGGAAGAGCTCCAGCCGACCGAAGACCGGCTTCTCCTGCCCGTTCGGCTCCTTCCACAGAAAGCCGGAGATGTAGTCGTAGACCAGCTTCGAGGTCGCCGTGTTGTTGCAGACGACGATGAAGCACGGCGGCACCGCGATGCCCGCGGCCTGCCAGGCTTGGTGCGTCTTCTCGTAGTGGCCGTACAGCGCGTCGAGCGCCGCGAAGAGCGGAGTCGGCAGGCTGCGGGGGTCGAGCTGCTCGTCCTTCCTCACCCGCTTCGGCATCTTCTTGCCGATGTGCTTCCACAGCTCCCGGTACATCGGCATCGGGTTCCCGACGAGGTTGTCGGCGATGGGCACGCGTGGAAGCTTGACGATGCCGCACTCGATGGCGTCCATCAGCGAGAAGTCGCTCAGCGTCCAGGGAAACAGCGTCCCCTCGGCATAGCCCGAGCCGGCGAGAAAGAACGGCGTCGCCGAGAGATCGACGACCTTCGACACCCCGAGCTTGCGCTGAACGGTCTCGAGCCCGGAGATCCACACGCGAGCCGCTTCCTGGTTCTCCTCCGCTTCCTTCCGCTCGTCGCCGGTCAGCGGCTCGTCTTCCGGGTCCGCGCTCTTCTCGCGATAGCAGTGGTGCGCCTCGTCGTTCAGGACGAGGACGTTCTTCAGGTTCAACAGCTCCGGCATGACCCGCTGGAGCATCTGGCCTTCGGTCTCCAGCGTGGACAGCTCGTCGCCTCGCCCTTGCAGCAGCGACCGGCCACCTTTCGAAAGGTCCAGCCGCTCGCGCAGCTTGAACGCGTGGTAGTTCGTGATGACGATCTTCGCCTTCCCGAGGTCACCCAGCATCTCCACCGGGACCAACTCGCGCTTCGCGTAGTAGGCGTCGGGGTCGTTCGGCTGGAGCACTCGCAGCCGGTCCTTGATGGTGATGCCCGGCGTGACCACGAGGAAGCCGCGGGTGAACCGGGAGCTCTGCGGGCGTCGGACCGCGTTCACCGTCTGCCAGGCGATCAGCATCGCCATCACCGTCGTCTTGCCGGCGCCGGTGGCGAGCTTGAGCGCGAGGCGGACGAGCCCGGGGTTGAACTGCGCGCTCGCCCGGGCGAGATGGTCGAGGAACTGTTTCCCGCGCTTGTCGTTCGGCGCGACCTCGGTGAGCCAGATGACCGTCTCGACCGCTTCGACCTGGCAGAAGAACGGTCGCAGGTCGCTGAACTTGTGGTGCCGCCAGTGCTCGAGGAGTCGCGCGGTCTCCGGGCTCACGCCCCAGCCGCTCGGGCTCGGGACGTTGCGCCAGGCGGTGACCAGCTCGCGCAGGCGGTTGATCGTGTCGGTGGTCGCGTACTCCTGCTCGAGGGTGGAGACGCCTTCGTCGCCGCCCAGGTCGAGGGCGAGGCTCTCGCTGCCCCGCTTCTTCGGCTTCGGGATCGGCGTGACGAACGACACCCGCCGCCGCTGCTCGACGACCTTCTGCGTCGGCTGCCCGGTCGCGTCCAGTTCCCAGTGACGCCTCGGATAGATGTAGGGCGAGTTCAGGATCGGCCGTTCGAAGAAGAGATCTGATGTCGCCTCGATCATCATGCATGTCCTCGTCGGTCGTGCTACGCGAGCGCATCCTGCCACTTTTCGAAGCCGGTTGCACGTACTTCGCGAGCACCCGCCGTTGGCGGCGCACAATGCTCCGCTCCTGGCTTGGCACGGGCAGAGGGGCCAGGGGCCAGTTGTGCGGCCACTCAGCAGCGCAGCCGCTACTCGGTGTGAGTGGTCGGCGTCGATGCTCCAGTGTCGGCGCGGGTCGTCGTGCTCGTTCTCGCCTGACAGTAGCCGTGCGCCGTGCGCCAGTTGTCGATGAGCGCGCCATCCGGTTGGCCGCTCTGCCGCCCGCTCGATAGCGCAGGTCGAGTGGCCGTGCGGTGCTACTTGGCAGCCTCATGGTTCGTGGATAGCCGCATGGTATAGCGGCCTTTGTCACCGTCTCAGGGCTCGGTATTTTAGCGGCACCTTATCCTTCGTCAAGGTAAGAACCTTGCGGTCTCCACCTTGACTAAGGCAAGGTATCCGCCGCTGTAGTCTCGCCCGTCCGAGACGGTGTCAACGGCCGGCCGGCGGACCTTTGTAAACAGCCGTGTTCTTAACTATATGGATACTCGTATCCAAAACCTGTCGGTGCTGTCGCTTGACCGCGCCGACTTACAGGAGATCGGGGTGGACAGCACCCAACTCGATGACGCGACGCTGGCGCATCTTGCGTCCAAGGTCGGCGACGCGCTCATGCTTGACTTCTGGGAAGTGCTCAAGACCCTTGCCGAGGAATACGAGCTTCCCCGCGTTAACTCAGCTAACTCCTAACCATATGACCACAGAGCAGCTTTCCAACTGGCGGGGCTCGGCCACCACGTACGAGCTGGTCAAAAGCCAGATCATCGCCCGCTGGGGACAGGAGGCCGGCGCGGCTTACGACCCCCGCACCAACTGCCTGACCTACAAGCAGTGGCAGTCACTCGGCTACCAGGTCAAGGCCGGAGAAAAGTCGATCCGCTCCTTCATCATGATCGAGAAGAAGGACGAAGAGGGCAACGTCGTGGAGAGGCGTCCGAAGCGGATCAACCTCTTCTACTCCTGCCAAGTCGAACAGGCGAAGTGAGGGACACGGGGAGCGGCTGATGCCGCTCCCTTTTGTGTTGGTCCTGAGATTAGCGACTTAGGACGCGACGGATTCAGGCCACTTTGCTCTGTAGCGCGCTATAAAATCCTCGTCGTGACATATACAGAGTCCAGACGGATGCTTCGCTTCGGGCGCAGAGGGAATTGGCGCAAGTGGCCGAAGCAAGTCGACGCGGGTAACGTCCGGGAACGAATCCGTGCGCAGCCCCAGAGCATCAACGACGAAATCCGCCGCGAGCAGCACACCAGCAAAAGCCGACTGAAACGCGAGTGGCACCTGAATGTCCGCGCCGTGGCTATCATGCGCCAGGCGCATCAGGTGACCACTGCAAACAAACCCGTTGTAAAGATGGCGAATGGTGTGACCTTCAAACTGGCTCAGCTCCGCAGGCGCGATACCGAGCGCCCCAGCGACATCCGCGAGAAACTTAGTATCGAGCGGACTGTCGAGTTCAAGGAGCTGTCGTACCTCGCGCAAGCGCGTTTCCGGAAGACGTAGACCTTCGAGAACAATCGCGTCGTCAGACTTCTGTGTTCCGTTAGGCCAGTAGAGACACGCCAAGCAGGCTCCGCTGCCGATGAAATCGTGCCTTGACAGGCCGACATCGACATCCTGTGTCCATGCATTGAGAACACGTCGAGGGAGTGACGCCTGCAACAAAATGCGATCGTCGGCCGAGTCGAGCGCAGACAGAACGCGATTAAGATCACTATTCCCAAACCTCGAATAGTACTTCGCATACGACATCTGATGCGGAATCACGGTCAAACCGCTGCCCTTGTTGTCGAACTCTCGACACGCAAGTTCAACCTTGGGCTTCGCGCCATCTTCCGCCATTAACAGGACATAACGCTGAGGGTTCGTTGAATCCGTGGGTTCGTGATCGATCAGATGTAGTGTTCCACTCATTCCTGGAAGCCTCGCGAGGGTCCATATGACCGCACTTCCTATGGCTCCGACGCCGACTAGTGCGCCTGTCCCGAGATTCGAACCGATCGCGAGATCGGACCCGGCTGCGGCCGAGCCGTCTGGCATATAGGTGGAAAAGGCGACCTCCTTGTCCAGCGGTGCATTGGGAAGGTGATCGTGGAACACCTCCCGGAAGACATTGGCGACTCCAATACACGCCGCAGCGGCAGCACCAAACGGGATGCGCGATGATCCACTCGGCATCGGCGTGGCACTCGATAGTCGCGCAAGCCACCGCTCCGAACCGAGGTACAGTACCGGGAACCTGGATGACATAGGAGTTGTGCCCACGGCGAGCGCAATCTTCGCGCGATCGATGTCGGCCACAACCTCGATGTTGGGATTGATCGCTTTCGCGAGGGAAACGAGATGGTCACGAAACAGGGACGAGTTGGTGCCTCGGGCTTCGATCGCGAGAGTCGGGTAGAGGCGCGAGAGCAGGTTGATTGCAAGCTCCAGCGTTGTCTGGCCCTCAAAGGATTGCGCAGCAGTGTCGTCAAAAGCGACCGCAACGGTAACGGCTTCCAGGTGGCTCTTGAAAACCTCGAACTCGAGATCCGGGAGGACGCCGGCGACAGCGAGCGCGGCCTTGTCAAAAAACGGTGCCAGTCCCATGTCTGTTACTCCAGTCTTAGTAGCGTCGCGAGGTCGTCGCAGGTTAGCGGCTTCCAGCCGCTCTTCGCAAGCCGGTATGCAGCGACGTTCTCGATAGTGAAGTCATGCTTCGCGAAATCCGGGACAACGATCGAGAGACCACCCACTGTGGTGATGATGGCGTTCGCGTCGTCCGCTTCAGAGTGATAGGCGTCCAGTGGATGGCTGTGGACTTGAGCGATGAGGCGTTCCCCAGATTGGTATAGCCATTGATTTAGGTCGGCGAGAGAGTCATCGTCAGCGATTACACAGACACCACCATGAGCGGAAAAGGCGCGTTGGCGTGGCACTACTGCGTGCTGAACAACGAACTGCGGCTCGTTCAGCGTGCCGACCCACAGCACGATCCCTTCACACTGGTGGCTGCCAACCTTTCTGAGGAAGTCCATGGTACGGCCAACGACGCTTTCTGGGATGAGTATGCGTGAAACATTCGAGAAGGTACTCACTCGGGAATCCGATTCGGGTCGAGCTGGAAACCAGAAATCCTGATCTGTAGGTCCGCGCGATACGCCGCTATGCCCACAACTCCGTATGACAACAGCTTGTCAACGATAAACGCTAGCGTACCCTCCCCGAGCTTGCGATGGAGGAGCCAGGGATCATTTGTGTGTGCTGAGTGATCGTGGTACTCGCGAACGCCGGGCATGCACAGGTAGGGCAACGACTCAGGGCTCTCCCATTGAAAGGGGGATGCGGGCTGTATCGGGGGAAGGTCCCGCGGAAAATTCGCGGGAGGGGGTAGTCGGCGTAGAAACGGGTGCGTGACTTCCTTCGCGCTCAACATGTCGCGTGTGATCGGATGGATCAGGCGCACGGAAGGAGGCCAAACATCATAGTTGGTGAAGTCTAGTCGTGCCGCGAACAACACCGGGATCGGCGTTAAGTGGGGCGCGACGAAGAGAAATTCGGTTCGCGGGAATTCGGCGTTCAGGAGGAGAACGCCCTGCCTCGCGTAGTCACGCGCAAGTTCGCGGAAGCGCTCCACTTCCCGGTTGAATTTTGCCACCGAAACTTCGCGGTCCACGACCTGAACATCGGCGTCACGCCGCTGCATGAGTTCCTCACTGTCCGGGGCAACCTGGGGCAACGGAACTGTCGGGCGATACCGTTAGCCGAGCGGACCGGCACGCTTGTTGAGGAAGAGCTTGACATCGCTCGGAAAGTGAAAGTCACCGATCTTCTCTTTCAGATCGAGGCTCTTCCCGCCCCCGTCCTTGATGTACCAGTCTTCCAGTGACTGGTGGGCAGTGTCTGTCTGCTCGAGGGCTCGGCCGATAATCGAACCGAGCGGCTCGTTCAGATTGTACTTCACCTCCGTCGGCGTCCCGTTGACCACCACGGTGATGCTCTCCATGACCTGCCCATTCCCGTGGGAGTGTCCCACCCCTGCTTGCCCTGGGTTCACGTTCTGCTTGTCCATCCGTCGTCCTCCCGCAGCCTCGCTGGGCTGCTGGACAAGATATAGTCCGAGCGCTCGATGAAAGTCAAGCGAGCCGGCATCTAATGGATGTCATAGATACAAACGGTTTGGGGGCTTGACCTCGCCCGTGGGAGATGACACGCTGCCAGGCGATGGAGGCCGTGGGGCACTACTACGCACAGCTTGGCCGACGGATCCGTGGCGCACGGAAGTCGAGGAAGATGACCCAGGCCCAGCTAGCGCAGGCGATCGGTCTGACTCGCACGTCGATCACTAACATCGAGGCCGGCCGCCAGCATCTTCACGTCCACGTCCTCGCGAGAATCGTGCGCGTTCTCGATGTTGCGGCCGACGACTTGATTTCGGTTTCTCCGGTGGGCAGCAGCGCTGATGCTCTGCCGATGCCGATCGACGATCCCGCGCTGCGCCGTTTTGCCCTCGAGCTCATCGAACCCCTCCCGGAACAGGGGAACGAGGTGACCGATGCCGATCCGCTACTCGCTCGCACGACGAGCCGCACGAGACCTTCTCAAGGAAGCGGGGATCAAGGTGCCGCCGGTCCCGGTGGAGAAACTGGCGAAGGTGGCCGGCGCCCGGATTAGGTTCGCGCCGTTCGGCGAGGGCGAGCTCTCAGGCATGATCATCCAGCAGGGCAACGGGGTCGCCGTCATCGGGGTCAACTCTCTTCACCCGAAGGTGCGCCAACGCTTCACGATCGCGCATGAGCTTGGCCATCTCGTGCTGCATCCGAAGCAGCCGATGCACGTCGACAAGGAGTTCCTTCCGGTGCGATTCCGCGACCGGAGGTCAAGCGCCGGCGACGATGCGGTCGAGGTGGAGGCCAACCAGTTTGCGGCAGCGCTCCTGATGCCCGAGGACTTCGTGCGGGCGGAGGTCGATAGGAGTTGGGGCGGTGAGTCCTTCGACGAGGAGAACATCAAGGAGCTCGCCGAACGTTTCCAGGTCTCGATCGCGGCCATGACCGTGAGGCTGACCGCGCTTCGGCTTGTCGAGTGACAGGGTGCATCGCTCGTTGAACCGCACCGCGTCCGGCTTCGGTCGACGTGTTCGATGAGGCCGTGCACTGTCGGCGTCGGCGGGAGGGGGAAGCGCACCCGATGCAGGCAGTTTCGCCGCCGGCCGAACGAGACGAGCCCCGACCGCTTCGTTAGGAAGGCGGCACCCTAACCGCTTTACGGTACCGATCCAGAGTGACGATTACGCTACTGGCCCACTTCATATGCCGAGTCAATGGCAACACGGCGAGCGAGACCACTTCAGGGAACCAGATCGGCACCAGTTTACCTGTTACCTTACCGCCACTCAGCAGCGCAGCTGCTACCCATTTTCGCTGGGCTGGTGTCGACGCTCGGGTTGCTCCCGCGTCAGGGGCGAGTCCAGGCGCAAGCGCGCCGTGACCCCGAGCGCATCGAGCAGCCGGCTGACTCGTTCGATGGTCGCCCCGTGGTAGTCGTTGCGCTCGTCGCGCGACACCTGCGACTCGTGGACGCCGAGCCGTTCGGCGAGTTGCCGTTGCGAGAGGCCGAGCGCGATTCGGAGCCCGATGAGCATCTGACCGAGCCCGTGCAGGTTCTCGACTTCGCCGAAGTCGCCACGCACCAGACGCTCGTAGCTCGCGACCTCTTCTTCGAGCTGCTGGTGGAACGAGACGACGGGATCGAGTACGCGCTTTCGCTCGTCGGCGCCGAGACCCGCCGCCGCAAGGCGGTCCGCGAGCTCATCCAGGCGCTTCTTTTCGGCGGCCAGCCGTTCGCGCGCTTGCTGGTACTCTGCCTCGTTGCGGATCATGCGGCCCTCGCCCTGAGGATCTTCACGATGCCTCGCTGCGCGCCATCGCGGCGCGACAGCCGAAACGCGGACGGGAACTCGAGCTCGTTTCCGAAACCGTCACGGATGCCGGAAAGCTGGCCGACGTGCGGGTAGAACTCGACGCGATAGATGTGCCACATCGGCAGTTGGAGCTTGGGGTAGCCACGGTACGGTCGCCGCGACCGTGGTTCCCAGGTCCAGCACTTGCGCGGGTCGAGCCGATTCAGCGAGCGCTCCAGCTCGCCGCTTGCCAGCGCCACGAGGTCGCACTCGAAGTAGCCGTCGATGTCGTTCGGATGGTCTTTGTCCTCGACGAACGAGCCGTCGATGAAAATCTCGGTGATGCCCGTCGCGAAGAGTTGGTCCGTGAGGATGGCGAGGTTGTCGACGAGGTGTCCGCGCCACTCGGAGTCCCACGTCGGCGGCCGATCATCCGGGCCGTAGACCAAGAGCGACTCGCGCAACTCCGGGATCGTCAACGGGTAGTCGCCGGGCGGCAGAAGGCCGGCGTCGGTGAAGTGTTCGGGTAGGTTCACGCGACTCTCCTCAGGGGATTCGGGATCACCGCCAGATCGGCCTTGTACGCCAACGGTCGGCGCCCGCGGTGCAGCTCGCCGGTCGTCGGTTCGAGCAGGTAGCCGCCCCGCGCGTCACGTCCTTCGATCCACGCGTGCCCCGCACAGGTGAGGCCGGCGCAGTGGCGCCCGATCACGACCGCCGGCAACTCTCCCGCTGCGACGAGCATCGACGCCCCCAGGATGGCGAGGTCATCACAGTCGCCGCCGCCGAGTTCGAGCGTCGCTGCCGGCGAGCACCAGCGATCGCAGTCGGGTGGATCGGGGATGTAGCGCAGAGTTCCGTTCGCGAACGAGCGCCGAAGCCACGACGCCACCATCGCGGGCGCGGGCGTCACCGGCTCCCATGGGAACTTGCTTCGAAACAGGCGGCGCACCTGGTCGGGACGTACCAGCGTCAGCACCGCGCGACGCCGTCCCTCATTCTTCTCACGCACGCAAAGACAGGTCCCGCACGTGCCGTCGCAGCCGAGCGAGCTGATGGTCACCATCGCGACCTCCTTCCCGGCGTGCGAGGTTAGTGGTGCTTGACGAAAAAGTCAAGCTTGCGATTCACGTCTTGCATGCGCGGATCGGCGTGCATGACGACACCGTCGTGTGGTGGTCGGCTGCCATCCGTTAGAGCGCTCGTATGCCTGCCTGCCGATCACGTCACCAGGTTCGCCTCGGCGGCTCAAGGTGGACGGCAGCCCTCCTGGATACCAGAAATTTCGGCGCCTCCCACGCGGTGACGCGGTCGGAACCGGCCGAGAACAGGGGGCGCGGCCGGCCGGAGGTGGCCGACCGCGTCTCCAACATGTCTCCAGAACTTGGGTCGAATCGGGGGGATCCGGGTGGACTCCTGTGGACTGGACCTGATGACGAAATCCGCTGTAGCCACCGATGGTTTGGCGTTTCGGGCGTGCGCCGCCGCGTTGTCGGTGAACCCCGCGGAACGTCTTCAAATCCTGTCTCCCCGACCATCGAAAGAGCCTGGATTTCCTGAGGTTTCCGAAGGGGTCCAGGCTCTTCTTTTTTCGATGACGCACCGCGGCGCAGCACCGGCGCAGCAAATGAATCGGATTCAGCGTCGCTCGCCGGCCTTTCGCCGACGTGCGGGAAGGCCAAGTGGTTGGCCCCGATCCGCATGTCTTCGAGGTCGAGGTGGCCGTAGACCTCGGCCGTGATCTCGGGGGAGGTGTGACGCAACAGCCGCTGCACGGTGGCGAGCGGCACTCCTGCCTTTAGAAGCAAGGTCGCGGTCGTGTGTCGGAGGTCGTGAAACCGCACGTGCCTCGGCACCGCTTTCGGCCAGAGCTTCATCTTGCACTTGGGGCAGCGGCGCAGCTCTGAGTCAGGAGCGCTCTCATTGTACCCGCACCGCCGGCAGCGGTGGACGTAGCCGTTCACGATGCCCGCGCGGCCCAGTGCTCGTCGGAGTACGCGGTCGAGCTTCGTCTCGGGGGCGCGGCTTTCCTTTCTCGCCCGGGAACACGAGGTCGGACGGTGAGGCGGCGATCGCCGCTTTGAGGTACGGCAACAGGCCGTCCGCGATCGGGATGAGGTCCGCGTGCCCGCCCTTGGTGGTGTCGTTCCCCGTCGAGCGCACGACCTGGATCGTCCGATCGGCGAGGTCCACGTCTTCCTTCCGGAGCGCGAGCAGCTCGCCGCGCCAAAGGCCCGTGTACACCGCCGTCGCGAACAGCGGTCGCCAGTCGGGGTCGAGCATCGCGAGGAACGGCGGCACCTCGTCGGCCTTGAGGTACGTCGGCAGGCGTTTCGGCACCTTGCGGCGCTTCACGCGCTTGGCCGGGTCCACGCCGTGCCACTTGTCGTGGAGGATGGCCAGCTCGAACACGCGGTGGATGAGCGCGCGCAAGCCGTTCTGCGAGCGGGGCGACAGCGCTTCGGCTTTGCGGTTGAGCATCGCCTCGATGCGACCCGGCGTCACGTCGGTCAGCGGCAGCGCTCCCAGGGAGGGGTGGAGGTGCTTTTTCACGACGCCCTCGGTCGTCGGGCTCTTCAGCTTGCAGAGCGTCGCGGCCAAGCGCGGCATGGAGTGGGCCTTGCCATTCCTGCTCAACGGTAGAGCCACCCGCACGAGGGGGCACTCCGAGCGAGAAGCGGCAGCGGTGATGAGGGTGGGATCTGGGCGTGCTCGGGGTTTTCGTTTTCTCGGACGCCGCTTGTCGCGCCGGGCCCCGGCGCCGTCTCAAGACCATCTAGTGCTTGCCTGACGGCCGAGGACGGCCTATCTGTCGGCCCCGTCGGTCGGAGGAGCCTTGCCCGCCAAAGCGATCCGCGTCCATGATTTCGGCGGCCCGGAAGTCCTGCGCTGGGAAGAGGTCGAGGTGCCGGATCCGGGACCAGGCGAGCTCCTCGTCCGCCACACGGCGATCGGCCTCAACTTCATCGAGGTCTACCAGCGCGCCGGGCTCTATTCGAACCCACTGCCGTTCGTGCCCGGCAACGAAGCGGCGGGTCGGGTGGAGGCGGTCGGGCCCGGCGTCCGCGAATTCCAGGTCGGCGACCGGGTCGCGTATGGCACTGCGCCGGTCGGGTCGTATGCCGAGGTGCGGGTCGTTCCGGCGGACCGGGTGGTGAAGCTCCCGCGCGACGTCGGCGAGAAGGTAGCGGCAGCGGTGATGCTCAAGGGGATGACTGCCGAGTACCTGCTGCGCCGCACCTTCCCTGTCCGACCCGGGCAGACGATTCTCTTCCATGCGGCGGCCGGCGGGGTGGGGCTCCTCGCGATTCAGTGGGCGAAGGCGCTCGGCGCGACGGTGGTCGGCACGGTCTCCACCGACCAGAAAGCCGCGCTCGCGCGCAAGCTCGGCTGCGACCACGTGGTCGTCACCTCCCGCGAGGACTTCGTCGACCGGGTGCGCGAGGTGACGGGTGGCCGCGGGGTGCCGGTGGTGTACGACTCGGTCGGGAAGGACACCTTCGCGAAGTCGCTGCAATGCCTGGCGCCGCGGGGGATGCTGGTTCTCTTCGGGCAATCTTCGGGACCGGTGCCGCCTGTCGACCCGGCGGTGCTCCAGAAGGGCTCCACCTACCTGACCCGGCCGTCGCTCTTCGCCTACAACAGCCGGCGCGAAGACCTCCTCGAAAGCGCTGCTGCCCTGTTCGAGCAGATCGAGTCGGGCCACGTGACGGTCGACGTCCAGCACAGCTATCCCCTCGAACGCGCCGCCGACGCACACCGGGCACTGGAGGGGCGCAAGATCACCGGTTCGTGCCTTCTGCTGCCATAGGTCGCCGAAAGCGCTCCTGCCTGGCTGATCTGCAGGGAGGGCTCCTCTCCAGCCGCGCCGGCGAAACGAGAACAGCGGGGACGCCGAGGTCCGCCACGGGCCAGCGAAGCCGCTAGGCGGCGCGCTCAGAGGGTGCGGGATGCTCGGCCACGCCGTCCTTCGCGCGCTTGTCGTGCAAGAGCTGGAGCACGGCGGCGAGGACGGTGAAGGAGACCAGGAGCGTCGTCGCCAGGCCCATCGTCGCGACGAGGCCCATCGACTGCAATCCCTTGTGGCTGGCGACGAGGAGCGCGCCGAACCCCGCGATTGCCGTCAGGGTCGAGGAGGCGACCGCCGCGCCGACCGACTGCAACGCCACCACGGGCGAGGTCCCTTCGAGGAACCGGTGCAAGAGGTAGAGGCCGTGGCTGACGCCGAAGCCCAAGAGAATCGGGAGGATGATGATGTTCATGAAGTTCAGCTCGACGCCGGTCAGCGCCATGATCCCGAGCATCGTCACCAGGCCGAGCAGGAGCGGCAGCACCGAGGCGGCGGCGAGCTTGACCGACCGGAAGTCGAGGTAGTGCATGGTGAGAATCCACAGCGCGGCGAGAAGCACGGTCAGGTAGCCATCGCGCAGGACGGTGCGGGCGAGCCTCGCGTAGAGGATGGCGGGACCGGCCGCGTGATAGTCCTGTCCGTCGGCGCGGATCGTTCCGACTTCGCGCGCGAACTCCTGCATCGCCTTGTCGTTGCGCAGGTCCGCGTTCGCGTAGAGGAGCGTCAGGTAGCCATGGTAATGGCTGGTCGGAAGCTCCCGGAACTGCGCGGTGTAGACCTGGGGCACCTGGGTGACGGTGTAGGGCTTCGCCGAGAGCGCCTGGAGGAACAGGTGCGCCTTCTGTTGCGCGGCGGGCGGCAGCACGTTCACGTCGATGTTCGACAGCTCCGCTTTCCACTGGGCGAGAATCTTCGCGTTTCGCACCGCCTGGGCGTACGGGGGCACGAACGTGTACGGCGAGAACACCGGCTGCCGGACCATCGGGTACTTCTGCGGGTGGTTCGTGATCTCGTCGTAGACCTCCTTCGCCTGGGCGAGGGTCTTCGTGTAGACCGCGACCTCGTCGGAAGAGCTCTGGAAGCGCCGGTCGATCTCGTCTTCCATCTTCACTGAGACTTCCCGGGCCGGCAGGAGCGCCCGGGTGTTGAAGTTGAACCGCACGCCTCGGAACAGGCGCTCTCGAAAGGTGTGGGCGCCGTTCTTGGGGGGCGGCCTCCAGGGAATCGCGGCGGCGCACAGAATCGCGACGACCCCGGAAGCGATTCCGAGGATCCGGAGCGGATTCGGTATCCGTCGTTCGCCCTTCTCGTTGCGCTCCTTCGGCGGAGGCGTCACCCCGACGAGCTTCGCCGGCCAGGAGGGGTTGTGCTTCCCGACCAGCGCGAGAATCGCCGGGCTCCAGCAGAAGAGGGTGAACCCGATGATCAGGGTGCCGCAGCCCGCGAGGAGGCCGAACTGCGAGAAGCCGCGGAACTGGGAGACCAGGAGAATCAGGAACGAGCCGCCGGTCACCACCGCCGCGATGCTCGCCGGCCGCCCGGCGTTGGCGATGGCGTCTTCCAACGCTTGGCGGTAGCCCTTCCCGGCTCCGAGCTCGATGCGGGCGCGATAGATGAACTGGATGCCGTAGTCGACCCCGAACCCCATCAGGATTCCGCCGAGAATGCTCGTGATCATGTTCAGCTCGCGGAAGACGAGCCAGGCGAAACCCATGGCGATGATGGTGCCGACCACCATCCCGCTGACGACGATGGCGGTCGGCGCCGGGCGCCGGAAGAAGACGAAGGTGATGAGGAGGATCAGGGCGAACGCCAGGAGCGAGACCGGCGCCAGCGAGTCGATGATCGCGTACTGGTCGTCGACCATCATCTTGTACGCGCCGGTCAGGCCATAGGTGACGGTCCCCTTCGGCGGTGTCGCCGGGCTGTAGCTCTCCTGGAGCTTGATTCCCCGGTCGTTGGTCTTCGAGTAGCGGGCGAGCTCGGCCTTCAGCTTCGCGACGTAGGCGTGGGTCTTCCCGAGGTCGTCCGAATCCCACATCGGCTTGACGAAGAGCACCAGCAGCTTGCCGTCGCGGGAGACGTAGTAGTCGTCCGAAATCTCCTTCTGCCCGATGTGGTCGTATTTCGCGTAGAGGTCGGAGAGGTCGAGCTTCACCGGCGGGGTCGGCTTGATTTCGAAGAAGAACGGGCTCGCCCGCCGCATCCGGTCCTGCAGGTAGGCGTCGATGCGCGCCTTCGCGCTCAGGAGGTCCTCGGTGTGGATGAACAGGCCGATGTTCTTCTGGATGAACTCGATCGGCAGCCGGTAGGAAACGCTGCGGACGTCCTTCTTGTCCCGGACGAGCATCGCGTCCACGTCGTCGGCCACCCGGTGCAAGGTCTGGCGGTCGTTCGAGCGCAAGCCGATGGTCAAGAAGCCCGCGCCACCCACCATGTCGATGATGCGCTTGACTCGTTGGACCTCCGGCAAGTCCTGGCGAATCAGGTCGAGCTGGTTCGAGTTGATGCGCAGCCGGGTCGTCGCAAAGGTCGAGGCGGCCGCCACCACCACCAAGGTGAGCAGCACCCGTCCCGGATGGCTCACGACCAGCCGCGCGTAGGCGCGCAGCGCACGGTTCCAGAGCTTGTGCTTCTCGCCGGGCGCGGGGCTGCTCATCGGGGGGACACTCTATCCGGGTCCTAGGATGTTCTCCTGGCGCCGGCGGCGAGGGGGAGGGCGGGCTCGTCCGACTCGTTGGCGGCGCGGGCGGGCGCCAGCGGTGCCGCCTCCCGGAGGAGCCGCGTGCCTCGCGTCAGCCGCAGCGGATGACCTCGCCAGCTCACCCGGTCGTGCGTCAGGCCGTGCAGCCAGGCCGCGCCCACCAGGAGGTCCTTGAGCGGCGACAAGACGAGGAGGCGCAGCGGTACCGCCTGGCGCCGCATCAGCCGGACGGTGAGCGCGTCGACCGAAGTGCGCACGGCCGCGGACCCCAGAGCGGCGAGCGCGGTCCATCGACTCGGCCACAGGACGAACCCCAGCGCCGCGAGGAGGAACGGGTTCAAGAGCAGCTCGGCGAGATAGGTGGTCTTGGGCACCATCAGCCGGTGCATCACCGACCAGCGGCAGTAGCGGGCGTAGAACTGGCGGACCGGCCGGCGCGCGACGACGCTCTCGACCGGCGTTTGCGCCATCGCCATCTTCAGGCCCAGCCGGCCGGTCACCAGGCGGCAGAGGACGAAGTCTTCCGCGAGGATGTCCTGGACCGCCTCGAACCCGCCGAGCTTCTCGAGATCGCTCTTGCGCAGCGTCATCGTCTTGCCGATGGCGAAGTCCTTTCCCGCCACCCGCTTCGCGCCGACGACGCCCATCCCCAAGGAGGAGATGTGCAGGTTGTCCAGCGCGGCGCCGAGGTCCTCTTCCCCGCTACCGACCACCGGATGCGCGACCATCCCCACCGCCGGGTCCGAAAGGTGCGCCGCGATTTCCCGGAGGAAGCCCGGATGGGCGCGGCTGTTCGAGTCGCTGATGACCAGGAGCGCTCCCGTCGAGGCTCGCGCCAGGCCGATGAGCTGGTTCACCTTGGGGTTCGAGCCGGGCTCGTCGCGCTGGACGATCACCCGGACCTTGCCGCGATGGCGCGCCTCCACCCGGCGGGCGACGAGGTAGGCGGGATCGCTCTCGGCCTCCACGCCGAGGAGCATCTCGTAGCTCGGGTAGTCGAGGGTCGTGAATCGCTCGAGGCTCTCTTGGAGCCCGTCGTCGACCCCGCACAGCGGCTTCAAGATCGAGACGCGGGGAAAGGCGGTCGGCACTTTCCTCTCTTCCCGCTCGTGCCGCGCGAGCGACCCGACCTGGATGAAGAGCAGCACGAATCCGACCAGGGCCGCAGCGAAGAGGACGAGCGAGATGATGGCGAGCAAGGGGAGGCTCCCTTCTTTGACGGCCCGCTCTCGACGGTCGCCTGTTCCGCGTCGGCGCCCGGCGTTGAAACCGGAGGAGGCGGTGATTTGTTGCGCACCGAGCGGGCGAGAGGACAAACGCGACTAATCTAAGGGGAGCTCGGCTGGCGCGCCGCATTCGGTGCCCGCCGAAAGGTTCGCCACGTCATAGTGGAGGGTGACCGCGCCCTGCGCTGTCAGCGCGCGGACCTCGAGCGCGCCGGTGACCGTCAGGTCGCCCGCCGCCGACACGGTCGTGTCCGGGCCGTACACGATGGCGCCGAGGCTCGTCGTGTCGGTGAGCTGCATCCGGGAAGAGGCGAGCCACATCCGCACCCGGGCCGCGGCGTCGAGCGCCCCCAGGGTTCCCCCGGCGAAGGTCAGGTCGCCGCCGACCACGAAGTCCAGCTCGGCATCCGGGTCGACCACCACCTTCAAGGGCGCGCCGAGCTGAACGGCGCCGCCGACGAAGAGCGCTACCCGTCCCTCTATCCGTAAGCGCAAGCTGGCAGCGGGACCGGTGCGGATGGCCGAGAGGTAGTAGCTGCCCGCCGGCAGGTCGAGCTCGTCCGGGTCCTCGAGGCCGTTGAGCGCGGCGCGGTCGAGGCCGATGAGGCCGTCGTCGTTCGCTCCGGCTGCCTGCTGAACGAGAGCGCTCGCGCTCACCACCGGGGCGTCACAGCCGCAGGGCGGGTCGATGCGGGGCGAGTCGCGCAGGATGGCGCTCGCGTTGATGGTGGCGTCGTCGGTGTCCGCGCCCGAAGGCAGGTGCAGGGTGCCTCCGACGGTGATCGGGCCGTGGACGCTTCCCGCGACCCAGGCGTCCCCGCCGATGCTCAAAGCCTGCGCCGCCCGGAGCGACCCGCCGCTGCGGAGGTTCTGCGCGACGCTGGAAGCTTGCTTGAGGTCGACGCCGCCCGTGCCCGCCGCGGTCAGGCTCCCGCCGACCTCCAGGGGTCCGAGGACGGTGAGCTCGCCGTTGGTCCCGACGGACGATCCGTGCGACGCCGGGGTGGCGACCGTGCGCGAGTCGACCGCGTCGCTCGTCAGTGCCACCGAAAGCGAGAGCGGGTCGCAGGCGCACAAGGCGTAGCGCGCGACCCGGGACGCGATGGCGCCGGTGCACTCGTCCCCCTGCGAGGTCCGAAAGCGGATCGGGGGACCGGTGCCGGTGGCGCAGGCCGGAATGCCCCCGTCCGCCGCCGGCGGGCAGGGCAGCAGCTCGACTCGGAGGTTGCAGGCGGCCACGGCCAGCAGGACCGCCAGCGCGACGGGCCTCATGGGGCGATGAGCTTCAGCCGCCGCCGGGCCTCGTCGGCGAACCGGCCCCCGGGATAGGACGCGAGGTAGCGCTCCAAGGCCGAGCGCGCCTCGGCCGCCTCGCCGTTCTCCGAGAGCACCTCGGCCGCGAGGAAGGAGGCGTTCTCTCCCGCGGGCGCCAGCGCATACTCCCGCGCCACTTTGGCGTAGGCGGCCACCGCCTCCTGCCGCCGGCCGTCCAGGCGCAGCGCGTCGGCGAGCAGCAACGCTCCCGAAGCCTTCTGCGCCCGGTCCGGGCGCGCCCGGTCGAGCCGCCGGAGAGTCTGGCGAGCGGCAGCGGTGTCGCCCTGCGCGAGCTGGCGGCGGGCCGCGTCGAGGAGCGCGCTCGGGCGCGCGCGGGCGGGCACCCGCGCCCGCGGCGGCGCGGTCGCA
>JAJYLH010000136.1 GCA_021787845.1 Myxococcales bacterium | reverse complement strand
CTTGAACGAGACAAGTTCCACGGAGAATGGAACTACACGATCCGCCCAAGACCAGCCACACCCAAATGATACCTTTATTTATTTACGCCGCCTTAGCGACGGCGAAACATCCGAAAGCCGTTGAAGTTGACCGGAGACTTAGTCAAGGTTAGGATCCAACCTGGACTACAGCTCACGGGCGGTCAAGGTTCGGCTGCGGAACGAGCACAGGATGCCGCACTTCGAGGAACACCGCTGGACAGCCGACCTCGCCGCTTTCGGGGGGCGCAAGTCGCGCCAGTCGTTCGTCTACCGCGCCTTCATCCCCGACCGCATAGGCGACGTGGATTTCTCGCTCCCGGTGGAGGTAAGCGCGGCGATGGCCGATGCCGAGCGGGCGGTCATCGGGCTCAACACGAACCCGCCGGCGTTTGGCAGCCTCGAAGCGGTCGCTCGTCGGCTCCTTCGCGCCGAGTCGGTGGCGTCTTCGCGGATCGAGGGTCTCGTCATGTCGCAGCGCCGGCTTGCGAAAGCCGAGTTCGCGGGCGAGGACGCTCGGGACGAAACGGCGCTCTCCATCGTCGGGAACATCCGGGCCATGGAGGACGCGCTTGCGTTGGGGGCGAGAGCGGAGCCGATAACCGTAAGCGCTCTGCTTCACCTTCATCAACGACTCCTCGCTGGCGGCCCGCACAACGACTTCGCCGGCAAGCTTCGCGAGGAGCAGAACTGGATCGGCGGCGCGTCAAGCTCGCCGAGAGATGCGGAATTCGTCCCGCCTCCGCACTGGTACATCCGCTCTCTGCTCGAAGACCTGTGCGTCTTCCTGGCGCGTGAGGATCTGCCCGCGACCTTCCAGGCTGCGGTCGCCCACGCGCAGTTCGAAACCATCCACCCGTTCGCCGACGGCAACGGTCGGGTCGGTCGCGCCCTCATCCACGTGGTGCTTCGCCGGCGCGACCTGACGCCTCGTTTCGTTCCGACGGTGAGCCTCGTGCTGGCCGGCAACTCGAAAGCCTACGTGCGAGGGCTCACCGCCTTTCGCGAGGGCGAGGTCGCCGAGTGGGTCGCGCTCTTCTCGGCCGCTTTGCGGACGGCAGCACATCGAGCGGAGCAACTCGCCGAGGAAATCCGCAAGCTCCAGGAGATCTGGTCGGCGAAGGCAGGCTCTCCAAGAGCGCACTCGGCTGCCGCGGCGATCATCGATCTGTTGCCGGCGCATCCGCTGATGACCGTGGCGACGGCGCAAGAGTTGACGAGCCGGTCGAAACAGGCGGCGAATGAAGGGGTGGCGGCGCTTGAGCGAGCCGGCGTGCTCAAGCAGATCACCGTCGGGAAGCGCAACCGTGCCTGGGAGGCCCAGGGACTCTTCGACCTCGTGAACTCCTCCGAGCACGCCTTGGCGACCTCAGCCGATTCGGCGAAGCCCGTTCGCCCGTCGCCGGCAGCATCCCGAGCGAGCAGGTTCCGGGAGCGAAAAGGTTCGACGAAGAAGTGAGTCTCTCGGCGGCGCCCCGGGGCACCTGGATTCCGAGCATCGGTGGGTTGGGGGTTCACCCCGTGTGCGTCACAGCAAGGACAGCGATCGTGACGGCTTCAGGCGCCAGATGTGTCGTGTCGATCGTCCTGTCGGCAAGGTCCCATGCGAACGCTCCGTAAAGCTTCGCCAAGCGAGAGCGGTCTCGCTCATCGCGTTCGACGGCAACCCGTGCCTCTTTGCAAAGGTGCGCGGCTTCAGGCTCCCGGATCAGCACGCCGAGGGCTTCGCCGAAGGTTTCGCTTCCCGCGAGCGCTACCCGCTTCTCCAGGCTGTCACGCGCGTCGCGCCCGAGGCGGCGCTCGATGAAGCGCAGGGCCGCCTCGGCGGGCTGGCAGACGAGGTGGACGCTGACGAGCGCGGTGCGCCCGAGGCGACGCAGGAGGTCGCCGAGAGCGCCTGCAAGCCGGCACTCGAAGACCGCGACCTCCCCCGCCATGATTGTCCGCGCAGCAGCGTAGTCGAGCAGCACGTCGAGCTTGGGCTCTGCGATGTGCTGGGCGGCCAGCTCTTCTATGTCAAGCCCCATCTGCTCGGCCCGATGCCGGAAGACGCTTCCTGAGGATCCAGCGGGGCCGTGAAGCGCTTCACCGGCATGGCGAGCGACGGTGCTCTTCCCGGTGAGCTGGCCGCCGGACAGCAGGATGCATGGGCGCGAGGACGCGACCCGCTGTAGGTCAAGAAGCGCTTCCGGGCCAAGTTCCCGAAGGAATCTCTCCTCAATGCCGCGCGTCATCGGCCATCTCCATCTTCTCGGGCGCGCCACCTGAGCACGCTCGCCCAAGGCCAGCTCCCGGTGATTTCGACGAGGTTGGAGGCGGCCACCGGCGCAAGTCGCTCGAGTTGGAAGTGGTTTTCCTCAAGGAGCACGCGCGCACCCGTCCGCCGCGCGTCATCCAGGATTCGGTGAAGTCGATCGAGGTACTTCAGCGCTTCTGCTGAGTTCTCACCTGGAAGGCCGAGCATGTAGTTGACGACGAGCCCGATGCCCGCGGAACCAGTGGCGTCCAGAGTCGCCAGGAACAACCCTTCCGACAGGATCTTGCCGATGAGCTGCTGGCTGTTGGGGCAGAGCGACTCGAGCCCGATCTCAACGGTGTCCAACCCGGCATCCGCGAGCCGGCGGAACCTCTTCGGCAAGCCGACGGTCATCTTCGTGCAGGCGGACCATCGGACCCCGCCCGCGTTGACGCGGGCGATCTTCTCCAGCGTCTTTTGGTCGGCGAGCGCATCTTTGAACGAGACGATGGCTTTCTCCCGCTCGGCGCGACGCAGGACCGACCGCCACGAAACCTCCCCCAGCTTCGTGGGTGTCCCTTCGATACGCGGGTAGGTACAGGTCCGGCACCTGCCGAACACGCAGCCCCGTGTCGCCTGCGCCGGCAGCGTCAGCCGCGAGTGGCGGTAGGGCGAGAGGTCGTCGAACACCGGGATGGCACTCGGGTCCGCGACCGCCGCGACGATGGCTCCCGACCCTGCCCGTACGCAGGCGCTCGGCCACGGGGCACGATTGGCAATCGCGTCGAGCAACTCCACGAAAGTCTTCTCGGCGTAGCCGAAGACGAAAGCGTCAACGAACGACCCGAAGCCCGCGTCGCGGACGATTGCGTCCCTCAAGGCGGTGACGTGGGGGCCGCCCCACACTACCGCTACCCCTGGCCATAGCTCCCGCGCGATGGCGGTGACCGTCAGCCCGGCGAGTACCTGGCCGCTGTAGAGGACCGAGAGCCCGACCAGATCGGGCCGCGGGTGAGCGACGAGGATGTCCCGGATCCACGCGCCGAATGGACCGCGCACCAAGACATCAACGGCCCGCGCCATCTCGTCGTGGCTTGCGGTGCAGGTCAGCGCCGGATCCACACCCCTTATTCGCTCCTGGACACCTAGCCCTAGTTTCGCATGAGAGGCGAGGCGTCAGGCGTTGGGCCGCATGCGGCGAGGCTTTTCGCGGTCTGGGCCGGTAGCTGAAAAAGCGGAAGTCCACTGCTCGATTCCGAAGATGGCAGCCG
>JAJYLH010000135.1 GCA_021787845.1 Myxococcales bacterium | reverse complement strand
GTCAGTCCCATCGCACGCGGCATCGCCACCGGCGTCCTTTGCGCCCGGGCGATCCGACCTCGGATTCGGTGTCGCCCGTCACCGCTTTGTGAGGCTGGGGCAAGGTCGTCGGCAAGGTGGCCGGTACAATCTGGCTATCCACCAACAGGACTTCCGGCCGCCGGAGAGTATCTCCCCCCTCATGCTCCGCACATCGCCACGTGCCCCGGGCCAGGCACTTGCCGAGTTCGCTCTCGTCATCCCGATCGTCCTTGTGCTGTTCCTGGCGATCGCCGACCTCGGGCGCCTGTTCGCCGCCGGCATCGTGGTCCAGTCGGCGTCCCGCGATGGTGCCGAGGCCGGGGCGCAGTACTACGCCCAGATCGCCGACGGCTCGACCGTGAGCGCGGCGGCCGTCTACACCACCGTCGATAACGCCGCGGTGTCGGTGACGTGCAACGAGCTGTCGAGGATCGGCGGCGCGACCGGTCCCGGCACGAGCTGCTCCCAGGTGCAGGCCGTCGTCGTCGCTTGCACGCACGACGTCGGGTTCGACCTGAACGGCACGACGCAGAGCGCGCCAGGCGACCCGAACTGCGCGGCTCCCCCCAGCGGCTCGATGACCCCGGGCGAGTCGGCGAATTGCGGCGGCATCACCAGCACGGCGTGGTCGACTTCGCTCGACTCGAGTCAGCTCCCGTACGTCGAGGTGCGCGTCTGCTATCCCTTCGACTTGCTCCTCGGATCCTCGTACATCCCCGCCGGCCCGTTCTACCTGCAGCAGAACTCGAGCTTCGTCGTCGCCGCGTATCCAACCCCATCACCTCCTCCGCCTGGCTCGCCCGGCGTCGCGACGTCCCCGATACCCAACCCGTCTGCCAGCGCGAGCGCGTCACCGACGCCGTCGCCAGTGAGCTCCCCAAGCGCGTCGGCGTCAGCGTCGGCCAGCCCAACTGCGACACCCACCGCATCACCGAACCCGACGCCCACTCTCTCTCCGACGCCGACCCCGTCGCCTTCGCCAGCGCCATCGCTCACGCCGACAGCCACTCCCACTCCGGCGCCCGCCATGGCGACACCTACCGCGTCGCCATGAGAATCGCTCGGCGTGGGCCATCGTCAGCTTGGGCAACCCCCTCTACCGGGGCGCGGAAACGCTCCCGACGCGGGCAAGCCCTCGCGGAGTTCGCGCTCGTGTTCCCGCTGTTCCTGATGTTGTTCTTCGGTGCCGTTGTCCTTGGGATCGGCGTCTTCTACCAGCAGCAGCTGACGAACGCCGCCCGCCAGGCCGCGAGATACGCGTCGATCCACAGCGCCACGGCACAGTGCCCAACGGTGTCGACGCTTGATCCCCTGCCGGGCGACGGACCGCCGAACAGCTACTACCGCTGCGACTCTCCCCCCACCTGGCCGCTCATGACGGCCGCCGCCCGCAACGCGACATGGGGCGTGAACTCGAGCCAGATCAACGTCGCCGCGTGCTGGTCCGGATACGTCCTCTCGGCCGGATGGAACTCGAGCGGCGGATACGACGCGCCACCTACGGGCACGTCGACCTACAGCACCGTCTATGCGCCGTGCAGCATCGGCGGGGTGACCGACCCGCAGGACAACGCCGGCGCGATCACGTGCTCTGCGAACCTGACGACGAGCGATACCGCGAGCGACATGTCCGACCGCACGGGATTGCTCATCGCGAACTCGGTGACCGTCTACGCGTGCTACCAGTGGACCCCCCCGATGGCCGGGTTCCTCCTGATCCCGAAGACCATCACGCAGGCGGCCGCGATCACCGAACCGATCGAACGACAGCAATAGGAGACGGGAATGCGCAATCGGGCGGGGCAGCGGGGGCAGATCCTCGTCGTGTTCGCGGGCGGGCTTGTCCTCGTGCTCTTGATTGCGTCGCTCGTCTTCGACCTCGGCAGCGACTGGATGTTGCAGCGGCAGGAGCAGAACGCCGCCGACCCCGGGGCACTCGCCGCCGCCAAGTTCATTCCCGCCGTCACCGGCACCGGCGCCTCATCGGACATGATCGCCGCGGCCTGCTACTACGCACGGCAGAACGGCCTCTTCCCGTCCGCCACGACCAACGACCTGTCTCCCAGCGGCTGCGTCGCCCCGAACGATCCCGGCGGCGCCACTCTGACGGTGAACTACCCGCCCGTCGGGGCGTCCGCCGGCGAGTTCGCCGGGCGGCCCGGCTTCGTCCAGGTCGGCATCACCCGCCACCGCCAGAACTACTTCATGGGCATCATCGGGCAGCCGACGTCCACGGTCTCGGCGTCCGCGGTCGCCGCCAACACCACGGGGGACTCCAACTCCTACTCGCTCCTCTCGCTCGACCCGGGCTGCACGAACGGTGCGGGGCAGTTGGGTGGCAACGGCGGGGGCGGCACGACCGGCAAGGTCTCGATCATTCCTGCGACCAATCCCGCCACTGGCACCCCATATGCGGGCGGCTACGTGCAGGTCAACTCGACATGCCAGTTCGTGTCCAGCCCGCCGACTACAACCGGGTGCCTGTCGAACGGAACCGGCGCCCTGCAGGTCTCCGGCGGTTCCTCGATCCAGGCGCCGGCGATCTCCGTCAGCGGGACGTGCGCCGACAGCGGCACGATCACGACGAACGCCGTCGGCAACGGGGTCACACAGGGGGCCCTCCAGGTTGGCGACCCCCTTGCCGAACTGCAACCACCGACGCCGAACCCGACGGGGAACATGTGTCCCGACGGCACCACACCAACGCCGGACAACCCGAAGGGGTGCAAGCTGAACACGGCCGGGACGTACCAGATGTCGCCGGGCACGTACTACGGCGGCTGGTCAATCGGGAACAACGTCACGCTCCAGCTTCTGCCGGGCATCTACATCATGGCTGGCGGAGGGATCAAGCTGAACTCTGGCGGGTCGATCACGTCGGTCGGTTCGTCCGGCAGCGGCCCCGCGCCGGTGCTGATCTACGGCACGGACGACCCGTACTTCCACTCCGCATGCATGACCACGCCCGGAGGGACGGGCTGCCAGGCGGCGCTCGACTTCACGGCAAACTCGACGCTCGACATCGCCGGCTTGGTGTCGGGCCCGTACAAGGGCATGGTCATCTGGCAGGACGGCAAGTCGAGCTGCAACACGCCCGGCGGCGGCTGCAACGTGACGGTCGGCGGGCAGACGAACCTGAGCATCGCCGGCACGATCTACGCGCCGAAGGTCCAGGTCACGCTGAACGGTGGCAGCTCCACGTCCGGCTGCACGGTCGGGTCGAGCACACCGAACTGCGCCGTCGTCCAGATCATCTCGTGGTGGTGGCAGATCACGGGTGGGTCGCAGCTGATCATGCCGTACGACCCGAACCAGCTGTACCAGCTCTCCCAGCGGGGGCTCGTTCACTGATCGGATGACGCGCTCCGGTGCGCGTCATCTGCGGTGCGTCGCGATCCGCTGCCCTCGCCGCTTCCGTCAGTTGCCGTTTGCGCCCAGGTACCGCAGCGCCACCGCCGCGTGCAGGGCCGCCCCGACCGCCATCGCGTCCTCGTCGAAGACCACGCGGTTCG
>JAJYLH010000134.1 GCA_021787845.1 Myxococcales bacterium | reverse complement strand
GCCGTCTCCACCGAGTCGACGTGGTCGTCGTACCACGTGCGCATCTCGCGCAGCGTCGGGTCGAGCGTGCGCGCCCAGACGATCAGCGGGTCGGTCGAGGCCGCCACCGCCGCCTCGCCGCCGTCGAGGAGCCGCTGGCGCACCGCGGGGTCCGCGAGTTTGGTTCCCGCGATCAGCTCCTTCGCAACCTCGTTCGGGGTCTTGCCGCCGAGCGCGGCCTTGACGAACGGGTCGTCGGGCCCGAGCTCATCGAGCGAATCTTGCAGCGAGTACGCGAGCATCGCCGTCTCGAACCCGGGGTACACCGGCGCCGGGGAGAGCAGGCGGAAGCGGAGAGATGAGAGCCCCGCGTCGTGGAACTCGCGCAGCCTTTCGCCGTCGGGTTTCTTCGTCTCTGCGGCGTAGCGCACGATCGTGAGCGCGAGGTTGGGCAGCCGGGCGAACCCCAGCCGCCGGTACGTGTACGGCTTGAACCGCGCGGCCAGCGTCTTCTGCGCCGCAGCGAGCTCGTCCCAGGCGCCGCCGTACGCTTTCTGCCACTCGGGGTTGGCCGCCACCAGCTTGCGGAACCCCTGCTCCTCCTGCGCCTTCTTCGCCATCAGCTGCGCGTCCTTGAGGCCCTGGTACTCCCCGGTCAGCGCCTTGAGACTGTTCTCGATCCCGAAGATCAGGTTGGCGGCCTCGCGCGCCTGCTCCTTGCCGCCCGCCGCATACTGCCTGGCGGCGCCGACCATGCCCCGGAGCATCGCGAGCCTGGCCGGGAACGAGTAGTCGCGCTGGAACTCGAGCTGCGCCAGCGTCTCCAACCGGGCCGTGGAGCCCGGGTTGCCGGAGACGAAGACGAGGTCGCCGGCCGCGGGACCGTTCGGGTTCCACTTCAGGTACGCGGGGCTGGCGATCGGCTTGCCGTTCTCGTAGACACGGAACAGCGCCATGTCGAGGTCGTAGCGGGGATAGGTGAAGTTGTCGGGGTCGCCGCCGAAGAACGCCGCCTGCACCTCGGGCGCGAACACCAGCCGGACGTCGGTGTACTTCTTGTAGCGGTAGAGCCAGTACTCGCCTCCCTGGTAGAGGGTGACCACGTCGGAGCGCAGGCCGGTGGCGGCCAGGCTCTCCTTCTCGATCTTCGCGATCTCCGCCTTGCGGGCATCGAGCGCCTGCGTGTCGGTCATCCCCGTCTTCACCGCTCCCTGCACCCGGCCGGTGACGTCCTCCATCGACATCAGCACGTTGAGCTCGAGGTCCGGGCACGCGACCTCGTCGGCCCGCGTCGCGGCGAGGAAGCCGTCGCGCACGTAGTCCTTCTCCGGCGTCGAGAGCTTCTGCAGCTGGCCGCGCGCGACGTGGTGGTTGGTGAGAACGAGCCCGTCCGGGCTGACGAACGATCCCGAGCCGCCGTCGTTGAACCGCACCGAGGCCAGCCGCACGTGGTCGAGCCACTCGCGGGTCGGCACGAAGCCGTACTTCGCCTTGAGCTGCTTGACCGGCGGGTTGTCGAACGTCCACATCCCCTCGTCGGCCCTGGCGCTTCCGGCGCCGACGAGAACCAGTGTCACAGGCAGGAGCCACGCGCCTACCCACCGCGCAGAGGTTTGCAAGGCTTTCACTCCGATCCTCCCTTGTCCGGGGGTGACCCGGTGACGGCGGACTCCGCCCTAGAGCCCGCCGGCTCTCCGGGATGATACGGGAGTTGCGGGGCAAGGTTCACTTCGGCGACGGCCTGGTAGGCCGGGCGACCGGGCCGCCGGGCTTGCCCTGGATGACGACTGGACGGCGGTTGCGGTCGAGCTGCGCCGCCGCGGGGAGCGGTGATGGAGCTGCTCCTCCACCTCAGCGAGCTGTCGGCCGAGCCGCTGCACGCCCAGATCTCGCGCCAGATCCGGGCGCAGATCCTGGCGGAGCGGATCGCTGGCGACGACTCGCTGCCGTCGATCCGCGCCCTGGCGCGCGAGCACCGGGTGAGCGTGATCACCGTGCAGCGCGCGTACGAGGACCTGGAGCGCGAAGGGCTGCTCCGCTCCCGGCCCGGCAAGGGTTTCTTCGTCGTCGAGATCCCCGGGGGAGCGAAGCGCGAGATCGCCGTCCGGCGGCTCGAGGAGGCGCTCGGCCGCCTCGTCGCGGCGGCCGAGGCCGAGGGGCTGGCCGGGGCGCAGATCCGCGCGGTGTTCGAGCGGGTCCTGCGCGCGAAGGGGAGCACCAGATGAGCACGACATCGGCGTTCTCGCTGCACCAGGTGGTCAAGCGCTACCGTGGCTTCACGCTCGGCCCGCTCGATCTGACGCTCGAGCCGGGAACGGTGCTGGGGTTCATCGGCCCGAACGGCTCCGGCAAGACGACCACCATCAACTGCATCGCCGGGCTGGTGGTCCCCGATGCCGGCGCAACCGAGGTCTTCGGGCAACGTGTGGACCCGCGTGACGCAGCCTGGAAGGCCGAGATCGGCGTCGTCGGCGAGACGCAGGGGTTCTACCGGAGCTGGACGGCGCGGGAGAACCTCGGGTTCCTCTCCCGCTTCTACACCGGCTGGTCGAACGAGCGCGCGCTCCGGCTCGCCGCGCGCCTCCGGCTGCCGCTCGACGTCAGGGCGTGCGAGCTCTCCAAGGGCCAGATGGCGAAGCTCGCCCTGGTGGCGGCGCTCGGCCACGGGCCGCGGCTGCTCCTCCTCGACGAGCCGACCTCCGGCCTCGACCCGGTCGTCCGCGCCGAGGTGCTCGACGTCCTCTGGGAGGTCATCGAGGACGGCGAACACGCGATCTTCTACTCGACCCACGTGCTCTCCGACATCTCGCGGCTCGCGGACGAGCTGGTCTTCCTCCGCGACGGGCGCGTCCTGCTGCGCAGCTCCAGGGACGCGCTCACCGACCGCTGGCGCCGGATCTCGTTCCGGCTCGCCGAACAGGACGTGGGCGTGACGGCGGCCAAGGTGCTGCTGGCCGTCCTGGCCGTGCTCATGATCCCGCTGCAGCTGGTGGTGATCGGGCCGCCGGCGCGGGTCGCGGCCGCCGCCGCCCTCGACGCGGCGGTCATGGCGCTGACCGCGACGCTGTTCGTCCGCCGCACGACGTTCGTCCGCTAGCCAGCCGGCCATCGGGTGCCTGGAGGTAGCTCATCTCGGACCCCGAAACCCGGGCCCGGACCCCTGTCCTCTAGCTCGCCTTCGCCTGCGGGAGGCCGAGCACGCGGGCGAGGTACTGGCCGGTGTAGCTCTCCTTCACGCGCGCGACCTCCTCCGGGGTGCCGGCCGCGACCACCTCGCCGCCGCCGTCGCCGCCCTCCGGGCCGAGGTCGATCACCCAGTCCGCGGTCTTGATCACGTCCAGGTGGTGCTCGATCACCACCACGGTGTTCCCCCGCTCGACGAGCGTGTGCAGCACCGCGAGCAGCTTCTTGGTGTCGTCGAAGTGCAGCCCCGTCGTCGGCTCGTCGAGGATATAGAGCGTGCTACCCGTCGCCCGCCGCGCCAGCTCGCGCGACAGCTTGATGCGCTGCGCCTCGCCCCCCGACAGCGTCGTCGCCGACTGCCCGAGCGTGATGTAGCCGAGGCCGACGTC
>JAJYLH010000022.1 GCA_021787845.1 Myxococcales bacterium | reverse complement strand
TCGATCTCTCCGAAAACGCCCTTTTCGGAGGCGCGCGAATCCGGAACGGTCGAAAAGGGGGTTTCGGGCCGTTCCAGTTCCTCGATCTCCCGCGAAACCGCCGTTTTCCGGGCGCGTGACTCGTCCGCCGCCGGCGAAACCGGCCTCCCCGAGCGATCCAGCCGCGAACGCTCCGCCGCGGATGCCCCCGCCGCCCCGCGCGGGATCATGCCGGCCGCTCGAACCCCCTTCTTCCGGCGCGCCAGCCGGGGATGCGCGGCCGATCCGGGCTGCCAGCCGGCGGGGTGCGCAAGATTTTCCTCGGACCCGTCCTCGCCGCAGAATTTGCACCTCCTCACCCCGGCCGATCCCGGCTCCAGGGACCTTCTCACTCGGACCAGCCATGTCGGGACGGGGAGAAAGCAGCGGCGGCTCCCGCTCCTCCAGCGAGATGACCCCTCAGGCCGAGGCGGGCACCCTTGGTTGGCATGGGACGTGCATGCTCTCTCGGGCATCCGGTCCGCCGCACGTGGTGTGTGGCCCGATTGACTTCCCCTGCCCGACCGCCGGCACGAGCCTTGCTCAGGGTCGCACCCCCATGAAGCGTCTTCCGGCGTCAACTCTCTTCTCGGTCAGGACAACTCCAGCCAGGGCAGTCATCCATGATGTCGAAGACCGTGGTTGCATTCGTGACGGGCTTGATGCTCGTCGCGTTCCCCGCGTACGACACGCCGGCCGCAGCCGAGTCGGACCCGACGCCGGCGGCCCTGCCCCCTCCCGATGAGCCGGCCGCCGCCCCCGCGCCAGCCAAGAAGGAACCTCTTCCCGCCGGCAATGGCGCGACGGCGAGAACCCGCGCCGTCGAGCCGTTGGACGGCATCAGGCCGAGCTCGTTGCCGGCCCGCGACACTCTCGCCGGGGTCGTCAAGAAGAGCCCAGTGAGCTATCACCTCGGTGCGCGGCAGGATTACCAGCTCTGGGCTACCCCCAACAACGTCGACTGCTCGGACAATTACGAGTCGGGCCTGGGTTGCCCGACCGGCACCGCCTCCGAGCAGTACCTCCATCTCGGGGTGGACGGGAACTTCAGCTATCGGGACGGCCGCTTCAACGGTCTCGTCTCGGGGGACCTGTGGTGGAACCTCCATGAGACCCCGCCCTTCGGCACCCCCGGCAACTACGAGCTGGCGACCATCCACGACGGGTCGAGCCCGCTGTGGTACGCGGTCTACGAGCTCTACGGCGGCTACGAGGGGACCGGTGTGCTGCGGCGGGCACGGGTCGGCCGGCAGGTCGCCGAGCACGGCCGGCCGATGACCTTCGACGGGGCCTACGGCCTCATCCAGCCCGTGCCCCGGCTGAACATCTTCGCCTTCGGCGGGCGCACCGAGCACTTCTTCGAGGCGGTCCAGAATCAGCCGATCTTCGAGGATTGGGTCGGCTCGGCGGGGGCGAGCTACCGGGTCCTGCCCAACCTCCGCTTCGAGCTCGACTACCGGCTGATGCGCGAGACCGTGCTCCAGAACAACGGCCCGAGCGGCGACCAGAACCCGAGCCCGGTGCTCGCGAACACCCTCGGGCTCAAGGCGGAATGGCACCACGGGCAGATGCTCTGGGTGAAGGCGTACGCCCGCGGCGTCAGCTCTCCCCAGAGTAGCGTGACGACCTTCTCGGGCCAGCAGACCGTCGGCGGGAACAAGCTCTCGGAAGTGGCGCTCATCGCCAAGTACTTCCACGAGAAGTCGAACGCCGGAGTGGACTTGTTCCTCCACGCGCAGCCGGCGGTTCTCGACGAGCTGGACGAGTTGGACAACCCGTTCTTCGCCACCCTCGGCACGAGCCTGCCGCACGCCAAGTGGCGGCTGGAGGCCTTCAAGTCCTTCGCGGCCAAGACCTTCGCCTGCGACGCCTACCTGGGCTACGAGGGCTGGCACCTCCTGCGCGCGCAGGACCACGAGACCGCCTTCAACCACAACCTGATGAAGGTCTACTTGATGGCGAGCCTGGACAAGCTGCGCGCGATCAAGGGATTGTCCTTCACCGCCTCCATCGACCGGACCTGGGCGAGCAACGGCGCGCTCTGGTCCCTCGACGGCGCGGTCGCCTACGAGCTCAAGACCCTTCGAGCGGAGATAGGCACCCAGTACTATCGGTACTCGTACCAGTACCTCTTCGACACCGCCCAGAACGTCCAGGAGATTGCCGGAACGCGCGTGGTGTACGCTGAGGCCAGCTACAAGATCACCGGTTGGCTCTCGGTGCGTGGCCGCTACAGCCTGGAGATCGCGGACCGCACCTTCCACTCCCTCAGCATCGGGCTCGCGCAGAGCAACTGACGATGGCAAACCACCTGACCGTGACTCGCATCCTGGCGATTCTCCTGTTGGTGGCGCCGGCGGCCCTGAGCCGGGTGGCCCTGGCCGACGGCGAGGCGACCTTCTCCCATCAGCTCCACATCGTGAGCTTCAAGCTCGCCTGCACCGACTGCCATCTGAAGCAGCCGGCGGGTCCGCCCAAGGTGAGCTTCAACAAGTGCAAGGACTGCCACGGGAGCGGCGGGCCGCCGCCCTTCAAGGTGCCGCGCTTCCAGCGCATCGGCCTGCACGGCTTCCCCCACGCCAAGCACGACCGGCGCTTGGCCTGCACCGTCTGCCACACCTTGATGACCACCGACTACGCCGGCAAGCCGATCATGGACAAGAAGAGGTGCGCCGCCTGCCACGCCCAGGGCGGTTATCGGGTGGCCGAACAGCAATGCGTGGTCTGCCATGGCTACGACAAGAAGAAGGTCAAGCCCGAGTCCCACCTGGCCAGCAACTGGCTCCACGATCACGGGGAGCTGTCGCAGCTCGGAGAGAGCGACGAGCACGGGACCGATTGCAGGTTGTGCCACGGGGAGCAGGCATGCACCCGCTGCCACCGCGAGCGCATGCCCAAGAGCCACAACGGGCTCTGGCGGATGCGTCTTCACGGCGAGGCCGCGAGCTGGGACCGCGAAAGCTGCAAGGCATGCCATGAGACCGGCGTCTGCGTGCGCTGCCACGAGAATACCCGGCCGCTGAACCACACCGCGGCCTGGGCCTCGGTTCACGGCGCCGCGGCCCAGACCACCGACAACGAGACCTGCGGAGTTTGCCACCGCCCCAACTGTGGCTCGAGCTGCCACCGCCATTAGAGGATGACCCCGATGCTCGCTATGGACTCGAAGGTGCGCCGGTTGCTCCGCCTCGGCGCGTTGTGGGCCGGCTTGGGCCTCGTCGCCCTGAGCGGCTGCAAGGACCAGGAGCTGGGCGACGGGCTGCACAGGATGCGGTGCAACACCTGCCATGGCAACCAGCAGAACGCCGCGCCGCCTTCGGCGGTGATGGACCTGAGCAACCCGAACGACCACCGGGTCAAGACCACCGCCGACATCGAGGTCGGCGCCCATCAGCTCCACCTCCACGACGGCATCGTGCGTAAGGCCATCGCGTGCAGCGAGTGCCACGTCGTGCCGAAGGTCCCGGAGCAGCCGGGGCACCTGAACGGAACGCATGCCCGGCTCACCTTCGGGCCGCTCGCCACCGCCGACGGGAAGCTGGAGCCGACCTGGGATCGCGAGAGCGCCACCTGCTCCAACGTCTACTGTCACGGCGCGACCTTGCACGGCGGGAAGCGGACCACCCCCCGCTGGACCTATGCCATCGAGCCGGACTATCTGAAGAAGGAGAGCCTCGACACCTGCGACGGCTGTCACGGCGCGCCGCCGCCAGCGCCGCACATCCAGGGCGTCGGGCTCGACCGCTGCTATCTGTGCCACCCGCAGACGGTCAACCAGGATGGCAGCATCGACATCGAGGGCGGCAAGCACATGGACGGCAAGGTCGAGGTGCTGACCGAGGGGCGCTGCAACCTGTGTCACGGCAACGCCGAGAACAACGCCCCGCCGCAGGACACCCACGGCAACCAGGATACGAGCCTGGTCACCGTCGGCGCCCACCAGGCGCACGTGCTCGACTCGACCTGGCACAAGACGGTCGCCTGCAGCGAGTGCCACGTCGTCCCCAGCTCGGTGGAGGACCCGACCCACATCGACAACGCCACCGCGACGGTGACCTTCGGGAGCCTCGCCACCCACGGCGGCAGGACCCCGACCTGGGATCCGAACAGCGCCACCTGCTCGAACACCTACTGCCACAGCCAGGGCGGCGACAACCAATCGCCGGTGTGGACCAAGGTCGACGGCTCCCAGGAGAAGTGCACGAGCTGCCACCACCTGCCGCCCGACGATCATCTGACCAGCGGAAGGACTGGCGGCTGCAATGGCTGTCACCCGGACATCGACAGCGACATGCGAATCATCCCGGCCCAGAAGGACCTGCACATCAACGGGGTCATCGACGTCAAAGGCTGTGATTCGAACGGCTGCGCCTGCGGGACTTGCCACCAACTGCCGCCCCAGGACGGCGCGCACGCCGTCCACCACGGCAGCACCGACCCCAAGTACGCCGCCTACGGAGACACCCGGGTGCTGGAGGATTACGATCCCACCGGCGCCACCCAGGTCTACCTGTTCGGCTGCGGCAACTGCCACCCGCTCGACCCGGCAAAGCACATGGACGGCACGGTGGAGGTGGAGCTGTACAACCCCAGCGCGCCGGCGGGGAGCATCAAGTCCATGAATCCGCCCAGCGCCGCGTACGACCCGGCCACCCAGACCTGCTCCAACGTCTACTGCCACAGCAGTGGGAACTCCAGCGGGGCCATCTACCGTGATCCGCCAGCCTGGAACAGCGGCCAGCACCTGGGCTGCAACGGCTGCCACGACGACCCGCCGCGCTACCCGTCCGGACCTCCCGGCAGCGCGACCGCCAACTCCCACCTCGGCTGGAGCGTCAACCAGGGCACCGAGGAGGGCCACTTCTGGGCCGATCCGACGGCGATGAACAACCCCAACGATCCGGATGCGCACCCGGGGCCGATCATCACTTGCCAGACCTGCCATGCCGCCACCGTCGACCCGACGAACACCGCCCAGCCGAACCTGGACCGCGACCCGAGCAAGCCGTTGGCGACGGGCTTCTACTATCTGGACATCGGCGGTGACTTCACCATGCCCCAACGCGCGAACGGCGCGGCCTATCCGCCCTATGTTTGCGCCGATTGCCACACCGGAAAGCCGGGCGAGCCGGCGGCGGGGAGCGGGACGGGCAAGGTCCTTCCGCTCAGACACGTGAACGGCAAGAGGGACGTGGTCTTCGACGACCGGCAGACGTTGCCTTTCAGCTACTCGTTCGGCACCGACGGCTCCCCGACCCGACCCGAGTTCATGTGGACCCCAGGCACGGGCCCCATCGGCTGCAACACCGCCTACGACTCCTGCAACGTGTTGGAGAGCCGCTGGTCGCTGGGCCCAGACCTCGTGAGCTTCTTCCTGAGCAACACCTTCACCGACAGTACCCACCCGACCGCGACGCCGACCTACGACCCGGTGAACAAGACCTGCTCGAACGTCGGGTGCCACTGGGAGCAAGCGATGCCCCAGTGGGGCGCATATGGCGACTGGAACCTCGACCCCGACGGTTGCAACGAGTGCCATCACATGTAGGAAACGGATGGAGCTCTCCGCCGGCTGACCCGCGAACCCTGGTACGACAACTCATCTTGGAGCCCGTCATGAAGCACGCAGGACTTGTCTTGACAGCGGTGACCCTCTTCATCGGGGTCTCGGCCCTGGCACGGGGCAAGGCGAAGAGAGCGACGCCGACCCACAAGAAGAGCGCCGCCCCGACCTATCGACCCAGCAATCCCCTGTCCAAGGTCCCCGGCGCCCTGGGGCCGCTTCCCGCGGGCGCGCAGGTCGCCTCGGCCCACGCGCCCTTCGAGGCGGGCGACTGCTCCATCTGCCACCAGCGCGACGACAAGAAGAACCCCGGCCCCATCAACATGCCGGTCAACGAGCTGTGCTTCTCCTGCCACGACGAGCTTCAGGATCAGATCAACAAGCGGGAATACAAGCACCCCGCCGCCCAGCAGAGCTGTGTCAACTGCCACGACCCCCACGACTCCCGCTACCCCAAGCTCTTGATCGCCGACACCAAGACGCTCTGCCTCTCTTGCCACGCCGACATCAAGAAGATCGTCGATACCGCCAAGGTCTCTCACGGCGCCCTGGACACCGAGAAATCCTGCGCCAACTGCCACAACCCGCATGCGGCCAACGTGGAGAAGCTGCTCATCGAGATGCCGTTCGACCTCTGCCTGAGCTGCCACGACACGGGCGACATCGAAGACCACGACGGCAAGAAGCTCACCGACATGAAGAAGCTGCTGGACACGCACAAGGTCTGGCACGCGCCGGTCGCGGCCAAGGACTGCTCGGCCTGCCATCAGCCCCACGGCAGCGCGAACTTCAGGCTGTTGGTCCTGCCCTACCCGGCCAAGTTCTACTCGCCCTACGACCCGAAGAACTATGCGCTGTGCTTCAACTGCCATGACGACCAGATGCTCGCCGACCCCCGGACGACCACGCTCACGAGCTTCCGCAACGGCGACCTGAACCTGCACTACGTCCACGTCCACCAGGAGCGGGGTCGCACCTGCCGCGCGTGTCACGACATCCACGCCGCCAACCAGCTCCATCTGATCCGCGACGGCGTCCCCTACGGCCCCAAGGGTTGGATTCTCAAGCTGCACTACACCAAGACTCCGACCGGTGGATACTGCACCAGGACTTGCCATCAGAAGCACGAGTACAACAACACGGTCAGCGTCGAGCCGAAGAAATGACCTCGAGGGAGCCTGGAATGCGCCCCATCCGCAGGATGTTCGGGTGGTCCCTCGCCCTGGCGGCCGCGCTCGTCCTGTTGCCGCCGCGGGGCGAAGCCTTCGCCAACGCGAAGATCCGCGAGGTGATCGACAACCCGGAGATGCCGACCCTCCAGGGCGGCAGACACAAGCTGCTGGGGGAGGCCAAGGCCAACGTCTTCGTGTTCTTCCGGCCCGGCCAGGCGTTCTCCCGCTCCGCCCTGATTCAGATCGCCCGCTTCCAGAAGGAGATGGCTGGCGAGTCCGTACGCTGGGTGGCCATCGTCTCCGACAGCTATCCCGCCCAACAGGTCGAAGACGAGGTCCAGGCCGTCGGGCTCACCTGCCCGGTGCTCATCGATCGCGGGGACGCGCTCTACGGCAAGCTGGGAGTGGACTTGCACCCGGTGGTGGGCATCGCTGACGCGCAGCACCGGCTCGTCGCCTACCAGCCCTTCACCGAGATCAACTTCGCCGACGTCGTCCGGGCGCGCATCCGCTTCGCCCTTGGAGAGATCTCTCGCACCCAGCTCGAGGAGGTGCTGCATCCTCGAGCGGCGACACAGAGCTCGGACCCACAGGTGGCGCATCGCTACTATAAGCTCGGCCAGATGCTCTTCAAGCTTCACCACTTGAACAAAGCGCTGGAGGCGGCGAAGAGGAGCATCGCCTTGGACAACACGCAGGCCGCGAGCCACAGCCTTCTGGGCGCGATCCTCGCTGCCCAGGGAAACTGCGGGGAGGCGCTCGCCGCCTTCGACCGGGCCCTGGCGCTGGACAAGAAAGACGCCCAGGCGGTCGAGGGAAAGAAGGACTGTGCCGGCAAGTAAGGAGCCGCACCCGAATTAATTGGCTCCTCAACAGAAGCTGGGTATCCAGACATCTCAGGTTGTCGTTCCCGCTCGCCCTGAGGCGGCCGGGCCCACGGACCTCGCTCGTTGCCACCGCCCTCGTGCCCGGCCCTCGAAGGGCCGTGAGGGCTCGGCACAGCCTGTGCCACCCTCGCGCTCGCCCTTCGAGGCCCGCGCATGCTTGCCGTGCTCCATTCATGCTCCGTGGGCGCGGGCACCTCAGGGTGAGCGGATCGGGGACCAAGACACCTGAGGTGTCTGGATACCCAGTCAACAGAATCGGTGCATGGAACCGGCCGAAAGTTGGAGCCGGACACGTAAGTGTCCGGGTTGGGCACAGCCTTGCCGCTCTTCGAGAGATGGATCGCCCGATGCGGAAACCGAGGCGCAGATCTCCGGACCAACGAACGCCTCGCCTGCACCCGGACACTCACGTGTCCGGCTTCCTTGTCTCGCCCGTAACACGCACAAAGGGCTTCCCAGTTCGCTCAGGTTCAGCGCTCGGGGCTATTCCGCTCATCCTGATCTACTAAGCCGCGAAAGGCTCGCGCCGCGCGCAGATTCTCGGCGCCACGTAGCACGACTTCGTGGCACGGGCGTCCCCGCCCGTGAGCGCTTGGGGACCTGCCATGCCAGCGGGTTCGACTGGGCTTTCGCGGGCGAGGACGCCCGTGCCACGATTCCGATCGTCTCCAAAGTCGAGCTTCGGTTGCGGGCGTCAGCCCGCGCCAAGATGATCCTCGAAACGCGCCTCACGCCGCCGCGGCCGGCTGGGCGGCCTTCTCGCGCTCGACCGCATCTTCCCAGAACGACAGCCACACGAGCGCAATCACCGGCAGGGTCACGAGTTGGACCAGTCCCGCGGCCGTCGCCTGGGCCAGCGGCGCCGGGAACATCAGCGGGTTCGCCATGTTGAGAGCTCCCGCTCCGACGACCACCAGCAACCCGAAGCCGATGACCGCCGCGCCGCCGCGGAACGTCAGCGAGAACACGCGCCTGAGGGTATCCGGCAGGCTCTTGCGCTCGAGGATCACGGCTTCGGGAAGGAAGTACGACGCCAGCATCGCGAGCAAGCCGGGGAGGAGACAACAGGCGAGGCCCACCCCGGTAAGCAACGTCATCAAGAGCGTGGCGCCCAAGAGCTTGCCCAGGGCGCCGGCGCGTATCAGGCCGGCGTATTGCGGGCTCTCGCGTCGCAGCACGACGCCCACGATGGCGGCATAGATGAGCTGCGTCAGCACCCATGCCAAGAGCCCGATTCCGAAGGTGAGGAGCCATCGAGTGCCCAGCGGCCGTTGGCTGCGGGCGATGATCTGCTGCCGCTCGAGCGGAGTCGCCTGGCCGCTCGCGAGCCGGAACGTTCGCATCAGATCCCCAGACGACCGCACTCCTTCGGGTGACGTCGCCACCTGGTACCGCACGGCACCCGACGCCAGCGCGAGCGGCGCCGCCAGCGCGAGGATCAACGCCGGCTGGCGCACGAACCGCCGCCACGCCCGCCCGAAGGGGTCCCGACTGGCGAGTGCATCGGTCTTCGGTGGCGCGTAGACGTTGGGCTCGAAGTCGCTCATCGGGATGCCTCCTCGCACGAGCCGTGACAGCGCTCGAAAGCTCGTGCCGGCCACGCTACCCGGATCGGACGGGGTTGTCCAGGTCGATCCCTGCCTACCCGGTTGGCGAACTCGGAGCCGGACACGTCAGTGGCCGGGGTGGCCCGGCGCCGTGCCCGACCCGGACTCCGACGTGTCCGGCTCCGATGAACGTCTCGGTGCGTGAGCCGGAAAGACATCGATGAACCGCTTGGCCGCGAGCGCGAGCTGGACCTATGGTCCGACCCGATGGAGCGACTCTTCCTTTGACCGCGTCCCGCATTAGGGCACCGACGAGGCTCCGCTCGTGCTGTCGCATCGGCGCTCGGCCTCGGGCTCGTCTTTGCTCGGGCTGGGTATCCAGACATCTCAGGTTGTCGTTACCGCTCGCCCTGAGGCGGCCGGGCCCACGGACCTCGCTCGTTGCCACCGCCCTCGTGCCCGGCCCTCGAAGGGCCGTGAGGGCTCGGCACAGCCTGTGCCACCCTCGCGCTCGCCCTTCGAGGCCCGCGCATGCTTGCCGTGCTCCATTCATGCTCCGTGGGCGCGGGCACCTCAGGGTGAGCGGATCGGGGACCAAGACACCTGAGGTGTCTGGATACCCAGTTTGCTCGGTCGTGCTCGCGCTGGCGATCGCTTGGGCGGGTTGTTCGCACGCCTCGCGCGGCGACCCCTGCGCCCACCGCGGCACGCTCGTGCTCGTCCGCATGCACGCGCACCGGCTGAGCCTGTGTGCGAACGGGCACCGCAGCGCGTCGTTCCCGGTCGCGCTCGGCAGCAGCGGCTTCGGCAAGCGCCAGCGCGGCGACGACCGCACGCCCCTCGGGGCCTACCCGTTGGGCCCGCCGCGCGCCTCGAAGAAGTTCGGCATCTTCATCCCCATCGGTTATCCGACCGCATCCCAACGCGCGCAGGGCTTCACCGGCTCCGATGTCGGCATCCACGGACCGCTGCGGCGCGCGGCCTGGCTGGGTCGACTGAACACCTGGTTCGACATCACAAAAGGGTGCGTGATGGTCGGCTCGGACGCGGAGATCGGCCGCATCGCCCAGTTCGTCCGGGCACGGCACCCGCGCATCGCCCTCGAGTAGCGGCTCCTGGGCGTCGGGAACGATGCCGCGCCTCCCGCCCGACCGGCGCTTGCGTCCCGCGCGGGCATGCTCCCTTGACCGGCGAGGCGAGCCGTGCCTATGGTCGCGCCCCATGGAAGGACGGCAGGCATGACGCTCGGGCCGGAGCTGCTCATCTTCGTCGCGGGCGCGTGGATCGCGGTGACGCTCGTGCGCCGCGCCCTGCGCCGGAAGTCCCCGCCGAGCGGCGCTCGACCGGTGCGGATGGGAGAGCTGCTCGAGGAGCTCTCCCAGGCCGACGGCGAGCGCGCGGCCGAGTTGCTCGACGACCTCTCGATCGTCACCCGCGAAGAGACCGGGGACCTCGAGGAGCAGCAAACCGCGGCGGTGCCCGACCAGGTTCCGCCAGAGCCGATGGCGGCGCCAGCCAGCGCCGGCGAGCTGTTCCCGCCCCACCCCGCTCTCGCCGCGCTCGCGCCCGTCCCGCCGCTCCCGGCGCTCGAACCCGCGCGCGCCCTCGCTCCGCTCGCACCGCTCTTCGCGCTCGAACCCATCACCCCGAACCCACGGAGGAAGTGACCATGGCCATGATGACCGTAATCTCCACCCTCGACGACCACGGCAGAGAGGTGATGGGTCCCGAAACCATCATCTACCACTACCCCTCGGCCAACATCGTCAGCGGCTCGCTGCTGACGGTGGAGAGCAATCACCTCTGCGTGCTCAAGTCGCGCGGCGCCATCCTCAACGTCTACGAGACCGGCCAGTACCCGATCACCACCGGCGACAAGCCCCTCGTCGGCTCGTTCGTGCAGGGCTTCTTCGGCGGCCAGAGCCCCTGGCAGTACGAGGCGCTCTACGTCAACCGCGCCAAGCTCGTCGTCAGCGCGAGCGGCCTCGCGCTCTCCAAGGAGATGGCCGAGATGCGCTACGACGTGGACTACTACATCCACGTCTCGTCGAAGGAGGGCGCGCTCAAGCTGGTGCAGCACATGCCCTACGCGGGCCACCAGCTCACCACCGACCAGCTCAACAAGTACGCGGGCCCGGTGGTGGAGCAGGCGATCAACCAGCTCGTCCAGGTGACCCCGCTCGAGCAGGTCAACGAGAAGATTCACGAGCTGAGCGAGCTCGTGCGCGTCCACCTGACCGAGTTCCTCGACGGCTATGGCATCAGCCTCGACACGGTGAAGGTGCTGGTGCGGCCGAGCGACGAGCGGATGCGGGCGCTCATCGGGCTCAAGGCGTTCGGGCTCAAGGAGCTGGAGGCGGTGCGCTTCTACACCGCGATCCTGATGGCGGAGCGCGGCGTGGTGAGCGCGCCGAACATGGCGGTCGGCGAACCGTTCAACGTCGGGGGCGTGCAGCAGACGGTGCCCGCGCCGGTGGATGGCGCGCTCGGGACGCCCGGTCGCGAGGCGGCGTAGGCGATGGGCGGCGAGCTGTCGCCCGAGGCGGTGCGCGCTCTCATCGACCGCGACCCGGGCGATCCGGTGGCGGAGGCGCTCGAGCACCTGCTGAGCGGGCTGGGCTACGACTTCGCGCACGCGGCGAACGTCGCGCGGGCCAACGATCAAATCGTGCGCTCGCGCGCGGCGGCGCTCGTGGCCGAGGCGGAGAAGTCGCTGCTCGGGCTGGAGCAGGCGTATCGCGAGGCGCACGTTCCGCCCGCGACGTCGAGCCAGCCCTTCCCGCCTCCCGACGCGATGCGGGGCCTGCGCGTGTTGGGCGCGGCGCGCCGGCGGCTGTTCGACCTCGAGGCGACGCTGCACACGCTGGAGGCGCCGGCGTCGGACCGCATCTGGGCGCGGCTGCGCAGCGAGCGCGCGCTCCTGGAGAAGCTCTTCGCCGCCGACGTCGGCGCGCTCAAGCTCGCGGTCGAGCTGGCGGGCGCGGCCGCCGGGGTCGCGCCGGCGGTCGGCCTCGAAGGGCTCGCGGCGATCGAGCAGAAGGTCGCGGCGCTCCAGGCCGCGTTCAAGCAGCGGCAGGAGCTTCTCTTCAGTTGAACACCATGCCTGTCCGGTCGATGCGCTTGCCCGATGTCGGAGCCGGACTCCCGAGTGTCCGGGTCGGATACGGCGTCCCGGGTCAACCCGGGCACTGACGTGCCCGGCTCCAATGACCGGCAAGTGCGTCAACCGGATAGGCATGAGTTGAACAGGTGATCCTCGATGTTTCGGCACGTAGGGCCTGACACGACATCTTCGGTCAGGAGGCTTCCCGGTTCACTGAGGTTGTCCGCTTCTTAGAGGGTGTGGCCAAGACATCGGTGCCCTCCGCACGATCCGCTCATCCCGAGCGGTCATCCTGAGCGCCAGTCGAAGGACGAGGGATGAGCGGTTCTGGCCTGTGCTTGCATCTGCTTCTTGGCTACACCCTCTTAGATGTAGCACTGCCCTTCGCCCCGGTACGTCGCCGCGCGGCCGGCGACCTCGCCGCTCGCGACGAGCAGGAACGAGTCGAACCGCTCGGCGAGCTCGCCGGCCTTCGCGTGTCGGAAGATCACTGGATCCCCTGGGCGCAGCCGCGTGTCTCTGGCGAGGACGAGCGGCGTCTGGACCTCGCCGCACTGCTCCGCGTCGAGGAGCGAGATCCCTTCGGGTAGCCAGGGAAGCGGGACCTTGTCGCGCCCAGCCGGACCAGAGGCGACGTAGCCTCCTCCCGCGCAGGTCACGAACCCTTTGCCGGGAACGCGCGTGACCTCGAGCGCGAAGAACGCGGCCGGCTCGAGCGCGCGCACGTGCGCGTTGGAAAAGCCGTCGAAGAGCGCGGGCTTGAAGAAGGCGCTGCCGGCAGTCACTTCGGTGACGCCCTGGTCGCGCGAGGTGGTGTCGAGCGAGCCGGTGCCGCCGCCGTTGACGACTCTTGGCGGCAAGCCCGCGGCGGTGAGCGCTCGCACCGTCGCGCCGCGAAGGTCGGCCGCGAGCGGAACGCTCAAGCGGCGCACCAGCGACTTCACCGGGTTGAGCGCGCGCTGGACGGGACCGCGATCGGGCAGGCCCGCGACTTGCGCTTCGTAGCCGAGCAGTCCGTGGAAGGTGGTGCCCGGAAGCGATTCGGCTTCGCGGGCGAGCGACACGACCTCCGCCGGCTCGCGTAACGGCGACCGCCGGACGCCGACGTGGACGCGATCGCCGGCGAGACGCAGGCTCAGGTCGAGGCAAAGGACGATCGGGACGCGCACGCCGTGAGCCGCGCCGACTTCGGAGATGCGCCGGATGCCCTCCAGCGAATCCGCGACGAGGCGCACGGTGCGGCCGTCGTGAACGAGCTTCGCGACGAGCTCGAGGTCGCGCCGTTGCCAGGCGGGGTAGGCGATGAGCAGGTCGTCGAACCCGCGCGCGGCGAGGAACGCGGCCTCCTCGCAGGTGAAGCACATCAGGCCACGCGTCAGTCCGCCGCCGCGGTCGAGGAGCCGTCGCAGGAGCGACACCGCCCGCACCGACTTCGTCGCGATGCGCACCGGCAACGCGCGCGGGCGCACGAGGTCGAGGACCCGCTCGAGGTTGCGGTCGAAGGCGTCGAGGTCGACGAGCGCCGCGGGCAGGCGTTCGTCGGCGAGAATCGCGCGCAGGGTCGGGTAGTCGAGCGCCATCCCAGCGATGCTACCGCAAAGCCCGGGCCGCGCGCACCGGATCGTCAACCCGTCGCGAGGACGCGCGCGTCGGCTCACGAGCGCGACACCGAGACCCTCGGCGGACTCCGGCTCTTCACGTCCGGTTCACCTAGCCGACAAGCCCGCTCCTCGCCGAGACACCGGCGATCGACCCGAACGCTGACGCGCGCGCCGATGCCGCTCGCCCGCAGAGCGAACCTGCACCGCTGCGCCCGACGCGATACCTGGGTCGGACCTGAGCAACACCCGGCCGATGGCCGCCTTGCTCGTGGCCAGCGTTGCGGGTAAACTGCTGGGCCGATGAGGCAGGTACTCCTGGCAGCGGCACTGCTCGTTCTCATCGCCTGCATCCCGACGCTTCGAAACTCGCTCCATGATGGGGCCGAGACCCGCGCTCGCGGACAAGCTACTGCGCCGAGGTCCGATGTTCCGGCCGCGACATCCGATGATCGGGCCGGGGCCGCACAAATCGCCAAGCTCGCGCACCTTGCACGCCAGGGCTGGGTCGGCGCGCGCGTCGAGGTCCAGGCCGCGGAGGCTGCGAGGCAACGAGCCGCCCAGGACCTCGAAGTTCCCGCAAACGAGCTTTCGGTGGAGTCACTGGTTGCTGGGTATCCAGACATCTCAGGTTGTCGTTCCCGCTCGCCCTGAGGCGGCCGGGCCCACGGACCTCGCTCGTTGCCACCGCCCTCGTGCCCGGCCCTCGAAGGGCCGTGAGGGCTCGGCACAGCCTGTGCCACCCTCGCGCTCGCCCTTCGAGGCCCGCGCATGCTTGCCGTGCTCCATTCATGCTCCGTGGGCGCGGGCACCTCAGGGTGAGCGGATCGGGGACCAAGACACCTGAGGTGCTGGATACCCAGTCACTGGTTTGGGCGAAGGGCGGGGCCGGGGCACAACCCAAGGGGGCCGCCACGGGGGATTCCCAGGACCGACTCTTCGTGACAATACGAACCCCCGACGGCTCGTCTGCGGAGTATCAATTCGACTGTGGCGCGTCGTCGTGCGTCTTGACGTCCGGTGGCCGGTTCTACGAATGGGACCCAACGGACTTCACCTGGGACAGGTGGCATTTGAAGGTCTACGAGATCGAGCCCACGAAGCCGCCGGAGCCGCCCTGGCCGGCGCTGGGGGCAACGGTCGAAGCCGGCGGCATCGACTGTACGCTTGCCCGAGTCGACGGTCGATGCTCGGCTCATTGCAAGGCGCTGGCGAAAGAGCTGGCGATGGAGGAGGATCCGAACCCCACCTTCGACCTTCTTTGGCTTTGGCATTACCGTTGGGCGCCGCTGCCTCGCTCGGAGATGAACGAAGTCGCGGACTATCTCATTGGTCGTGCGAAGCACCTCCCTGCCACCTTTGATGGCCCTGCCTTCCAGATTCTCGAAATACACGCGAATGCTGACGACCAGTGCGACTCGCTGGCGGCCCATCAACTCGGCTCCGACGAGCGGTCGCTATTCGAGGAGCCCGAGGCGGAAATGAACGGCGGCGGATGGCGGTGGGTCGGCCATGCGGGCCTCGTGCGCCAGGCGGGCGTGTGGCGAACGGAGGATCCGCAAGTCGGCGCGTTCACGGTGTCGGTGGCTCGCGTGCGGCCGTACCTCGCTGGGTTTTACCACTCGTGGGGGGGAACCGTGACGGAGTATCCGCTTGGTTTCCTGCGGCCAGGCGGCGCGCCCCCAACCGAGCTGCTCCGATGGTACGACGTCATCTCTTGTCCCGAAGAAGGGGGTTTCGTCGCTTGGCTCCAAGGACCTAATCGCGCATGCGTCTTGTCCAAGGACGCGCCGCGGGCGGCGGGGTCCAACCCCAGGGGCCTCGTTCCGAGCGACCTCATGGACCTCGCGTTCCTCGAGCTGCGCGCGGGGCACGTCGAACGATCGCACGCGCTCTACACCGAGTGGCTGGAGACGGAGCGCGCCCATCCCGAGCTTGTGTCCTCCCATCCGTACTACGATCCGTACGCCGCCGAGCATCCCGATGCTGCACACTGCGACGGGCCGTCCGACACCGACAAGGCGGCGTGGGTCTGGCACAAGAGAGACATGGGGGACTGGGATGCCATCGACGATCGCTTCGGTGGATTCACTGATCCTGAGGTGCAGGCCCGAGGGATGCGGCCGCCTGACTCACGCGACTGGAAAGCAAGCTGGGATGGCCTTTACAGGGGCCTCGAATCTGGTACGCTGGTCCTGCAGCGCCCCCAGGTGGATCAGGATTTGGTCGACGACCTCGGCCGCTGGCGGTCGCCGGCTGGCGAATGAGGACTCCTCGCCAGTAGGCCGTATTCGAACGCCTGCTCGACCGGGCTCCGGTGCGACGCGCGCGCCGGCGTCGGCGAAGCCGAAAGGAGAGTCCTTCACCTCGATGCCCTCATCCCGTCTTCAGCCTGGTCGCCTTGCCGAGCGTCACCGGGGTCATGCTCGGGCTGGTGATGCGCCCGGCGGCGGCGGCGTCGAGCACCGTCCGCAGGTCTCGGGTGATCGCTCCGAAGATTCCGCGCAACAGCTCGACCCGGTCGCTGACGAGATCCATGAAGTCCGCGCGCTCCAGAATCAGCACCTTGACGTCGGTCAGAGCCTTCGCGGACGACGGCCTGGGCTTGTTGTCGAGGAGGCTCGTCTCGCCGAAGGAATGGCGCGGCCCGAGGTCGAAGAGGTGTTTGGCGCCCTTGTCGAGGCTGACCTGGCCGTCGACGATGACAAAGAGCGCGTCGCCCGGGTCGTTCTCCTGGAAAATCGGTTCCCCCGCGCGGTAGGTCTTCTCGCGCACGTAGTGGGCGACGGCGGCGAGGTCGTCGACGTCGCTCTCGGCGAAGATGTCGCAGCCTTCCAGGAACAGCACTTTCTCGACGATGTTCTCGCTCACCGGACCCTCCTCTTGAATCACGGGCGGGTTGTTCAAGAGCATGTCCCACGCCTGGCCGCTCGCGAGGTGCGCCAGGGCATTGACCCCGGAACCCTGGCCGACCGCCAGCGGCAACGGCTCCGCGCGCCGCGCCTCCGCGAGCTTGCGGACCGTGACGATGGCAATCGCCTTGAGCACCACGTCGCGCGTCGCGACCAGCTCCAGGAGCTTCGCCGGCGCCGACTCGATGCGTCCTTCCTCGCGCCAGTCGGGCCGGCGATGCCAGGCCTCCAGCGCGTGCGCGAGCTTGCGCGCGAGCGTGCGCGAATCGATGAGGTTCTCCAGCATCTCCACCGCGTACGGCCGCGCCTTCTCTTCGCCGAAACGGAATCGGTTCCACGCGTTCAGCACCGGGCGCTGCGGCGCGATGAGCCCCGTCAGCTTGATCGCGCTGTCCAGGTGCTGGTCGAGCCGGCCGTCGACCGCGCGCACGAGCAGATTGTTGGGACCGAGCGCGGCCTTCAAGTCGCGCGAAGTCGGGAGCAGCTTGTGATAGGCGTCGAGGCGCCGCAGCGTCGCCTCCAGCGCGCGCGGATGATCGTATTCGATTTCCGGATGCGCCTCGCGGATGCGCGCCGCGGCGTCGGAGAGCCGGTACTGCAAGAACGGATCGTCGGCCGGGTTGGAGAAGAGGATGACCTCCAGCGCCCGCGGCGTCCCGATCTCTCGGAGCAGCCGCGGCATCCGGTAGCGAAGGTCGCTCGGCGCCCGTTTGTCGTTGAGCACCGTCTCGATGCGCCCCAGGATGCGGTCGCCGAACTTCTCCAGCGCGATGCGCGCGTCGCGCCGGGTCTCGCGCGCAACCAACAGCTCGAACAGATCGTGGACCAGGTCCAAATCGCCCGACGTGCCCGCCGCCTCGCATGCCGCCTTGCGCACGAGGTCGCTCGGATCTCGCAAGTAGGGAATCAGCTTCTTCGAATACCCGATGCCCAGCCGGCCCAGGAGCCGCGCGACCTGCGCCCGCTGTCCGGGCATCGCCGCCGCGCCGATGTCCAGTAGCTCCTCCAACGCCTGGACAGCCTGGCCCGTCGCATCGAGCGGCACCAGCGCGGCAATCGCTGCGGAGCGGGTCGTCATGTCCGGATGCTGGAGCAACGGCGCCAGGAGGCGGGCCGCGGTGAACGGACGCAACACGGCCACCGCGTCGATCGCCGCCTCGCGCACCATCGGCTCATCGGACTTCGCGAGCTCCGTCAGCTTCACCGCGCAGGTCTGACATCCCCGTTCGCCGGCGAGCCGCGCCGCTTCCCGGCGCACCTTGGGCGACGCGTGCTCGAGCAACGGCAGCAAGACGCCCTCGATCTTGGTCGTGCGGTCCCGCGCCAGAATCGCGAGGGCGGTCAGCACCCGCCGTTCATCCTTGTCCTGCACCGCCTCTTCCAGAACCTTGCGGCTCGTCGCGTCGGCGATCGGAACGTCGTCGACCGGCTCGTCCGCCGCGGGCGACGACAGGCGGCGGCCGATGGTGCGAACGTAGAAGGTGCGCACGCGGGAGATCGCGCCGAGCGAAATCACGGCGACCGCGGCGATGACCCAGGGCAGCGCGGAATGGTGACCGGCGACGCCCTTGCCGAAGTCCAGGGCGACAAAGAACAACCCGAGGCCGGCGAGGGCATAGCCGAACTTCTTCGCAAACCCGTCGATGGCGTTTCTCGCCGACGCGCGCGCCCAGTCCGGCATTGGTCCATAGAGGAGCTGCACGCCGGTCTGCGCGAGGCTCAAGCTGCCGACCTGCTCGACGGTCTTCAGGCCGTAGACCGGCCACAAGCCGGGAAACATCGCCGCGAGCCCCCCGAAGATCGCCACCCCGACCGGCGTGATCGCGAGGTAGCCGAAGAGCCCGATGCGCTTCAAGAGCGGCGCCGTGAACGCGAACTGCACGGTCATCGCGATGACGCCGACCACCGCCGAGACGCCGCCGAACAACGCGGTCTGCGCGCCCAGCTCGGGCAGAATCGCCTTGGCGCGGGCCCGAAAGACGAAGTCGACGAGGGCGGTGGAGACGGCGAAGAGCGCGACCGCGATGGCCATCGCTTTCGGCAGCGAGTCGCCGGCGAGGTAGCGGCGAACGTCCTGCTTGGGCGCGATGCGCGAAGCGTTCGGGTTCGTGCGCGGCCGCTCGGAGAGCGGGCTCGCGGCGAGGAGCTTGGGCGCGACGATGAGGCAGCCGACGAGCGACAGGCACGCGGCCGGGACCAACCGCAGCGCGCCGACGGACTCGCCGAGCGCCTGCGTGAGCGCGCCGCCGACGATCGACCCGGCCATCCCGCTGCCGCCGATGAGCCCGAGCAGTCGCCGGGACTCGCGCACGTCGAACAGGTCGCCGACCCGCGCCCAGAAACGGACCGAGACCGTCGTCGCGTAGACCTCGATGGCGAGGTAGAGCAGGTCGACCGCGTGCGGCACCCCGAGGTGCGCGAGCGCCGCGAGCCCGAGGATGGCGACCACCCAGAGCGCGAAGGTCGCGGTCGGCGGCCACCTTCTCGGCGCACGCGAGACCGCGACGTAGGCGACGACGCCGCCGGTGATCAGCGAAGAGCCGACGTACAAGAGCGGCAGCGTCGTGGCGATGGTCGTGCTGAGCAGCAGCGCATTCGAAGAGGCCTTGAGGATGGCCACGCCGCCGACGAAGGATGCCTGAAACAGGCACGCGGCGACGAGCGGCCCCGTCTCCTCCGGGCGCACGCCGACCGCTTCCGCGACGCGCCGCAGGGCGCGGCTGAGCGCAGTGCCGCTGGCCGCCTCGCCACCCATCGCGGCGGGTTGTAGCATGGCCGCTTCTCGCCATCGGAGCCGGCGCGTCGACGGCCGCTCCGGCCGCGCGATCGGACCGATCCGACCGATCCGACCGATCCGACCGATCCGACCGATCGGTCTAATCGTCGATTCGCAAGGGAATACCGACTTCCAAGTCGCCCGCGAATGGCGGCGCCGAGGCAGTCGGGTGGTGGCCGAAGCCCACCTGATGCAGCCAGGTTTCTCGCCGCCGGCCGGCCGCCTTCCTGTCCGCCACAGAAAGCTTGCCCAGGGCCACACTTGACATCATGACGCGCCGTGTTAAATTCGCGTCCGGTCGGCGAAGTGGCGCGGCACGAGGGCCTCTTGGCGAGGCGGCCGCATCCGAGACTTCGACCCCAAACAGGCGGAGCCGGCAGGCGCCGGTCCCCCAGGAGACGACGATGGTGGAGCAGAGCGAGTTCTTCAAGACCGTCCGCGAGGGTTTCTCCTCGGTCCAGGCCAAGGCGAGCCAGCGGTTCGAGGCGCTCGAGGGCGACGCCCGCAAGGCCCTGAACGACCTGGTCGAGAAGGGAAAGCTCTCGCAAAAGGACCTCTTCGACCGGCTCGGCCGGCTGACCAAGAGCCCGGTCGTCCAGGAGCGGGTCAAACCCGCCGAGGAGGCGTTGCGCAAGGTCTTCCACTCCGAGTACCGGCAGACCCTGGAGGACCTGACCCTCAAGGTGCGCGAGACCCGCCACAAGGCCCGCAACTTCGTCGGCGCCACCAGCCGCGACCAGGCCCTCGCGCTCGCCGGCGAGCTGCGCAAGTTCGCCGACCGGTTGGAGAAGCTCGCGAAGAAGGCGGAGGCGGCCCCCGCCGAGTCGCCGGCCCCCGAGACGCACTAGGCCTTCCGAAGGCTTCGCTAAAGGGCGACGCGCCCGGCTCCCTTGCGCCTCGCGGTTCGACGGGGCCGGGCGTGCCGCCCACTTCCTCGAGGTGATTTCCTGTGTCCGAGCCCAGCGGCAGCGTTCCTCCCGACCACGGCGGCCGCGCCCCCGAAGCGGACGGCGCCGGCTTGGCCGGCTACGTCCGGGAAGCCTGGAGCCAGGCGCTCATCGCGATGGGCGACACCTCCGACGAGGTCCAGAAGATCCTCGGGAAGGTCGCCGGCTGGGTCGAGGTCGGCCCCGAAGAAGCCCGCCGGCTCGCGGTCGAGCTGACCGAGAAGCTCAAGCGCGAACGCAGCGAGCTCGAGTCGACGGTCGAAGCCGCGGTGCGCCGGGCGCTGAGCCCGTTTCGCCTGCCGTCGCGCGACGAGGTGTCAGCCCTGGAGGCGAGGCTCGAGCGCGTCGCCGAACGCGTCGAGCGGCTTCTCGCCAAGCAGCAGCGGTCTTCCTGAGCAACACGCCATCCGCTCCTTGGCCATCTCCAGTCGACCCAGACGGCGCCGGTCCAGGGCGGTAGCTTCGCGGCGGCTGATTTTCGCGCTCGCACCTTCGGCCGACCAGGTCCGGCTCAAGCCCTTTGGAGCTTTGCGATGCGCCTGATGCTCGCGAAGGACGACGTCGAGGAACGGGAGCTGCGGTCGATCCGGATCGGCGATCTTTGGGTCCTGCTCACCCGCGTCGAGGGGACGCTCTTCGCTCTCGACGACCAGTGCAACCACGCTGGCTGCCTGTTGTCCGGCGGGTGGCTGGAGGGGTCCGAGGTCGTCTGTCCGTGCCATGGCCGTCGCTACGACGTTCGGTCGGGCAGGAACACCACGGTCCCCCGCCTCGGCGGTGACCAGGAGCGCTACCCCTTGGATTTGGTCGGCGGCGAAGTCCTGGTCGAGCTGCCGGAGCGCCCACGCCGATGAGCCATCCCCACGCGGGCACCGAGCGTCCCGTCGCCGTCTTCGTCGTCACCTGTAGCGACTCGCGCACCTTGGAAGACGACGAGAGCGGCAAGCTCGCCGAACGGCTCTTCTCCCTCGCCGGCCACACCGTTCTCGGCCGCCTCGTCGTCCGCGACGAGCCCGACGAGATCGCGCGCGCACTGCGCGAGAGCCTGCCCGAGGAAACGGAAGCGGTGCTGGTGAACGGCGGCACCGGCATCAGCCGCCGCGACCGGACCTTCGACGCGCTCGTCCGCCTGCTGGACAAGCGTTTCGACGGCTTCGGCGAGCTGTTCCGGATGCTCTCCTTCGCCGAGGTCGGCCCGGCCGCGATGCTCTCCCGGGCGAGCGCCGGCTTGTGGAACGGACGCGTCGTCTTCAGCGTTCCAGGAAGTCCGGCCGCGGTCCGGCTCGCCTTGGAGAAGCTCATCTTGCCGGAGCTCAGCCACGCGGTGCGCGAAGCCGCCAAGTAGCGCTCCAGGAGGACGATGCCGGTCCCGCCCACCGTCCTGCCGCCGAGCCGCCAGCACCGGCCGCCGTTCCAGGTTCTTCGCTTCGCCCGGGCGCCGCTCGTCCAGCCGGCTTTGGAGCGGCTGCTCTCCTCCGCCGACCGGCGCGCGCACGTCGCCCACGATCCCGTCGAGCTCGTCCATCGGCAGCGAGACCCGCTCGATCAAGAGATCGTCGGGCTCGTCGCGAGCGCGGTCGCCTACGGGCGGGTCGACCTGTTCAAACCGCGTCTGGCGCGGCTCGTCGACGCTCTCGGCCCCGAGCCCGCCCGTTTCGCCCGGTCCGCGACCCCGGCCGAGCTGCTCGAAAGGACCGCCGGCTTCGCCTACCGGATGACCGGGCCCGCCGAGGTCTCGGCACTCCTCTATTGCGCTGCCTCCATCCAGCAGCGATTCGGCTCCTTGGGAGCGCTGGCGCAGACCTGCCTCACGGCGTCTTCCGCCGGATGGCGCGAAGCGCTCGACCGCTTCGTCGCGACCCTCTGGAAGCACGACCTGCGGCCGTTCGTCGGCCAGATACGCCCTACGAGACGGCTCCTGCACCTCGTCGCCTCTCCCGGAGGGCAGAGCGCCTGCAAGCGCCTCAACCTCTTCGCCCGCTGGATGGTCCGACCCGCCGACGGCGTCGATCTCGGGCTCTGGCCCGTGGCGCCGAGCCTGCTCGTGATTCCGCTCGACACCCACGTCCACCGCATCGCCCGCTTTCTCGGCCTCACCCGCCGCACCGACCTCTCCTGGAAGACGGCCGAAGAGATCACCGCGCGGCTGCGCCACCTCGACCCGGATGACCCCGTCAAGTTCGACTTCGCCCTCTCCCACCTCGGCATCAGCGGCGACTGCCCCGCCCACCGCGACGCGGAGAAGTGTGCGCGCTGCCCCTTGCGACCGATCTGCCGGATGTGGGATCGACCGGCGAACAGCGCCAGACGTTCAGGTGTTTAGATAGAACCTACAGCAATAATCATCAGTTATATCGCGCGGTTACGAGGCGCCTGAACAGACGTGTCCCACCCCCTCGCTACCCTGGCTTCCAGGTCCCCAAGGAGACGGACCTCGAGAGGAGCAGGAGCGATGCAGCGGTCACGGCGAGAGGGACAGCGGGAGCTTTCGGAACGGGCGAACGACCGAAAGGCTTGGACGCCGCGGGTGCACCCGACGGCGGACCAGGACCTGGCGGCGTCGTTCTTGCGCGCCGCCGCCGCGTGGGCGCGCTGGCGCGAGCGCGAAGCCTGGGGCGTCCGCTAGACGAGCGCGATTCTCCCAGCCGGTAGCGGTAAAGGGTAGCAGAAGCGGATCAGGGGCACGTCGCCGGGGACGGCGGTCCGGCCACGTACTCGCCCGCGAGCCGTCCGCTGCCGGTAGCGTGAATCGACTCTCCCGCCGGCGGAGAAAGGGCGCAGCTTCCGGGGCTCAGCCAGGCGCCCTGGGTGGCCGCGAGGTTCTGGTCGGCGCTGGGAGCGACCTGGCCCCAGCAGACGTAAGCGGCAATCGCTCCGTCGACGGTGACGACGACTTCGCCGCTGTCCGGCACGCTCGCGAACCAGGCGACCGCGCGCCCTCCGGCGGCGAGCGGCCCGGCGAGCGCGCGCGAGGCGCCGAAGGCCTCGATCACCACGTCGCTCGCCGAATAGGAGGTGGAGGTGCGGTTGTACAGCTCAACGAATCCACCCGGTCCGGGGGCGACCTCGCTCACGATGAGACCGGGACCGCTTCCGCCATCCGTATCCGGTGCCGCCTGGCAGGTGCCCCCCGCATCACCGCCAGCGCTGCCGGCATCCTCGGCGGCGGAGGTCCCTCGCGCGAGGCCGCCCCCGCCGACCACGGGCGTCTGTCCTGGCGGTGCCGCGCACCCGACCGCGCCCGCGACAAGGCCCGCCACGATGAGGGTCCGGCCCATGTCCGCAAGTGTAGCCGCCAGGCGGAAAGCGGGTGGATGGGGCGTTCTCCATCGGTCCCTGCGGGCGATCGCCGGTGCCCTCGCGGTGTTAGGCTCGGTGCAACTCGCGCGCGCCGCGCGGCTGGAGGGCGTCCGTCTCGATGGAGCTCAACGAAATCCTGGCATCGGCCGTCAAGTCGGGAGCGAGCGACATCCACCTGAAAGCCGGCCTGCCCCCGATGTTCCGCATCGACGGCGCGCTCATCCCCTGGAAGGACGCCAAGCGCCTGTCGCCGGAAGACATCGTGCGGATGGCGTTCGGGGTGATGAACGAGTACCAGCGGGAGAAGTTTCGGCAGAATTACGAGCTCGACCTCGCCTACGGCGTGCCCGGCCTGGGCCGCTTCCGCGTCAACGTCTTCCAGCAGCGCGGCACCATCGGCGTCGTCCTCCGGTCGATTCCGTTCAAGATTCTCACCGTCGAACAACTGATGCTACCCCGGGTGCTGGAACGGATCGCGAGCGAGCCGCGCGGTCTCATCCTGGTCACCGGCACCACCGGCTCCGGAAAATCGACCACCCTCGCGGCGATGCTCGACCACATCAACCAGACCACCACCTGTCACGTGATGACGGTCGAAGACCCGATCGAGTTCTTGATCCGCGACAAGAAATCGGTGGTGAACCAGCGAGAAGTGGGCGTCGACACCCTTTCCTTCGGCGGCGCGCTCAAGAGCGCCCTCCGGCAGGACCCGGACGTCATCCTGGTCGGCGAGATGCGCGACCTGGAGACCATCGAGACCGCGTTGACCGCCGCCGAGACCGGCCACCTCGTCCTGTCAACGCTGCACACCCTGGACGCGACCGAGACGATCAACCGCATCATCTCCGCGTTTCCGCCCCACCAACAGAAACAGGTCCGCCTCCAGCTCGGGAGCATGCTGCGCGCGGTGATCAGCCAGCGGCTCGTTCCCCGCGCCGACGGGCACGGCCGGGTGGCCGCGGTGGAGATTCTCATCGTCAACTCCCGCGTCCGCGAGATGATCGAGGACAAGGAGCGCACCAAGGAGATTCCGACCGCGATTTCCCAGGGCCACCAGAGCTATGGGATGCAGTCGTTCGACCAATCGCTGATGAGCCTGCTCAAGCGGGGCCTCATCGCGTACGAGGAGGCACTGCGGCAGTGCTCCAACCCGGACGACTTCGCGTTGCGGGTCAGCGGCATTTCCGGCACCAGCGACCTGTCCTGGGACGATTTCGAGTCGACGGGCGAACTGCCGCCGGAGCCAGCGGGGTACGGCGCCGGGACGACGCCGCGGCCGGGAACCTCCGCGCCTGCATTTCCTGCTGCCCAGGCGCAGCGCCTCCAGGCCCCGGGACCGCTGTCGCCGGACGCGACCCGCGGCGGGCCGACTTCGCCGCCGCGAGCTCGGTCGGCGCCGCCACAGCCCTCCGCCCCGCCCAAGCCCGCGTCAGCCGACGAAGCAGACGATTTCCAGATCGAACGCTTTTGATCGTCGACGGTCGCAACTGCCTTGCTTTCAGCGTTTTCGAGTTTTTGTGACCAGAATGTGACCGGGCCGCCGGAGGTTTCGGCGGCGGCTCTTCCAGCGGCGGACTCCGCGAGCGCGGCGTAGTGCCGGAGGAAAACCGGCACCGAATCGCCGATGTACGCGGCGGCCTCCTGCGCCGAGTAGACGCGGCCCCACAGGCCGCTGAAGAGGCTCACCGCGCAGGTGTGCCGGGCGACGCCGTGCCAGTTTAAGCGGCGGATGCCGGCGCGTTCGCAGAAGGCGTGCACCTTCTCGGTCGGCCCGAGACCGAGAGCCTCCCGAATTTTCCGCGCCAGGTAGTCGTAGGTGTCGCTCATCGAGGACTCTCCCATGGAAGGCGGTCTCGCCTCGAGCGCAGCTCGGCGATCGATGCGTGGGCAGGAGGGCTTTCGGTCGGCTCGGGCGGCGAGCCTGGCGGCGCCCTGGTCCGCTTGAAGGGGTCGCGCCAGTTGGCCGCGGTGCGGAGGGCGAGACCGGTCTCGACGCCCTCCCGGCTCCCGAAGACCTTGTCGAACGTGATGAACTGAGGCCGCTCCCGCCACCAGGGGTGGCCGAGATAGCCGCCAAGGGCGCGCACGAGCTCCTCCGCGGACGCGCCTTCCGCCAGCCTGTCGTGAAGCAGGCCAACTCGTCGCCGGGTCGAGACCCACGGCAGGCCAGCCTCGATGGCCACGGCCCAAACGGTCGCCGCTTCGTCGGCGGGCTGCTCGACCAGGTCGACCGCGAGCGCGCCGTCGACGGGCTTTCGTCGCCGCGGCTGCGGTTCTGGTTCTTTCGGCGGCGCCGGCACACACACACCCGCGGCGCCAGCCGCGCTCCCCCCGGAGGGGGGTAAGGGGGGTGTGCTTTCTTTTTCTCCTTCTTCTTCTTTTGTCGCAGTACGTCCGCCGTACGTACTTCGTACGTCCTGCGTACGTACGACGGACGTACTGCGTACGCCATCGGCGCGTTGCCCCTTTGCGGCGCGGTGTTGTCTGAGCCTTTCCGCCTCGCTTTCCCGCCGGTCGAGGGCCTTGCCGTACAGCTCCTGCCAGTCGTGGATGCGACCGTCGGCATCGATGAGCCCGACCGCGCGTAGAGCTGCGCCGAACGCCCGGGGGTCCTTCGTGTAGCCGGCCGCGCGGCCGACGTTCGCATCGCTCATCGTGCTGAGTTCGCCGGTCGGGCAGACCTTCGCCGCCCAGCGCCAGAGCTTCTCCAGGTACGCCCACGCGAGCTCGTCCTCGAGCACCGCGCACAGCTCAAGCACCAGCGGATGCGCGTCGAAGTCGACGTGAAGCTGGATCCAGGCGAAGCCGCGCATCGTCAGGCCTTTCCGTCGCCGGCCAACCGCCGGGCGGCGCCCGACAGCTTCCGGCCGAATTCGTGGAACTGCTCAGCGAGCCGGGCGAGAGCGTTCGCGTCGACCCGCTCCGGATCGACGTGCCCGAGCTCGAGCACGGCGCGGTCGAGGGTGTCGCGCAGGACGATGCGCAGTTCGGCAGCGGTCAAGGTGGGCGTGTCGTTCATTTCGTCCTCGGCAGGCACCAGAGGCCGTCGATTTTCTCGGCGCCGAGCGCGTGCAGGTCGCGCACGACACCGCGTTCGCGTGCGAAAGCGCTCGGGTACATTGACGGCCAGCCGTCCTCGATGGTCCGGATCAGCTCGGGGAGCTCGCCGGGCAGCATCCGCCGGAGGATCGCCTTGCGGCGCTCGGGCGGCCAAAGCGGCTCGGTGATGTCGTACGCGGTGAAGCCACGACCGTCGTACGCCAGGTAATCGCTCGCGTTGTTCATGCCGTCCTCTTCCGCCAGAGATCGCGGAGCCAGACGTCGTTCTCCTCCTGGTCTTCCCGCAGGCGCTCAAATGCGCCGCGGGGCACCAGGCCGCCGGCTTCGACGTGCGCCTCGAGGTGCTCGACGATCTCGTCGGTCGACGCAGCGTGAAAGTCGCCGACCTCGCCGATCGCCTGGCGGGAGAACTGGCAGAGCTCGCAGACGAAGTACCCGTTGCAGTCGAGGAACACGTTCACGCTCGAGCTGAAGTCGAGGCGCGCGTAGCTCATCACTCCACGTCGCGGACCGCGAGGTCGGGATGGCTCACCTCGAAGAGATCGAGGAAGTTGACGGCCGGGGAGAGCCCTAGGTCGAAGGGCCGGAGACCTTCAAAGAGGAGGTCGAGCACGTGCGCGCGGTGGCTGAAGGCGTCTCTCAGCAGCGCGCCACCCTCGCAAGTGACGACGCCCGTTCCCGCGTCGTATGCACCGGTCTTGACAAGGGACGCGGCGGCCATGAGGAAATCGAAGATCCCGTTCGCCTGCTCCCGGCTTATCCGGATGATGACGTCGTCGGGCTTCACCTTCGGCATCGGCATGGTCACTTCTCTCCGTTGGCCGCTCGCGGCGGCGGAAGCCCGAGCTCGAGCTCCGGCTCGGGCGGCTTGTAGGGGATCGCGTCCTCTTTCTTCGGCGGCGGCATCGGCGGCAGCCGACGGCGCCGAAACTCGAGCTCCCCCTGCTGCGTCGGCCGCTCGATCACCCGGAAGATGCTCTCCACCGAGAGCGCTCCCGCTGCCCTCGCGATCCGCTCCGCCGTCGCAAGCGGGATCTCGAGCCCTCCGCCCACATCGAAGAGCGTCTTCGTTGAGATCCCGCAGTCCATCGCGAGCTCGCGGAATGTCGCGCCACGGCGCGCGAGGACCGCGTGGAGCTCGCGCCCCTTCACCTGCGCGCGGGGATACTGTTTCCTTCTGCCCATCCCACCGACCCCCTTAGGACGAAACTTTAGGTTCACTTCTACAGAACCAACGATGCCGTGTCAACCTCGGATCAGCACGGATGATTCAAGTGAGCGGAATCCCTGAGTATTTTCCACGTCAGACCGTGCATGGTTGGCTCGGTGACGGCCGGGGCACGGACCCAAATGTTGCGCAACGCGAGGCGCCTGACTCAGCGCCAGCTCGCGTCTGCGGCCGGAATCAGCACCGTGACCCTGAACGCCGTAGAGCACGACGGGCGACGCATCCGCCCGCTCACCCTCCAGGTGATCGCGGAGGCGCTGGAGGTGCCAGCGGCAGCGCTGCAGGACGACGTGGCGTGCGTGCGGGAGCTAGCGCGGATTGTGGGGGTCGACCCGGTCGAGATCGCCGGCATGAGCCCAGCGGAAGGGCCGCTGGTGAGGGAGGCGAGGCGGCTCGAGGCGGAGCTCGAGCCGGACCGGCTCACCGCCGCCGCGGTCACTCTGCGCGGACTTGTCGGCCTGGTCGGGAAGAGCGGAAAATGAGCGAGGACAAGGCGAAGGCCCTCGTCGTCGCGGCGAGCGACGTGGAGCTGAAGGGGCCGCAACCGCTTCCGGTGGACACCATCGTGACGCAGCTCTTCGAGACCTTGCGAGCGGACCTCCAGCAGCGCGCGCAGGCGCAGGAAGAGGCCCGGCGTCGTGACGCCGATGCCGCCGCGGACGACCGGAAGCTCGCCCGGGAGCGACTCGAGCTGGCGAAGGACCTGGCGCCGAAGCTGATTTGGCTCACCGTCTTCGTCGTCCTGGTCACGGCGGCCGGCATCGTCGAGCTCGCCCGGATCGGGCAGGGCGCGCTCGTCAGGTACCTCGTCGATTTCGCGGCGGTAGCGTTGGGCGGGAGCGGTGCTACCGTGCTCGTGGGGCGGCTATTCAAGCGATGAGCTCGCCCCTGGCGCGGCGCGGTCGCGTCGGATATTCTGACGACCATGAGGAGTAAACGAGCCTCCGGCCAGCTTCGGCGCCGAACGGTGCAGCCGCTGAAACGGACGGTGATCGTGCGGAAAAAGCGCCAGGTAACTCTGCCGCGGGCCTTCGGTCTGGAGGAGGGTGACGTGGCGCAGCTCGAGCAGAGCGGCGGCCGCATCGAGGTCGGCAAGACGTCGAGGGCCGCGACCGCGAAGGACCTCCGGGCGGCGTGGCGGCGGGTGTGGCGCGACGTTCGCGGTGCGCCCAAGGGGCCGCTGCCCCGGCTCAGCAAGGACGAGATGCACGACGGGAACTCGTACCCCGGCACCGCGCCAGAGGCGAAGCGCGAGTAGTAGGTGCGAACGTCGGCGTCGGGCTCGCTGAGCACCAGGTCGTTTCCGAACCGGATGCCGAGCTTGTTGTAGTCCGTCGTCGCGGGGAAGACGTCGTCCGTCTGCGGAACGATGGTGCCAGTCGCGAGGCGCCCGGTCATCGGCGTGATCACCGGTTGGATGCCCTGGAGCTGCGCCCGGTCGAGGGTCGTGAGCACCGGCATCTGCGAGGTGCCCTTGCGGACGTATTCCACCGCCGTGGACAGACTGAGGTCGATCGCCGTGACGTCCACCGCGATGTCGGCCAATGCCTTGAGGTCGTAGACCTGCACGGTCGCGTGGCGGAGCAGCGATGCGGGCACCGAGAAATCGTCCGGACTGCGGGCGAAGGGCCGGTGGAACTCCAACACGAAGGTCATGTCGACGTTGTTGGCGCCGTTGTTCGGAAGGGCGCCCACGCCGTCCCAGACCGCCGCCGCAGTCCCCGCGCCGCCGTTCAGCTTGGCGTTGAACGGAGGGTAGCCGCCGCGGTGCTCGACGCGGAAGATCCGCACCAACTGGTTGCCGCTCATCTCGACCAGGTCGCCGAACCCAGGCAGGTTCAGGTTCACGCGCGAGATCAGCTTCGTCAGGTTCGCGTTGCCGCCGGTGGTCTTCGTGATGGAGCCGGTGATGCGGAACTTGATTCGCCGGACGTAGACCGTGCCTCCGTCCGCCATCGTCGGGATGAGCTTCAGGTCGAGCGTGCCGCCGCTGTCGCCGCCGACGGCCATCGCGCGCTGTGGAAGGTACTTGACGAGCTCCATGATCGCCCTCGGGGTTCAGGTTCGGTACGTCTCGACGAGAGCGGTCCCGATCAGCTCTTCAGGATCGAAGGGGCGGCCCCGCCGGGCGCGATCCAGCCGAGCTTGACGAGGATGAGCGCGCCGACCGCGCCGTACAGGACGAGCTTCAGCTTCTCTCCCATGGACCACCTCCGGCCTCGTTGGGCCGCGGTGAGAAGCATCGCGCGCCGCGCGCCGGTGGCCGACGATGATGGTCAGGACTTGTCGGGCGTTCCCTCGGTCGGTCCAGGGATGTCTCTTCGGCCGCATCCCTTGGCCCACTTCGTCAGGGCTTCGTCGTCGGCGAAGTACCGACGGCCAACGCCGGCGCCGATCCACGATATCGGGGCATGCCCCTTTTTGATGAGCGTCCGGATCTTGTCATCGCTGCAGCCCCCGAGCACGCGCGACAGCGATTTGAGTCCGTAGACGATCATCGAAGCACCTCGACGCCGCCGTTCGGCTTGGTCCGGCAGCGCAGCTGCTCGCCGGTGTACGGGTCAAGCACCACGCAGTCGAACGGCTCACGCGGCACCTCGACGCCAGGTGCGAACTCATCCAGCCGCTCGCGAGCGCTCCTGTCCGCCGGGTTCGTCCGGAAGAGATAGAGCACCGAACAGGCGGACCAGATCAACGGCGACAGATTCTGCGGGCGACGCGCGGTCACGATGAGGTCGGTGCGCCACCACCGATGGCGAAGGTAGAGGTCGCGTTCGGCGCTCCCATTCGGCGGACTCGGCCGGAGGTAGCTGTCGCCGTCGTCGAAGAGGATCGCTCGAACCGCCGCCGGCGCCGACGCCGACGGAGGCATCACCTCCTCGAGCCAGCCACCGATGTCTCCGCCCGCCGGGACGAATCCACCTCGGAACTGCCTTCCCGGGTCGACCACCGCGATCGCGCGTTCGTCGCCCTGCTCTGCCTCGAGGTCCCTGAGAAGCGATCGCGCGACGGTCGTCTTGCCGGATTTCGGAGCGCCGATGGCGATCACTACCTTCCGGTCGCGCCGGTTCAATCTCGCTCCTCGAAGACGACGCCGGCGTCGGTCGTTGCCCGGCACCTCGCGCAGCGCCAGTCGACGATCACCGCGAGGAGCTTCGACTTGCGCTGCCCGCGGACCTGAATCGGTACGCGCTGCACCACGGGCGTCGACCGGTGACCGAATAGGCGACAGCGCAGTCGCTTCACGGCGCCGCTCCTGCCTTGCCTTCCGTCGCGGGCCCGGAGGCCTGCGACACCATCCTCTCGATAGAGGTGCTGCCAGCCGCCGGCGCCTTGCCGGTCTCTATCACCGCGACGAGTCCGCTTCCCATGCGGACCAGGATCTTCCCGCAGGCGAAGTACAAGAGGAATTCAGGGTCGAGGTCGAGCTCGGCCAGGCGGTCGACCAGGAGCGGCTCGAGCTCGGCGCGCTCACCCGGCTCGAGGCGGGCGACGACCTGCACCTCTTGCGCGAGTACTCTCGCCCGTTCGGCGCCGACCTTCCGCTCGACCATCCTGAGCGCGACGACTGGAAGCATTGCGTCGGCGGTGCCGAAGAGCATTTCGAGGAGAGCCTTTGCGCCGTCCTTCCCCAGCTTCGGTGCCGCTGCCCCGGGCGCCGGCGTCGCCGGCGTCGCCGTCGTCGGCGTCGACGACTCCGGCGCCTCAGCCTTGACCTGGTCGGACGGCGCCGACGCGAACGGACGCGCGAGCTCGAGCTCCTTCACCCGGTCCCGGAGGCGTTTGTTCTCGCGTTCTATCGTCTGTCGATTACGCGCGCCGCGCGGCCGTCCACCCGCGTTTTGGGGCGGAGCCGGTAAAGCTCGCGGTGCAGTTTCCGGGGGAGTTTCCGGCGGGTTCTCGGCAGGTTTCTGAGACCGACTCGCGACCATGCGACGCGGATCGTCCGCCCGCTGAAACTCGCGCGCAATGACTGTCAGTCGCCGGTTGCCGGGAGTTGTCTCCGGCTCTCCCGGCCGCGCCCATCCAGCAACGCCACGAGCTCCAGGAAACTCCGGACCTGGTGCCGGCCGGGATTCGCCGCCCGGTCGCAGAGGGTGGCGAGCTGATCGCCGTCGCGGATCGCCCGGGCACAGGCCGCAAGCTCCGATACCGTCGGCGCCTCGCCTTGCGCGATCCGACGACGCAGATCTCGTGCCCACCGCAAACGGTCACCGAGGCGGTCGCCGAGCACGAAGTCCTCGCCGTTTCTCGCGGAATCATCCGACGAGCGCTTCTGACCAATCGCCTCGGCCGAACGATGTCCGACCACGCGAGGGCCGCCACGCGGTCACGGTGCGCAGAGCGGCTCTCGACGAGGGAACACGGGCGGCGGAATCGGCGTGGAGGGCAATCGATCTACCGGCTCAGACTACGAGCGGAACGAGCTGCGACCGCGCGAGCGTCGCGACGGTGATCGAGCGCAGGGTGTAGTAGGCGGTCTCGTTCAGCTCGGCGAAGACCCGATGGATGGCGCAAGCAGCCGGGTGCGGGGAGCAGGTCTCGCCGCCGCCGTGGCGCAGCTCGCAGTCCTTGCAGCTTTCGGTCAGAGGTCCTTCGACGCACTCGATCACGTCCAGCATCGTGATCTCCGACGCCGGTCTCGAGAGGCGGTAGCCCCCTCCCACGCCGCGCACGCTGGACACGAGGCGCCCGCGGACGAGCTGCTGGAGCACTTTGGCGACGTGGTTCTCGGAGACGCGGAACGTCTTCGCGACTTCGCCCGCGGTCACCGGGCGGTGCGGCTCCCGGGCGCTCAAGACCATCGCGTAGAGCCCGTACCGCGCCGCTTTGTTGACGAACATCGCCGTCCTCGGGAAATCAGACCGCCGCGCGCGCCGCTTGCCGCTCTCGCGCATCGAGCCGTTCGAACCGATACGCGCCCCACAACGCGGCGCCGAGCGCGCCCGCGTACACGCTCAACGGGTGGGTGCGCACCTGCACCTGCCGGAGCTTGAGCGCCACGAAGGCCTCGTTCAGCGCCGCCGTGAGGCCCGCGTCCTCGGCGAGACCGCCGCTGACCAGCACCACCCCGTCCTTGACCCGCATCAGTCGGAGCAGCTTCGCTAGCCGGGTCGCCATCGACTCGTGGATGCCCTTCAGGATGTTGGGCAGCGTGATGCCCCGGGAAACCATGTTGATGACGTCGGTCTCCGCCAGCACCGCGCAGATCGAGGAGACGGTCTCCGGCGCGTTGGCCGAGAGCGAGAGCGGCCCGACTTCGTCCAGCGTCACGCCGAGGTAGCGGGCGATGTTCTCCAGGAACTGTCCCGACCCCGAGGCGCACTGGCTGGTCATCCGGTAGGAGAGCACTTTCGCCTGCTCGTCCATCAGAATCGCCCGGGCATGCAGGGCCCCGGCGTCGATAACCGCGCGCGCCTCGGGATCCAGAAACAGCGCGCCGCGGGCGTGCGCCGTCATCCCGTAGAAGTGGCCGGTGCGAAAGTCGACCAGCTCCCCCTCGCCGGTGGTGGCGACGTAGCGCAGGTCCGCGTCACGCACACCGGCAGCGCTCAAGACATCCTCGAAGGCGCGCCGGATGACCTGCCGCTGGTCGCGCCGGCGAATGCGCTCGACATGGTGTGCTAGTACCTTCGCGCCCGCGCGCGCGCGCCCGGAGCCCGGCGGGCTCGCCAACACCACCGCCTTCACCGCCGAGCTGCCGACGTCGACGCCGCTCGTGACGATCATCTCGCCTTCACGGCCACCGGAACCGCTTGCGTGGGGCGTCGTCATCAGGCCGCCTCCCATCGTTCTTCCCCCGCGCGCAGCGCGAAGAGCGCCGCGCCCAGCGCGCCGGTGTAGATCGACCCGGGTGAGATGTTCAGCGTCCGCGCGCCGTAGTTCTCGTGGACCAGCTCCTGGAGCGCGTCGACCGCCGCCGGGTTGTTCGCCACCCCGCCGGTGAAGGTGAACTGCTCCTCGACACCGCCGGAGCGGGCCAGGAGCGCTACCGCTCGGAGGATGACCGCGCGGTGGAGGCCGGCGAGGATGTCCTCGCGCCGCTGCCCCGCGGTCAGCCGGTCGCGCAGCTCGGCGCCGGCGAAGACGGTGCAGGTCGAGGCGATGTGGACGTGGCGGGTCGACTGCTGGGCGATGGGCCCGAGCTCGTGCACGCCCAGGCTCATCTCGTCGGCGATGTAGCCCAAGTAGCGCCCGCAGCCGGCCGCGCAACGGTCGTTCATCTGGAAGCTCGTGACGATGCCGTTCTCGTCGACCTGAATCGCCTTGGTGTCCTGGCCGCCGATGTCGAGGACCGTCCGCGTCCCCGGGAACTGCGCGTGCGCGCCCAGGCCGTGGCAGAGGATTTCCGAGCGGATGTCCTCCTTGGCGAAGGGGAGCCGTTGCCGGCCGTAGCCGGTGCCGATGGTCCGCACCTCGTCCAGGTCGATGTCCAGCGAGGTCTCGACGACGCGGATGAGCCGCTGCCCCTGCTCGGCGCCCATCGCGGGGACCAGCTCCGCTGCCGCTTCCCGGAGGCTGTCGTCGAACTTCAGCTCGAACGAGGTGTTCTCGACCTGGAGAATCGCCTTGTCGAAGATGCCCATCAGGTCGCCGAACTTCACCGTCGAGTCGGCGCGCTCCTCCGCCAGGCGGCTGAAGGCGCTCGCGGCGCGGTCGCGGAAGAACTCCGAGGTCTGCTTCGCCAGGATCCCCAAGCGGGGGCGCTTCTCCTCGGCTTCCATCGCGTCGAGAATGACCGCGAGCCTCTCCCGGAGCGGCTCGGCGATGGCCGCGACCCGTGGCGCGTGGGCCTCGACGAAGGCGATTTCGCGCAAGCGGCCGAGCTGCACAAGCTGCTGGTGGCGGTGGAAGTGCGCGATCAGCTCCGAGCGCAAGCGCTCCGCCTCGGCGGCAAGGCCCTCGTCCGCCTTGAGCGACCGCTCGAGGAGGGCGAAGCGGGCGCTGACCCGGGCCTCGTCCCGAGCGATCTTCGCGGCGAGGTCGTAGCTCGAACGGCTGTTGGTGATACCCCGCCCCAGGACTTGACCGCTCTCGTCCAGGAAGACCGCTTTCGTGGTGGTCGAGCCGAGATCGATTCCGACGAATGCCTTCACGGCTTCTAGGCCTCCGCTCTCGCCGAGGGGGCGCGCTTCTGCGTGATCATCTGGAGGTAGCTCTCGATGCGGTTCTTCACGTTGGCCGCGGAGAAGTAGCGGGCGTCGACCAGGTCGGTCTCGATGAACCCGCCCGGTAGGCCCGTGCGCTTCTCGAACTCGCGCAGCATCAAGAGCTGCCCCGCGGAGAAGCTGTTGCAGCTCTTCACGGAATTGACGAGCAGACCGTCAGCGCTGTAGTCCCTCGCGTAGCGCTCCAAGAGGTCGATGCGTTGGGGCAGGTTGTTGTTCGTGTAGCAGCCCATGCAGTAGTGGGCGAGCGACTCCAGCGGATGCTCTTTGTCGTGGCGGAAGCCGGTGTCGTAGAGACCGCCGACCTTGGTGTAGGTGCTGGCGACGACGACCGCGCCTTCCTCGTGGAACATCTTCCAGAACTCGCGGAAGCTGGTCCAGTTGGGCGGGCCCTCGACCACCAGCCGGAATTTCTCGTTCGCCAGCAGCCCGTCCGGCGTGACCGGCCCCAGGCCCTGGGCCATCCGCTCTTCCACCTCGCCGCGCAGCATCCGGTAGTACTCGGCGGCCTCCGGCGTGCCGCGAAAGGCGTTGAAAATAGGCCCGATATAATATACTCCGCCAAAATAACCATCGATAGGAGAAGGCCGGTGCTTGGCCGACTCGAGCACCGCCACCAGGTCGGTTTCCGCGCTCTCCGAGAGCGCCATCGCTTCCTTCAGCCGGTCCTCGTCGTACTTGATCCCGCTCACCTTCTCCAGCGCGGGAATCACCTCGGTGCGCATCTGCTCAACCATGTAGCGCACCATGCTGGGAGTGATTTTCCCGTCGCCCTGATAGGGCGTGTGGAGCATCACCACCGGGCAGTCGTACTCCTGGCGCAAGAGCTCGAACCACTTCATGAAGGTGAAACAGCCGGTGTACGAGAGCACCAGCAGGTCCGGCGGCGGCAGCTTCTCGCCCGACGGCCCGACGTTGCCGCGGCGGAGCATCCCGATGTCGGTCTTGACATAAGTGCAGACGTCCTCGGCGTGGCCCGCGCGCTCCGCTTCGTTGATGAAGAGGGTGCTCTTCTGGCGCATCGCCGACTGGAGCGCGTTGATTTCCGGGTAGACCGGCAATAGGTCGAACGCACGGAACAGCTCGGTCAGGTTCCCCGGAACGAACGTGTAGATCACCTTCCGGCCGGTTTCCGGGGCGCGCGAAAGCTCGTGGTAGTGGTCCTGGATCAGCTCCTTCTGCTTCACCATGCTCTGTTCTTTGACCGCTTTCCCGCTCATGCTTCGCTCCAGAGCCTTAAGGAATCGCTGAAGGTGCCCGCCTGCTCGCGGATGACCTGGAACTGCCCCAGGTTCTCGGCGTACTTGAACGCGGTGTGCGGGACGCCCTCTTTGTCGAGGGCGGCCTCGAGCATCGGCTGCTCCAGGAGGGCGGGATCGCAGAAGCTCGGCGCCGCGAAGACGACCCCCTCGGCAGCGGTCCTGCGCACCGTCTCGACCAGCCAACCTCCGCGGGGCCCTTGCGGCTGGAAGACGCAGGCATTGGGGGCGGAGCGCGAGAGGAAGGCGCGCGCGATGGCGTCCAGCGGGTCGCCCTGCACCTCGATGTCGCCCTCGATGAAACGCGCGCCCAGCGTGAAGTCGTCCCACACCACGTAGCAGCCGGCGCGTTCGAGGGTCTCGATCAGCTCGAGCGGCGGCTGCTCGCAGAAGGCGCCGGTGACCGCGACCCGGGTGTGGTCGCGCTTGACGCGGTCCGCCTCGCGCGCCGCTTGGACGTACGCGCGCACGAACGCGGTGTGCTCCTCGACCGGCATCACGTCGCCGGCGCGGATGATGAGGTACGCCTCGCGCGCCGGCGCCCGCCACGGCTCGCCGCGCCGCAGCTCGAAGAGCTCGCCGAGGGCCCGGCGGTTGTCGTTGAACTTGGCGATCGACTCAGCGAGAGCGCTGTCGGTGATCTTGCGCCCGCCGAGGCGTTCCAAGTCCGCCGCGATCTCGCGCAGCTCCTCGGTCCAAAACTTTCCGCCGACCTCGACCGAAAAATTCTGCGGCACGTCCAGGTAGCGCACGTACCGGTCGGGGAAGAGCACCTTCCACATGCCGGAGAGGTTGCGGATGACGTCGCAGGTCGAGGGGAAGAGAAAGCCGTCCAGCGCGGCGAGCCGCCCGGAGAGCGCCAGCTCGATGACGCTGCGCGGAATCTGGCAGATGTACGACTGGAAATAGGCGTCGCCGCGGATGATTTCGACCTGATCGCCCGCGCCGTGAAGGGCGACCGGCAGCATCCCGGCCGCGTCGATGAGCTCCCGCGGCACGTAGATGGGCAAGTGCCCTACCGCCTTGCCGTCGTGCTCCTGCTTCCATTGCGCGACGAAGCGCAGGTCGATGTCGTGGTAGAGCGCTTCCGCTCTCTCGACCAGGGTCTGGAGGCTCATCGTCTGTTCACCGGTGCGTGAAGCGCGGCGGCCGCCGCTCGAGGAAGGCCGCGATGCCCTCGTTCGCGTCGTGCGTTTCCATCAGCTCGGCCAGGTAGATCCGCTCCAGCTCGGGCAGCTCGTCGTCCAGCATCCGCGCCAGGCGCGCCCGGGCCCCCCGCTCCGAGAAACGCAAGCCCACCGCGCTCGCGCCCTCGATATTCTCGGCAAAGAACTTTTCCCACCAAGCGCTCGGGTCGTCCGCGACGGCGGAGACGAGCCCCCACTGAAGCGCCGTCGCCGCGTCGATGGAGCGCCCGGAGACGCACAGGTCGAGCGCCGCGCGCCCTCCGACCCGCCACGGCAGGAGAATCGAGCCCATCGGCGGAAACACCGAGAGCTTCACCTCCGGCTGGCCGAACTTGGCGTCCGGCGACGCGACGATCCACGTGCACCAGCTCGCGAGCTCGAGGCCGCCGCCCAGACACTGGCCGCGCACGATGGCGCAGGTCGGCACCGCCGCCTCCGCGAGCTGCCGGAAGACCCCGTGGAACTGCGCCAACATCGCCGGCGCGCGCTCCTTCGTGTGCTCGGCGACGCTCGCCCCGAAGGAGAAGTTCGCGCCTTCGCCCTCGAAGACGATGGCCTTCAGCTCCGGTGCCGCCCCCTCTTTCTCCAGCGCGCCCTCGATGCCCGAGAGCGCCTTCTGGTCGAGCACGTTCGCCTTCGGCGCCGCGAGCCAAAGGTGCAGCACGGCCCCGCCGTTCGTCCGTTCCGCACGGATCATGACGGCTCCCTCATTCGCCTACAGCGACAGCTCGAGCTCGGCGTACGGTCCGGCCACGAATCCCTCGCCGCGAAAGAATCGCAAGACGTCCACGTTGTCGCGGCTGACCATCGTCCGCAGCGTCGCTACTCGAGAGCGCTTCATCTTTTCGACGGCGCTCATGAACAGCGCATGGGCGTAGCCGTGACGGCGCTCCGCCTTCGCCACCGCCAGCGCGAAAATCCACCCGGCCGGCGGCGACCCGAACTCGAAGCTGCGCACCTCGCCCGCGACGTAGCCGACCACCCGGCCCGCCGCATCCGCCGCCACCCGCGCGACCCCCTCGCCGTCCTTCGCGCGCATGACGCTCCTCAGATGCGCTTCCCAAGAGGGCGGCGGGCGCTCGCCAGCGGCCTCGGCGTAGATCTCGGCGACCGCCGGCAGGTCCCTCCCCGTCATCGCCCGCGTCACTTGCTGGCCCGTGGCAAGACCGACTCGATCAGCTCGGTCCCCCACTGGTCGCCCCGCGCGAGCTTCTGGCGCAACGCCACGTAGTCGGGCTCGCGCTTCTCCTTGGTTCCCTCGTTGAACGCGCGGAAGCCCGCGTTCGCCTCGGTCATCATGTTCAGCGCGAGCCATGCCCGGTTCGTCTCCCGGTTCTGGTCCCAGTGCTCGAGCTTGTGCTTGCGCACCGAGGCGACCGTCTTCTGCAGGCAGCCCGGCATGGTCATCAAGAGCTTCGAGAGGAGCTTGTCCACCGCCTCGTCGAGCGGGCCCAGGTCGACCTTGCCGCGCTCCAGGAGCGCTTTCGCTTGGCTCCGCGCCGCGCCGGTCTTCCCCTCGCCGAAGACGATGCGGCCGTTCTCGGTCCAGGTCTCGGTCACCACCAGCGGGTTGGGGACGAAAGCGCCGTCGACCTTCAGGACCGGCACCACTTCGTTCACGAGCCCGAGGCGATACGCGGTGTACGCGGTCCACGGCTCGCACAAGGTGCAGCTCACCATCGCCTGCTCGATGCCGACGAAGAGCGGGAGAAAGTCGGTCGAGCCGCCGTCGGGCGCGGAGCCATGACGCGGACCGGCCTGCCCGAACTTCGCGAGGTCGCTTGCCACCGAGAAGTCGCAGGCCATCCCGATTTCCTGGCCGCCGCCGACGCGCATCCCGTTGACCCGGCAGACGACCGGCTTGTCGCAGGTCAGAAGCGCCGTCACCATGTCGTTGAACAGCCGCATGTACTGGCTGTACTCCTCGGGCCGGCCCGCGTAGTACTCCGCGTACTCCTTGGTGTTGCCGCCGGTGCAGAACGCCTTGTCCCCGGCGCCGGTGAAGACCACCGCCACCACGTCACGCGCGTTCGACGCCCGGCGCACCGCGAGGATCACGTCCTTCACCATCTGGGTCGTGTAGCTGTTGTACTGCTTCAGGTTGTCGAGGGTGATCCAGGCGGCGTAAAGCCCCTCGGCGACGCTGCCGCTCGGCGTCTTGATGGCTTTCAGCTCGTAGCGCACCTGACCGTCGAAGGCGTGGCCGGCAACGAGGTCGTGATCGACGAACGCGAAAGTCTCGGGCATGTGAGCTCTCCTCTTGGGCTGCTGTTGAGCTGGAGAGATGGGTTCCGCTTTCGCTCCACCCATCCTACGATTGGAAATCTGGAACGAGCACCGGGCGCACCTTGAGCGTGTGCTCGCGAAGCTGTTGGAAGGTCTCGTTGATGCGGCTCATCGGCCGGTGCTCGATGAGCCCGTCGAGGCTGACCTTCCCGCCGAGCACCATCCCGACCACCGTCGGGTAGTGCTCCGGCAGGCAGCCCCAGGTGCCGCGCGCGGTCGCGTCGAAGGCCATCAGGTTGCTCAAGCGGAACGTGCCGGCGTCGCGGGTGTAGCCGACGACTCCCAGGTGCGCTGCCGGTCCCAAGAGCGAGAACGCCAGCTCCTGCCCGGCGCGCGTTCCCGAGGTCTCGAAGATCTTCCAGCCGAACGGCGGCGCCTGCTGCTCGGCGGCGAACGCCTGGATGCTCTTGCGAATCGCCTTGGGCTCGCCCTTCGCGTCGAGCAGGAGCCCTGCCTTGTGAGAGAGGCGCTCCAGCCGAGCGGCATCGACGTCGAGGGCCACCACGTGCGCGCCGAGCGCCGCCGCGAGCTGCACGCCGAACGCCCCAAGCCCGCCCGCGCCGACGAAGACCGCGAGGTCGCCCGCCTTCAGCTCCGCGTTGACGAGCGCCTGGTACGGGGTGGTCACCGCGTCGGCCACCACCGCGAGCGACGCGAGGTCGACCTTCGCCGTCGCGAGCCGGTGCTCGTCGACCGGGCACAGCCCTTTCGCCGGGACGACGACGTGGGTCGCGAAACCGCCGTGGTCGTCGTTGCCGGGAAAGACCTGCTTGGCGCAGACCCCGCCGCGTCCGCTCCGGCACGCCGCGCACTCGCCGCAGGGCAGCACCGCCGGCACCACCACCGCCCGGCCCTCGAGGGACGAGACCGCTTCCCCTGCCCGGATGACCCGGCCGGCGATTTCGTGGCCGAGGGTCAGCGGGAGCGGATGGCGGGTGCGCACCCCGTCGAAGGCGAACCCCAGGTCGGTGTGGCAGACCCCGCAACCGGCGACCTCCACCACCGCCTGATCCGGCGCGAGCGCGCTCAGGTCCATCTCCCGCGTCGCCCGCACGAACGGCTCGCCGGGCTTCACCATCTGCCAGCTCTCGACCGTCAACGCCATCGCCGTCTCCTCGCGCCGGATGAGCTCTCGCGCAAATCGGTACTAAAATACCGATTTCGGGGCCTTGTCAACCCGCGTCGGGCATGGGTCGGTCGCTGCCCCTTGAGTCCATCGCGCGCCCTTCACGGCGAGGCGACCTACGGCGGCCCTGGTGCATCAGGCGTTTGCGCGAGGGCTCGACCTCCGTTTAGCGTTCGCCGGTCATGTGGCAGCCCCGGAGCGTGCGCGCGTCCCTGGAAGCGACCGTACGGCACTTCGACCGTTGGGCGCACACCTACGAGCGCGACCCCTCGTCGCGCGTCGTCGGCATCGCGCAGCGCGAGACGCTCGCGGCGTTGCGGTTGCGCGCGGACGACCGGTTCCTCGACGTGGGGTGCGGGACCGGTGCCGCCGTCCGGGAGGCGGCGAAGAGCGCGGCGCAGGCGACCGGCCTCGACCTCTCGCCGAAGATGGTCGAACGCGCCCGCGAGCTCGCGCATGGCGCGGGCAACGTCGACTTCGTCGAAGGCTCCAGCGCGGCGCTGCCGTTCGACGACGGCGCTTTCACTGCCCTGCTGTGCACGACCTCCTTTCACCACTATCCGGAGCCGCGCCAGGCGCTCTTGGAGATGGGCCGCGTGCTCGCGCCAGGCGGGCGGCTCGCCCTCGGCGATGCCAGCGGCGATCTCTTCGCGATGCGACTGGTCGACCGCTTCGCGCGGGCGGTGCAGCGCGGACACGTCGGCTTCTACCGGTTCGCTGAGCTCGCCGAGTGGCTGCGCGCGGCCGGTTTCGAGCGCATCGAGCGCGTCCGCAGGTGGGGCGGCATCTACGCCATCGTCACGGCAGTCAAGGCAGCGCCTTGAGCGTGGTGGGAAGGCGAGCCTCCCGTCAGCGCCGCAGGAGGACGTAGGCGGCGCCAGCCCCGCCGTCGATCGGGCGGGCGGTGGCGAACGCCAGGGTCATCCGCGACAGCCGGCCGCGCGAAAGCCAGACGGCGAGCCGCTCCTTCAGCACCGGCGTCTGATCCTTCGAGTGCAATCCTCGCCCGTGGACCACGAGGACACAACGCAGGCCGCGGCGGCGGCTCTCGATGAGAAAGCGCTCCAGCTCGGCGAAAGCGGTGTCGGGCGCCATGCCGTGGAGATCGAGGTGCGCCTGGACGCTGAAGTCGCCGCGCCGGAGGCGAACCAGCAGCGATCCGTCGACGCCGCGCGCGAGCCCTTCCCGGTATTCGTCGGTGTCCGCGAGGTCGAGGCCCTCGCCCGTCGCCACCAGTTCCGCCAGGCGGGCGAGCGTCTCCGCATCCTCGTCGACCAGGGCGACACGCGGCTCGGTCGCCCGCCCCGCCGGGGACGGACGAGGGTCGAGAGCGGTCACGTCTTCCATGGCGGCGAGGAAGAGCGCCTCGTCACCCGCGGCTGGGGCGGGTGCGGCCGGACGCTTCGGGCGCGCGCGGGGCGGCTGCGCTGCCGCGTGCTGAGGGCGAGCGCTACCGCTTTTCTTCCAGGCGCTCACCGCCTCGCGCAGGGCGTCGTTGCGAAAAGCGTTCGTCGAGGTCGAGGCATCGGGCTGGGACGGCTTCTGCTTGCTCATCACTTCCCCCGGACGCCGAGCGGAACGAGGGGATCGACACCGGCGAGCGAAGCGCTGGCGCTCTCGAGCAGCTCGTCGATTCTCGTCTGACCCGCTTCGTCGGCCGATTCGCGGTCGGTCTCGAGCCGGGCACGGAGGCGTTCGAGCAGCTCGCGCGCGTGCGCCGCGTCCCCCGCGCGCGCGAGAAGCGATATGGCGCGCAGCACTTCCTCGGCGACGAAGGACCGGTCGAGATCGCTGGTCGCGGCAAGCGCTTGCGCTGCCGCTTCGCTCCACCGCTGCGCCTCTTCGTAGGCGATCGATCGCAGGTGACGGCGGCGTGGCTCGGGCAACGGCGCCCGGTCGGCAATCCGCTCGGCAACCGCCAGCGCGGCCTCCAGCCCTCCGTTCAGGCCGTCGATCACCACGCGAAGGGACCCGTAGCGCTCCCAGTCGTCGGTATCGGACCCGTCCTCCGCGTCGAAGAGCCGCGTGTCCTCCGCCCAGGCGAAGAGCGCCAGGTCGAACACCGGCGGCGCCCAATCGTCGAGGTCGAGCCCGTGCTCCTCGACCGCGATCTCCAAGGCCGTCAAGAGCGCTTCGTCAGCGCCTTCCGGCTCGTCGTCCGGCTTGTGGCGGGCGCGCTCCGCGAGCTCGACGAATCCGACGCGAGCGAGCGCCAACTCCTTCGATGCCTCCCGCCGCTCGCCCGTGCGGGCCAGCGCCCGCCCGAGGCCCAGGTGCCCTGCCGGTAAGCTCGGCGCCAGCGCGATCAAACGTCGGAACTCGTGCAGCGCGCCATCCGCGTCATCGAGATCCTCGAGCAGAATCTCTCCGAGCGCGCCCCGAACGAGCGGCTCGGCTGGCCCGGCGTCCTTGAGGAGCCGGCGCAGCGCTTGCGCCGCCTTCGGTGGATTCTCGTCGCGCAGATCGAACGCGGCGCGTCGAATCTGCGCGATCAAATCGGGCCCGGACGACTGTCTGGGCACGTCAGCCTCCCATCGACGCAACCCGGCGCGACTCGTGAGCGCGCGGCTCCTGACGGTCGCGGTACGGACCGCCTCCCGCCGAGCCGGCCACAGAATCCGTGCCGCGGCTCTTCGCGAGCGGTTCACCACGCCTACCCAGACCGCTGCTGCCAAGCGACGTGCCCTCCGCGCGGTTCAAGGCCGTTCACCTCGCCGCGCCGCCTCCAGAAGCTTGAGGAATCCGGCCTCGTCGAGCACGCGAATCGACGCGCCCGCCTGGATGTGCTTCTCGGCGCTCTTCTGCTTGGTCGACTTCGCGCCGCCCTTCTCTTCGCCGACGACCAGGAAGCAGAGGCTCGCGCTGACCGAGCTGGGCGTCTCGCCGCCGAGCTGACGCACTTCCGCCTGCGCGACCTTCCGGTCCATCGCCTCGAGCTTCCCGGTGAAGACGAAGCTGTAACCCGCGAGCGGTCCCGCCATGCGAGAGCGCTCCGGGGGTTCGACGATAACCCCCTCGTCGAGAAGCTCGTCGATCAGCGGCGCGTTCTCCTCGAGGCCCCCCACCACCGAGCGCGCGATGATCTCCCCGACCGAATGGAGCGCCGCCAGCTCCTCGACGTCGAGCGCGCGAATCTTCTCCAGCGACCCGTAGTGCTCGGCGAGCAGGGTCGACACGTGCGCGCCCAGCTCGGAGATACCGAGCGCGCGCAAGAAGGTCTCCAGCGGCAGCCGGCGCTTCGATTGGACCTGCGCGAGGAGGTTCTGCGCGGTCTTCTCGCCGACGCGCTCGAGCTTCGCGAGTTGGTCGGTGGTGACACGGTAGAGATCGGGCGGCCGTTGGAGGATGCCCGCGTCATAGGCCGCCGAGAGGATTCGCTCGCCGAAGCCCAAGAGCTCTGTCACTGTACAGAAGTGCTCCAGGTCACCGATGCGCGCGAGCCGGCAGGTCTCCGGCCTCGAACAGGACAGAAAATCGCCGTTCCACCGGGTCGGCGAGCCGCAGGACGGACACTTCGCCGGCGGCTCGATCGGCTCGGCGCCCGGCGCAAGCATCCGCTCGACGTGCGGGATGACGCCGCCGCGCCGGGTGACCAGCACTTCGCAGCCTTTCGCGAGGCCGAGCTTCTTCACGTAGCCGGGGTGGTGGAGCGACGCCCGACCGACAGCGGCGCCGGAGAGCTGCACCGGCTCGATGAGGGCGACGGGGGTGATGGCGCCGGTGCGCGAGACGCTCCATTCGACGTCGACGAGCCGGGTGCGGCCGCTCTCGCCCTGGAATTTGTAGGCGAGCGCGAAGCGCGGGTGGTGCGCGGTCTGGCCGAGCCGCTTCTCCTCGCGCACCAGGTTCGCCCGGAACACCACCCCGTCGATTTCGTAGTCGAGGCTCGGCCGCTTCTCGGCGAAGGCCTCGTACGCCTCCTGGAGGTGGCCTCGGAGGGCAAGTTGGTGGTCGAGCTTCGGAAACCCATGCGCCTCGAGCCACGCGATCTTCTCCAGCTCGGTCGCGTGGTCGGTGCCGAGGAGGTCGTAAGCGGTGAAGGAAAGCTTGTATTCGGCGCTCTTCTTCGCGTCCTTCTGCTTCATCGCGCCGGCGGTCAGGTTACGGGGATTGGAGAAGCGCTCCCGGAAGGCGGCGAAGACGCTCAGCCGCATGTAGACCTCGCCCCGGACCTCGACGTTCGGCGCAAGCATCTTGGGGATGTCCCGGATGCCGTGGGCGTTGACGGTCACGTCGTCGCCGACGAACCCGGTCCCCCGTGTCGCAGCGAGCTTCAGCCGGCCCCGTTCGTCGTACCGGAGCGAGCAGGCGATGCCGTCGAACTTCGGCATCGCCACGAAGTCGCCCTCGATTGTCGCCGCCCAGTCCTCCAGCTCCGCTGCCGAGTAGCATTTGTCCAACGAGAGCATCGGCCGCGCGTGCTGCACCGGCTCGCCCAGCCGCTCGCCGCGCTCGCCCAGCTCCTGGAGCACCGGCGAGTCGGGCGCGAGCTGCTGGAGCCGCACCACCAGCCGGTCGTAGTCGTAGTCGCTGATCTCGGGCGCCTGCTCTTCCCAGTAGAGCCGGTTGTGCCGGTGGATTGCGCTCTCCAGCTCTTCGACCGAGTAGCGCTCGACGTCGCCGACGGACCCCAACGGTTGGCTCATGCGATTCGAGTAGGCGCAAGAGGCGTTCACCGTCAACCGCCTGGTCGCGTCTGGCGCGCCCCGAACGCGAGCCGTGCCGGCGCGCTTGGGCCGCCGAGCCCTTTCGGATCCACGTCCTGCCGCGTGTCAGGGATCGACGAGCGGCGAGTCGCGGCACCGCGCGGCCTCCTTCGCGCACGCCGTGCCGACCTTGCGCATGGCGCCCGACCGCTTGATCTCCGCGAGACAAGCCTCAGTTTGCCTCTTGGCCGAGCGGCAGGCAGGCGGGAAACGAAAGCGCCCCGTCCCCCGCCGCCCATGGAGGGCGGCACCCGTGCAGCCGGCCATCCCGGGGGGGATTCCATGACGGCACTGTTGAGCAGGCTTTGGAAGGACGAAGAGGCGGCGACCGCGGTCGAGTACGGGCTGATGGTCGCCGCCATCGCGGCGGTGATCGTGACGGTGGTGTTCAGCCTCGGCACCAAAGTCAACAACGCCTTCACCACCGTCGACGGCGCGATGCCGTAGCGCTCCCGAGGTGAGCGTGCGCCCCGGCCCCACGGCAGCGGTGTCGCCTGGGGTCGGGGGCGCCAACCAGCCGGACCGCTTCTATCCACAAGTTCCAGCCGACCGTCTCGCCCGCGATGCGGGAAGCGTGACGCCGTACGAAACCGGTGCCGGATGGCACCTGTGAAGGAGGGGGCGAATGTCCGGATCGCTCGCGGCCCGCGCCGTCTGGCTGATCGGCCTCGCGTTCGCGGTGCTCCTCGATGTCCGGTCGCGGCGGGTCCCGAACGGCCTCGCGGCCGCGGTGGCGGTCACCGGGCTCGCGACGTTGGTCGCCCGGGAGGGCCCACGCGGGCTGGCGTGGGGCGCGCTCGCGATGTTCGTCACCGCCCTGCTCCTGCTCCTGCCGTTCTCGCGCGGTCGGCTGGGGGGCGCCGACGTGAAGCTCGCCGCCGCCGCCGCCGCCGGCATCGGCATCGGGTCCTTGCCCGTCTTCCTCTTGGGCACCGCCTTGGCGGGAGGGGTCCTGAGCGCCGGCTGCTACTTCGCGTCGTCCGCCGAGGCGCGCGCCGACGTCCACGCCCACCTGCTGTCGCTCCGCCTGGGCCTCGGCTTACCGGCAGCGTCGCCGGTCGCCAGCCGCATCCAGGTCCCGTACGCCGCGGCCATCGCGGCCGGCGCCGCCCTCGCACTGGTGTGGGGAAGCTGAGAAATGGCGGGCCGGAGCCGATTTCCCGTCGGGCGGGGCGCGAGCGCGGTCGAGTTCGCCCTGGTGTTGCCGCTCCTGATGTTGCTCGTCATGGGCGCGCTCGACTGGGGCTACTACTTCTATTGCGAGGAAGTCGTCACCAACGCGGCGCGGGAGGGCGCCCGGGCGGGAAGCCTCCAGGCGACCAGCGACGCTGCCGCTCAGGCGGACGCGACCGACGCCGCGAGCACCTACCTGCAGAACGGCGGCCTCACCGCCTCGAACGCCACCGTCTCCATCGCCCTCGACGCGGCCTCGGTCACGGTGAGCGTCTCGTATCCCACCGGCTCGCTCACCGGCTTCACCAGTCTCGTGCTGCCGGCGGCGGCGCGCGCCAGCGCCGTGATGCGGCGCGAATGAGAGGACCATCCGCGATGAGCACCCTGGCGGAGAGAATCGCGCCCGCGAAAAAGCCCGCGCGTCCCGCGACGAAAGGAGCGGGGCTGAAGGCGGCCCTCTTTCTCGTGCTGGCCTTGGTCGCCGCAGCGGCCGCGGGCGTCCTCTTCAAGCGCTACCTCCAGCGGGGCGCGTCGGCGACAGCGATCCCGCTCTCCAAGGTGGTGGTCGCGATCCGGGCGATTCCCGCGGGCGCGACGCTGGAAGCGGCCGAGCTCAAGTCGGTCGACTGGCCGCGCGCGGACCTGCCGCAGGGCGCCTTGCACGACGCGGGAGCGCTGGTGGGCCGGGTGACGCTGTCCGAGCTGGTGCCGGGCGAACCGCTCTTCGAGTCGCTCCTCGCGAGCACGAAGGCCGGACGGGGCCTGGCTGCGCTTCTGCCCCCGACGATGCGGGCGGTGGCGGTCCGGGTCGACGACGTGGTGGGGGTGGCCGGCTTCATCCATCCCGGCGACCGGGTGGACGTCCTCGTGACGATGAAGCCGGAGGACGAGACCGACGTGCCGCCGGTGTCGCGGGTGATTCTGCAGAACGTGTCGGTGCTGGCGGTGGGGACGAAGACCGACCGGGACGAGAAGAAGCTGAACCGGGCGGTGCCGGTGACGGTGGCGACGCTGATGGTCGACAGCGCCGACGCCGAGCGGCTGGCGCTCGCCACCACCCGGGGGAAGATTCTGCTCGCGCTGCGCAGCCGTCTCGATGCCGGGTTCGTGCGGACGAGCGGCGTCGACCCGGAGCTGCTCCTCGGCGACGTCTGGCGTGACAAACGCGCGTCGGTCCTCACGCCGCCCGCGAGCCATCCCCGCACCCGCCATCGACGGCGCCGCGCGCCGGTCGCCGCGGCGCCGGTGCGGCCGGGCAGCGAGAACGTGGAGATTCTGCGCGGCGATCGGTTCGAGACGCGGCGCTTCCAGACCGAGGGGGGAAAGCCCTGATGTTGAGCCGTACCGCTTTCGTCGTCCTGCTGATGGTCGCCGCCTCCGCATCTGCCCAGCAGGAGCCATCCCCCCGGACGCAAGCCGAGCCGCAGGCCCTGCGCATCGACCGGGAGCTGAGCGCGAGGAGCGAGCTGAACCTGGAGGAGGGTCAGAACCGGCTCCTGATGCTCTCGGAGGACATCGGGCGCGTCGCGGTGGCGAACCCGAACGTGGCGGACCTCAAGGTGGTGACGCCGCGCCAGCTCCTCTTGACCGCGAAGAGCGCCGGCGACACCGACCTGACCCTGTGGGACAAGGCGAACAAGCCGCTGGTCGTCACCCTCCACGTCACCCGCAACCTCGACGCTCTGCGCGCGCAGATCCGCAAGCTCTTCCCGAACGAGGACATCCACCTCTCCAGCGCGGGCGACCTGGTGGTCTTGAGCGGCACGGTTTCGGACGTGCGCATCCCGGAGCGGGTGGCCGAGGTGGCGCGGCTGCACAGCAAGGAGGTCGCGAACCTCCTCCAGGTGAAGGGCGACCAGCAGGTGCAGCTCGAGGTGCACTTCGCGGAGGTGTCCCGCAGCGCCCTGCGCGAGATGGGCGTCAACTGGTTCGACAAGTCGCGGACGGGCATCCGCGTCGGGGGCATCGCGGGGCCCAGCACCCCTCCTGGAGCCTTCGTGAACAGCGGCATCAACAACTCGATCCCCGGCGCGGGGGTGCTCAGCCCCACGGGGCAACCGCCCGACCTCCAGGCACCGCAGTTCTCCGACGCGTTCTCGTTGTTCTTTTCGCAGAATTTCTCCGGCTTCCCGGTCAGCGTCATGCTGAGCCTGCTCGAATCGCACGGGCTCGCGCACGTGCTGGCGGAGCCGAAGCTCGTCACCTTGAGCGGGCAGCAGGCGAAGTTCCTCGCGGGCGGCGAGATCCCGATTCCGATCACCGGCGGCCTGGGTCAGGTGAACGTGATCTGGAAGAAGTTCGGAATCCTCCTCTCCTTCGTGCCGACGGTGATCGGGGCGGACACGATTCACCTGAAGATGTCGACCGAGGTGAGCCAGATCGATCCGACCCTTTCGGTGACCATCGCCGGCAGCACGGTGCCGGGTTTCTCCACCCGCCGCAGCCAGACGACGGTGCGGCTGGGCGACGGGCAGAGCTTCGCCATCGCCGGCCTCTTGTCGGAGCGGACGCGCTCGCAGGTGGACCGGATACCGCTCCTGGGGAGCTTGCCGATTCTGGGCGCGCTCTTTCGTTCGACCTCCTACCGGCGCGACGAGACCGAGCTGCTGGTGGTGGTGACCGCTCATCTCGCGCGACCGCTCGCGCCGAAGGAGGCGCCACCGCTACCGGGCTCCTCGATTCGGCCGCCCGGCGACCTGGAGCTGTTCCTCCTCGGCTGGCAGCAGGACCCGTCCTCGCCGGGCGCCAGCGGCGGCTCGGGCTCGGACGTGGCGGAGGTCTCGCCCAGCGGTCCGTACGGCTTTGCGCCATAGGTCGATTCCCGCACCACGGCGGGGCTCAAGAGAGGCAGGGGGGCATGAGTCAGGCAGGAGCGGCGGTGCTACTCGTCGGGGTGGAGCCGGAAACGGAGGCACGGCTGTCGGAGTCGGTGCGGGGCCTCGCGTTGGCGCCGGTGCCGGTCGCGCGGCAGAAGGTGAACGAGGCGGTCCTCGGGAGCGCTCCTGTTACCGCGTTGGTCTCCTTGGAGCGGGCGCCGGAGCTGGACGCCTCTTGCGAGGCGATCGCGCGGTTGGCGAGCGCGGGGACCCGGGTGGTCGCGCTCGGTCCGAAGAAGGACGCGGACCTGATTCTGCGGGCGATGCGGGCGGGCGCGCAGGAGTTCGTGGTCGTCGGCGACGACCAGCAGCTCGCGCGCGCGTTGCAGCGACGGAAGCGGCCGGGAGCCGAAGGCGATGGGCATATCGTCACCGTCTTTCCGGCGCGAGGCGGGATCGGAGCGACCGCGGTCGCCGTGAACTTGGCGGGAGCGCTGGCGAGGTCCGGTGAGCGCACCTGCCTCGTCGACCTGGACCTGGCCTTCGGCGACGCTCTCGCTCACCTCGACCTGTCGCCGTCCTACGCGCTCTCGGACGTGGTGGCGAACGTCCATCGCCTGGACCGGGAGCTGCTCGACGCGTCGGTCGCGCGTCACGAGTCCGGGCTCTGGGTGATCGGCCGCGGCGAGAAGCTCGACGACGCGGCGCCGGTTCACGCCCGGGACCTGGCGACCTTGCCGCCTTTCCTGCGCCAGCACTACCGGCACATCGTGGTGGACGGGATGGGCGCGTTCGACGAGCTGTCGCTCGCCGCGCTGGACGCGAGCGACCGCATCCTCCTCCTCGTCGTGCAGGACGTGCCCGCGGTGCGCAACGCCCAGCGGACGGTCGAGGTCTTCAAGCGCCTCGGGTACGATGTCGACAAGGTGGAGGTGGTGGTCAACCGCTTCCACAAGGCGTCGAAGGTCAGTCCGGAGGTGCTGGCGGAGTCGATCGGCCTGCCGGTGCGCTCGACCCTGGCGAACGACTACCCCGCGCTTTCCCAGGCGATCGATCGCGGTATGCTGCTGAGCGAGAGCGCTCCTAGATCCCAGCTCGCCCGCGACCTCGACCGCCTCGCCCGCTCGCTGCGGGACCCCGTGGCGAGCCCGCGGCGGCGCTCGTTCTGGTCCCGCATGTTCTCGAGGAAGGACTAGACGCGATGGGCCTCGAAGAGCGGCTGCGCGCCCGGGTGGAGACGCCGCGCACGGAGGAGGCGCCCGCCGAAATCACCTCCCAGCGGTTCCACGACTTGAAGGCCGAGCTGCACCACCAGCTCGTCGATCGCATCGACCTCGCGTCGATGGAGAAGCTCGAGCCCGAGCGGCAGCGCCACGAGCTGCAGGCAGCGCTCTCGGGGCTCGTGTCCGCCGCCGCTGTCCATCTGAACCGGGTCGAGCGCGAGCGGATGGTGCAGGAGCTCCTCGACGAGCTGACCGGCCTCGGCCCCCTGGAACCGCTCCTGAGGGACGGGACCATCTCCGACATCCTCGTCAACACCTACTCGACCGTCTACGTCGAGCGGCGCGGCCTCCTCGAGCTGACCCGGGTGCGGTTTCGCGACAACGCTCACCTCCTGCAAATCATCAACCGCATCGTCTCCCACGTCGGCCGCCGGGTGGACGAGTCCTCGCCGATGGTCGACGCGCGGCTCAAGGACGGCTCCCGCGTGAACGCCATCGTCCCGCCGCTCGCGGTCGATGGACCGCTGTTGTCGATCCGCCGGTTCGGCACTTCGCCGCCCACGCTGCGCGACCTGGTGGCGATGGAGAGCATCACCGGTGACGCCCTCGCCTTCCTCGGCGCGGCGGTGCGGGGGCGGCTGAACGTCCTCATCAGCGGCGGCACCGGGACCGGTAAGACGACTCTCCTCAACGCGCTCTCAGCGCTCATTCCCGCCGGCGAGCGGGTGATCACCATCGAGGACTCGGCCGAGCTCAAGCTCCAGCAACCGCACGTCGTGCGCTTGGAGACGAGGCCGCCGAACATCGAGGGCATCGGCGAAATCGTCGCCCGCGACCTCGTGCGCAACTGCCTGCGCATGCGCCCCGACCGCATCATCGTCGGCGAGGTCCGCGGCGGCGAGGTGCTGGACATGCTCCAAGCGATGAACACCGGCCACGAGGGCTCGATGACCACCGTCCACGCGAACAGCCCTCGCGACGCGCTCTGGCGGCTGGAAGCGATGGTCGGGATGGCGGGGGTACCGATGACCGAGGCGGCGGTGCGCCAGAGCATCGCGCGGGCGCTCGACGTCATCGTCCAGCTCAGCCGGGGCAGCGACGGTCGCCGGCGGGTCGCGAGCATCGCGGAAGTGACGGGCACCGAAGGCCCGGTCGTCACCCTCCAGGAGCTCTTCCGCTTCGAGCAGCGCGGGGTGGACCCGCAAGGGCGTGTCGTCGGGGCGCACGTCGGATGCGGCATCCGGCCGAAGGTGATGGAACGCATCGAGCGGGCGGGGGTCGACGTGCGCGAGGTGATGCGCCCCTATCTGGAGGCTTGACCGATGCGCGACCTCTTGGTGGTCCTGGTCAGCCTGGTGGTCCTCGCGGGGCTCGAAGCGCTCTACCACCTGTCGCGGTTCGTCGTCGGCCGGCGAGAAGCGGAGCTCAAGCGGCGGCTGAGGCGGCTGGAGACGGACGACGGCGCTCCCGTGGGGCTTTTGCGGGGCGACCGCTTCGCGGCGACGCTGGCCCTCGACGCGTTCGTCCGCGGGCTACCCGGCACCGCTGCCCTTGAGCGTCTCCTCGTCGAGAGCGACTCGCCCTGGACGGTGGCGCGGCTGCTCTCCTACTCCGCGGCAGCGGCGCTGGCGGGCACGTTGGTGCCGCTCGCCTTCCACCTCTCGATACCGATAGCGCTGCTGATTGGCGGCATCGCTGGCGCCTACCCCATCGTCAGCCTGACCGCGGCCCGCTCGCGCCGGAGCGCGCGATTGAGCGAGCAGCTCCCGGAAGCGCTGGACATGATGAGCCGGTCGCTCCGGGCGGGACACGCGTTGCCGAACGCTTTCCGCCTCGTCGCCGGAGAGATGCCGGCACCGGTCAGCGTCGAGCTCGCGCGGGCGTGGGAGGAGCAGAAGCTCGGCCTCGCGGCGGAGGAGGCGGTCGTCAACATCACTCGCCGCTGCCCGGACAACCGCGACCTGCGCATCTTCGCGGTCAGCGTCCTCGTCCAGAAAGAAACCGGCGGCAACCTCGCGGAGATCCTGGAGAACATCGCCTCCACCATCCGGGACCGCTACCGCTTCTACTCGAAGCTCAAGGCGCTCACCGCGGAAGGACGCACCTCGGGACTGGTCCTGGGGAGCCTGCCGATCGCGATGGCGCTGTTCCTCGCGGTGGCGAACCACGCCTACTTCGGGCGCTTCTTCGACAACCCGGCAGGCCAGGCGATCTTCGTCTACGCGGTCACCAGTTGGGGCCTGGGCGGCTACTGGCTCTGGCGGATGGGCCAGGTCCAGTTCTGATGGGGGCGGCGATGAGCTCGACGGCGGCGGTGCTCCTGTTCGGTTTCACGGCGGCGGCTCTGGCGGTCCTGGGGTTCGTCTCGGCGCTGCGGGCGCTGCGTCCGTCGGGCGACCCGATTCTGCGGCGCCTGCGCCCGCGCCCACCGGCAGCGGCGCCGGAACCCGTCGCGTCGTCCAGCGGCAGCGGTTCCGCCGGCAAAATGTTGTCGGCGCTCGGCGCGGTGGGCGGGAGCGATCCCGATGAGGCGAAGCGCACCCGGCAGCTCCTCATCCAGGCGGGCCTGCGCGGCGAGTCAGCGCCACGCATTCTCGCGGGGGCGAAGGTGCTGTTCGCGCTATGCCTACCGTTATCGTTCCTGTGGATCAACTCCGGTCTCGAACACCCGTTGCGACTCGGGATACCGATATCGGTGTGGCTCTGCACGATGGGCTATTTCGCACCGAGCTTCTGGGTGTCGATGCGGGCACGCCAGCGGCGGGCGCTGATCGAACGGGGTTTGCCCGACGCGCTCGACCTGATGGTGACCTGCGTCGAGGCGGGCCTCGGGCTCGACGCGGCGATTCAACGGGTGTGCGCCGACCTGAAGCTCTCCTGGCCGGCGCTGTCGGAGGAGCTGAATCTGACCTCCCTCGAGCTCAAGGCGGGCATCACCCGGACCGACGCGTTCCGCCGACTCCACGGGCGCACCGGCGTCGACGAGCTGAAGACCCTCGCCGCCACCCTGGCGCAAGCGGAGATGTTCGGCACCAGCATCGCGGTGAGCCTGCGCCTGCAGGCGTCGGGGATGCGCGTGCGCCGGATGCACCGGGCCGAGGAACGCGCGGCGGTCGTCTCGGTGAAGATGACGATACCGCTGGTGCTCTGCATCCTGCCGAGCCTGATTGCCATCGTCATCGGGCCGGCGGCGGTCAACATCGCGCACTCGCTCAGCCGCCTCGGAGGAGGTCATTGATGCGAACGACGGCACCATGCCTGGCGCTGGCGCTCCTGGTTGGCGGATGCGCGCACACTTCCGCGATGAACGCGGACTCGAGCGCCCTCGGCAAGGACCTCGCGCGCACGCTGATCGCCCGGCACGAATGGAGCCGGGCGTTCGCGGTGTTGGGCAGGCTGGCGCAAGACGACCCGCGCGATCCGGACGTGCTGGAGCTGCGCGGCCGGGTCTACGAGGCCGAAGGGCTCGCCGCGGACGCCGAGAGCGCCTTCCGCCAAGCCCTAGCGCTGCAGCCGGACGACGCCGCCATCCACTCGGCGCTAGCGGTGCTGCTCGACGAGACCGGCCGGCATCGCGCCGCCGAAGCCGAGCACCGTCAGGCGGCGAAGCTCGATCCGGGAAACCCGCGGTACTTGAACAACCTGGGCTTCTCGCTCTTCGCCGCCGGCCGCACCCGCGAGGCGATTCAGGTCCTCCTCCGGGCGCTGCGCCAGAACCCGACCGACCCGCGTATCCGCGACAACCTGGGGTTCGCCTATGCCCGCCTGCGGAACTGGACCGCTGCCGAGGCCGAGTTCGAGCGCGCGGGCACTCCGGCCGCCGCGAGCAACGACCTCGGCGTCTGCCGGGAGCTGGTCGGTGACGACGCGCGCGCGCGCGGCGAATACCTGCGCGCGGCGCAGCTCGACCCGCTCGACCCGCACGCCCGTCGCAACCTGGAGCGGCTGGTGCTCAAGGGCGACGCCGTGCCCTCCCCGACCGACCACTCGACCCGCTCGACCCTTCGGGAGAAGCCATGAAGCGCCTCTGGATTGCCGTCGCTCTCGTGCTCGGCGGTTGCGCTGCCCCTGCCCATCTGAGCGAGCACTTCGGCCTCGACACCGATGCCTGGTTCACGCGCCAGGAGGTGCGGCCGAAGGGAACGAGCGCGGTGCCGGTCTCCGGCCTGGATTCGCAGGAGGCGACGCTCATCTCCGACAAGTATCGGCGTTCGCTCGGCCCCAAGACGGCGGCGAGCTCGCAGCAGCCGCAGATGCTCTACGTCGCCCCGGGCGTTGGGAGCAATCAGACCAGCTCGCTGATGCCGCCGCCCTCGGTGCCGCCGGAGCAGGATCAGTGAGGTCCGCGATGCGCCGGGCTTGGGGGCGGCACCGGCAGCGGGGGGCGACGGCGGTGACGGTCGCCTTGCTGCTGCTCGCTCTCGGCGGCTTCGCCGCGCTGGTGGTGAACGTCGGGCACCTCTTCATGGTGCGCGGGCAGTTGCAGAACGCGTGCGACTCGGCGGCGCTCGCGGGCGCGAAGGAGCTGGACGGCACGCCGGGAGGCCTGTCGCGCGCGGTGGCGAAGGCGGCGCAGTTCGGCGACCGGTTCACGACCGACCGCTCGGTACCGGTGCAGTTGAGCGACCAGGACATCGTCCTCGGTCACTGGGATTGGGCGCGGCCGAAGTCACAGGCGTTCACGCCGATTTCAGTGAGCGATCCAGGAGCGCCGCTGCTCGTCAACGCGGTGCGGGTCCTCACCGGGCGCAGCGACGCCCGGGGCAACCCCCTCGACGTTTTTCTCTCCGCCTTTTCCGGCAACCAGACGACCGCACACATCGACGCGGAAGCGGTGGCGGCCGGCGGCGGCCCGGCCCTCGCGCCGTGCGCGGTGCCGTTCGTCTTCGCCGACTGCCTGCTCCAGCAGGACGACCAGATTCAGTGCAATCAGAAGCTGGTGCTGAAGAACGACCAGGCCGACAACATGGGCTTCACCAACCTGGACCCAGGCGTCGCCTCGGTCAGCACCAGCGATATCATCAGCATCTTCAGTGGTTCGTGCCGGTCGGTCGCGGCCGGCGACTCCATCGGGGTCAGCAACGGCAACAACCTGAACAAGAACGTGGTGGACGCGGTCAACCAGTACATCGCGCAGAACGGCGCGAAGGTCACCGTGCCGGTGGTCTCGCCGATCGGCGGCTGTCCTGCTCAGTTCAACCGGGTCCTGCCGGTGGTGGGGTTCGCCAGCTTCACCATCACGAACGTGACGGGACCGCCGTCGCCCTCCGTCGAGATTCAGCTCGACTGCAACGCGACAACCGAGTCCGAGCGCGCCGGCGGCGGGTTCTTCGGCACGACGGACCCGCACCCGGGTCTGGTCCGGTGAGTCGAGACGCTTCGGGCACGGAGGAAGGCTGCGCTCATGGTCGGCGTCCCCGTCGTAAGCGGCGGCGGGAGCGGGCGTCCTCCCGATGAGACCGAGCAGACCGATCGGTCGGATCGGTCCGATCCGACGAATTTCGGGCGCGACCCGTTGACGCGACGCGAGGGGTGCCGTTGAATCCCTCCAGGAGGTGCCCACGGTGGCCTTCGACTGGATGGAGCCGCACATTCCGCCGGACATCACGGCCTCGTTCGCCGCGAAGCATCGGCACATGTACGAGCGGGAAATCGCCGAGCGCGCCGCTCTCCTGCTGCGCTTGGGCTATCCCCGGGACGAGGTCGTGGCCCGCATCCGCGGGAACATCGCCTGGGAGTTCGAGCTGACCAAGACGCCCGACTTCCTCAAGTCGGTGCCAGGCATCGTCGACAAGGTGCGCCGGTAGAGACGCGAGCCCGGGCCTTTCGTCAGCCGCCATCAGCGTGACGCTCCACTTGGGGCGCGGCGGCTTTCGTCGGTCGCACGTCGGGGCGGGGCGACGACGACGGCCACCGCGACCTCGCCTTCGCGCCGCTCGGGCTCCCTTGACCGCGCCACCGAATCGCGCCAGCGTTCGCGCGCCTCGGGGTCCGGGCGCGCCGAGCAGCGGCGCGTGCCCACCGGCGGCGGCGCAGGGGGGCCTCAAACCCGTCCAGGGAGCAGCGATGGATCCGACCTTTCTCGAGCACCTCCGCCACGAGACCGACAAGCTGCACGAGAGCGGTCTCTTCAAGCAGGAGCGCACCATCACCTCGCCGCAGGGCGCGGTGATTCGGGTCGAAGGCGGGCGCGAGGTGGTGAACCTGTGCGCGAACAACTACCTCGGCCTCGCCAATCACCCCGCGCTGGTCCGGGCGGCCCAGGAGGAGTTGCCCAAACACGGCTTCGGGATGAGCTCGGTCCGCTTCATCTGCGGCACCCAGGACGTCCATCGCGCGCTGGAGAAGCGGCTGAGCGCGTTTCTCGAGACCGAGGACACGATACTCTATTCATCGTGCTTCGACGCGAACGGCGGCCTCTTCGAGGCGCTCTTCGGCGAAGAGGACGCAATCATCTCGGACGCGCTCAACCACGCGAGCATCATCGACGGCGTTCGCCTCTCGAAAGCCCAGCGCTACCGCTACCAGAACAACGACATGGCCGACCTCGAGCGGCAGCTCGAAGACGCGAAGAGCTGTCGGTTCAAGGTCATCGCCACCGACGGCGTCTTCTCGATGGACGGGATCATCGCCAACCTGAAGGCGATCTGCGACCTCGCGGACCAGCATCGCGCGCTCGTGATGGTGGACGACTCGCACGCGGTCGGTTTCGTGGGGGAGAAGGGCCGCGGCACCCCGGAAGCCCGCGGCGTCCTCGGCCGGGTGGACATCCTCACTGGAACCCTCGGCAAGGCCCTCGGCGGCGCTTCTGGAGGGTACACCTCGGGCCGGCGAGAAATCGTCGAATGGCTCCGGCAGCGCTCCCGCCCCTATCTCTTCTCGAACACGCTCGCCCCGACCATCGCCGCGACCAGCTTGAAGGTGCTCGACCTCCTGGAAGGCAGCGACGATCTGCGGCGAAAGCTGCGGAGGAACAGCGCCTACTTCCGGGCCGGGATGGAGAAGCTCGGGTTCAAGCTGGTCCCTGGCGAGCACCCGATCATCCCGGTGATGCTGGGCGACGCGAGGCTCGCGACCAAGATGGCGGACCGGCTCCTCGACGAGGGCGTCTACGTCATCGGCTTTTCCTTTCCGGTCGTGCCGCACGGGCAGGCGCGCATCCGCACGCAGATGTCGGCGGCGCACGAGCAGGCCCACCTCGACCGCGCCCTCCAAGCGTTCGCGAAAGTCGGCCGGGAGCTGGGAGTCATCCGATGAGAGCGCTCGTCAAAGCCAAGGCGGAGCCGGGAATCTGGATGCAGGACGTGCCGATGCCGACCATCGGCCCCAACGACGTCCTGGTGAAGGTGCGCAAGACCGCCATCTGCGGCACCGACATCCACATCTTCAACTGGGACGAATGGTCCCGCCGGACGGTACCGGTCCCGCTGGTCACCGGCCACGAGCTGTGCGGCGAAATCGCGGAAGTCGGCAGCGAGGTGGCCGGCTACGCTGTCGGAGAGCGCGTCTCCGCCGAGGGCCACGTCACCTGCGGCCACTGCCGCAACTGCCGGGCCGGCAAGCGGCACCTGTGCCGGAACACGGTGGGCATCGGGGTCCAGCGCGCCGGCGTCTTCGCCGAGTACGTCTCGATTCCGGCGTTCAACCTCTTCCGGCTGCCCCAGGAGATTCCCGACGAGATCGCGGCCTATCTCGACCCGCTCGGGAACGCGACCCACACCGCGCTGAGCTTCGACATGGTGGGCGAGGACGTGCTGATCACCGGCGCGGGGCCGATTGGCGTGATGGCCGCGGCGATCGCCCGGCACGTCGGCGCACGCTACGTCGTCGTCACCGACGTGAACGAATACCGGCTCACACTCGCCCGCAAGATGGGCGCGACCCTGGCCATCAACATCCGCGAGACGACGCTCCCGGAGACGATGAAGAAGCTCGGGATGACCGAGGGCTTCGACGTCGGCATGGAGATGAGCGGCAGCGCTGACGCTTTCCGCGGGATGCTCCAGACCATGAACAACGGTGGCCGCGTCGCCATCCTCGGGATTCCGCCGAGCGAAATCGCCATCGACTGGAACCAGGTGATCTTCAAGGGGCTCGTCCTCAAAGGGGTCTACGGCCGCGAGATGTTCGAGACCTGGTACAAGATGGCGAGCATGATCCAGAGCGGCCTCGACGTCTCGCCGGTGCTGACGCATCGATTCGAGGCCGACGACTACGCCGCCGCCTTCGACGTCATGCGTTCGGGACAGTCGGGGAAAGTCGTGCTCGACTGGACCTGAGAGCCGCCTGGCGAGAGCGCTACCGATCAGCGTAGCGGTTTCGCGCGCCGATCGGGGCTTCAGTCCGCCCTGCACCTCCGCGCGACGTCGTCGTCCGCAAGCGCGCCGGGACCCGTCTGGGCCGTTGCGCCGCCGTGAGAAATCGCTTTCTGGATGCCGGATCTTGACGCGGCGGCGGCCGTCGCGCTAAGCCTTACGGGTTTTGAGAATAGGTCTCAGAACCAGAATTCGGGGCAGGGCGCGATGGGTCTTGGGCAGCGGGAGCGCAATAGGAGTCTGGGGGCGGCGGTGATCGGCATCGGTCTCGCTCTCTGGGCGAGCTCGGCATGGGCCGACGGGCGGGCCTACGGGACCACCTACCAGGCGGCGACGGAGGAGAAGGGCGAGCTGGAGGTGGAGAACTGGCTGACCGGGGCCGGCGACGGCGAGGTGGGCGACAGCGCTCCCGGTGGAGGTCTGCGCGAGATGCTGGAGCTGGAGTACGGGCTCACCTCGCGGTGGGACCTCGCGCTCTACAACATGCTCGACCTGTCGAAGGCGGAGGGCGGCAGCCGTTACGCTGGGCTCAAGGTGGAGAGCCGCTACCGCTTCTCCGACCCGGGCGCATGGCCGGTCGACGTCGTCGGCTACCTCGAATACCAGTGGCGCCGCGCGGGCGACGCGGACCAGTCGCTGGAGGCGAAGGCCATCGTCGCCCGGGATTTCGGACCCTGGAACGTCGCGGGAAACCTGTCCGTCGAGGTCGAGCGCCTCCTCGAGGGCGGTTTCAACCCGGAGATGGAGTACGCGCTCGGCGTCTCCCGGCAACTGGGCGGCCCGGCGGTGACCGTGGGGCTGGAGACGTTCGGCCATCTCGAGCACGGTGCGGCGACCGAACCCTACCTCTTCGTCGGTCCGGCGATTTCCTTCGATTTCGGGCACCTCGGGCCGCTGGACGAGCTCTGGCTGACCCTCGCCGGCGGCAAGGGGCTGACGACGCCGTCCGAGACCCCTTACGCCCGGGCCATCGTCGGCCTGGAATTCTGAGTCGAGGATGAAGACTGCTCAAACCCATCCTCGGCCTCGGGCGGCGCATCGCGCTCTCGAGCCAAACAGGAGCGCGAGCGGCTGGCGTCCGAGCGGGTGAATCGCGGCTGGCGCGCGGCGAACACCGGAGCGCGCTTGCGGCGATACCTGAACGGGCGTACAGTTATCATGCGGCCTTGCCGCGCTCATGGCCTGCGCGGAGCTCATCGCCCGGTCGAACTTCACCTTCCTCGACGGCGCCTCGCACCCGGAGGAGCTGGTCGAGCGGGCGGCGGAGCTCGGCCTCGAGGCGCTGGCGCTGACCGACCTGGACAGCCTGTCCGGCGTCGTGCGCGCGCACGAGCACGCGAAGAAGCTGGGCCTCCATCTCGTCGTCGGCGCCGAGGTGTCGTTCGTCGACGCGCCGCCGCTGGTGCTGCTCGCGCGCGACCTCGCGGGTTACCAGAACCTCTCCGAGCTCATCTCCATCGGCCGGCTGAGCGTGGAAAAGGGGAAGAGCCTCTGCCGCTGGGAAGTGGTGCCCGACCGGGCCCGCGGCCTATTCGCGCTGGACGTGAGCGCTACCGAGGTGCGTGAGCTGGATCGCGCCCGGGAAGCGTTCGGCGACCGGCTCTTGGTCGCGGTGTGGAACCACATGACGCCCGATTGCGCCCATCGGCTCCGCTTCCGGGAGGCGCTGGCGCAGCGGGCCGGCGTCGAGGTCATAGCGACGAATCGAGTGGTGATGCACGACCGGCGCCGGCAGATGCTGCAGGACGTGGTGAGCTCTATCCGGCTGGGCACCACGGTCCAGGCGGCGGGCTTGCAGCTCTTTCCCAACGGCGAGCGCTGCCTGAAGGACGAGCGGGAGATGCGCCGGCTTTTCCGGGGCCGGGAAGCGTATGTCGACCGAGCGGCAGCGCTGGCGCAGGAGTGTACCTTTTCCCTCACGGAGCTGCGCTACCGCTTTCCGGAAGAGATGCTGCCCGGCGGAGCGACCCCGATGTCGTTCCTGCGCCGGCTCACCGAGGAGGGGCTGCGCTTTCGCTATCCGGGAGGCGTTCCGGGTGACGTGCGCGCGCAAGCGAGCCGCGAGCTCGCTCTGATCGCGGAGCTCGACTATCCCGGCTATTTCCTCACGGTCTGGGACATCGTCCGCTTCGCGCGGTCGAAAGGCATCCTCTGTCAGGGCCGCGGGAGCGCGGCGAACAGCGTCGTCTGCTACGCCCTCGGGATCACCAGCATCGACCCGGTGCGGATGGGCCTGTTGTTCGAGCGGTTCATCTCCCGCGAGCGAGGCGAGCCGCCCGACATCGACGTCGACTTCGAGCACGAACGGCGGGAGGAGGTGCTCCAGTACGTCTACGAAAAGTACGGCCGCGACAAGGCGGCGATGGTGGCGGAGGTCATCTGCTATCGCGGTCGCAGCGCCTTGCGCGAGGTGGCGAAGGCGATGGGCCTCTCGCTCGACCAGGCGGAAGCGCTGTCGGAGACCGCCGACCCCTGGGGACGGGGACCGGATCCGAAATCGCTTGGTAGCTGCGGTCTCGACCTCCATGACCGCTCCGTCCGGCTGACCCTGGCGCTCGCCGAGCAGATCCAGGATTTCCCGCGCCACCTGGGGATCCACTCCGGCGGCTTCGTCGTCACCCACGACTCGCTGGCGCGGCTGGTGCCGCTGGAGAATGCCGCGATGGACGGCCGCACGGTCATCCAATGGGACAAGGATGACGCGGCGAACGTCGGGCTTCTGAAAATAGATCTCCTGAGCCTGGGGATGCTCTCGCTCATCGCTCGCGCGTTCCTCCTGATTTTCCGGCGTTTCGGCATCGAGTGGACGCTCGCGACGATCCCGGCCGAAGACCCCGGGGTCTACGACATGCTCTGCGACGCCGACTCCGTGGGGGTGTTCCAGATCGAGAGCCGGGCGCAGATGAACATGCTCCCGCGCTTGAAGCCGCGTTGCTTCTACGACCTCGTCATCCAGGTCGCGATCATCCGGCCCGGCCCGATTCAGGGCGGGATGATTCATCCCTACCTCCGCCGCCGAGCGGGAGCGGAAAAGGTCACCTACCCGCATCCGGCGGTGAAGGACGTGCTGGGAAAGACCCTGGGCGTCACGCTCTTCCAGGAGCAGGGGATGAAGCTCGCGATCGCCGCGGCCGGGTTCTCGCCGGGCGAGGCGGACGAGCTCCGGCGCGCGATGACCCACAAGCGCTCGCGGGAACGGCTGGAGGAGATGAAGGGGCGGCTCGTCACGGGAATGGCCAGGAACGGCATCGGCCCCGAGATCGCGGAGAACATCTTCCAGCAGCTCCTCGGCTTTTCCGGGTACGGATTCCCGGAATCGCATGCCGCGAGCTTCGCGCTGCTCGTCTACGCTTCCGCCTGGATTAAGCGTTACTACCCAGCGACGTTCGCGGCGAGCCTCTTGAATGCCCAGCCGATGGGCTTCTACTCCCCTCATACCATCGTCGAGGACGCCCGCCGCCACGGGGTGCCGGCGCGGCCGGTCGACGTCTTCTATTCGGAGTGGGAGACCACCGTCGAGGAAGCGGAGGAGGGCGAAGGCGAGCGGCCGGGCGACGAGGTCTGGCGAAAGTGGATCGAGCGATCTCGCAGGGAGGTGAAACTCGCGCTGCGTCTTGGATTGCAGGTCGTCAAGGGCCTGCGCCAGAGGGATGCCGAGGCCATCGCCGCCGCCCGCCGGACGGGGCCGTTTCGCTCGCTCGCCGATTTCGCGCGCCGCACGGGGCTCCAGCGCCCGGTGCTCGCGCGGCTGGCCGCGGCCGGCGCGCTCCAGGGCTTCGGTCTCGGGAGGCGGGAGGCCTTATGGAAGGTTCACGCGCTCGTCGAGGCCCCAGACGACCTCTTCGCCGGGATCGACGTGCGGGAGCCGGCGGTCGCCTTCGACGAGGGGACGCGCGCCGAACGGGTGGCGCAGGATTACGCGCGCACCGGCCTGTCGGCCGAGGCGCACCCGATGGCGCTCTTACGCGCGCGCCTGCCGAAATCGCCGCGGCTCCTGCGCTCCGACGAGTTGGAGCGAATCGCGAGCGGGCGCCGCGTGCACGTGGGCGGGATGGTGATCATCCGCCAGCGGCCGGGGACCGCGAAGGGCATCGTCTTCGTCACCCTGGAGGACGAGCAGGGGTTTTCGAACCTGGTGGTGATGCCCGATGTCTGGGAGCGCTGCCGCTTTGCCGGAGGGCAGAGCCTCTTCCTCGGCGCTTCCGGGAAGGTGGAGCGCAACGGCAAGGTCGTGACGGTCAAGGTGGACCGGCTGTTCGGCCTCGAGCTTCCCGAGAACCCGATCGACCCGCCGGCCAGCCGCGATTTCCGGTGAAGACCCGTGCCGGCACGTGGTCCGGCTGTCGATCTGCGAGGCGCTGAGCAACGGATCTTGCTTCCATCACAAGAGCTTCTAACTTGTCATCCATCAGTTCCTGATCCGGCAGCATTCGGGCAAGTTCTCGCGTTCCGTCGAGGATGTCGTTCGAGATGGTCATCGATCGCTCTGATGATCTGGATAATCGGCCGCGTGCCTGGTCGGCGAAGCTGGTTCCCCGGGACGCCGCGCGAGGTCGAGGCAGAACCTCGACAGCTCGGCCCACTCGCGCAGCCTCGCCTCGACCGCTTGCGGCGACATGTCCACGTGCGGCGCCGGCGCCAGCGGGAGCGGGCTCAAGCACGACGCCTCGCGCAGCCTCTCCTCGACCGCTTGCGGCGACATGTCGACCGGCGCTTTCACGACGACTCCTCGAGGTGCGCGAGGTCGGCCAGGTCCTGCGGGCGCCCGGCGGCGAGCTTCATCGTCACGAGCCCCTGCCGCGACACGACCCAGACGGGGCCCGTGGCGCTCTCGACGCGCTCGCGCGTCTGCCAGACCGGCTCGAGGACGCCATCCGCGACGACGATGTCCAAGGTCAGGACCTGGTTTCCTCGGACACGGCCGAGGCGGTGAATCGTGATTCCCGAGGAGCGGAAGGTCATCGGCAGCGCTTCGAGAACGAACCCTTGCGTGCGCGCGACCGCCTTGAGCCGGTCGATGTTCGGCGGATCGGTGAGGACGTCGATGTCCCGGGTCGCCCGCGGATGGCCGTGGATCGCCAGCGCGAGCCCTCCGCAAACCGCGTACGGGACCGCCGCGGCGCCGAGATTCCGGGTGAGCGCCTCCAGCTCCACGCGTAGATCGAGCGGTTCCGCCACGGGCAAGAGCGTAGCCGGACCCCGCGCGCTTCGCCAGCGAGCGGCCGGGGCCTCCGCGGGCGCGACCAAGCCGTCGGCCACGAGCCCAGCCCCCCACCGGCGGCCCCTCGAGCTCGCGCGATGCAGCAATCAACCGGTTGGATGATTTCCTCAGAGCACCGCGAGCTTCCGCCTTCCCGCCGAGCGCGCGTAGCTCTCTTCCCGTTCGCGCAGGCGTTCGGCGCGTTCGGCCTGGTGGAGGCGCTCCACCAACTCGGGCACGTACCGCTCGAAGTGTTTCCAGAGGCCCAGGTGAATCGCGCCTTCGACGATGCGGCTCGGGCGCGCGCGCGCGAGGCGCAAGAGGTTCGGCACGAAGTGGCGCCGCCGCACCGGGTCGGCGGTGAAGGTGAAGGTGCGGACCGCCCGCCACAAATCGCGTAGCTCCGCCATCGACGGCGTGCGCGCGCTCGCGGTCCCCGGCACCGCTTCCCCCATCCGTTCGATCGCGCGGACCAGTCGCCGCGCGTAATTATCCTGACGGTAGATTTCCTGCACCAGCTCCGCGTAGCCGCCGAAGAGCTGCGAGCGGGTCATCTGCTTGGGCACGATGTTGGTGTAGGCGCAGTTGTCCGCCCAGTCCGCGTGCGGCGCGATGCGCCCCTCCTGCTGGAGGCGGGCGAACAGCCGGGTCTTCGGCGGCGCGTTGAGCATCCCCACCATCGCCACCGCGATCGCCGCTTCGTCGAGGAACTCCGCCTGTTCCTCGAAGATCTTCTCGTCGTCGTGGTCGAACCCGACGATCATTCCGGCCCAGACGATGAGCCCCGCGCGCTGGATGGTGCGGATGCGGTCGATCAGATCGCCGTGGGTGTTCTGGCGCTTGCCCGACTCGGAAAGGCTCGTCTGGCGCGGCGACTCGATGCCGAGGAAGACCCGGGTGAAGCCCGCCCGGGTCATCCGCTCCAAGAGCTCCGGGCGGTCGGCGAGATTGAGCGAAGCCTGGGTGAAGTAGCCCGGAGCATAGCCGGTGCGCTCCCGGTGGGCGATGAGGGCGTCGAGGAGCTCACGGGTCGCCTTCAGGTTCCCGACGAAGTTGTCGTCGGAGAAGAAGATCGAGTGCCCTCCTGCCCGGCGGATGGCCTCCACCTCGGCGACGACCTGGTCGGCGGTCTTCGTGCGCACCCGGCGGCCCTGCATCACGATGATGTCGCAGAACTCGCAGTCGAAGGGGCAACCGCGGGTGGTCTGAATCGGCAGGCTCGCGTAGTCGTGTGGCTGCACCAGGTCGTAGCGCGGAACCGGGCTCTGGGTCAGGTCGATCTTCTCCGTCTCCTCGTACCGTCGCCGGTGTTCGCCGCGCTCGAAGTCGCGACAGAACTGGGGCCACGTGCGCTCCGCCTCTCCGACCACCACCACGTCCGCGTGCGGCAGACAACGCTCCGGTTGGAGCGTCGCGAAGGGGCCGCCCATCACCACGGTCCGCCCGCGCTCGCGAAACGCGTCGGCCAGCTCGAAGGCGCGGATGGCCTGGGCGTTCATCGCGGTGATGCCGACCACGTCACAGGGCGCGTCCAGGTCGAGCGGCCGCACGTTCTCGTCGGCGATCGCGACGTCCCAGTCGTCCGGGGTCAGCGCCGCGACGGTCAGGATTGCGAGCGGCGCGTTGGAGTAGGCGCCGCCCGCGAGGTCCATCGCGTACTCGAAGCCCCAGAAGGTGGTTCCGTGGGCGGGGTTGACGAGCAAGAGGCGGCGGCGAGGCATCGAGGGCTCCTGGAAGTCGACCGGACGGCAAATATTAACCAGATGGATAGTCGCTGCAAGGGCGCAGGCGGCGGCCGCCCCGACTCGGTGAGTCTTGCGCGGGAATGTCAGGGGACTGTTAGGCCCGGGCGAGAAGCTGTTCGCGCGGCGGCGAGCGTCGATTCGCCGACCAACCGGTTGGTCAGTGGGGGGGCGGACGGGCGGCGGCGACCCCGAGGGTCCGGTGGAGCATGTCGATCAGCGCGTCGCGTCGGGCGCGCAGCGACTCGGCGCTCAGCGCCTCGCGCTCGAGCAGGAGGGAGATGAACCGCGCGTCGGCGAGGTAGCCCATCGTCACCGCGTAGACCGACAAGAGGAGCTGCGGCGCATCTACCGAGCGGAAGAGCTTCTCCCCGACACCCTCCTCGATGAACCGGACGCCGCGGGCGAAGAGGGGCCGGAAGAAGCCGGTGACGATGGCGTCGAAGTAGCGGTGCTCGTCGCCGGAGCCCAAGAAGGTGAGGCGCCCGAACTGGGGGTGGCGCGCGAGGTAGTCGAAGAAGCCGCCGACGAAGGCGTCCATCCGTTCGATGCGGCCGCGGGCGCTGGAGGAGACCTCCTGCACCAGCTTGATCAGCTCGAAGAGGATGCGGTCGAGCACCGCGCGGTAGAGGCGCTCCTTCGAGTCGAAGTAGTAGTGGATCATCGCCTTGGTGACGCCGGCCTGGCTCGCGATTTCCTGGGTGCGGGCGCCGGAGTAGCCGACGCGCGCGAAAATCGACTCGGCGGCGTCGAGGATCGCCTTCTCGGTGTCCTTCCCGCGCTCGCCCGCCGGACGGCCGACGCCCCGGGCCGGCGCGCGTCGTCTCTTCTGCATCGCTGCTCCTGATCGGGACCGGTGCCGGTGGGCGCGCTCAGGGGCCGCGCTCGATGACGAGGACCCAGGCTCCGTCGCGTTCGCTCGTCGATAGCACGTCGTGGCCGAGCTCGGCGGCGTTGCGGGTGATGTCGGGGAGCGCCGGACGGTGGTCGAGCGTGACCTCGAGCGTCTCTCCCGCCCGCATCGAGAGCAGCTCGCCCTTCACGCGCGCCCACGTCAGCGGGCAGAGCAGGCCGCGGATGTCCAGCGCGCGGTCGGCCATCTACTTCGCGGGCGTCTCGCTTCCCTGGAGCCGGTCGAGATCCATCCCCGGCGTCCAGCGCAGCACCGGGAACCGCGCGGCGCGCGTCTCGTCCAGCCGCGACACGTGCGGCATCGCCGGCGCGTCGTGGAGGGCCTGCGGGTTCGTGTGCGCCTGTTGGGCGAGGTCCTTCATCGCTCGCGCGAAGCCGTCGAGCGACTCCTTCGACTCGGTCTCGGTCGGCTCGATCATCAGCGCGCCCTGGACGACCAGCGGGAAGTAGACGGTCGGAGGATGGAGCCCGTGGTCGATGAGGCCCTTGGCGATGTCCATCGTGGTGACGCCGGTCTTCTTCTGCTCCTTGTCGGAGAAGACCACCTCGTGCAGGACCGGCGTCGGGAACGGGAGGTGGTAGCTGCCCTCCAGGAGCGCTCTCAGGTAGTTCGCGTTGAGCACCGCGAGGCCGCTCACCTCGCGCAGCCCCTCGGCGCCCAGCTCGCGCAGGTAGGTCCAAGCCCGCACGAACATCCCGAAGTTGCCCCAAAACGTGCGCAGCTTCCCGATGCTCTTCTCGCCGGAGAAGTCGAGGGCGAAGGTGCCATCCGCTTTCTTCACCACCACCGGCTTGGGGAGGAACGGCTGGAGCTTCTCGGCGACCGCGACCGGTCCGGAACCGGGGCCGCCGCCGCCGTGGGGCGTGGTGAAGGTCTTGTGCAGGTTGTACTGCATCACGTCGATGCCCATCTCGCCCGGGCGCGCGCGGCCCAAGAGGGCGTTCATGTTCGCCCCGTCGCCGTACAGGAGCGCTCCCGCTTCGTGCAAGAGCCCGGCGATTTCCCCCACGTGCCGCTCGAAGATGCCGAGGGTGTTGGGGTTCGTCATCATCAGGGCGGCGACGTCGGGCCCCAGGTGACGCTTCAAGTCGTCCGGGCGGAGGTAGCCCTCGGGGCCGATCGGAATCGGCACCACGGTGAAGCCGCTGAGTGCGCTGGAGGCGGGGTTGGTCCCGTGGGCGGTCTGCGCGACGAGCATCTTCGGGCGTCGGTCGCCCCGGGAATCGTGATAGGCGCGGATGATCATGAGGCCGGTGAGCTCGCCGTGCGCGCCGGCCGCGGGCTGGAGGGTGGTCGCCGCGAACCCGCCGATTTCCGAGAGCATCTCCTGCAGCTCGAACATCAGCCGCAGGGCGCCCTGGGCCAGGTCCGCCGGGAGGTAGGGGTGCAGCCGGGCGAAACCGCTCAAGCGCGCCGCCGCCTCGTTGACCTTCGGGTTGTACTTCATCGTGCAGGACCCGAGCGGGTAGATGCCGGTGTCGACGCCGTAGTTCCACTGCGACAGGCGGACGTAGTGGCGCATCACCTCCGGCTCGGAGAGCTCGGGCAGCCCCTCGACCCCGCCGCGCAGGAAACGGCCCAGCTCGTCGGCCGGGTCGTACTCCGGGACCGCTGCCGCTGGCAGGCTCGCGCCCGCCCGCCCCGGTGAGCCGCGCTCGAACAACAGCGGCTCTTCCTCCAGCAGTCCGCGCATCGCGCCCGTCATCGGTGTCTCCTCGAACGCCCCTTGGTCGTCACGTCGGCTGCCCCGCCAGCGCCGCGACCAGCTCGTCGATCCGCGCCTTCGGGTGCAGCTCGGTCACGCACAACAGGAGGTGATTCTCCAGCTCCGGATACTCTTCGCCGAGCGGCAGCCCTGCTACCATGCCGCGGGCCTTCGCTCGGGCGAAAGCGCTCTTGGTGTCCTCGATCTCGACCACCGTCTCGTTGAAGCTCGCGCCGGCAAACGGAATCTTCGCTCCGTGCTTTTCCAGCTCCTCGCGCAGGTAGCGGGCGCGCCGGTAGTTGACGAGCGCGAGCTCCCTGAGACCGGTCTTGCCGAGTAGCGCGAGGTGGATCGAGGCGGCGAGCGCGTTCAGGCCGTTGTTGGTGCAGATGTTCGAGGTGGCGCGCTCCCGGCGGATGTGCTGCTCGCGGGTGGAGAGGGTGAGGACGAACCCGCGCTTGCCGTTCTTGTCGACCGTGGCTCCGGCGAGACGGCCGGGCATCTGTCGGACGAGCTCCTCGCGGGTCGCGAAGAAGCCGAGACCGGGACCGCCGAAATTCAGCGGGTTGCCGAAGGACTGCATCTCGCCGACGGCGACGTCGGCGCCGAGCGACCCCGGCGGCTGCACCAGGCCGAGGGCCAGCGCTTCCGTGGTGGTCGTCACGAGGAGCGCGCCTTTCGCGTGGGTCGCGGCGGCGATGGCCGGGAGGTCCTCGAAGAGGCCGAAGAAATTCGGGTGTCCGGCGACGACCGCGGCGGCGCCTTCGTCCACCGCCGAGCGCAGCGCGCCTTGCGACAGCCGGCCGTCCTCGCCGAAGGGCAGCTCGACCAGCTCGGCGCCGACGTTGGCGAGGTAGGTGCGGACGACCTTCCGGTATTCCGGGTGGAGGTTGCGGCCGACGAGGATGCGCCGGGCGGAAGCGCTCTTGCCAAGACGGAGCGCCATCAGCGCCGCCTCGGCGGTGGCGGTGGCGCCGTCGTACATCGAGGCGTTGGCGACGTCGCAGCCGGTGAGGAGCGCGACGAGCGTCTGGAACTCGAAGATCGCCTGGAGGGTGCCCTGGGACAGCTCCGGCTGGTAGGGCGTGTAGGCGGTGTAGAACTCGCTGCGCAAGAGGAGCTGGTCGACGATCGGCGGGACGTGGTGGGGATAAGCGCCGGCGCCGAGGAACGGCGGTGCCGGGGAGTTCTGTGCCGCGAGCGCCTCCAACTCGGCGATGAGGCTCGCTTCGTCGAGCGGCGGGGGCAGGTGGAGCGGCCGGGCGAGCTTCAGCTCGTCGGGCACGGACGTGAAGAGGGCCTCGACGTCGGAGGCGCCGACCGCGGCCAGCATCGCGGCCAAGTCGTCGGGGGTGTGCGGAAGGTAGCGCATCGCCTGCTCGCTCTCGGAAGAGACCCTGGGTTTCCCAACGGGTGAAAATCGCGGCTCAAGGGACCAGGCGCGCCCGCCTAGGGACTCGCTCGTTCGCGCCGGCTGGAGCCCGGCGACCCGTTGTCGAGCAGGCGGAAGCGGTCCTGCCCCTAGTGAGCGCTCTCGGCGACCACCCGTTGGTACTGGTCGGCCGTGAAGAGCGTCTCCAGCTCGGCGGCGTTCGATGGCGAGACCTTGATCAGCCAGCCCTTCTCGTAGGGGTCCTGGTTGACCGTCTCCGGCGCGTCGGAAAGCGGCGCGTTGACCTCGACCACCTCGCCGGAGACCGGCGCGAACAGCTCGCTGACCGCCTTGGTGCTCTCGACCACGCCAAAGGTCTGGCCCTTGGTCACCGTGTCGCCGACCTTCGGAAGCTCCACGTACACCACGTCGCCGAGGCTCTCCTGAGCATAAGCGGTGATGCCGACCAGGACCTTCCCGCCGTCGGGGCGCGCCCACTCGTGTGAATTCGTGTAACGCCTGTCGCTTGGAAAACCCATGTGGCCTCAGCTCGAGCGAGCCTCGGCTCGCCCTCGATTTCGCCGTTCGAGGCGTCCCGCGCGCCTCGAAAACGCGCGAGAGTCTGCCGGCCCGGCGGGGTGGTGTCAACGCGGCCCGGCGAGAGGCGATTTCGGGTGGCCGTTGGCCGGGGAGCCCGACTCCGGTAGCGGCCCTTGGCGCACCGGCCGGCGTTGCGCCAAGGGGGCTCGCGGGTGGGTTTCTACTGGCACTTGACGAGCAGTTGCGTCTGGCTTTCCGCCGAGCCTCCAGACCCGCTCACCGAGGTGGAGGTGTTGACGATGGTGTACTTGCCGCAAATCTCGTGGGCCTTCTGGTAGCACCCTTCGACCTCGGGACAGGCGATGAGCTGCTCGGTCGAGCCGTCGGGCCCGACGATCGGCTTGACGGTGACGCACCCGCCCAACAGCGCTGCGCTCAACACGGCGACGCCCAGGATCCGCATCTGCTTCCTCCTCATCGTGGATGAGAGCTCGAAGGACTTCGTGACCGCATGAGAGGCCGGCGACGTCGATACTACGCCCGGACGGACGAGCGCAAGGGCCGACGCATCGAGGCGGGGGCCCAACGCGTCCTGAGGGCGACGGCTTTCAAGGTGCGGCCCGAGCCGGAACTGCCGCTCATCCCGAGACGTCATGAGCCGATGGCTCAGCGGGTGACGAAGAAGGACGGTGGTTCCAGGCCGCCGGCCTGACGCCGGGCCAGCGGCCCGACACCACCTTTTTCATGGCAGCGCAGTCGAGGGACGTGCGCCCTCGCGAAAATCCGCCGCCCTTCGCCCTTCGACTGGCGCTCGGGATGACCGCTCAGGACGAGCGGCTCTTCGCTCGTTGGCGCCTCGAGAGACTGGTCCCCAGGGCCGCGCTCGGCTCCCACCGGACAACTTCGCGCCTCGCGGTCCCGAGCCAGGCGGCAGCGCTTCAGTGTTGCGTCACGCGGACGGTGGTCTTCATCTGCTTGCCGGTCTCGAGGTCGCGGGCGCTCATGGTGAGGATGCCCTCGACGTTGACGTCGAAGACGACCTCGATGCGCGCGGCTCCGGCCGGCGCGGCGCGCAGACCGGAGAACAAGAAGTCGCCCAAGAGCTCGTTCCCGGTGACCAGCTCCGCTTCCCCTTGGTAGATGCGCATCGCCACCTCGGTCTGGTCGTCGTAGGAGGTGGTGGCGGTGATCGCCTTGGCGTTGGGAATCGGGGCGTTGCGCTGGAACACCTTGTGGAACCGCTCGCCCGCCGCCTCGATGCCGATGGCCATCGGAATCACGTCGAGGAGCTGCAGCTTGGTCGCCGACCCCGTCTCCAGCGAGCTCGCGTAGATCGCGGCGCCGATGGCCACCGCCTCGTCCGGATGCACCCCTTTCGACGGGGCCTTCCCGAAGAAGCTGGAGAGCTGCTGCTGGACGAGAGGCATCCTGGTCTGCCCGCCGACCAGCATCACCTCGTCGATGTCGCCGACCGCAAGGCCCGAGTCCCTCAGGACCGATCGCACGATGCGCATCGTCCGGTCGACGAGACCGCTGGTGAGCTCTTCCAAGAGCGGCCGCGACAGCTTCATCTCGATGTTCAGCGGCATCCCCTGCGCCGACATGGTGACGAAGGGCACGGTGAACGGCACCTCCGCCCGGGTCGAGAGGTCGATTTTCGAGCGCTCCGCCAGGTCCTTGATCCGCTGCATCGCCACCGGGTCGCCCGACAGGTCGAGGTGCTGGCTCTTCGAGAACTCGGCGAGGACGTGCCCGATGATCGCGTTGTCGAAGTCGATGCCGCCGAGGAAGATGTCGCCGCCGGTCGCCTTCACCTCGAAGATCTGTCCGCGAATCTCGATGATCGAGACGTCGAAGGTGCCGCCGCCCAGGTCGTAGATGAGCACCGTCTCGTGGAGGTCCTTGCCGATGCCGTAGGCGAGGCTCGCCGCGGTCGGCTCGTTGATGATGCGCACGACCTCGAGGCCGATGAGCCGCCCGGCGTCCTTGACCGCCTGCCGCTGCCGGTCGGTGAAGTAGGCGGGCACCGTCACCACCGCCCGCTCGACCTTCTCGCCCAGGTAGTCCTGCGCGACGTCCCGAATCTTGTTGAGAATCTTCGCCGCGATTTCGCTCAAGGCGAAGGTCTTGTGGGCGACGTCGAGGACCACGTCGTCGTGGTCGCCCCGGCGCATCGCGTAGGCGACCACCTGCTTCATCACGTCGACGACTTCGCTCGAATACGCCCGGCCGATGACCCGCTTCGAGGCGTAGACGGTGTTCTTCGGGTTGAGCTGCCACTGCCGCTTGGCCTCGTGGCCGACGAGCTCGTGCCCCTTCTCGTCGATGGCGAAGATCGAGGGGATGGTGAAGTCGCCGCCCTTGTAGGGGATGAGCTTGACCTGCCCCTCGCCCTCGACGATGGCGGCGCAGGAATTGGTGGTCCCGAGGTCGATTCCGATGATGGGCGGCATGAGCTCTCTTGGGTCGCCTCGACAGGTCAGAACAGGAGCCGAAAACGTAGCACGCTCCCTTCGTCGCCGACAAGGCTCGAGGCCGGGCCCGGGCGGGATGCTTCGCGCGCCTCGCGGCGTTGTCGGACGGGTGGGGCTGGATTGCCCTCTTGCGCATCCGATGTGCGACCATGTTCGAGCGCGGGCTCGGCCGTTCGGTGGCGCCTCGGCGCGAGAAGAGAGGGCTTAGATGGACGGCAGCTTGGGCAAAGCGACGCGCTTTCTGACCGAGGTCGGGCACGAGGAGCAGAGCCGGTTCGTCGCCGACCGGAGCCTCTTGTCGTTCGACGAGTACCTGGAGCTGGTCTTTCGCGAGCCGAGGCGGCACGCCCGCTCGGCGGCGCAATACCTGCGCGACGCGATGGACTTCTACGGCTCGCTGGAGATCGAGACCCCTGTCGGGAAGCTGAAGCGCTTCAATCTCTTCGACGGCGCACTCGAAGGGGGGAGACCCGAAGGGAAGGTCGCCGGGCAGGAGCTGGTGCAGGTCGCCATCTACCGGCAGCTCTCGAACTTCGTGCGGGTGGGGCGGGTGAACAAGCTGGTGCTCCTCCACGGCCCCAACGGGTCGGCGAAGTCGAGCCTCGTCGCCGCTCTCCATCGCGCCCAGGAGGACTACACCCGCCGCCCGGAAGGGGCGCGCTACCGTTTCAACTGGATTTTCCCGAGCGAGAAGCTGGTCAAAGGGAGCATCGGCTTCGGCGGCGGCGCGGGCGACGAGCACCTGGAAAGCTACGCGCACCTCGAAGGCGAGGCGATCGAGGCGAAGCTCGCCTGCGAGCTCAAGGACACGCCGCTCTTTCTCGTTCCCAAGGGCGAACGCAAGAAGGTCCTGACCGAGCTGACGAAAGCGGCGCAGAAGGGAAGCGAAGGCGCGGAAGACTTCATCCTCTCGGACTACGTCGCCGACGGCGAGCTGTGCCACAAGTGCCGGAGCATCTACCAGGCGCTTCTCGCGCACTACAACGGCGACTTCCTCAAGGTGCTGCGGCACGTCCAGGTGGAGCGCTTCTACGTCTCGACGCGCTACCTGACGGCTTCGGTCGTGGTCGAGCCGCAGCTCTCGGTCGACGCGGAGGTGCGGCAGGTCGCGGCGGACCGCTCCCATGGAGCGCTGCCGCCCGCCTTGCAGAACCTGGCGCTGTACGAGGCGAGCGGGCCGCTCGTCGCCGGCAACCGCGGGCTCGTCGAGTACTCCGACCTCTTGAAGCGGCCGATCGAGGCGTACAAGTACCTCTTGGGCACCTGCGAGACGGCGACGGTGCCGCTCGGACCCTTCGTCGCGCAGCTCGACGCGGTGCTGATCGCCAGCTCGAACGAGAAGCACCTGGCGGCGCTCAAGGAGATTCCCGATTTCCCCTCGTTCAAGGCGCGCATCGAGCTGGTGCGGGTGCCGTACCTGCGGCGGGCGTCGGTGGAGCGGGAAATCTACGACGCGCAGCTCGACGGGGTCGCGGTCGGCAAGCACCTCGCGCCGCACACGACCCGGGTGGCGGCGCTGTGGGCGGTCCTGACCCGCCTGAAGAAGCCGATGATCGACCGCTACCGGGGCCAGGTGCGCTCGCTCGTCGACGACCTGACGCCGTATGAGAAGCTGGTGCTCTACGACGAGGGGCGGGCGCCGGATCGGCTGAGCCTCGCGCAGGCGAACGAGCTCAGGTCGCACCTGCAGGCGCTCTTCCACGAGTCGGACGCCTACCCGAGCTACGAGGGGCGGTCGGGCGCGAGCGCGCGGGAGATGAAGACGGTCATCTTCAACGCCGCGCAGAACCCGGGCTACAAGTGCCTGACGCCGCTCGCGGTGCTGGAGGAGCTGGCGGAGCTCGTGAAGGACAAGAGCGTCTACGACTTCTTGCAAGAGGACCGGGTCGACGGGTTTCACGCCCACGAGGAGTTCGTGCGGGTGGTCGAGAGCGATTACCTGGAGCTCATCGACGAGGAGATCCGCGACTCGATGGGCCTCGTGAGCGAGAAGCAGTACCGCGACGTGTTCGAGCGGTACCTCGCCCACGTCTCGGCGTTCCTCAAGGGCGAGCGGCTCAGGAATCGCATCACCGGAGAGTACCAGGACGCCGACGACGAGCTGATGGCCCAGACCGAGCTGATCATCATGGGCCGCGGCGAGGACCGGCGCGAGTTCCGGCGGTCGCTGGTCAGCTCCATCGGCGCGTACCGGCTCGACCATCCGGACGCGGACATCGACTACGGCCTGATCTTCCCGGACCTCTTCCGCCACCTGCGCGATCACTACTTCGACGAGCGCAAGCGCACCCTCCGGCGGAACAAGGAGAACGTCCTCAAGTACCTGTCCGACGACCGCGCGACGCTCAACGAACGAGAGCG
>JAJYLH010000086.1 GCA_021787845.1 Myxococcales bacterium | reverse complement strand
AGGGGTACCCCTTGCGGCGCTCCGCGTTCACATCGGCGCGCGAGGGGTACCCCTTGCGGCGCTCCGCGTTCACATCGGCGCGCGAGGGGTACCCCTTGCAGCGCTCCGCGTTCACATCGGCGCGCGAGGGGTACCCCTTGCAGCGCTCCGCGTTCACATCGGCGCCCGAGGGGTGCCCTCCGCGGGCTCCTGTCGGTGCAGCGCGGCCCGAAGGGTGCCATCCGGGGCATCTCGGCCTTCCTGGCGACCCGGGCCGGAGTAGACGAAAAAATAGTCGGTGGTGTGTCGAATCGTCTTGACCCGGTTCTTCGGCCGGCGTACAAGGGTCGCGGAAGTCAACCGGGAGGTTCTCATGCAGAAGATGCCCGACAACGTCACCTTCGACCAGGTGAACGACCACGTCGTCCGCACCGCCGTTCGGCTCATGCACGACCCGATGACCGCGCAGCTCGCGCAGCCGCTCATGGACGTGCTCGAGCGCTACGGCGAGCTCAACGTCGCGGCGAATCGCCTGCGCAATCCGGCGACCTTCGCGCAGGAGTGGATGGAGATGGGCCGCAAGCCGATCGTCGACGACATCCGCGACCTGGAGCTCGACGCCGAGCGCGTCGTCCACCGCCACTTCGCGGAAGAGCCCTACCACACGTTGTTCGGCACGTACAACGTGGCGGCGCACGCGAAGATGGAGCCGAAGGCATTGAAGGAGGAGATCAAGAACAAGACGGACGAGATCGGCAAGCTGCCCGACGACTCCATCCTCCGGCCGCACATCCCCATCCTCCAGAAGCTCGTGCGCGACTGGAACCCGCTGGTGAAGAAGTACGACGAGGCGCAGTCCTCGCTCGACGGCGCCAACGCGGCGGTGGCCACCGAGCTTGCCAACATCGCGGAGCTGCTCGGCCGGACCCACGCGGCGGTCGAGGCCGTCTACCCGACCAAGAAGAAGGTGGTGGAGGCGTTCTTCGAGCCGTGGACCACCCCGCGCCAGCCGAAGACCGAGACGCCCCCGGCGAACAACCCCCCGGCGCCGAATCCCGCTCCCGCTCCCGCGCCCGCACCGGCACCGGTCCCGCCCAGCACGACCGCGAAGAATCCGTAGCCCGCCCTTCGCCGCTCGCGCGACGACGCGCCGAGGGACAACGCTCCCGCTCTCCGCCGCCGGCGTCCGCCGGAGGTCACTGGCGCCGCCTCATGGCGGCTGCGCTGCTGCTCGGCGTCGCGAGGCGCGCAGATTCTCGGCGCCATGTAGCAAGACCTCGTGGAACGGGTGCCCCCCGCCCGTGAGCGCTTGGGGACCTGCCATGCCAGCGGGTCCGACTGGGCTTTCACGGGCGAGGACGCCCGTGCCACGATACCGATCGTCTCCAAGGTCGAGTTCGGGTTGCGGGCGAAAGCCCGCGCTACGATGTCACCCGCGGGCGCGTCCCCCCCTCCCCGACCCTCCCCCGCCAAGAGAACGTTGTTGGAGCCGGACATGTGAGTGTCCGGGTCTTCCTGGGCCGGGGCAGTACCCGGACACTCACGTGTCCGGCTCCAAGGTTTCAGCAGGAGAGGCCGCCCACCAGCCTATCCGCTAGGCCGCGAAAGCCTCGCGCCACGCGCAGATTCTCGACGCCATGTAGCACGACTTCGTGGCACGGGCGTCCCCGCCCGTGACCGCTTGGGGACCTGCCATGCCAGCGGGTCCGACTGGGCTTTCACGGGCGAGGACGCCCGTGCCACGATACCGATCGTCTCCAACGTCGAGTTCGGGTTGCGAGCGAAAGCCCGCCCTGAGCGGTCCAGGACAGCACGACTCGTCAGGGTGATTCTGCTGCGGCCACTTGCTCGGCTCCAGGTGTTTCGGTATCGTGCGCGCCTCCCACGGCGGGAGGCGCGAGGGTCGCATGAATCCGAGGACATGGTCGTCGCTTCTCTTGGGGTTGGTGTTGCTCACGCTCCCCGCCGGGGCCACCGACGCGCCGCCGTTCGTCCCCGATGGATTGCCGCAGCAAGGGCGGCTCCTCGACTCCAACGACCAGCCGGTGACCGGCAAGGTCGACATGACCTTCAACCTCTACCACCAGGCTACGGGGGGCACGCCGGTCTGGTCCGAGGAGCAGACGGTTTCGGTGGAGGCCGGCTACTACGCGATCGTCCTCGGCGACCCGGCGGACACCGGCGTCCAGCCGATCACGACCGATGAGCTCGCGGGGCCGGCGTGGATCGGCGTCACGATCGGCGGGAACGAGATGCAGCCGCGCCTCCAGCTCGGCACGGTGCCCTACGCCGAGCGCGCGGACCTGGCGAACCGGATGCTCGGCGGCACCATCGACGGCGCGACCATCACCAACTCGAGCGTCGATGCGACGAGCGTCTCGGTCGGCGGCCATACCGTCATCGACTCGAGCGGCAACGTGAACGCGACGAGCCTCAGCATCGGCGGGAACACCGTGATCGACTCGAGTGGCAACATCGGCGGCAAGCCGCTGTCCGACTACGTGACGAACGATAGCCTCACGCAGAACTACTCGACCTCGGCCGACCTCGCCGGGCAGGGCTACGACAACCTGGTGCGCAACGGCTCCTTCGAGCTGGGCCAAGCAGGAGCGATGCCGACCTACTGGGACGCGGTGGGCACCGGCGCTGGCTCGCGGATGCAGAAGGCGGACGCGGGGGCACCGTTCGGCGCGAAGGTGCTCGAGGTCGTCAACAACGACCAGACCGGCCAGGTCGCGGTGCGCCAAGTCGTGCTGCCGGCCGGCTCGATGGCGACGTACGCGGGCGCGACCTTCACCGCGTCGGTCTACGCGAAGAAGGTGTCGGGACCGCAAGGCCGCAGCGGCCGGCTCTGCCTCGTCGAGTCGGACAGCGACCCGTCGCCGACCTGCGTCGCGCTGACGATGGACAACGCGTACGCGCGCGCGACGGTGAGCCACACGGTCTCGGCGACCGCGAGCTACCTCGCGGTGCTCCTCGACAGCGGAAGCGCTCCCGGTGACATGAACATCTACGACCTCGACGGCGTGATGGTGACGCAGGGCAAGCTCGCGGTCCCCTTCTCGCCGAACATCGCCGAGCAGGTGCCAGGCGAGCTCCCGGCGGCGAGCATCCCCGACGCCGCGCTGCCGCCGGACGTGGCCCTCCTCGACGCGCCGAGCGATGCGTTCACCGGCGACATGAGCGCCAAGTCGTTCACCGGCAGCGGCTCCGGCCTGACGAACGTGCCCGACGCCGCGCTGTCGACGAACATCCCGCGACTGGGGGCGCCCTCGAACGCCTTCACGGGCGACCTCACGGCGAAGTCGTACACCGGGAGCGGTGCCGGGCTCACCGGCATCCCCGACGGCGCCCTCTCGTCGAACATCGCGAGGCTCGACGCGGCGAGCAACACCTTCACGGGCCGGCTCGTCGCGCCGAACCCGGTGCTCGGGCCCCGCGGCGCGGCCGGCATCGCGCAGGACAGCGGGAGCTGCTGCTCGGCGGGAAGCGCCGCCGTGACCTCGATCGACGAGATCTACGCCGACGCGTTCCACACGAATGGCCTCAGCGAGGGGCAGCTCTTCCTCTCGGGCGCCCGCATCGACGGGAACGCGACCATCGCCATCGGCACGGGCGCCGGGCCGTCGGGGTTCGATCAGGTGGAGGCGGTGCAGACCGGTGGCGACCTCGACGTCGGAGGGAACGCGTCGGTGGCCGGCGGGCTCAGCGTCACCGGCAACGTCACCGCCTACGGCGTGGGCGTCGGCGACGGCAACGAGATCTGGGAGAACGGCAATCACACCAACCTTTGGCTGAGCTGGCGCGGGACCGGTGGCGTGTCGACGCCGATGACGACGATCATCGGCGACGGCCAGAGGCATCCGGTCCTCACCGTCAACCCGGACAAGAGCGTGGCCCTGGCTGGCGACCTGGACGTGGCCGGAACGGTCAAGGGCGGGAGCCTCGACGTCTCCGGCGCGACCGTAACCACCGGGTTCAACGCCAAGGCGGGCGGGTTCACGTTGTCCGGAAGCGTGCCCAACGTCGAGCTCACGCTCCAGCTTGCGAAGAAATACGACCAGAACACCAGCGACCTGGTCTGTTGGTACCGATTCGCGCTCGAGCGTCCGACAAGTGGCGGCTGGCACCAAGTCATCATCGAAGATGCCGCCGCAGGAGGCGGTCAGGTCACTCACGTCCAAGACGGGCCCAGCCATTGGTACACCGCGTCCGCGATGGCCAAGCTGACCACTATCCCGGCGGGGACGCGTACCATCGACTTCGAGAACCAGGACACCGCGAACCAGGGCGACGAGATCTACGATCCCCAGGGCATGTGCTTCGAGGTCGTCCGGTAGTACGGCGACCGCCGGAGGGCCGGCGACCATGCAGGCTGCAGCCAACAAGAAGAGCGAGTGGCGCGCCCGGAACCGGCCGGCGTGGCGGAGTCTAAAGGCTCGGGGATGAGCGGTTCCCGGCTATGCTGCACGTTCGGTTCTCGGGCACTGCTGGCGACGAGGCCGATGAGCCGCGTTCCCGTTTCGGCGCCGGATGGAGCCGAGGACGGGAGTGTCCGGACAAGGCACCGCCGGTGGACATCCATCATGGGAATGGGACGGAGCCCCGACACTGCGCCGCGGATGGTGGGCGCCGTGCTTTCATCCGGGCACTCCCGTGCCCGGCTCGTCGACCCTCCCCGGCGAAGGGCACGGGACGGAGGAGAAGAGTGCCTTCGCGGAGGCATCCGTAGGGCGGGGGCTTGTCCCCCGCCGCGGCAGCGACTCGTCTGAAGACGGCGGGGGACGAGCCCCCGCCCACCGTGAAGGCACGAGAAAGAGGCGGCGCGCCGCCGTCTCTACCAGGTCACGCGCTGGTCTTCGGTGACTCCCGGAAGCCCTTCGACGGCGTGGGCGCGGCCCGAGGCGTCCTTCACGGTGCCGGTGAAGCTCCCGGCGACCTGGACGAAGTGGCTCTTGACGAGGAAGAGGTTCCGCTCCTCGCGATGCAGCCCGCCCGGCGCGAAATGGAGGTCGACCGCGCCGTCGGAGGTGCGCACCTGCCAGGGGCCTTCCGGGTTCTTCGCGTCGAAGGTGAATCGCGGCGGACCGACCGGCACGAGCTCCCCGCCGATCCACAGGGCGTTCTCGTTCTTCGCCATGTCCGACAGCCCGTCGGTGACGTTGAGCCCGACCGGCGTCCCCTCCTCGGTGCGGCCGAGCCCGAACGCCCAGCGCCACGCGGTCTTGCGCGGGAGCAGCCCCCGGGTGAAGTCGAGCCCGCCGAAGCCGTGCGCGAGGCTCCACGTCCGGTCGTCGACCCGGAGCATCCCGGTCGCCGGCAGGACGTTGGATTTCTGGGTGCAGTCGACGTCGCCGCCGACGGTGGAGACGATCGCCGCGAGCGAGGGGGGAGCGGCAGCGGTATCGAGCATCGCTTCGAGCTGGACGTGGCGGGTCGAGATTTCGAGCTGGTAGGCCTGGGTGCCCTGGGCGCGGGAAATGCGGAGCGCCGCCCCGGGCGCGAGGAACGTCGCCCGCGCGCCCTCGCCCGGCCGGTCGCGCACGTCGGCGCTGACTTGCGGGAGGCCGAGGAACGACAGGTCGGCGAGCTTCTTCGACCCGACGAGGTCGACGACGTAGGCGAAGGCGTTCGAGGCGTAGCCGGCGTCGACGATGGCGAAGGCGGCGAGGACCTCCGGCGTCGCGACGATCGCGTAATGCCAGGTCTTGAGCCGCGCGATCTGTCGCGCCTTGCCGAGGAGGCCGAAGGAGGCGCGCTTGGAGAGGTCGACCCGGTCGAACGACCCCTGGTAGGCACCGTACCGGGGCGAGCCGGCGGCGTCGAGGACGTCGGGCGGTGCCGGCGGAAGAGCGGAGTGAAGCTCGACCATGACGGACCTTCTTTCTTCGATGCGCGGCGGCCATCGCCGCGTGGCGGGGGCGGCCCGCCGGTGCCGTTGGGCGCGCGCAATATAGGGCAAGCCTCGCCGTCGCGCCCGTGCATCGTTTGCCAGGTGCCCGGAGGTCGGCTAAGAGACCCTTCGTGCATCTCGGTGCCTGCTCCAGAGAGAAGCTCGCCGCGTGGGCGGTGGAGCAGGGCGCGAGCCCCGGCGCGGCGCGGACTTTCGCTCGCGTCTTCGTGGGCCGGTTCGCCGGGCGCGACGCCGGCTCGTCCCTCGACTGCGCTCGGGATGAGCGGCCGGCGAAGCCCGGACCCATTTCGAGGAAGCTGCTCGCGCGGGCGGAAGCGACGTTCACGACCGCCCTGCCGGGGTTCGAGGCCGTGCCGGTGATTGATCGGACCGATCGGACCGATCCGACCGATCGGTCCGATCGGACTTCGGCGACCCGCTATGCGTTGCGCCTCGCGGATGCCGAGGTCGTCGAGGCGGTGGCCATCCCGCATCCGGCGCGGACGACGGTGTGCCTGTCGACCCAGGTCGGTTGCGCGCGCGGGTGCGTCTTCTGCGAGACCGGTCGGCTCGGGCTCAGGCGTCAGCTCGCGGTCGAGGAGATCACCGGGCAGCTCGCCGTCGTCGCCCGATACCTGCGCGCCAGGGGATGGCCCGCGCCGACCAACGTCGTCTTCATGGGCATGGGCGAGCCGCTCGATAACCTGGACGCGGTGCTTCAGGCCATCGAAGTCCTGACCGACGACGCGGGGTTCGCCATCGCGCCCAGGCGAGTGACGGTATCGACGGTCGGCATCGTGCCCAAGATGCGCGAGCTGTACGGGCGGTCGAAGGCGCGGCTCGCCGTGAGCCTGCACGCGACGACCGACGAGGAGCGACAGCGCCTCGTGCCGCACGCGCGCTGGAGCGTCGCCGAGCTGCGGGAGGCCATCGGCGAGTCACCCAGGACCGTGCTCGTCCAGTGGACGCTGATCGCCGGAAGGAACGACACCGGCCGGCATGCCGACGACCTGGCGCGGTTCTGCGAGGGCCTCGACGTGCGGGTGAACCTGATACCGCTCAACCCCGGCCCGGCGGACCGGCTTCGCGCGCCGAGCTGGGAGCGCGTGCGGGCGTTCCAGAAGCGGCTCTTGGACCGAGGCGTGCGCACCCTCGTGCGGATGCCGCACGGGCAGGAAATCGGCGGGGCTTGCGGACAACTCGCCGGCGGGCAGCGGATGAACGGAGGGTGAAAGCCCTCCGGCTATCCGATTTCTGGGTATCGACTCAGCTCCGGCTCGCGGCGCCCGTGCTCCGTCGGCCTCACCCCCCGCTACCGCGCGCCCCCTCTCATCTGCACGACAGTGCTGCGCAGACGCGAGGGGGCTTAGGGCTCTGAAACCCGGTAACACGTCCAACTCTCTGAGCCCCCTCGCGTCCGCGTCAGCGGATGAGAGGGGGCGCGCGGCAGGAGGGTGAGGCCGAACCGTTCGTAGGATGGGTGAAGCGGAGCGGAGCCCATCGGCGAGCGTCGCGCGGACTCCGGGCTCGCCCTCGCGGCTCGCTTCGAGGTAGCATGCGCCGGCTTTCGCGCGGGAGGCGCCACGATGCGACGAGCGTTCTGGATCGGCTGCCTGGTGCTCGCGGCCTGCGCGCCATCGTCGCCGCAGCCGCTGGCGTTCCCCAAGTCGTTCCTCTTCGGCGCGTCCATCGCCGGGTTCCAGGTCGACATGGGCTGCCCGACCATCCCCGCCTCGAAGTGCGACGACCAAGGCAGCGACTGGTACCAGTGGATCACCGACCCGCGCATCCTCGCCAACCCGCAGGCAGTCAACTTCCTCGGCGGCCCGCCCTCGACCGGCCCCGGCTTCTACGAGCTCTACCCGCAGGACCTCGCCCGCGCGAAGAACGAGCTCCACCTGAACGCCGTCCGCCTCTCCCTCGAATGGTCGCGCATCTTCCCGACCTCGACCGTCGGCGTCACCGGCTACGACCACCTCCGCGCCATCGCCTCGCCCGATGGTCTCGCCTTCTACCATGCGATCTTCGCGAAGATGAAGGCGCTCGGCCTGACGCCGCTCGTCACGGTGAACCACTACACCCTGCCGCTCTGGATTCACGACGGCGTCGACTGCCACTTCAACGGGCTCGACAAGTGTGCGAAGAAGGGCTGGGTCGATCCGGCCACCGTGACGGAGATTGCGAAGTACGCGGGCTTCGTCGCCCGGGAGTTCGGCGGCGAGGTCGACCTCTGGGCGACCGAGAACGAGCCACTGGCGCTGCCGCTGTCGGGCTACCTGGAGCCGACGGCGACCCGGACGAACCCGCCCGGGCTGTCGTTCCAGAGCGCGGCGGCGAAGGAGGTGACGCTGAACCTCATCGAGGCGCACGCGGCGATGTACGACGCCATCAAGGCCAATGACACGGTGGACGCGGACGGCGATGGCGTCGCGGCGAAGGTGGGGCTCGTGCTCAGCATGACCGACGTCAAGAGCGCCGGCCAGAAGCCCGACGACGACACCGCCCAGAAGAACATCAGCTACCTCTACAACCAGCTCTACCTCGACGCGACCGTCGACGGGATGCTCGACGAGAACCTCGCCGGCCCGAGCACCGAGAAGCTCCATCCGGAGCTGGCGCATCGGATGGACTACGTCGGCATCAACTACTACACGCAGATCACGGTGGCCGGACTCTCGGGCTCGATCCTGCCGGACTTCTCGTCGCTCTTGACGCTCGACCCGACCTCGCCCGCGACGAACCTCTCGCAGTACGACGCCAAGGGCATCTACGACATGGCGATGTTCGTCACGAACCGCTACCACCTGCCGATCATCATCACCGAGAACAGCGTGCAGGCCATCCCCGACGCGCCGACGCAGAGCCAGGGGCTCGTCCAGTACCTTCAATGGCTGCACAAGGCGATGGACGACGGCGCCGACGTCCAGGGTTACTTCTGGTGGACCCTGATGGACAACTACGAGTGGAACCACGGGATGGCGCCGGAAGACGACTTCGGCCTGTACAAGGTCGACCCGAACGACCCGAAGAAGACGCGGACCATCCGGCAGGTCGGCAAGGACTACGCGCGCATCGCTCAGGGGCACGCGGTCCCGGTCGACCTCTTGAGCAAATACCCGATGCAGTGACGCGGGTGCGGGAAGGCGATGAGCTGGACCTCCTTCGAACGACGCTGGCGCGACGCTCTCCTGGCCGCGATGATCCCGGCGGAGGGCGGCCGGCCAGGCATCTCGGAGGTCGAGCAGGGCGCCTTCTGGGAGCTCTATCGCGAGGCGGCGCCGCCCGTGCTGCGCCTCGGCCTGCGAGCCAGCGTCTGGGCTCTGACCTGGAGCGCGGTGCCGCTCGCCGGGCGGCCATTCCATCGCCTCAGCCCCGAGAAGAAGGACCGCTTCCTCAACCGCCGGGCGGCGTCGCGGCTCTACCTCGTGCGCCAGCTCGTCATGACCCTCAAGCTCGTCGGCTGCTTCCTCTGGCTGTCCGACGACGACGTGCGCGCAAGGGTGATGAAGCCGGCACCCAACGCCGACAAGACCGATAAGACCGATCGGACCGATCCGACCGATCGGTCCGATCGGACGTTGTGACCGTCGCCAAGGAGCCAAGCCATGAACGTCACCGATGGCCGGGCGATCACCCAGCCGCACGAGCAGGCCTTCGACGTCGTCATCGTCGGCAGCGGTCCGGCGGGGGCGGCGGTGGCGCGGCAGCTCGCGCGGGCGGGCGCGAAGGTGGCGGTGGTCGAGGAAGGTCCGTACGTCGAGCCGGCCGCCTGCCCCGAGAGCGGGTTCCAGGCGATGGCCAAGCTCTACCGCGACCTGGGCGGCGTCCTCGCGATGGGCAACGCGCCGATGCCGGTGTTGCAAGGGCGCGCGGTCGGCGGCAGCTCGGTCATCAACGGCGCCATCTCCTGGCGGATGCCGCGCGACGTGCACGCCGAATGGGTCGCCAAGGACCCGCCGCTCGCTGACGCGCTGCCCTGGGAGACCATCGAGGCGACGCTCGATGACATCGAGCGCGACTTGAACATCGCCCCGACGCCACCCGACATCGCCGGCCGCCGCAACCTCCTCATGGGCGAGGGCGCCGACACCCTCGGCCTCGAGCATCGCCCCATCAGCCGCAACGTCCGGGGCTGCCGCGGTCTTAGCCGCTGCCTCCAGGGTTGCCCGGAAGGCCACAAGCTCAGCATGGACCAGAGCTACCTGCCCGACGCGGTCGAGCACGGCGCGGTTATCTTCAGCTCGACCACCGCGCGGCGCGTCGAGGTCGAGGATGGCACCGCGCAGGGCATCGAGGCGATCAGCGCGGCGGGGGCGAAGGTCCGGTTGACCGCGACCCGAGCCGTGGTCCTCGCCGCGAGCGCCGTGCAGACACCGGCCCTGCTCATCAAGAGCGGCCTCGGCCATGGCCCGGTCGGGCGGCACTTCCAGTGCCATCCGGGAGTCTCGATGGCCGGCCGCTTCCGCGAGCCCGCACCGGTCTGGATCGGGGCGACCCAAGGTCATGAGGTGATCGGCCTGCGCCACGAAGGCCTCAAGTTCGAGGTGCTCGGCTACGACGTGTCGATCCTCGGGACCCGGCTGAAGACGGTCGGGCGGGAGCTGGCGCGGGACTTCGGCGATGCGGCGCGCTGGGTGAACTGGGGCGCGGCCATCCGCGCGCAGGGCGAGGGCATCGTCAAGGCCGGCCGGCGCGGGGCCTCGGTGCGCTTCTCGCTAACGCCGGACGACCTGAGCAAGGTCCGCCGCGGGGTCCGGGTACTGGGCGAGCTGATGCTCGCGGCCGGGGCGGAGCTCGTCACGCCCGGCGTCTACGGCTGGCACGAGAAGGTGACCGACCGGAGCGTGATGGCACGGTTCGAGGAGGAAGGCCCGCTCGACGGCAAGGCGTACACGATGGCGATGACGCACCTCTTCGGGACCTGCCGGATGTCGAGCCAGCCGGGACAGGGCGTCGTCCGGCCGGATTTCCGGCATCACACGGTCGACCGGCTCTATGTCGCGGACTCGAGCGTGTTCCCCTCGAACCTCGGGGTGAACCCCCAGAGCACCATCCTCGCCCTCGCGACGATGTGCGCCCGACGCATCGCGGCATAGGAGCGAGGCATCCCCCGAGAGGTCCCATGCCTCCGCGGAGGCCTGGGGGGTCGAGGGTGGAGAGGGTCTAGGCCTCGGCGGAAGCCTGGGGGGTCGACGTGGAGGCGTGGGGGATCGAGGGGAAAGAGGGTCTATGCCTTGGGTAGATGCCTAGGGGATCGAGGGTGGAGACCGTAAGATGGGCGGAGCGCAGCGATGCCCATCGTCGCGACGCTCGCCGATGGGCTCCGCTCCGCTTCACCCATCCTACACGTTGGCTCGCGGGCCCCTTGACCGGGCGGCCGGATTCCGCCTAGCATCACGTCCCCTGAACGGTTCCCGCGCTGTTTCGGCGGGGGCGATGCCACCAGATGTCTCCGGCTTCCCTGCCCGCGGCTCCCGCCCTCGCGCCACCTCCCGTGGCTCTCGCGCCGTCGCGCCGGGAGTTCGACTACCTCGACAAGGTCTGTCTCGCCGGCACGAGCCGCGAGTTCGGCACCACGTCGGCGCCGGTGTGGCAATTGGGCATCCGCGGACGGTTCGACCCCGACGTCGCCGCCCGGGCGCTCATGGCCTGCGCCCGCCGCTATCCGGCCATCGTCGCCCGCGCCATCTCGATGGAGCCGGGGCGCTCCGTCGATCGCGCCCACCGCCTCGCTTGGGAGACGGATCGCACGCCCGACTGGAACCGGCTCTTCCGGGTCATCGACGCCCGAGAGCCCGGCGCCCTCGAGTCGGTGCGCCAGAGCGTCTTCAACAACCACCTCGACCTCGAGGTCGACTACCCGGTCCGCATCACCTGGGCGCGCACGGCGGCCGACCGCGGCGTGCTCTTCGTGCAGCAGCACCACGGGCTCGCCGACGGCCTGGCGTTCTTCGGATTCCTGCAGGACTTCTGCCGCTTCTATGGCGCGGAGCCGGCGGGCGATGCCCCCGAGGTGGAGGTGCTGCCAAAGCTCGCCGAGGAGGCCGTCGCCGAGTCGAACCGCGCTCGGAGGCTGCGCTACCGGCTACTGGGTTTCGTGCAGCACGTCCTAGACTTCTGGCACATGCTGTGGCACCCGGTCGATCTCCTGGCGTCGAACGTCGAGCTCGATTTCTCGGGTGACAATCGAGTGCAGCACCTGGAAGTCGATGGCGCCGTGGTGGAGCGTGCCCGCCTGGCGCGGCAGCGGGCGCCGATATCGCTCAACGACCTCTTGACCGGGGCGCTGGCGATGGCCCTCGCGCGCTGGACCCGCGAGCACGACCTGCCGCTGCGCCGCTTCAACCTGCTTGTGCTCGCCGACGCGCGGCCGCGCGGGGCGACGGTGGCCTCGTTCGCGAACCATCTGTGTTCGGCCATCGCCGAGTTCGACCTCAAGCGCCTGGCCCGGCCGCTCGACTTCGCCCGCGCCGCCCGCGAGCAGGTGGGCCGGCAGATGCGGCGCCGCCTCCCGGTGAAGAAGCTCCTCGCCGAAATCGCCGTCGCTCGCCATGTCTCCGTCGCCTTCATGCGGCGGCTGATCTACGGGTCCGACCGGGTGCCGATAAACCTGCCTTTCAGCAACCTCGTGCCCATCTCCCCCGCCGAGCCGCTGCACAGCGATGCGTGGACCGCCGAGAGCCTCAGAATCATGACTCCTTGCCTGCACGGGCAAGGCGTCAACGTCACGGTCATCCGATACGCTGGGAAGCTGTGCTTCAACTTCAACCACAAGGCGAGCGCGGTCCCGACCGACGACGTCCAGCGCCTCATCGGACACTTCCGCGAGGCTATCGACGAGGTGTTCGCCCAGGCCGAGTCCTTGCCGGAGCGGACCCGGTGAAGGACGAAGGGCGAGCGGATCCATGCGCCAGCGCTCATCCCTCGACTGCGCTCGGGATGAGCGGATTGGCGGGCGCACAGTTTCGGCGGAACCAAGATGCCGCCGGTGGACCCGTTAGCACCCGACGCCTGCCGCGATGGCTCTCCGCTTCTTGGCCGGGGCTCATCGCGGGGGCGCTCGTCGCGCTGCCATGGCTCCCGAGCCCGCTCTTCCTCGACGACTGGCATCTGCTCCAGCGCGCACACGACACGCCGTGGACCTGGCATGGTCTGGTCCACGCCTTCACCTTTCTCGACTGGCGGTCGATCGAGTCGTGGAACCTGCCGGCCCGCGCGCCGTACACCTACTTCCGCCCGCTGACGGTCGCCTCGTTCAAGCTCGACCTGGCGCTTTTCGGTCCGTCGCCCATCGCGATGCACCTCGTGAACCTGGCGCTGCACCTCGGCTCGGTGGCGCTGGTGGCGGCGATCGCCCTGCGCATCGGCCGCGACCTGCGAACGGCGCGGCTCGCGGCGCTCCTCTTCGCCATCCAGCCGCAGGATACCGTCGCCGTCATCTGGACCGCCGGCCGCACCGAGGTTCTTACCACTACCCTCATCCTCGCCGCCTTTCTCGCCTGGCTCATCGCGCGGGAAGAGCGCCGTGTCGGTTGGCTCGGGGTCGCGATCGGGCTGCAGGCGCTGGCCTGCCTCGCCAAGGAGACCGCGGTTCTCCTCGCCGCTGGGATCATCGCCTGGGAGATTGCCCAGCGCATCGCGGGAGGACTGCACCCTGCGCCCGACACGCTGGCCCAAGACCCGCTCATCCCGAGCGCAGTCGAGGGAGGAGCGGTGCAAGCCGGGCACGTCGGTGGCCAGGTTTCTCCTACGCCTCAGCAGTACCCGGACACTGACGTGTCCGGCTCCAAGTGGTCGACGGGACGGGCACGAGATCGCCTGCGCGACGCGCTCGTCTGGGATGCACCGGTCCTCGCGGTCGCGGTCGCCTATACCCTTTGGAGGCTCGCCTACTTCGATCCCGGCAGCACCCTGACCCAGCCGTACTACCTGTCGCCGGCGTCGGCCGGCTTTGCGAGCTTCTTCGGCACCAAGATTCTCTACCAGCTCTTCAGTCTCTTCACCACGGCGTTCGTCGTGCCCGTCTTAGGAGTCCAACTCCTGCGCGCCCACCTCGTGGCGCTCGTCGCTGTCGTACTGATCGTCGTCCTGGGGCTGGTGCTCCTCCTGCGCGGGCACGGGCGTGACCCGCTGACCTGGCTCGGCCTCCTGTGGCTCGGAGCATCGCTGCTCCCGACGGCGCCGCTGCCGGCCATCGACCTCTATCTCTACTTCGGCAGCATCGGGTTCGCGTTCGCGGCCGCGGCAGCGCTGGTGGGAGCTCGCGGGAGCACGAGCGACGCGTCGCCGGCCTTGCCCCGCAAGGGCTATCCGCTTCGCTCAGGTTCGGACCCGGCTCCATTCTCTTGTGGCACGGGCGTCCTCGCCCGTGAACGTTTGGCTGATGCGACCACGCCAAGAGGATCCCCCTGGCCTTCCACAGGCGGGGACGCCTGTGCCACGGGAGAAGAACCCGCGCTGAGCCTGAGCGAAGCGGATAGCCCTGTACCCCGTTGGCGGCGCCGGCTCGTCGCGGTCATCGCGGTGGTGTACGTCGTCGGCTTCGTCGGCCGCGCAATCTTCTACCGGCAGGAGGGTGTCATCAGCGAGCGTGTCACCGCGAGCATCCGCCAGGATGCGCCGCTCGCCCAGGGAAGCCTGCTCCTGATGGTGAACCTGCCTTTCGCCGCGGCCCATGTCGCGCCGATGTTGCGGCTGACCGGCGGCCCGCACGATGTCCGGGCGATGCTGGTCACGGTCGCGACGCAGTGGGGGATGCCGACCTGGCGCGCGCGAGTGGTGTGCCAGGACGACCGGCACGTCCGCATCCTCCCGCCGCCGGAGCAGGGCGCGTTCTTCGCGACGCCCGAGGAGTGGAACCTCCAGCTCATGCGAAGGCCGCTCGATCCGGCCATGACCTGGTACACCGATGGCGTCCACGTGCGACCCGACTGGCAACATGGCCGTGTCGTCGCGCTGGACTTGGCGTTCGACCGACCGCTGACCGAGGGCAAGGACCGCATCTACGTCGTCTACGACGATGGGCACCGCGTCGCGCACTGGCGATGCGGGCCGGGCACCCGGTGGGCCGGCCGGTGAGTCTGAAATCGACGGCCGCCAAGCGCGGCTTGCTCGCCGCCGTGGTCTTCGCCTTCTGGGGCGGGAGCCTCGCCGTCGGCTTCTTCCTCGATGACGTCCACAACCTGGGAAGCGCGGTGGCCGCGGGCATCCGTCCGCACGCCCTCGTGCATGGCTTCACCGTCTTCGATCCGCGCTCGGCCCAGATCTGGTGCCTGTCGCGGCACGCGCTGCACTTCTTCCGGCCGCTGTTCCTCCTGAGCCTCGGCCTCGACCATCTCCTCTGGGGGACGCATGCGTTCGGGTACCATCTGACGAACCTCGCGCTCCAGGTCGCCAACGTCTGGATGGTCCATGCGCTCCTCTTGCGCCTGAAGCTTCCGCCTCCCCGCGCCCTTCTCGCCGCCACGCTCTTCGCCGCGTTTGCGCAGCAAGGCGTGGCCGTCGTCTGGATCAGCGGCCGCACCGAGCTTCTCCTCGGCACCTTCGTCCTCGCCGCGAGCATTCTGCATGCCCGCGCCATCGTCGAGCGGTCGCGCGTCGCCATGGTCCTTTCGCTCGTGGCCGCCATCCTCGCTCTGATGACCAAAGAGAATGCGGTGGCGCTGCCCGGGTACCTGATTCTCGTCGAGTGGGCGCTGCGCCCGGGCGGCGTGCCTCTTCGTCAGGCGATGCGCGATGCAGCCAAGCGTCTCGTGCCGGCGACCGCGATCGTCCTCGCGTTCCTGGCCTGGCGCCTCCTCGCGTTCCGACAGGTCGGGATGCCGCCGCCGCCGTACTTCGTCTCGCCGGCCAATCCGGCCTTCCCGAGCTTCATCGCGGCGAAGACGGTCTACTACTGGTTCTCCTGGCTCACGACTTTCCCCGTCCTGCCGATCGCCCCGGTCGCGTTCCTACGGAGTCATCTGGTCGTGGCGGTCGTGTTGACCCTGGTGACGGCCGGCGGATGGATGCTCATCGCTCGCCGCCTGCGCGCGGCGCCGTCGGTCGGACCCCTGTTCGGCTGGGCCGCCGCGAGCCTGGTGCCCGTGGCGATGGTGATGGCTTCCAGCCACTACCTCTATCTCGGCAACGTCGCCATCGCGGCGATCTGGGCGCTGGCTCTGCCGCTGCGAGGTTGGCGGGGCAGGATGGCGCTCGCGGCGACGGCGCTTGTCTTCGCCGCTCAGGCGGCGTGGAACACGGTCAGCTACTACCGGCTGTCGGCCCAGGAGCGCGCGTTCGCCCAGGCGGTCCGGCGAGTCGCTCCTCAGGTGATGCGACCGGGGTCGGAGCTGTACCTCGTCAACCTCCCGCTGATGGCCGCACACACCGGCGAAAGGCTGCGGGTACTGGACGGGGCACGCGACCTCCGGCCGCACGTGCTCACGGTATCGTCGGACCCGTTCAAGGTCGGGCCGGCGCCGGTCGCGCACTGGACCGACGCGCGCACGCTGGTCCTCGACCTGCCGCATGGGCTCCTGCCGCCGCCGATGGGCCCGGTGTACCGGCTGATGGGCGTGCGCGCCGACCCGGGCCGGACCTACCCCAGTGGTCGGGCAGTTGTCCGACCCCGCGCTGGCCCGAATGGCGTTATCGATCGGCTCGTCGTCCGGTTTGCGGACGAGGCGGCGAGCCGGCGCGCGGACATCGTCCTGTTTCGCGCGAAGGGCGCCGAGGTCGAGGCGGAGCGGCTGGCGCCAGCGGGCGGGCCGACGGCGGTCTTCGAACCCTGAGTCGAGGGAGCAAGCCAGGTGGAACCGGAAGCGACGCAGTCCCTCGAGAGCCGCGCCCAGGCGAGCCCGGCGCGCCCGTTCCTCCTGCGCGCGCTCAAGGCCGAGCTCGTCGATCACCTGCCGGCGTGGTTCGTTTACCTGGAGGCGATCGGCCTCCTCCACGCGCTCTTGGCCAACTACCCCGCCGCGGGCTTCACACGCCTGCACGTCGGGCGAGAGCGTTTCGTGCCGACCGTCGCGCTGCCGCTCGCGTGGTTCGCCGGCTACATGGTGCTGCGCATCCGGCGCACGACCGCGGCCGGGCGGTGGAAGGCCTATCTCGCCCTCGCGGCGACCACCGTCGGCGTGCCCGCGCTCATCGTGCTGGCGTCCCGCTCGCAGCCGATGATGCGCAGCCAGCTCGAGACCCTCTTCGAGGTTTCCCAGTTCGCCTGGGTCGCCCTCTTCGCGACCCAAATCGCACTGGCTCGCGGCTCGGCCTCGGTCGCGCGCTTCTTCGGGGTGACGCTGCTGTACGGAATGATCCTCGAGAACACCGGCATCGCGATGGGCTTCTTTCGCGAGACCGGCTTCCACCTCTATCTTCCCGGGCTGCCGGCGCCCTTGTGCACGATGCTCGGCTGGAGCGTGGTCTTCTACACGGTGGTGGCGCTGGTCGAGAAGCTCGCCGAGTGGATTCCCTGGCTGTCTGGCGGGGTGTGGCGGCGGGCCCTGCTCGCGACCGCCGCGGCGCTCTCGCTCGACGCGCAGCTCGACCCGATGGCCTCGATGTCGGGCACCTTCTGGCACTGGAACCCGCTCTTGGCGCAGAGGTTCCTCGGGGTGCCGCTGATCAACTTCGCCGCCTGGGTGGGCGCCTTCCTGCCGTTCACCTATTTCCTCTTCCAGCTCGGCGAGCGCCGAGGGCTTTCCGAGCGGCGACGCAACGTCGCCTTGCTCCTGCGCGTGCCCGTCGCCGCGGCCCTGGGCGGCGGCATCTGCTTCGGGCTGATGGCCATCGCCGAAGCTGGCTTCGGCGGTCCGTCGTTCCACATCCTGGGCAGCTTCTTCGCCCGCATCGTCGGGCTCTAATGTAGCTGGGTATCCAGACATCTCAGGTTGTCGTTCCCGCTCGCCCTGAGGCGGCCGGGCCCACGGACCTCGCTCGTTGCCACCGCCCTCGTGCCCGGCCCTCGAAGGGCCGTGAGGGCTCGGCACAGC
>JAJYLH010000021.1 GCA_021787845.1 Myxococcales bacterium | reverse complement strand
GCCTCCATGACCGCTCCCGTGGACCAGCTTCCCGGCGTCACGCAAGGGGGGAAAGTTTTGGAAGTCCGGGGGGGAAAGTTTTGAGAAATCCCCGGCTCAGGGGGGGAAAGGTTTTGAGAGTCTACATCCACGGAAACGATGGACAGGGGAATCGCGGCAAGTGCTCGGGGGCCGCAAGACGAGCCCGCCGCAGGCCGGCGAGATTGTCGTCGCCGGTGCTCATGGCCCGTTGGTGCGCCGCCAGGGCCTCCCCGCACCACCGCGACCTTCAGCCTTCGGGGCCGGGTCCTACATCCTCGGCCCGGGTCCTACATCCTCGGGGCAGGGTCTTAGATCTCGGGGCAGGGTCTTGGATCTCGGGGCAGACCGTCTTCGGGCTCGGGGCAGGGTCTTGGATCTCGGGGCAGGTGTCCTACATCCTCGGGGCAGGGTCTTGGATCTCGGGGCAGACCGTTTTCGAGCTCGGGGCAGGGTCTTGGATCTCGGGGCAAGGTCTTCGATCTCGGGGCAGACCGTTTTCACGTCGGGCCAAGGTCTTGGATCTCGGGGCAGGGTCTTCGGTGCCGGGGGAGGCCCATTCGGCTCGGGTATCCGCCGCGCCCCCCCTCCCCGGCCCTCCCCCGCACAGAACGCGGGAGAGGGAGGAAAAGATCGCCTTCGCGAAGGCAGGGCCTTGCCCCTCCCCCGCGCACTTGGCGGAGGAGGGTTTGGGGGAGGGGGACGGCTGGGTCCGGCTCACCACCCGAGCGAACCGGACAGTCCTTGGGGCGCTACTTCTAGTAGGCCACGATGGCCCAGGAGCCGAGCAGCCATCCGAGGTCGGTGGCGGGGCAGTTGTAGCTCTTGCCTCCGGGGACGTTCAGGACGAAGTGGGCGCGGACGCCGTTCATGTTGGCGAGCTGCGAGGTGGAGAAGATGCCGGCGCCCTGGACGATGGAGTATTCGTCGTACTCGTAGCCCGACGGATAGCCGCTGCTATGGCCGAGGGCACCGGTGTCGTAGTGGCCGCCGCCGCCGAGGAGGGCATACCCCGTCGTGCTTCCGTGCGCGTTGACGACGATGCCGAGCGTGTCGCCATTCTGCTGGTCGAAGCCATAGAGCTGGTTCACGCGCAGGATGATGTCGGTGCTCGGCCGGCTCCCTCCCCAGCCGTCGTCGGGCGAAGCCATCTCCATCGTCGCCGTCTTTCCCCCGAGGGCCGTGCAGGCGCGCTGGTAGTCCTGGTCCGCCTCGTCGGTGATCCAGGACGGCGTGAGCGAAACCCCCTTCGCCGCCGCGCTCCCGAACCAGCTCCAGACATCGTGCGGGGTCTTGCTGTCGTTCGTGTCGTTGACGCTGTAGGTCGGATCCTCGGTCTCGGAGCCCTTGCTGCTCGGCTCGTAGAACTCGACGGTGACGGTCTTGAAGGCGGTGTTCCAGTCCGACGACATCGCGACGTTGGAGTTGTCCTTGATGTTCTGGACCTTGAGCGTGTAGCGGTCGAAGGTCGGGTAGGTCGCCGCGGGCAGGCCGCTCGAGAGCCAGTTCCCGCCGGTCGGGACGAGCTTGACGACGGTGCAGCTCGAGTTGTCGTTGCAGGAGAGGGAGACGCTCGCGTTGGCGGCGTTGTCCTTGAGGACGTAGTTGGCGGCGTCGGTCGCGCTCGACGAGCTGACCGCCTCGTCGAACTCGACGAAGAGCGGCATGTCGGCCTTGGCGAGCGAGCTCGTGCAGCTATTGCCGCTCTGGCTCCCGGCGAGCTGGGTGATGTCGAGGACCGGATTCGCGCCGAAGGCGTCGAAGGCGCCGCAGTTGCCGCTCGCAAAGCCGCCCTGGGGGTTTCCCGTGCCGTCGTCGTAGGCGAGCTCGGCGCCGATGATGTGGGGGCCGCTGGCGGTCGAGAAGCTGATCGTCACCGGGTTCGCGAGCGGAAGGCTGCCCTGGTCCTCGATGCCGGTTCCGAGGGTGACCGTGTAGCTGTGGCCGGCGAGCCAGGGGTTCGACGGGAAGACTTCGACCGTGCTGGCGCCGGGATTCGGGTTCTTGGTCATCCCGATGCCGGCGAGGAGGGTGGCGCTCGCGGTCGTGTCCTCGACGGTGATGTCATCGGGGTTGACGGTGACGGTATCGAGGAGGTCGCCGAAATCGACGGTCAGCGGGCTGTTCGGGGCGAGCTGCTGGCCGCTCGATCCGGTGGTCGTGTTGTTGCCGGTGCTGGCCGGGGCCGTGTTCGAGACGGTGAAGGTGAGCGAGCTACCCGCGTAGGCGTTGCCCGCGAGGTCCTTCAGGTTCGTGAGGACCACCGTGTAGGTCTGGCCGACGGTGAAGAAGGTGCCGGGCGAGCGCAGGAGGGTCGCCGAGGTCCCGTTCTCGCTCGCGAGGCGCATCGGGGCGTTCGACCCGCCGCCCTGGACGACGATCGCGCCCGGCGCCTCGAGCGTCGCCGGGTCCATCTCCTTGTCGAAGGTGACCTGGACGCTCGCGTTGGCGGGTGCGCCGGTCGCCGCGGGGTTCGCGAGGCTCGCCTGGATGGCCGAAGTGTCCGCGCCGGAGCCGATGGTGATGGTGCCGGCGAGGATGGCGCTGGTCGTGGCGGTCCCGTTGGCGCTCTTCAAGCCGGCGTCGACCGTCACGTTGACCGTGTCGCCCGCGCCGAAGGGCTGTCCGGGATGGATGACGGCGGCGTTGGTCATCGGGTCGTAGAAGGTGCTGGCGACGGGGATGGTGCTGGAAGTGCCGCTGCCGCTGATGTCGGTGAGGGTGACGTTCAGCGTCGACGGATCGATGGTGCTGGTCGCGAACTGGATCGCGATGGCGGTGTTGGTCCCGGCGTTGCTGAGCTTGTCGGTAGGCGAGGTGCTGACCTTGATGCCGGCGACCGTCGGGGCGGCATCCGCGGCGGTGGTGAAGCTGATCGTGTTGACTCCGGACTGGACCTGGTTGCCGGTGGCGGAGGCGATGGTGCCCGGGATGGTGATGGCGTAGGTGGTGCCGGCGGCCAGCGGCGCCGTGGGGCACACGTCGATCTCGTTGGCCGGGTTCGGGAAGTTGCTGGGGATGCCCACGGTGACCGGGACGGCCGCGCCGCCGGTCGGGGCGATGGTGATCTTGGAGGCGGTGCCGCTATAGGCCGTGGTGGGGTCGATGCCGCCGGTGAAAGCGATCTCGACGCCGCGGCCGCAGGCCGTCGGGACGAGCCTGGTGCTCACGTCGGTCGCGCCGGTCTTCGGCCAGCTTCCGCTCGCGGAGAGATCGAACGCCGGGTTGTTCGGGTCGTTGCCGGCGGCGGTCGCCCAGGCGTGGACGACGTTCGCCCGCGGGTGGTTGCCGTTCGCATCCTGGATGGTGTCGTTCACCTGGAGCGTGTAGCGCGCGTTCGCGGAGACGCTGCTTCCCGGGGTGATGGTCGCGATGGTGTTGGTCGCGTTCATCGAGAGCGTCGCGTTCTCGTAGGCGGCGGCACCGGTGCCGGTGGCGACGTAGAGCGTCACGTCCTTGAGGCTGCCGGCGCCGGGCGAGTACTGCGGGGCGGTCGCGCCGAGCGGCTTGTCGAAGACGACGAAGATCTTCTGGTTCGTGTAGACGCCGGTCGTGAAGTCGTGGGGGATGGTGAAGAAGGAGAGCTGCGGTTCGGTCGCGAAGTGGTAGACGAGCGGCGCCGCGATGGGCGTCCCGCCGTTCAAGGACTTCGCGCCGCTCGCGCCGGCGGCCATCGTGTAGGTGAAGGTCGAGCTCGCGAGGCCGAGGGCGGGGATCGTGGTGACGACGGTGGCCGTCCCGTTCGCGCCGCCGGAGTTGTTGGTGACGGCGGTGCTCGACGCGATGGTGTTGCCGCCCTCGTCGGTGATCGTGACGGCGTTCTGCGTCGCGCCCGAGGCCATCTGGTGGTCGAAGGTGACGGTGATGGTGTCGTTGGTGAGCGCGGCGTTGGTGACGGTGACCGGGCTGCCGCTGGCGCTGATGAGGCTCGTGCCGCCGGAGTCGCTCTGCCAGGCGATGGTGGCCCCGGTGACCTGCGGGACGTTCGCGACGGTGGTGAAGGTGGAGGTCGCGGCGCTGAGCCGGTTGCCGTTCTGGTCGGTGATGCCGCTCGTCAGGCTCACGGCATAGGTCGTGTTCTCGGCGTAGGGGCTCGACGGCGTGAAGGTGGCCGAGGTGCCGCCCGCGGCGAGGACGACGTCGCCCTGGACGGCGTTCCCGCTCGAGTCGGCGACCGTGAAAGTGCTGGCGGAGACGCCCTGGACCGGCGCGCTGAAGCTGGCGGTCACGACCTGGGTGAGCGGGACGGCGGTGGCGCCGCTCGTCGGGGCGAAGCCGGTCACCGTCGGTCCGGCGGCGGTGGTGAAGGTGCTCGTCGCGTTCGCCGCGAGCGCGATGTCGCTGTAATCCTTGGCGCCGGTGGTCACGGTGGCGGTGTAGGTCGTGCTCGCGAGGAGGTCGGCCGCGGGCGTGATGGTCGCGACGGTGTTCGTCGAGTCGAGCGTGACCGCCGCGGGAACGGTGGCGCCGTTGGCGGTGAGGAGGAGCGTGCTCGCGTCGATCGTCGCGGGATCCATCGCGCCGGAGAAGGTGACGACGACGGTCGAGTTGCCGTTCACGCCGGTCGCGCTGGCCGCCGGGACGAAGGAGACGACCGTCGGCGTCGTGGTGGCGGTGACGAAGGTCGCGGCGACGTCGGGCCAGGTCGTGACGCCGGCGAGCGGGGTGGTGTCGTCGACGTCGGTCGCGCCGTCGGCGATCTGGACCTGGTAGTGGTCGTTCTCATAGAGGACCGCCGCGGGCGTGAGCGTCGCGATGGTGTGCGTCTGGTCCCAGGCGACAGTGCTCTGCACCGCGCTGTTCCGGTCCGCGTCGAAGAGGGCGATCGCCGACGGGGACGAGTCGTTCATCGGCTCGTTGAAGGTGACCGTCACGGTGGTGTTCGTGGCCACGCCGGTGGCAGCGTCGGCGGGGGAGGTGCTGACGACGACCGGAGGGAGGCCGCCGGTGGTGAACTTGCCGGCGGTGATGGGCGGGTTGGCGAAGCCGGTGCCGTCGTCGGCATCGACGAGGCCGCCGCCGATCGTCACCGTGTAGTCGGTGTGCTCGGCGAGCGACACGGCGGGGGTGAGCGTCGCGCGCTTCTTCTTCGGGCCCCAGGAGATGGCCGCGACGACCGGGGTGGCGCCATTCATGAGCTGGATCGCCGAGGGCGTGGTGTCGGTCATCGGCTCGCTGAAGGTGAGGGCGACCGTCGTGGTGACGTTGACGCCGGTGCTGCCGTCCGCGGGATTGATCGAGACCAGCGCCGGGCCGCGCGCGCCGGTCGTGAAGTGAGCGGTGAGCTTGGCCGCGGTCACGCCCCCCGCGCTGGCGGTGGCTTTGAGCTGTTCGGCCACCAGCAGGTACGCGGTGTGCTCGGCGAGCGGCTCCATCGGCGTCACCGTGACGGTGATGCCGCTCGAGGAGAGCGTGACGGTGGTCTGGACGACCGTGTCCGCCTGGTTGTCGAGCAGGTTGATGTTGGTGGCGTTGACCGTGCTCGCATCGAGCGGTTTGGAGGAGGTGATGGTGAGGGCCTGGATGTCAGGAGAGACGTTGGTCGCGCCGTCGGCGGGCTGCGAGCTGAGCGTCGGCGCGGTCGGGGCCGGCGGCGTCGCCTTCGGGCTGCCGCACGCGGCGGCGAGCAGCATCGCCGGGAACGCCAGGCGGATGGCGAGGGACGACCTCGAGGTCGAGCTGGCACTGCGGGTCATGCGGTTCTCCTTGTTGGCGAGGGCTGGGAGCGCCGGGACGAATTCATCTGTTTGCGGGAAAGAGATGGCGGAGCACCTCGTGGGGCCGGGAAGCTAGGCACGGGTCGGACGGGCGATCAACTGGCACACGTCGAGTCCAAGACAACGGGCGAACGCCCGCGCTCTTCTCGCTCCTGCGTCGAACGCCGTCCTCGGACACCGGTTGTCCAAGACACCCGACTCCGAAGAACCGGAAAAGGGCTTCCCGGCCCGCCGGGCTTTCCGGGTTGGTGGGGGCTCGTGCGAGCATGAGGGCACCGGAATGCCCTTCTCGCTTCGTTACCCCTTTTAGGGACGCCCGAGAGGGCGAGCCGCCTCGGAAGGGTGCCCTTCCGGCGGCCAGGCATCGACAGGAGCCCGCGGAGGGCACCCCTCGGCGGCGGACGCATTCGCAATTTTCCGAAAGGGGTACCCTTTGCGCCTCGATGTGAACGCAGCGGCCGCCGAGAGGTACCCCTTGCGGCTCGATGTGAACGCGGCCGCCGCCGAGGGGTACCCCTTGCGGCTCGATGTGAACGCGGCCGCCGTCGAGGGGTACCCCTTGCGGCTCGATGTGAACGCGGCGGCCGCCGAGGGGTACCCCTTGCGGCTCGATGTGAACGCGGCCGCCGCCGAGGGGTACCCTTTGGAGCGTGGCAGGAACTTCGACCGGCGGAAAAGGGCAGGGGCTCTTCCGGCGCCGCGTTCGGGAATCCCGCCGGCCGGCGCGGGCATCCAAGCGTTCGCGCGCCCGGGCTTCCCAGGGCCGGGGGCGATCGACTTGCGGCACGTCGCTCGCCGTGGTAGACGGGCGCGCGCCCCGCTTCGGGGCGGCCGGGCCAGGAGCATCCCCGGCGACTCTCGATAACCATGCGAGAGGCAGAACGTCCGCAGTCGAAGGCTGCGGGAGGGTTTTCTAGTCCTTAGCCGCGAGGCCCATGAGCGGCCTCGAGGCGCGAAGAGAAGGAACGGAAGTGGCGAACATCGAGCAAGTCCGGAACATCGGCATCTCCGCCCACATCGACTCGGGGAAGACCACCCTGAGCGAGCGCATCCTCTTCTACACGGGGAGGATTCACGCGATTCACGAGGTGCGGGGCAAGGACGGGGTCGGGGCCAAGATGGACTCGATGGACCTCGAGCGGGAGAAGGGGATCACCATCCAGTCCGCCGCGACCTACTGCGAGTGGAAGGAGATTCAAATCAACCTGATCGACACCCCCGGACACGTCGACTTCACCATCGAGGTGGAGCGGGCGCTCCGGGTGCTCGACGGCGCGGTGCTGGTCCTCGACTCGGTCGCCGGGGTGCAGAGCCAGTCGATCACCGTCGACCGGCAGATGAAGCGCTACGGCGTCCCGCGCATCGCCTTCGTCAACAAGATGGACCGCTCCGGCGCCAACTACGACCGCGTCGCGACCATGCTCTTCGAGAAGCTGAACCACCACGCGGTCAAGATTCAGCTCCCCATCGGCGGCGAGGACCGGTTCCAGGGCATCGTCGACCCCATCGGGATGAAGGCGTTCTACTTCGAGGGCCTGAATGGCGAGACCATCCGGGAGACCGGGGTCCCCGACGACCTGAAGAGCGCCGCCGAAGAGCGCCGGCGGGAGATCATCGAGAAGGTGGCCGAGGTCGATGACCTCATGGCGGAGAAGTTTCTCGCCGAGGAGCCGGTGGGCGTCGACGAGCTGCGCCAGGCCATCCGCCGGGCGACCATCGCCCTCAAGATGACGCCGGTGATGTGCGGCTCCGCCTACAAGAACAAGGGCGTCCAGCTCCTCCTGGACGGCATCGCGCTCTACCTGCCGAACCCCGCCGAGGTCAACAACCAGGCGCTCGACCAGAAGAACGACGAGGCGCGGATCGTCCTCGAGTCGGACCCGCAAAAGCCCTTCGTCGGCCTCGCCTTCAAGCTGGAGGACGGCCGCTATGGGCAGCTCACCTACATGCGGGTCTACCAGGGCTCGGTGAAGAAGGGCGACTTCATCGTCAACGCGATGAACGGGCGCAAGGTGAAGGTGCCCCGGCTGGTCCGGATGCACGCCGCGGAGATGCACGACGTCGAGGAGGCGCAGGCGGGCGACATCTGCGCGCTCTTCGGCGTCGAGTGCGCCTCGGGCGACACCTTCACCGACGGCTCGGTCACCTACACCATGACCTCGATGCACGTGCCCGCCGCGGTGATCGACCTCGCGGTGGCGCCGAAGGACAAGGCGGGCCAGGCGAACTTCTCCAAGGCGCTCAACCGCTTCACCAAGGAGGACCCGACCTTCCGGGTCAAGCGCGACGAGGAGAGCGCGCAGACCATCATCTCCGGGATGGGGGAGCTGCACCTCGACATCTACATCGAAAGGATGAGGCGCGAGTACGGCTGCGAGGTCGTCGCCGGAAAGCCGCAGGTCGCCTACCGCGAGACCATCGCCCAGCGCGGCGGGTACAACTACACCCACAAGAAGCAGACCGGCGGCGCCGGCCAGTACGCCAAGATCGGCGGGTTCGTCGAGCCGTTGCCGCACGACGCGGTGGAGCCGTTCGAGTTCGTCGACGAGGTGGTGGGCGGCGCGGTCCCCCGCGAGTTCATCCCCGCCGTCGAGAAGGGCTTCAAGGAGGCCATCGCGAAAGGGCCGCTCATCGGCTTCCCGGTGGTCGGCGTGCGGGCGGTCCTGAACGACGGCTCGTCGCACCCGGTGGACTCGAGCGAGCTCGCCTTCAAGATCGCCGCGGTCGCCGCCTTCAAGGAGGCGATGCACGCGGCCAAGCCGCTCATCTTGGAGCCGGTGATGAAGGTCGAGGTGACCGCTCCCGAGGAGTTCCAAGGGGCCATCGTCGGGCAGCTCAACCAGCGGCGCGGCATCATCCAGACCACCGAGTCGCGGGAGAGCTACGTCGTGGCCGTGGCGGAGGTCCCGCTGAACATGATGTTCGGCTACTCCACCGACCTGAGGAGCGCGACGCAAGGGAAGGGCGAGTTCACGATGGAGCTCGCCCGCTACGCGCCGGTTCCCAAGGCCGAGCAGGAAGCGCTGGTCGCCGAATACGCGAAGAAGCGCGCCGAGAGATGACGCCGAGCTGGGCTCTGCGGTCGACGCGCTCGCCCGGTGTTGGAGCCGATAGGTCAGTGTCCGGGCTGGCCGAGGACGCTGACGTTCCAGCCTGAACCGCTCGCCCTTCGACTGCGCTCAGGGTGAGCGGTTCAGGCCTTCGCCGTGGTCCGGTCCCTGGCGTGCTCGCCCAGGACCGCTCGTCAGGTCGTCGCGTGGCGCTGGACGTACGCCTCCCGCTCGCGCTCGAGCGACCGATGCAGCGGGCGGCTCCCCAGGTACCCCCCGAAGACGCCGCCGATGAGCGCCAAGCACATCGCGAAGAACAGGAGCCAGAAGCCCGTGCTCACGCCCACGGCCATCGCCCCCGCGACTGGCGCCGGAGCCGTCACCGCCCAGAGCGCCCCCAGGAAGATGAGGCCCAGGCCCCACACGAGCAGCCCCAAGAGCGCCCCGCGTCCGGAGCTGACCGACTTCGACACCGCCGCCGCGCAGAAGCCGCCGATGATGAAGCTCACCAGCGGGATCCCGAGGCTCCACAACACCGGTCCCGAGCTCAACGTCCGCGTCGCCCCGGTGAACGGGTCCACCGCGGCGATGCCGATGGCATTGCCGAGGATGTTCAAGAACAGCGCGAGCGCCAGCGCGACGATGACGCCCGTGAAGACGGCGTGGTAGCTCACCTCCGCGCCGATGACCGACTCCTTGGTCGTGGTCGACATGTACTCCGCCATCGTTCTCCTCCCTGTTCGGCGCCCGCCTGCCGGGCCCTTTTCGGTTCGCCTTGGCTTCGAGTTGTTGGCCCTCGCTTTCGACCTAAGCCCGCCTCGCCCGGATCGGAAGGGGCCTGTCCGACGCGCGATCGATCGAGATGAGCGCGGCTCGCCGCCTCGCGCGAAGAGCGACCGGACACGACAGAAGGGCCAGGTGCATCGCCAACGCCTGAGACCAGCGCGGTTTCGACGCTCGCCGACCAGCGGCCAGTGGGTTGGATGGTCCCACAGTGGGTTGGACGGTCCGGCCGTGCGCCGTCAGGCGTTACGGACGGCCGTCCGACGCCCCCCTGCGACGGACAGCGATCGCTCTGGAACGACGGACAGCCGGTCGCGCGATCCTTCCGCGCTCAACGCATGCCCGAGACGCGACCGGACTGTCCATCCTACTGGGCCTTCAGCCCATGCCCTATCCGGTTGACTCGCTTGCCCAGATGTTGGAGCCGGACATGTGTCCGGGTTTGACCGGGACGTCGTGCCCAACCCGGACACTCACGTGTCTGGCTCCAAGTCCAGCGCCAAATGTGTCAAGCGGATGGCCGCTTCAAACCACCAGCATCGCGTCGCCGTAGCTGAAGAAGCGGTAGCGCTCCCGGATGGCCTCCGCGTAGGCCGAGAGGATGCGCTCGCGTCCAGCGAGAGCGCACACGAGCATCAGGAGCGTCGACTTCGGGAGGTGGAAGTTCGTCACCAGGGCGTCGATGGTCCGAAACTCGTAGCCCGGGGTGATGAAGAGGTCGGTCGTCGCCTCCCCGGCGCGCAGCCGCTTCCCGTCGCTCGCCGCTTCCAGCGCGCGCAAGCTCGTGGTGCCCACCGCGACCACCCGGCCGCCCCGGTCTTGCGCCCGCGAGACCGCCTCCACTGTCGCGCTCGGAATCTCGTAGCGCTCCTCGTGCATGTGGTGGCGCGACAGGTCCTCGGAACGGACCGGGAGGAAGGTGCCCGGACCGACGAACAAGGTCACCGTCGCCCGCTCGATGCCCCGGCGCGAGAGCGCGTCGACGGTGCCGGCGGTGAAGTGGAGCCCCGCCGTCGGCGCCGCGCTCGCTCCCGGCCGGCGGGCGAAGATCGTCTGGTAGCGCGCGGCGTTCGGATCGGTCCGGGCCGGCCGCCGCGGCGCGCGCAGGTACGGCGGCAGCGGAATCTCGCCCAGCTCCCAGAGCGCTTCGACCAGCCCGTCACCGCCGAGGCTCAAGCGGACCTCGAGGCCGCCCTCCGGCTCGACGCCGGTGACCTCCGCGGTGAGCGACGCGCCGAACTCGAGCTTCTGGCCGACGCGGAAACTCTTCGACGCCTGCCCGAGGCCGTACCACCGCTCGCCCTTCTCGCCCGGCAGCGAGGGCCGCTTCTCGACCAGGAGCAGCTCGACCCGGCCGCCGCTATCCACCTTGCGCCCGCGCAGGCGCGCGGGGATCACGCGGGCGTCGTTGAAGACCATCAGGTCGCCCGGCGAGAGCAGATCGGGCAGGTCGCGAAAGGCGCGATGGGTCGGGGGCCCGCCGCTCCGCGGCAAGACGAGCAGCCGGGAGGCGTCGCGCTCGGCGAGCGGCTCTCTCGCGATGAGCGCGTCGGGCAGGTCGTAGTCGAAGTCGGACAGGCGCATCGAACGGTCTTGTGGATGTCCGTCGTCGGAGCGGCCAGCGGGTGCAGCGCCGTTCCCCGCGAGCGCTGCCGCTCTCTTCGGAACGCTACTGGGTCTTCGACGCCGAGTCGACCTTGCGGTCGGCGATGGCCGGCGTCTGGCGGTGGATCAGCAGCACCCGCTGCGAGGCGAAGTCCTGATCCTCGCGGGCGACCACCACGACGAGGTTGTTCCCCGGCTTGAGGGAAATCGGCGCCTGGAACGGAATCCGGGCGACGTGGGCGCTTCCGGCGGTGTGGAAGAAGACCTTCCGGCCCTCGACGAAGACCTGCACGTCCATCAGGCCGGAGGCGTCGGTCGCCACGCCGGACAGCTCGAAATGGTCGGCGTCCGTCATCACCGGCGCCCGGGTCGGGTCGACGCCGGCGAAGCGAATGACCGGCGGGTCGCGGAACATCACCGGCGCGGCGGAGCTCGAAATCCGGGAGGGCACCCGGCCCGGCGCGAAGGTGCCCGCGGTCTTTGGCACGTAGCCGAAGCGGTTCTGCCGCCACTCGACCCGGTCGAAGCGGCCGACCTCGCCGACCACCACGAGCGACGCCCGCCGATGCGCCTGGGCGATGGGCGCCGAGCCCGCCTTGGGCGCCGAGAGGAGGGTCTCGTCCCGGCGCAGCCGCAAGAAGCCGTGGCGATGCGACTGTTCGGGCGCGGTCGCCGCCGCCGGCAGCGAGAGCTTGTCGAAGGTGAACTGCAAGCTGTCGCGGTCGCCGATCTCCAGCTTGAACGGGATGCCGCGGGAGGCGTCGAGCCCGGGCTTGAGGCGCATCGAGAGGGTGGCGCTCTTGGTCTCGCCCGGCTTGAGGACCCCCAGGCCGACCCAGCCCTTCTTCATGAAGACGTTCTCGTTGCCCGGATTCTGCAGCGACACGTAGGCGCTCTTGGCGATGCCGGCGCCGGTGTTCTTGGCGTCGACCTCGACGTCGATGGTCTCGCCCGGCACCGCCAGGTTGTCGTGCTCCGGATCCTCGACCTGGAAGGTGTACGCGAAGGCCGGCTTCTTCGCCTCGAGCGTCTCGACCGAGACGCGGCGGGGCGGGGGCGCGTCGTGGTGGGCGTCGTCGAAGACGAGCGAGAGGTCCTCGTCCGCGGCCGGCAGGTGGTTCGGAATCTTGAACGAGGTCGACCAGGTCCGGGTCTCGCCCGGCGCCACGTCGCCGAAGAGGAACTCGCGGTCCTCCAACACCTGGCACATGCCCTGATAGGCGGTCTTGCGCTCGTCGCACTTGGTCGAGGCGCGCAGCCGCTCGAAGGGAGCGGTGCCGGTGTTCGTGACGGAGATCTGGAGCGTCATGAAGCGGCCGGCCATCGTCGGCTCCGGGGTTGCGGTGAAGCTGACCCGCGCTTCGGGCGTCCCCTTCACCCGCGGCGTCACCGACCAGTCGACGCCGAGCTTCTCGATCGCCTGGTCGATCTTCGCGCGTTCGACCGCCCGCTCCTTGGCGAGGAACGGCTGGGCCGCCTTCAAGAGGCCCACCCGGTCGGTCTTCGGCGCCGCCAGCAGGAGCCGGCGAGCGAATTCCACCTGGTAGTCGCTCGTGACGTGGTCGTCGTCCGGCTCCGCGTCGAGGTAGCTGTCGTCGTCGTTGTCGTCCTGCTGCACGTCCTTCAGGTCGCGTCCGCCCGCCCCGGTGCCGCTGGTGCTCGAAAGGCCGGCGACCGTCTTCGCCGGAGGCTGGACGTAGCGCAGCCGGATCTTCGGCTTCGGGAGGGCGACCGAGACCGGCTGCGGCACGTCGGTGAAGCCCGCCTGGAACGGCTTGTCGAGGTCGGTCTCGCGCATCAGGTGCGGCGAGGTGAAGAGGTCGACCCGGTTCCTCGTCACCCGCGCCGGCAAGAGCTCGATGTCCGGCGTCACCCCGATGCCCTGGATCGACTTGTCGCCCGGGGTCAGGTACTGCGCGATGGTCAGCTTGAGCGCGGCCTCCTTGGCCGTGCCCGGCGCCTGGATTTCGTAGAGCACCTGCACCGAGCCCTTGCCGAAGGTCTGCCGGCCGATGATCGGCGCCCGGTTCAGGTTCTTCAGCGCGCCGGTGACGATTTCGCTCGCGCTCGCCGACTCGGAGTTGACCAGCACCGCGAGCGGGAACGCCCGGTCGGTCGGGTCGTCGTGCGCGACCTTCGGCTCCCGGAGCTTGTCACCCATCTCCGCGGTGGTGACGATGGTGCCCTTGTCGATGAACATGTCCGCCACCTGGTAGGCCTGCTCCAAGAGGCCGCCCGGGTTCGAGCGCAGGTCCATCACCAAGCCCTTGAGCGGGCCGTGGTTGTCCTCGGCCATCTGCTGGATGGCGGTCTTCAGGTCGGCGCTGGTGGTGCCGGCGAAGGACGAGATGTGCACGTAGCCGACTCCGCCCGCGAGAAGCTGGCTCGTCACGCTGTCGATGGAGATGCTCGCCCGGGTGATGTGGAGGAGCTTCTCCGGCCTGTTGCCACGCTGAATCCAGAGCCGCACCGGCGTCCCCGGCTTGCCGCGCAGGAGCGACACCGCGTCGTTCAGGTCCATGTTGATCGTGCTCTCGTCCTCGATGCGGGTGATGTGGTCGCCCGCCTTGATCCCCGCCTTCGACGCCGGCGTGTGCTTGAGCACCTTCTTCACCGTCAGGCGCTCCTTCTCCATCGCGATGACGAACCCGATGCCGCCGAACTCCCCCTTCGTCTGGAGCTGCATCTCCCGGTAGCTCTCGGGGTTCAAGAACCACGAGTGCGGGTCGAGCGTCGAGAGCATCCCGTTGATCGCGGCGTACTCGATGTTCCGGCGGTTCTCCGTCGGGAGCAGGTTCTTCTGTATGAAGGCGAAGATCGGCCGGATGCGATGGGGGATCATCCAGATCGAGGTGACGTCGGAGAAGTCGAAGGCCTGGGTGGCGTTGCCGCAGGTGACCTCGACGTGCCCGGATTGGGCGCTGCCCTTGACCATCACCTCGGCGCTCGTCCTCTCCACCGCCTCCAGGGCGGCCATGAACATGTGCTTCGGGTGGATGCGCACCGGGTCGACGTAGTCGTCCTTGATATAGACGACCACCTGCCGGAAGACCTGGAGCGACGACAGGTCGTAGGCGGCACCGCTCTTGGAGTCCGTGGCGCTCGGGAGGGGCGGGTCGGCCAGCGCCGACGGCGCCGCGAGCGGCTTGTGGCTGACGCTCAGGGCGAGCAGGGCGACCGCGCCGGCGCAGAGCACGAGCGCGAGCCGGCGGGCGAAACGGGTCAGAGTTTTCTGGGTCATGGTCCTGGGCTTGGTCCAAAGTCGGCGTCAAGCCGAGCTTCCAGAGCATAGTGAGCGGTCTGCGGGCGAACAAGCGCTCCTTCGTCGTTCGTGCTGCCGGCGGCCCGAGGCTCGTTCTCGTCGCGCCAGATGGCGTATGACAGCGCCGATGGGCGTCGCATTCCCCGCTGGCGGCACCCGCGCGCGGGTCCCCCAGGGGCAGATCGAGCCCGCGCGCGGGCCCCCGCGCGCCCGCGCCTGGCTCCTCGGGCTGGCGGTCGTCGCCGGCTACGGGGTGCTCGCGCTCGCCTTCACCTGGCCCTTGTGCTTGCACCTGACGAGCCGGCTGGCCGGCGACACCGGCGACAACTGGCAGACCCTCTGGGGCTTCGAGTGGGTGCGCAGGGCGCTTCTGTCCGGCAGGAGCCCTTTCTTCACCCATGACCTCTGGCACCCGACGGGAACGACGCTCGTGTTCCAGACCTTCGACCTGCCCGATGCGCTCCTCTTCATCCCCTTGCGGGCGGCGTTCGGCGCCTGGACTTCGTTCAACCTGCTCGTCCTCGGGGCGTTCGCCGGGAGCGGCCTCGCGATGTACGCCCTCGGGCGCGAGACCGGCGCCTCGCGCCTCGCCTCGTTCCTCTCGGGCTGCGCGTACACTTTTTCGACCTACCACTTCGGGCACGCGCTCGGCCACATGCACCTCGTGGCGATGGAGTGGGTGCCGCTCTACGTCATCGCCTTCGTCCACCTCCTCGACCAGGGCCGCTGGCGCTTCGTGTTCGCGGGCGGAGCGCTGCTTTGCGTCACCTCGCTCGCGAGCTGGTACGGCCTCTTCGACGCGTTCATCCTCTCGGCCGCGATCCTCGGCGGAAAGATCGTCCGCGACCGCGGGCGGCGGCTCGGCCGGATGGCGCTCCAGGCGCTCTCGATGTGCGCCACCTACCTGGTCCTCGTCGCGCCGCTCGGCCTCGCGATGCTCCGCGAGCGCGCGAAAGAGCCCATCGGCGGCGCGCATCCGGCCTGGTTCTACTCCGCCGACGTGCAGTCGTTCTTCCTCCCGAACGGCGCGAGCGCTCTTGCCCCCTTCACGAGCGCCTGGCGCGCCTGGACCGGAAACCCCGCCGAGAACGCCACCTATCTCGGCTACGTCCTCGTCGCCCTGGTCCTCGCCGGGCTCCTCTTGCGCGCCCCGCGGGTGGGGACCTACCTGACGGCAGCGCTCCTGGGCATCGTGCTCTCGCTCGGGCCCAGCCTCCACGTCGGTGGCCGCGTCGCTTGGCCCGACCGGCTCCCCTACGCCTGGGTCGTCCACGCGTTTGCGCTCCTTCGCTTCACCGGTGTTCCGGTCCGGCTCGCCTTCGCCGCGACCTTCGGCCTCGCCGCCGCGCTCGCCCCCGCCCTCGACGCCCTGGCGAAGCGCTTCTCGTGGAAGCTTGCGCTCCCGCTTGCCTGCATCGCCGTCGCCGAGCACGTTCCTCACGCCTTCGTCACCTCCTCCTTCCCGACTCCGGCGCCGATGGTCGCCTGGGCCCGCGACCCGGAACCCTTCGCCGTGCTCGACGCCTGCCGCGACCTGCGCCCCCTCTGGCACCAGACGCTCCACCGCCATCCGATTCTCGGCGGCTATCTGACCCGCACGCCCGAGCGGCTTTCCGAGGCCCTCCGGGAGGACCCCGTCGCCGGGCCGCTCCTCGCCTGGAACGCGCCCGAGGAGGCGGCACCGCTGAAGCTCACCCGGCTCGACCTGGACTTCTCCCGGCCGATCGTTCCCGGCGCCGAGCCGACGGACTTCTCCTTCGACGTCACCGGCGAGCTCGCCGTCGCCCGCGCCGGTCGCACCACCTTCACCGTCGACAGCGACGACGGCGCCGTGCTCCTCGTCGACGGCCGCCTGGTGGTCGACGACGGCGGCATCCATCCCCCGCGGCGCCGCGAGGGAACGGTAGCGCTTTCGCCAGGCAGCCACCGGGTCGAGGTTCGCTACGAGCAGGACGGCGGCGGTGCGCTCCTCCGGGTGACCTGGCAGGGGCCGGGCGAGCCCGCGTCCGTCCTCGGGCCGCCGGCCGTGCCGCTAGGCTTCTCGGGAAGCGCCCGCTTCCACCGCCGCTCGTGCCGGCTGCCGCGCGCGGCGGCGCTCGCTCACTTGCGAAAGCTCGGCGTCCGCTACGTGGTCGTCGATCGCGCCGAGTCGCGCTACCTCCTGGAGACCCAGCTCGGCCTTCGCTCGATCTTCGAGGGCGCGGGCGTGCGCATCTACGACGTTCCCCGCTAGCGCCGCGTTTCGCGACTATTTTCGACCAAGGAGGGTGGCCATGCGAATCGCTTGCGTCGCGACCCAAGGGTTCGAGGATCACGAGCTGTCGGAGCCGATCGAGGCCCTCCGCCAGGCGGGGCACCAGGTCGAGGTCATCGCACCGCACCGGGACCCGATCGCCGGCTACCACGAGGCCGTCCGCGTCAGGCCGAGCGACACCATCGACGAGGCGAACCCGGAAGACTACGACGCGCTCCTCATCCCGGGCGGCTACTCGCCGGACCAGCTTCGCGCGGACGAGCGATTCATCCGCTTCGCGCAGGCGTTCAGGAACAAGCCGGTCTTCGCCATCTGCCACGGCCCGCAGCTTCTCCTCGCCGCCGGGATGCTCGACGGGCGCCGGGTGACCGCCTGGCGGACGGTCCAGGACGACCTGCTGCGCGCGGGAATCGAGGTCTACGACCAGGAGGTGGTGGTCGACGGGAACCTGGTGACGAGCCGGCAGCCGGGCGACATTCCGGCGTTCAGCCGGGCGATCGTAGAGGTGCTGGAGAAGGGCGTCGGCTACGTGCCGGCGGGCGCGGAGCCGGGCGTGCCGGTCGGCGCGTCGATCCACTGAACCGGGCCGAGCGGTCTCGTCGCCGAGCGAGGTCGACCCGCGAAGGTCACCGGCAGCGCTTCAGCTCTTCGCGTCCTCGTCGGCGATGATCCGGTAGATGCCGGCGGCGTCCGGGGCGGCGAGAATCGCCTCCCGGAGCTCGGGTTTCTTGAACAGCCGCGTGATCCGCGCCAGCGCCTTCAGGTGCAGCCCCGCGGAGTTCTCCGGCGCGAAGACCACGATGAAGTGCTGGAAGAGCCCCGGATTGTCGTCGGTCCCGACGAACTCGATGCCCTCCCTCGACCGGGCGAACGCCGCCGTCAACCGCTCGAGCCCCGAGAACCGCCCGTGCGGAATCGCCACGTGGTCGCCGATGCCCGTCGAACGCAGTTGCTCGCGCTCCTCCAGCACCTGGAAGAGCTGGTCCTCCGGCGGCAGGCTCGCGTCGCGCGACGCGAGAAACGAGCAGATTTCCCGCAGCGCCGCGGTCTTCTCGGTCGCCTTCAGCTCGTCCAGGACCAGCTCCGGCCGCAGAAACTCGACGATCTTCATGTCGACCCCGTGCTTTCGGCCCACGGCCGGAGGGCCGCTACTAACACCCGCCACCGCCCCGAGGCAACGCTCGATTGCATCCCGCCCGCACCCCGCCGGCACGGGCGGCCGCCGCACGAAGAACCGCCGCCTGAGGGCGCTCGGCCCCTAGACCGAGGCGACCGCGTCGATGAGCCCGAAGGTCCGCTCGTCCTTCTGCCGATAGAGCACCGCGACGTGGTTGGTGTCGGCGTTCGTGAAGACGAGAAAGGCGCTGTCCATCAGGTCGATCTGCGTCACGGCCTCGTCGATGGTCATCTTCTTCGCCAACAGCTCGTTCTGCGCGACCACCTTCGAGATGGGGAGGCGGTCCTCCTGCCCCGGCGCCTCTTCGACCTCGACGATGGACTGGGTCACCTTCGACGCCATCGCGTTGTGGTGCCCGGCCGGCTTGTGCTGGCGCAGCCGCTCCTTGTAGCGCTTGAGCTGCCGCTCGATCTTGTCCATCGCGAGGCCGATGGACGCGTACATGTCGTCGCTCTTCTCCTTGCCGCGCAGGAAGAACGGCCCCGAATGGACCAGCACCTCCGCGTGGTGCAGGTGCTTCTCCAGCGAGAGAATCACCTGCGCGTCGCTCGTCTGGTCCAGGTACTTCTTGACGTGCTCCACCTTCTCCTTCGCGAACGCCTTGAGCGCGTCGCTCGGCGCGAGGTGGCGGAACGTGACGTTGACCTGCATGGCACGACGCTCCTTTGCAGCGCCGCCGGTCGGCGGCTTTCGCTTACGTCCAACGAAAAAGAGACAAGTCGCGCTCGGTCTTTGCGCGCCGGGAAGACCATCGGGAGCAAGCCTACAGAACCCGTGGCGGCGGTGGCAATCATTTCGCTCGGCTCCACGCCCTGGCGCACCTTTGCCATCGGCCACCCCTCCGACCTCGCCGGCCTAGTCGGCCATCCCGCGCGCCAGGCGCAAAAGGCCCGGCAAGTCTTCGACCGCCTCGCCCAGGTGCGGCGCGGCGACCGCGAACCCACGCCCCGCCAGGGCCTTCAACTTGTCGAGCAGCCTCCGATCTTCCCTCGCCTGCGACCGCTCCCGGTCGGCGAGCCGGCCGAGCTTCGCCATCGCCGCCCGCTCCTCCGCGGTCGAAAGGGGCGGCAGCTCTTCCGGGTGACGGCAGCGCTCCAGGGCGGCATACGACCGGTTCAGCACGAACCCGGCGAACGGCAGCGCCCGCTCGATGAGCTTCTCCTGGAAGTAGAGCGCTTCGTCGACGGCCTCCTCGTCGGTGGAAGTGACGAGCAAGAACGCCGCGTCCTTCGACTGGAGCAGCTCCCGTACGCCCCGGGTGTGGGCCCGAAGGGCCGTGAACATCCCGCTGAAGGCGGAGAGGAACACCTGCAGCTCCTCGACGAACGACTCCCCGAACACCCGGGCGAAGATCTGGCTCAAGAACCTCCCCGCCCGCCGCAAGAGCCCCCCTTCCTTCGGCAGGAAGAGCTGGACCACGCCGTCCTCCAGGAACCGCCCGAGCCGCCCGGGCGCCTCGAGGAAGTCGAGAGCGCTCCTGGACGGCGGCGTGTCGAGCACGATCAGGTCGTAGCGCCCTTCGTGGGCGAACGAGTAGAGCGCCTCGGCCGCCGTGTACTCCTGCATCCCCGCGATGAGGTCGGTCAGGTGCCGGTAGAGGCGGCTGTCGAGAATGACCTCGGCTTTGTCCGGCGAGGAGAGCTTGCGCACGAGGCCTTCGAAGACGACGCGCGGGTCGAGCATCCAGGCGTCGAGGGTGCCCGAGCCGTCCACCCCCGCCGCCTGGAGCCGCTCCGCCGGCACGGGGGTCGGCTCTTCGGCGTGGTCGGGAATCCCCAGCGCCTGGGCGAGCCGGCGGGCGGGGTCGATGGTGAGGACCAAGACGCGCTTACCGGCACGGGCGCCGGCGAGCGCGAGCGCTGCCGAGGTGGTGGTCTTCCCGACCCCGCCGGCGCCGCACAGGACGAGCACCCGCTTGCCCTCCACGAGCTCCTCGACCTCCGAACCGCTCATCGCATCGATCCTGACGGCGCTCATGCGGCCAGCTCACGGGCGACGTCGAGGACGAGCTCGGGGCCGCGCGAGGCGTGCTCGCGCACCGTATAGATCTTTTCCTGCACCTGCGCGCGCAGGCCTTGGAGCGCGTCGCGCGCGCGCTTGAGGCGCCCGAGCGACCGCGAGCCGAGGAAGGTCTCCGGCGCCCCTCCTTGAGAGAGGGTGCGGTCCAAGAGGGCGTGTTCGCTCTCGGTGAACGGGTCGTCCGGCACCAGGTTCGCGACCACCCCGTGGACGAGCACCCGGCTCTTCTCCAGGCCGCGCACCAGCTCCAGCGCCTCGGTGACCGGCAGGGTCTCGGGGAGCGTGGTGACGAGCGCCACCGTCGTCGCGGGGTCGGTCAGCATCGCGTGGCCCGCCTTCACCGCCCGACCGATCGGCCCGCCGGGGATGATCTTGAGCGCCACCTCCGGCAGCGTCGCGAACGCGAGCGCGTGCCCGCTCGCCGGCGCGTCGATGACCACGAGGTCCCACACCGGCTTCCCGCGCTTCTCCTCCCGCACCAGCTTCAAACCCCGATAGAGCATCCCCAGCTCGGCGAACGCCGGCGCCGCCGAGAGGAAGCGCTTCAGGGGCTCGGCGCGCAGCGCCCGGTCGGCGAGAAACCCGAGCGGGAGCACGTCGCGCAAGAACGCCCGGTGGCCCGCCTCCGGCGTCAAGAGCACGCCGAAGAGGTTCTCGCCCAGCTCCGTCGGCTCCTCGCCGAGCGCGTCGTCCGAGCCGGTCAGCACCTGCCTCACGCCCGAGGGCGCGCCAGGCTCGCTGCCCATCTCGGCGATGAGCACGCGCTTACCCGCCTGCGCTCCGAGCCGGCCGATCGCCGAGGCGACGGTGGTCTTCCCGACCCCGCCTTTCCCCGTGACGATGACGACCCGGCGATGGATCAGCTCGACGAGCGGTTCGCTGGCGGACGTGCCGGGCATCGCGCTGAGCATAATGGAGCCCGGGTGCTCGCCGCAGCGACGACATGGTGCACCGATGTCGCACCTTCGGGGCGGGCACTGTCCAGAGACTGAACAGGCGACGCCCCCGATTCGCGTGACGCACCGCAAGAACCGGCGGTCGGTCTCGGGGCACGCGTCTTGCTAGCACGATTGCCCCCCGAGGCGGCCTGGTCGGGTGTGCCAGCCGGCTTGCCTCGGATACGATAGCGTTTCGGTCGGCCATCGGGAGTCCCACCATGCGCGCTGTTCCGCTGTTCTCGTGCAGACCCATTCGCTGGGCCGTCGCCGCGGCCCTGGCGGCGGCGGCGGCGAGCGGCTGCAACTGCGACACCAAGACCAAGTCGGTCTATGCCACCATCCAGGTCCAGCCGGTCGACATCGACTTCGGCGAGGTCGCGGTGGGCACCACGGCTTCGAAGCTCGTCGACGTCAGCGACATCGGCACCGGCGATTTGAACGTGCAGGCGCCGAACACCAAGGCGCTCCCCAGCGTCTTCCTTCTCCAAGGCGTGTACCAGACCGACTGCTCGGGCGCCTCGCGCCACGTCGACAACGACGGCGGCACCACCGTCGCTTCCGGCTCCTGCGCCCGCCTGCGGGTGCGCTTCATCCCGAACAAGCCAGGAGCGGTCTCGGGGAGCTTCACCATCGCCTCGGACGACACCGACCACCCGACGGTGACCGTCAACGTCAAGGGCACCGGGGTCCAGTCGGACATCCGGGTGTGTGTCCTCAGGCCGGACGGCACCGAGCCGACCCCCACCGAGGACCCGAACGCCTGCACCGATTTCACAAAGAGCCCGCCGGTGATTCCGACGCTCGACTTCGGACCAGCCGCCGACGGCACGACGGTGACGCGCGCAGTGCGCATCCACAACGACGGCGCGGGCTCGCTCGTGGTGTCGAACGTCGTCACCGAGTCCTCCTTCCCCGACTTCTCGGTCCCGGCGGCGCAGGCGAAAGGGACGGTGGCGCCGAGCAAGTACCTGGACGTGCCGGTGGTCTTCAAGCCGACTGCCAGCGGCGACGAGACCGGGAGCCTCATCATCAGCTCGAGCGACGCCCACAACCCGGTGACGCTGCCCATCAAGGCGAACGGCGAAGGCCCGGCCCTGTGCATCCTGCCGACCGGCGGGCTCGACTTCGGCTCGATTCCGGTCGGCACGACCCGCAAGCTGACGCTCAACCTGAAGAACTGCGGCTACGTCGAGTACCACCTGACCCAGTTCACCTTCTCCGAGGACGGCGGCTCGCAGCAGGACTTCGCGATGACCCCCTCGACCGTGCCGGCCATCCCGCTCGACATGAAGCCCGGCGACCAGGTGAACGTCGAGCTGGCCTTCACGCCTTCGGCGGTGGCCCACTTCACGGGAAACTTCTATCTCGCGACCGAGTACCAGCACGGGCCGGTTCCGGTGAAGGGCGACGGCGCGCCGGCAGGCTGCGACTCCCCCGGCACCCGGCCGACCGCGGTCATCCGCATCCTGAACGGCTCGACCGACATCACCTCGAACCCGACGGTGGTGCCGCTGACGACCGTCACTTTCAACGCCAGCAGCTCGACGGTGCCGCGCGGGGGTGCGAAGTACACCTGGCGGCTCGTCAGCCAGCCGCCCAACGGCAACCAGAACCTGACCGCCCTCAGCGGCAACCCGACCAAGCTCTTCGCGGAGCTGGACGGCGACTACAAGGTCGAGCTGGTCGCGAGCGATCAGTTCGGCTGCGACTCCGCGCCGGTCGACGCGGTGGTGCACGTCGTCTCCAAGGGGGACATCCACGTCCAGTTGACGTGGCCCGAGGCGTTCGACGACCTCGATCTGCACTTCATCGGCCCGAGCGGTGCCTTCGACGATGCTGGGGGTGGCGGCTTGTTCGGCGGCGGTGGCAGCGGGACGGACTGCTTCTACGCGGATTGCAAGTGCTCCGATCCGTCGAGCTGCCATTCGGGCATTCTCGCGACCGACACCGTCGACTGGGGGCTCAACAACACCTGCCAGGCCGACAACGTCTATACCGACGATCCGACCCTCGACATCGACCAGCTCTGGGGTTACGGACCGGAGAACGACACCGATCAAGCTCCGTTCGATGCGACGTACACGGTCGTGGTCTTCAACTACTGCGACCGCCAGTGCGGCTACCAGAACGGCGGTGGGAGCGATTGCGGCACCACGTCCTTCGGGCCGGCGACGGCCAACGTTCGCATCTTCATCAAGGGCGTCCAGTGGGGCCCGAACGGCGGAACGACCTTCACGAAACCACTCCTTCAACGGCAGAAGTGGACGGTCGCGACGATCACGGTCGGGAGCAGCGGCATCACCGTGAACCCGGTCGATTCCGTCACCACCGTCACGGATGCTCAGGACGACGGCGCAGCCTGTACGCCCGACACGAACTAGACGCCACGGGCGTGCGATGCGGCCGCGTTCGGGCCGCGTGCGCCGATCAGACCGATCGGTCGGATCCGACTGATCGGTCCGATCGGTGGGGGTTGCCGACGTCCGGCCTTTCCGGCAAGGCCGGCAAGCGATGGGGCGAAAACGGCTTTCTGGCGGCGTCTGCTGGTCTGGTTGACGCAACTCGGAGTCGCTCACCCGGGCCGGCGCTCCCTGACGGGCACTTGCGTCAAACCATGCCTATCCGGTTGACACACTTGCCGGACGTTGGAGCCGGGCACGTCAGTGCCCGGGTTGGCTCGGGACGCCGCATCCGACCCGGACGCTGATGTCTCCGGCTCCAAGTGTGTCGACCGGATAGGCATGCGTCAAACCAACCAGCAATCTTGCGGCGAAACCTCGCGCTCGGTCAGAAGTACCTTCGCCGGCGGCCCGAGGGCTGGATGCCCAAGGCGTCCCGGTACTTGGCGACGGTGCGGCGGGCAATCTTGATTCCCTGGCTACCGAGCAGCTCGACCAGCTTCTGATCGGAGTAGGGCAGGTCCGGAGGCTCGTGCGCCACAAAGCTGCGGATCTTCGACTTCACCGCCTCGCTCGCGATGTCGTCGCCGCTCTGCCGCGCGATCGAGCTGTTGAAGAAATACTTGAGCTCGTAAATCCCCTGCGGCGTGTGGACGTACTTGTTGGCCGTCACCCGCGACACCGTCGACTCGTGCATCCCGATGTCGTCCGCGATGTTGCGCAGGATGAGAGGCTTCAAATACTGCACCCCCCGGTCGAGGAAATCCCGCTGAAACTTCATGATCGATTCCGTCACTTTGTAGATCGTTCGCTGGCGCTGGTGGATCGAACGGATGAGCCACACCGCGCTCCGCAGCTTCTCCTGCACGTAGTCCTTGGGCACCTTGCCGTCCGCCCTGAGCGCCCGCCGGTAGCTCTCGCTGATCCGTAGCTTCGAGAGCCCGTCGTCATTGAGCTGCACCACGTACTTCTCGCCCAGCTTGTGGACGAAGACGTCCGGCGTGATGTACTGCGGCTCCTGGGTCGTGAAGTTGCGCCCGGGCTTGGGCTCGAAGGACCGGATGACCCGGACCGCCTCGACCACCTCGTCGAGCGCCACCTTCAGGTCCCGGGCGATGGCCGGGTAGTTCATCGCTTCGAGCGCTTTCAGGTGCCCCTGCAGAATCGCCAGCACCAGCTCGCCGTCCGCTTCCGACGGGTCGCCGTGAGCCTGCGCCATCCAGCGTTTCGCCTGAATCAGCAGACACTCCTGCAAGTCGCGCGACCCGCAGCCGATCGGATCGTAGTGTTGGATGCGCTTGAGCGCCCGCTCCGCGGCGGCCGCGCTGACACCCGCCTCGATGGCGATTTGCAGGAGCGGATCGCCCCCCGCCTCGTCGGGCGGCAGGTAGCCGTCGTCGGTCAGGTTGCCGATGATCTCGAACCCCGCCAGCCGCTCCTCCGGCGCGCAGTCGTCCATCCGGAGCTGGAACTCGAGGTGCTCATGGAGCGACTCCTCGCGGGTCAGCGTCTCCTGGTAGCTCGGCAGCTCCTCGGCCGAGCGGTCGTGCGTGTTGGGGGTCGGCGGCTGGTCCTGGTACTTGTCGAGGTAGCCGTCCCAGTCGAACTCGTTCTTGCCCTCCTCCCCCTTGACTTCCTCGGTGCGGTTCGGCTCCGGCTGCGCCTCCGGCGGCGGTTCTTCCACGCCGAGGATCGCCAGCTCCCCGGGAAGCTCCTCCTCCGGCTGGAGGTCCGGCGACTCCTCCAGGAGCGGATTTTGCAACAGCTCCTCCTGGACCCGCTGCACGAGCTCGAGGCGCCCCAGTTGCAGGAGCTTTATCGCCTGTTGCAACTGGGGCGTCATCACCAGTTGCTGGGTGAGCTTCATGCTCTGCTTGATCTCGAGACCCATCGCACCTCCGCCGCCGGACTGGGGGGACCCGCTCGTCCCCACGCGACCCGCCCTTGCGAGACGGCGGGCCGGCTCCTGGCCTCCCGCCGCCCCCGCGGCACCCCGAGTCTCCGTCCATGGCCGAAATCTTGCAACGTCCTCCGCCGCGCATCCTTCCCAAACCATCGGTAGGAGAGCCGAAACAGGCTCTTGAGCGGGTTTCTGGGCGACGCGGAGCTGCGCGCTTGACTTTTCTGAATCGTCAAGTGGTTGGCAGACCGACCCACGCCCTGAGCTTCGGGCGAGGTCCGCGATTTGCTTTTGCAGATTTTCGACCGACCGGGCAGCGATCGACCGACGGGGGGTCGCGCTAGCCGAGCGAGAAGTGTTCGCCCAGGTAGACCGCTCTCGCTCGACCGCTCGCGGCGAGCTCGGTCGGGGTGCCCTCCTCGAGAATCCGCCCGTTCGACAGCAGGTACGCCCGGTCGCAGATGCCGAGCGTCTCTCGCGCGGAGTGGTCGGTGATCAAGACGCCCAGACCCCGATGGCGCAGACCGGCAATCTGTTTCTGCAGGTCGCCGACCGCGATCGGGTCGACCCCCGCGAACGGCTCGTCGAAAAGGATGAACTTCGGCCCCGGAATCAGCGACCGCGCAATCTCCACCCGCCGCCGCTCCCCCCCCGAGAGCTGTTCGCCGAGGGAGTCACGCAAGGCTTCCAGCCGGAACTCCGCGACGAGCGCCTCCGCCCGCTTGCGCCTCTCGGCACCGCTCACGCCCGGCAGCGCCTCGAGGGCCGCGACGAAGTTGTCGAGGACCGTGAGCTTGCGAAAGACCGACGGCTCCTGCGGCAGGTACCCGAGCCCGCGCCGCGCCCGCAGATGCAGCGGCAGCCCCGACAGCTCGTCGTCGCCGAGGAACACCCGGCCCGCATCCGGCGTCACGAGCCCGGCCACGATGCGAAAGCTCGTCGTCTTCCCGGCGCCGTTCGGGCCGAGCAGCCCCACCACCTCGCCCGGCTCGACGTGAAAGGAGACCTCGTCCACCACCCGCCGGCGGCGGTACGACTTGGACAGCCCTTGCGCGCGCAGACGAAGGACGCTCATCGGTCCGCCTTCACGTGCGCCGTCGCCCGTTCGGCCCGAGCCTGTCCGGTCCGGCCGTTGACCGTGATGCGCTCGCCTTCGATGACGTCGCCCTTCGAGTCCACCCGCGGCGCGCCCGTCAGGACGAGGTCGCCGTTGGTCGCGTCGTAGGTCGCCCGCCGCGCGGTGGCGATCATCGCGCCTTTCACGATGCGCGCGTGCCCGAGGAGCACCAGGCGCGAGAGCGCTTTCTGGTCGAGTCCCGACCCATCGATCGCCGCGTCCATCCGGTCGCTCGTCGCCCGCGTCTCGCCCTGGGAGAGATGCACCGCTCCCGTGAAGCGCGCCGACCGGCCGCCGTCGCGGACCGCAAGACGGGTCGCCGACACGCGCGCGGGCTCGCTCGAGCGCGCGAGGAGCACCCGCGGATGGTCGGCGTCGTACCCGTCGTTCGCGAGCCAGACCGTGATCCTCGACCCCCGGAGCACGTCGTTCCCGCGATGGACGACCGCGTCGCCCTCCAGCACCATCTCGTTGGTCGCGCGCCACCAGGTCGCCGAGGCGGCGTCGGCCACGAGCCCGTCGAGCGTCCGAATCAGGTGGACGTGACCGCTCGCGTCCAGCTCATCGACTTGCCGGGTCGCTCCAGACGGGTTCGATTCGTAGGTCGCCCGGCCGCGGTCGCAGGTCACGTCCATCTCCGACGAACGGGCGTGGACGGCGCCGGTCGCCACCGCGACATGCGTTCCAGGAGTGACCGACAGCTCGTCGCTCGTGAGCACCAGGCGACTGGGCGGCGGCGCTCCCGTGGAATGGGTGCCATCCTGCCCACCAGGAATCGGCGCCGGCCCAACGCCGGGCACTTGCGCACCCGCCGAGCCGGCCGCCAGCGCCATCGCCACGACCGCCGCGATCATCGCTCGCCCCGGGTGGCCGCTTGCGCGCCCGCCTCGACGGCGCCCTCGGTCGCCGCCTGGGCGTGCCCTTCGAGGACGAGGCGCCCGCCCGGCCCGTAACGGCCGTGGAACCGATCTCCTTTCGCCTGGTAGCCGGGACCGCTCAAGCTCACCGGGTCGTCCCCGCGAAACCGCCTCGTGCTGAGGTCGATGTGGCACCTCGGGGCCGACATCTCGTCGCCGCCGGTCGACACCCAACGGGTGCCACCGGAGAGCTCGACCACCCGCTTCCCGAGGCGCGCGTCCGCCCGCAGGCTCGCCAGCGTCCCCTCGCTGGTGCCGTTCGACAAGGGGTGCAGCCGCAGCCTTTCGGCGTGAGCCCGGTCGTCGGCGCGCTCGTAACCCACGACGCTCATCCGCGCCTTCGCGGTCAAGATGCCGTGCTGGTACTGGTCGAGCACCACGCCGCGGAGGGTGAGGTCAGCGGGAGCCTTCCCGGTCGCCGGCGGTTCCAGGAGCCGGCAGCCGCCCAGCGCCAAGAACGCCGCGCAACAAACGAGGCTCCGGCGGGTCACGCTCACGGTCGTAACAGACCGCGGCCGCGCCCGGCAAGAATCGAGATGATCGGCGTGAGCCCGACCCGCACAGGCGCCCTGGCGCCAAGCCTCACTCGTTCAGCAGCGCGCGCACGTCGGCATCGAGGTCGTCGGGCGCAAGCTTGGCCGCGAAACGCGCGAGACGGCGGGCGCGCTCGGGTTGGGTGACCGCGAGCAGCCGCGCGCGCTGCTCGTAGGTCAGGACCGCCGCGTGCTGGGCCGTGGGAGCGATGCGCTTGGCCGCTTTCAAAAGTGCCGCGTAGCGCGGCGAATCGGCCAGCGCCAGCGCTCTCGTCCACCGCGCCACCGCGAGGTCGTCCGGCGAGCAGGCGCGCACGCACTCGGCGAAGGCCCGGGCCAACTCGGCCTGGCGCCCGAGCTCGACGTCGACCTCGAACTCGCTCGCCACCGCCTCTGGCCGGTCGGCTGGGCTCTTGTCCGCGAGGTAGCGCCAGATGCGGAGGGCCTCGGCTGGATCGGCGAGCTGCTCGTCGAGCAGGTGGGCGAGCTGCGCCAAGGTCGCCGCGCGGTCCGCCCCGGTCGCGTCGGCGGCGAAGGACAGCGCGTAGAGCGCGCCCGCCTCGGTCGTCAGATCGCCCTGCCGCGCGGCATCGCGACCGATGCGTCGCAGCTCGACCTTGGACTTGCCCATCAAGCCCCGCGCCAGCGCGACCAGGTCGACGGCGGGTTGCGCGGCCGCCGGGCGTCCGGCTGCGGAAGCGAGTGGCGGCAGCGGTGCCGTGGTCACCGGCGAGGGACGCGACCGTGGCCGCGGGCGCGACGTCGGCGCTGGCGGCGCCTTGGCGAGGCTCGTCGCTGGCGGCACGGAGGCCGCGACGCGAGCCGTGCCCGGGGCGGACGGAGCCGGACGCGGCACCGCTCGACCCGCAAGGGTTTGCATCAGGGTATTCGCCCAGGACGGCGGGCGGGAGCGGCTCACCCCCGCGGAAGCGGACCAGACCTGCCCGGAGCCGACGAAGGTCACCTGCGTCCCGCGGGTCACCCGCACGAGCCCTTCGCGCACCGCGACGCGAACGTTCGGCCCGGTCGCGTCGACGCTGAAGATCGTTCCCACGATTCGCACCCGGGTGTCTCCCGCCTCGACGACGAGCGGCGCGGTCGGGGGCCGATGGACGGCGTGGACGGCGATGCGTCCGCCCGAGAGGGCGAGCAGGACCCCTCCGGCGTCGTTCTTCTCGAGCGCGAGTCGGCCGCCCTGACCGCCGAAGAAGAAGTCGCCGACCCCGGCCAGACGCAATCGTTGTGGATCGTTGGACAAGGCGGTGAGGGCGTCGCCCACCTCGAGCGTCGCGTGGGGAGCCAAGAGCGCGCCCGCCCGCAGGACCGCGACCGGGCCGAACGTGCCGACCGCCAGGGAGGTCCCGGTGGGTGGATGCGCTCTCGGCCAGAGGAAGAGGACCAGCCCGGTGAGAGCGGCGGCGAGGGCGAGGGGGGCGAGCACGAACGCCGGCCGGCGCCGGCGGGGACCCGGGGTGAGCCTGAGCAGCCCCCGGGCGCGGCGTCCGGCGGGCGGGTCCAGCGTCGCCGCCCGCGAGAGCAGGAGGGCAGCCGGATCGCTCGCCGCGGCCAGGCGAGCGGGCTCGGCGAGCCCCAGGCGGGCGAGGGCCTCTTCGGTCACCTCGCGCAGGACGCGCTCCTTGAGGCCGGCGGGCGGCTCGAGGGCGGCCCGCAAAAGGAGCGAGCGCAGCTCGGGGTCGGAAGCCGCCTCGGCCATCGGGGAGAACCGGAGCGCCAGCGCATGGTAGATGCGCTCCTGAAGCCCCTCGGGCGGAGAAAGGGCGCTCTCGGCCTCCACGAGCGGCGCGAGGTCCAAGCTCTCGCGCCAACGCCGCGGCTGGAAGGAGGGGTCGTTCACCTGGTCGCTCCCGGCAGGGCCGACAGGTCGGCCGTCGAGCGGATTCCGCGCTCCGCCAGGATCCGCTTGAATTCCCGCCGGGCGTGGAATAGGCGCGTCCACATGGTGTCGAGGGGGCACCCGACGACCTCCGCCACGTCCTGGCCGGGCATCCCTTCGAGCTCGAAGAGGATGAACACCGCCCGCTTCTTCTCGCTCATTTCGGCGAGGATGCCGTGGACCAGGCGGTGGGCGTCGGACCGTTCGACCTCGCGGTCCGGGCTTTCGACGACCTCCTCGCCCGCGGCCGGCTTGAGCCAGCGCATCGACAACAGGTGCTGTCGGCGGCGTTTGCGCCGGTCGGCGCTGACCACGTTGGCGGCGATGCGGTAGAGCCAGGTCGTCTCCTTCGCCCGGCCCTGGAATTCGGGAAGCTTCTGGCCGGCGATGGCGAAGATCTCCTGGAGCAGGTCGTCGACGTCGCCTTCGGGCCCGGCGAGGCGGGCCACCACCCGATAGACGAAGGCGAAGTGGCGCTCGTAGAAATCCCGGAATTCGGGGCCGAACGGCCGTTCGGCCACGCGCGGCGCAGGTTCGGAGGAGCGGTCCATGCGGGCGTCGAGGGTACGCATCTGCCGGCCCTCGTGTCACCTGGGCCGCCGGGGCTTCATTTCCCGGGACCGCGCGTCGGCCGCCGGAGGCTCGCGTCCCGTCCCAGGAGTCGTCAGGTGCGTCGAGGAGACGACCCGAAGCTGTTTGGGCGCTTTCTCGTTCCCGCGCGATGCGCAGTCGAAGGATGGGCGGCAACGCCCTGGGCCGCTCACCCCTTCGACGAAGCTCATCCGGCGCTCGCCGACGGGCTCGGGGTGAGCGGTCTAGGACGGCACGGCTGGTCGAGGTTATTCTATTCAGGTCACTAAATAGGAACACGGGTCGGAAGCGCAAGGTCGATGGGAGGGCTTCTGCGCCGAACTCCAGAGTCCGGAAACTAGAGCCGCTCGATGCGCTCGGCGATGAAGCCGCTCGCGCGCAAGGCCATCGCCATGATGGTGACCTGCGGGTTGACGCCGAGCGAGCTCGGGACCGACGAGCCGTCACAGACGTACAAGTTCGGCAGGTCGTGCGCTTCGTGGGTAGGACCGACGACCGATCTCTTCGGGTCGACGCCGAGCCGGGCGGTGCCGAGCGGATGGTACGCGGTCAGGTCGAAGTGGCGCGCCGGAATGTGCGCCCGCTCCAGCCGGTCGACCTCGCTCGGGTCGCGCAGCCGCTCCCAGCCGAACACCCACGGCCAGACCTCGCGCGCGCCGCCGGCGAAGAAGACCCGCGCGAGAATCGCCATCCCTTTCTGGAGCCGAACCCGGTCGTGCTCGCCGAGCCAGTAGCTCATCCACGGCCGGCCGTCGCGCCTGACGCGCACGCGCCCGCGGGAGACGTCTTTCACCAGGAAGCCGAAGTTGAGCTGGTTGTTGTAGCGCTCCATCAGCTCCTGGTGTTCGGGACCGAAGCCGCCCAGCGACGCCGAGGTGACCTCCAGCGGTGTCGACCCCCCCTCGAAGAGGATGCCGTCGCTCTTCGCGAAGTGGTCGATCGAGTAGCCCTGCGGCGCCGCACGCCAGCTCTCCACCGGCTCGTCGAAGAGGCCCATCGCCGCGCCCGCCGGGTGGATGGAAAGGTTCTTCCCGACTTCGCCGGACCCGTTCGCGAGGCCGTTCTTGAGGAGCAGCGCCGGCGTGTGCAGCGCGCCGCAGGCGAGGACCACCACCTTCGCCCGGACGGTGACCGTGACCTCCCGCCCCTCCGGACGCTGGGCCCTCCCGACGACGCCGACCGCGCGACCGTTTTCGACGAGAACCTTCTCCACCTTGACGTGGGTCAGAAGCTGCGCCGACCGTTCCAGCGCCAGCGGCACGTAGGAGACGTTGGTCGAACGCTTGGCGTCGGTCGGGCAGCCGAAGGTACACAGCCCCTGGCCGTCGCAGTCGGGCGCGTTGCGCCGGAGCGGCCGGTGCGAGTAGCCGAGCGCGTCGCAGCCGCGGGCGATGAGCCTTCCAGGACCGCCGTAGGCCTTCGGCGTCGCTTCCGCCACCCCGAGCACCGCCTCGACCCGCGCGTAGAACGGGTCGAGCTTCTCGGGGGAGAGGTCCTCGAGGCCGTGCTCCGCCACCCAGGAGCGCAGGAGCGCTTCTGGCGCCCGAAGCGAGGTGCCGGCGTTGATGGTGGTGGTCCCGCCCACCGACCGGCCGACGGGCACCGGAATCGCGGTGTTTCCGACGGTGATGGTGGCGCCATAGTCGCGCCAGAGGCGGGCCATCATCTCCAAGGGGCGGCCGGAGAACCCGTCCCGGCGAACGTAGGTGCCCTCCTCGACGAGCAGCACCGCGTGACCGGCCTCGGCGAGCTCCTTCGCGACCGGTGCCCCTCCGGCACCGGTCCCGACCACCACCGCGTCGCACTCCAGCGTTTCGTCAGCCTCGAGCGTCGCGCCGTCGAGGACCTGGGATTCCCAGCGTTTCTTTTCCGGCTGGACCGGGTCGGGCGCGTAGCGGCAACCGAGGGCGGCGTAGGCGCCAGGGTCGCCGAAGTACCCGAACTTCAGCGGCGCGAGCAGCGCCCGCAGCGGCACCCGCAGCACCTCGTTGTTCTTCCATTGGGACAGCAGGTCGATCCGGCGCCCGAAGGGGAGCTGTCCGAAGCGGCGGCGGTGCCGCGCGAGCGCGCTCGACTCGATGGACCACAAGAGACCCCGGTACGCTCGGCGCGGGCTCTGGCCGAGCGAGTCGACGAAGGCCTCCGCGCGCTCGACCGTCGCCGCGTCCGCCGCTCCGAGCAGGCGCCCACCGGGGAGCGCCGTGCGCGCGATTTCGAGCAGCAGCGCCCGCTCGGCCGGGGAAAGGGAGCCCTCCGGCATCGAACCAGCCGTCGACATCGCCACCTCCGAAGAGCCGCGCATCAGGCGGCCGGACGTTGCTCGACGTTCCGCCGCTTCTCGTCGAGGCGCTGTTGGGCCAGGCGCCGGAACGGAAGGAAGGAACGCAGGAAGCCCGGGAGGTCGCGCAGGTCGAAGCGGACCTCGCCGGTCGCGAGCTGGGTGCCAGCGCTATCGCTCAGCGTGACCGGAAGCGTGGTCATCGAGGGGAGGAGGGCGGCCGGGCGCACCCGCTTGTCGCCTTCGAGCCGGAACGTCCCGAACCGCAGGCGGTAGCCGATGCGCCCGTGCGCGAGGGCGATTTCCATCGTCCCCGCCGCCGGGACCTCCGACGCCCACGGCGAGGCGTGGAGGACGCCGGAGAGCTGCAAGGTGCCGTCGCGCAGGAAGCGCAAGAGGGAAGGGGCCTCGGCCTTGATTTCGAAATCGAGGGGATGCTTCAGCCCGTCTTGCGTCGTGAGCGAGCCGCGCATGGTTTCCACGAACGACGTTTTCATGGCTTTCTCCTGTGTCGTCAGACGACTTCGGCGATCTTCGGATCGGGCGCGTGGCGGAGGAATTCGAGAGCACCACCGTGAGCGCTCTCGAGCTCCAGCGGCGCTGCTGACTTGGGTTTGAGCTTCAGGTGAACGCGGGCGAGCTTGGTGTTCAGGCAGTACGACAGCCGCCCGTCGGGGTTGCGGTAGCCGAGGCAGGCGATGGGCTGCGCGCCGGCGTCCATCGACAGCTCGACCTCGCCGTCGCCGCCGCGCATCGCGAGCGTCCACGTCCGGTCGGTGATCCGCGCGGTCTGTCGCCAGAGGTCGAGGAGCCGGTCGAAGCGAAACGTCCGGTCGTGGCGGCGCACGACGAGGGCCGAGAGCGCTGGCGTGGTCCTTCCGGCGAGGCGCAGCCGGCCGCTGAAGCCTTCGACCATCGCCTCGAGGCCGCCGGACGAATTCGGGAAGAGGCACTGGCCCCAGGCGTACTCCCACGGGTGCTCGGCGCCCCAGTTGTGGCCTTGCATCCCCGGCCAGCGGTCGACCGCGATGGTTTCGCCGGCCGCGGCGATGGTCCCGGAGAAGAAGAGCGCCGGCAACGGCGTCAGGATCTTCGTCTTCGGGAACGGGCCTTCGACCAGCGCCGGATGCGGGTAGAGCGAAAGCGGTTCGCCCATCCGGGAGGGCTCCCGGGTCCAAGAGAGGTTCCAGGCGAGCTTCCCGCGCGGACTTTCGAGCTCACCGGCGGAGCTGCCGGCCGGGGAGAGCGAAAACGTACAGCCGGCGACCGCGATCTTCGCCTCGCGCGGATCGGGAAACGTGCTGGACGAGAGCGGTCTCGTCTCCCGGTGCGCCAGCGTGCGGTTCTCATCGCCGTCGAAAAAGATGCCCCAGGACTCCGCGACCGGCGGACCCGAACGCGGCTGCAGAATCGTCGCCTTGAGCCAAATCGCCCGCGGCCGCCGCGGATCGTTCGCGCGGAGGAAGTAGCTCTCGACGTGGCCGGGAAGGGTGTCGACGAAGCGGCAGGCGTTCGGCGGGCGCGACGCGAACAGCGAGGCAAGCATCAGCGAATCTCCTCGACGGCAGCGATTCCGGCCAGCGCGTGAGCCCTCATCGCCGCCGCGGCCGCCGTCGGGTTCCGGGCGCGGATGGCCGCGACCGCTTCTCGATGGTGCTCGGCGTCGAAGGCGCCGTCGGCGTACATCGCGACGAAGCGCTCGCGGTGGGCCATGTAGACCTCGCGCACGACGTTCGCCATCAAGAGCAGCACCCGGTTGCCGCTCGACTTCACCAGCGTTTCGAAGAAGTCGTAGTCGAGCTGCTGGAGCTCGGAAGGGCTTCTAGCCTCCGACAGCGCCTTCGCCAGGCGGTCGAGCCGCGCGACCGTCGTGGCGTTCGCGCGCTCGGCGGCGCTCTGGGCACACCAGGCGAGGAACATCGCGCGCAGCTCGAGCAGGTCGCGGACGATGGCTCGATTGACCCGGCCCCGCGGCTCGATGAGGTACGGCAGCACCTGGAGGCCGGCGGAGACGAGCACGTCGCGCACCCGCGTCGCGCCGCCCTGGCGGATTTCGACGAGGCCCCACGCCTCCAGCCGCCTCAGCGCTTCGCGCACGCTCGACCGGTTCACCTCGTAGCGCGTCGCCAACTCCCGCTCGCTGGGCAAGGCGTCGCCCGCGCGCAGCCGCCCGCCGACGATCGCTTCGCGCAGCGACGAGGCGATCTGGTCGGCCACCCCTTTGCGCTCGATTCGCTCGAACACCTCGCGCGCCTCCTCCGGACCCCCTCCGGTCCGGTGGTCCGACCAGTAGCAAGGCCCTCGGCGAAACGCAAGTGCCCTTCCAGGCGACGGGGATCAAATGCTTGACGGCTAACGGATCGGGTGCTTGGGTGCTCGGCATGCGCCCGCATCGTCGCGTCATCAGCCTTGGGCCGAACCTTCGCTCGTTCGTCGTCTTCTGCTGCCTGGCGATAGCGCTCCCGACCACCGTCCGCGCGGCCGGGCTCGTTCAACTTCGATTTCCGGCAAGCGTCTGCGCGGATTCGGTCGGTGGCGGCGGATTCGGCTTCTGCACGCCCGACCAAACCTACGACGACTACTACCAGTTCTACGACAACTTCGACACGCGGTCGGATGCGCTGAGCGAGACCACGTTCATCTTCCATCCGCGTCTAGGGACGTCGTCGCTTTCAGGAGACATCGGGCTGGCGCTGGGCTGGTTCAATCCGTCGCTCGTGCCGTTGGAAGGCACTGCCACGAGCGAGCTTGCATGGCTCCCGGCGGACGATTCCAGCTTCTTGCGTCTACGATGGCGCCCGCACGGCTGGAGGACGGGTGAAGGGATTTCGCTCGCGCTCTATCCCTACTCGTCCGACCGTCTTCGACTCGGCTACCGGTGGGGCGTCTCGTGGGGCGGTAGTGCGATATTCCTTCACGCTACCAACCCTGACCTCGCCGATTTTGCGCTCACTTCGGGCGCCGTTCCCGGAGCACGGCTCGCGCTCAGAAAAGGTCGCGTCCAGGCGTTTGTCGGTGCGAAAGCGACGTCGTTGCTCGATGTCGTCGACAACAAGACCCATTACGTCGGTGCCGTGCTGGGCGGCGCCGGTGTCGATCTCCCTGCGTCGCTGCGGCTGGAGGCGAACGGCGGTTGGTTCGATCGCGGCGTCAATCCGAAGGAAGGCGTGCTCGGTCAGCCGGTGAGGAGCTACGGCGCTTCCGTCCAGCTTTCGTACGCTCACGGGGCGGGCGTTCCGCGCGAGATCGACTACTCGCTCGCGACGCGAGATCCGACCTCGCCTGATCACGCCTTTCGCAAGCGCACCGATCGCGCGGGGCTGTCGTACGTGGTCTCCGGCGAGGCGACGTGGGTCGCGACGACCTTGCAGGATCCCGATCATCCGACGAAGTCGACCGCCCAGAATGCCTGGGCCAGCGACCTGGAGCTGCGGATGCAAGACGGTGCCTGGCGCTTCGAGGCGACCGCGATGATGCGCAGCCTCGCCTTCATCCTCCTGAACGTGCCAGGTTTCGACCCGTTCCAGGCGATTTCGCCCGCGGATGACACGACGCCCGAAACCTTCTTCACGGTGCGAAGCGACTTCCACCTGCCGCGCCTGCGACTGACCCCCGGAATCGCCGCGGGGCTTGAAGCGCCCAGTACGTTCACAGGCTCGTTTCCGAAAGCCCTGGCAGGGAACATTCCGCAGGAGGCGCTGCCGCAAGCGCCGACCGTCGTCATCGACAACCCAGGCGAGTACGAGATCCTGCCTCCGTGCGCCACCGGACCCTGCACAGCAGCACCGCTCCTGGGTGCCAAGGCGTTCGTTCGCGTGGACATCGTCGGAGGGCACCTCGCGGGCTACGTCGAGGTTCACTTTCAGCGGGACGCAAATATCACCGCGCTGGAACGTCGCTCTCCTCAAGACCCATACGTGCGCGTTCTCGCTGACGCGAACGAGTGGGGCGGCCGCGCCACGCTGGTCGGGCGATACTGACGAGACGGTAACCAACAGCGCTGCTATTCTTCATTCCTGGGCGCGGCCGAGCGCCGCCGGCGGAGCGACACGCCGCACGACGCCCGCGAGCGCGATGATCGTCAGCGCGTAGGGAATCATCTCCACCACTTGCGGCGGAACGAGAGACGTGCCCTGCAGGTGGATTTCCAGCGTCTCGGCCGCAGCGAAGAGGAGGCAGGCGAGCCCGGCGCGCAAGGGCTCCCAGGCGCCGAAGATGATCGCCGCGAGCGCGATGTAGCCCCGGCTCGCGGTCATCTGGTCCGAGAACTGGTGCTGGTCGAGCGCCAGGTAGACGCCCGCCAGGCCCGCGAGGGCTCCAGACCAGAGCACCGCCCAGAGCTGCACCCGCCCTACGGGAACGCCGACGCTCCTCGCCGCTTCCGGGTGCTCGCCGCTCGCCCGCACACGCAGTCCGAAAGCGGTCCGGTTGAGCATGAGCCAGGCGACCGGCAGGGCGAGGAGGCCCGCCCAGACCAGCGGGTTCTCGACGAGGCCGACGAGGCCCGGCGACTCGTTGAAGCCGGCGATGCGTGGCGAATTGGAGGCGCTGTCGAAGGCGATACGAAGGAAGTAACGGGTCGCGCCGACCGCGAGGAGGTTGATGGCGATGCCGTTCACCACCTGGTCGGCGCGCAGGCGGATGGAGGCGCCGGCGTGAATCCCAGCGAGCAGCAGCCCTCCCGCAATGCCGCAGAGGACCCCCAGGGCGAGGCTGTGGAAGAAATAGGTGCCCAGCGCGGCGGTGAAGGCGCCGCCGAGCATGAACCCTTCGAGGGTGAGGCTGATGACCCCCGAGCGCTCGGCGATGACGCCGCCGGCCGCCGCCAGGAGGTAGGGCGTCGCGATGCGGACGACCTGCGCGACAAGGTCGACGACGCTCATCGAGAGCCCCCGTGGCCTGCCGATACGTTAACGCCAGGCTCTTGCGGTCCTGCTGGCCCATCGGCGGCGGTCGACGCGGTCGAGGATCGGTCGATGGTCGGTCGCGGTCGCCTGGCGAGGCGCAGGATGCGTCGCACCTCGGGGACCGAGGCGGCGACCGCGATGATCACGATCGCTTGCAGGACCTCCATCATCTGCCGCGGCACCAGCGCGTGGATGGCGAGGCCGCCCTGGGAGAGTGTCGCGAAGAACAGCGCCGCGAGCGCGATGCCGAAGGGGTCGTTGCGCCCGACGAGCGCGACCGCGATGCCGAGGAACCCCGCGCCGCCGGCGAACCCGTCCTCGTAGTAGCCGTGGTAGCCGAGGACCGAGTTGATGCCCCCCAAGCCCGCGAGCGCGCCGGAGAATGTCAGCGCGAGCAGGTAGATCCGGCTCGGCCGAACGCCACCGTACTCCGCCGCGTCGGGCTGGAGGCCGACCGCGCGCAGGTCGAAACCGAAGCGGGTGCGGAAGAGGACGAAAGCGGTGCCGATCACCGTCAAGAGCGCGACGACCAGCGACAGGTTCGCGGCGGAGCCGTGGAAGGAGGGGAAGATCCGCGACAGCTTGGCCAGCCCGCCGGCGTGGATTTCCGGGGTGTGGACCGACTCCGGAACGTGCAGGTGCGCGACCACCACCCAATTCAAGGCGGCCAGGACCACGAAGTTCAGCATGATGGTGACGATCACCTCGTGCGCGCCGAACTTCGCCTTCAAGACCCCCGGCACCGCTCCCACCAAGCCGCCGCCGAGTATCGCCGCGAGAAGGCAGACCGGAATCGCCGCCAGCGCGGGGGTCCCCGAGGGGAGCGCCAGCCCGGTGAGAGCGGCGGCGAAACCGCCCGCCGCGAGCTGCGACTCGGCGCCGATGTTGAAGAGCCCTGCCCGTAAGCCCAGCCCCACGGCAAGACCGGTGAAGGTCAGCGTCGTCGCCTTGAAGAGCACCTGCCCGAGGCCATAGGCGTTGCCCCAGGTGCCCTGCAGGAGCTCACGGTAGACCTCGGCCGGCGACTCGCCGTGCGCGAGGATCAACAGCTCGCCGCAGACCAGCGCGACGAGAAGCGCCACCAGGGTAGGCAGCAGCGCCTCTTCCAGCCGACGGCGGCGGTCCTGGTTGGCGAGACCGGTGAAGCGGAGCATCAAGCCGCCTCTTTCCGGCCGGCGCCGGTCATTTGCGCGCCGAGAATCTCCACCGTCGCCTCCGCGCGGGGGAGCAAGGCAACGAGGCGACCGCCGTACATCACCGCGATGCGGTCGGACAGCGCGAGCACTTCGTTCAGGTCGGCCGAGACGAGGAGGATGGTCTTGCCGGCGGCCCGCGCCTCGCGCAGGCGGCCGTGGATGAACTCGATGGCGCCGACGTCGACGCCCCGGGTCGGCTGCGCCGCGAGCAGAACCTGAAAGTCCCGGCCCATCTCCCGGGCGATGACGACCTTCTGCTGGTTGCCGCCACTGAGCGCTCGCGCGGGCGCCTGCGCGTCGGCCGGACGGATGTCGAACTCGGCGACCAGCCGGCGGGCGCGTTCGGCGATGGCGCGGCGATCGAGGATGCCGTGCCTACAGAAGCGCTCCTGGAGCCCGAGCACGAGATTCTCGGCGACCGAATAGTCGAGCACCAGCCCCCGGCGCTGCCGGTCCTCGGGAATGTGCGAGAAGCCCGCGGCGATGCGCTCGCGTACGCTGAAGGTCGCCACCTCGCGGCCTCCGAGGCGGATGCTGCCGAAGCTTGCGGGGCGAAGGCCGGCGATCGCCTCGACGAGCTCGGTCTGGCCGTTGCCCTCGACGCCAGCGACGCCGAGAATCTCGCCCGGCGCGACCGTCAAGCTGACCGAGTCGACCGCCCGCGCCCGACGGGCGCCAGCGACAAGCAGGTCGCGGACCTCGAGTGCGCTTCCTTTCTGCTTCACCGGTTCCGCTTGGCGTTGTTGAGAGGCAAGAGCGACGGCGCGTCCGACCATCGCCCTCGCCAATTCCGTGGGGCTGGTCTCCCGGGTGGCGATGCTCACGATCGTCTCGCCCCGGCGCATCACCGTCACGCGAGAGGAGATCTCCATCACCTCGTCGAGCTTGTGGGTGATGAGGACCACGGTAGCGCCGCCGCTTTGCAGGCTGCGCAGAACGCCCCACAGCTCCCGGACCTCGACCGGCGAGAGCACCGCGGTCGGCTCGTCGAGCACCAACAGCTTCGCGCCGCGGTAGAGCGTCTTCAGGATTTCCACCCGCTGCGCCCCGCCGACCGAGAGCTCGGAAACGGGTCGGTCGACAGGAACGCGCAGCCCGGTCCTCTCGATCAGCTCCGCCACCGCGCGCCGGGCGGCAGCCTTGTCGAAGAGTCCGAACCGTTTCGGCTCCTGACCCAGCACCACGTTCTCGGCGACGGTCAGCGGCCGCACCAGCATGAAGTGCTGGTGGACCACGCCCACGCCCGCCTGAATCGCCGCGCGCGTCGTCCAACCCGTGACTTCCCGGCCAAAGACCTCCACCCGGCCGGCGTCCGGCGCGATGAGGCCGCCCAGAATCCGCATCAAGGTCGACTTGCCGGCGCCGTTCTCGCCGACCAGCGCGTGGATCTCCCCGAGCTGCACCTCCAGGGAAGCGCTCTTGGTCGCCAGGACCGGTCCGAAGGCCTTGTCGACCCTGGCCATCCGGACCGCGAGGCTCGAACGCGCGTTCATTGGTCGGGCACCTGGATGCGGCCAGCGATGATGCCCTGCCGCAGCGCTTCGACCCGGGCGCGCACCGCTGGCGGAATCAGCCTCGCGTTCTCGCGGTCGTAGACGTAGTCGACGCCGCCTTCCTTGAGCCCCAAGGACTCGATGCCGCCGTGGAACTTCCCCTCCTTCACCTCGCGAATCACGTCGAAGACCGCGACGTCGACCCGTTTGACCATCGAGGTGAGCACGTGCCCCGGCGCCTCGCCGTACTGGTCGGCGTCGACGCCGATGGCGAGCTTGTCCATCGCCCGGGCGGCCTCGAAGACGCCCAAGCCCGTCGAGCCGGAGGCGTGGAAGATGACGTTCACGCCCGACTGGTATTGGCTCAGCGCCAGCTCCTTGCCGCGCTCGGGGTTGCGAAACGCTTCCGGCGTCACGCCCGCGTACTGCGCGAGCACGGTGCAGTCGGGACAGACCGCCCGGACGCCCGCGCGATAGCCCGCCTCGAACTTGTGGATGAGCGGCACGTCCATCCCGCCGACGAAGCCGAGCTTCTTCGAGCCGCCGACGAGGGCGGCGATGGCGCCCACGAGGAACGAGCCCTCCTGCTCGCGGAACTTCAGCGCCACCAGGTTCGGCGGCGGCGGGAGGGGGTGACCGCTCTTGTCCACCTTGGGGGCGAAGTCGATGCCGGCGAAATCGACCTTCGGGTACTCGCGCGCCACGTCGATCAAATCGTCGGTGAAGATGAAGCCGACGCCAACGACGAGTTGCATGCCTTCCGACGCGAAGATGCGCAGGCCCGCGGCGCGGTCGCTGCCGTCGCCGGGCTCGATGAAGCGCACGTTCGCGCCGAGCTTTCGGGCCGCGCGTTCGGCGCCGCGCCAGGCGCCGTCGTTGAAGCTCTTGTCGCCCCGACCGCCGACGTCGAAGACGATGCCCACCCGCGGCCCGTCGCCGTGGCGCGCCGCCGCCTGACGCGGGCGAACGAAGAGGAGGGCGACGAAGAGGGCGACGAGCAGACCGATCGTGACGAGGAGCGGGCGCATGCGGGCCAAGGCGACGGTGGAGCGCGCCTCAAGCTTCCCCGTTCGGCCGGTTCTTCGCAAGCCTCGCCACGAACGCTGCCGCCCTTCGGGACCGCCGCGGGTCAGCGCAGGTCGAGGACGCTTTCCATCCACCGGACCGCGCGATGCAGCGCCCACACGCGCGAGGCGAGGCGATCGTCCCCGGCGAGGAAGCGCTGCCACAGCCGGCGGCGCGGGCTCCGCGCGAAGACCGGATGCGGCGACAGGAGCGAGCGCTCGACGTTCGGCCGCAGGGTGCTGCGCATCAAGGTCGGGATGGCGAGGGCGAAGCCCCTCTTCGGGTGCCGGTAGATCGGCTCGGGAAGCACGTCGCGGGCGGCCTCGACCAGGAGCGGCTTGTTGGTCTCGCCGCCGAGCTTGAGCGCTCCCGGGAGGCGCAGAAGCGTCTCGACCAGCACGTGGTCGAGGTAAGGCACCCGAAGCTCCAACCCGTGCGCCATGCTCATCTGGTCCGCGTCGCGCAAGAGGGTGTTCTGGCAATAGCCGCGCAGCTCGAAGGCGGAGGCGACGTTGACCGGATCGTCCGGGGTCTCCTCGGGATCGAGCGAGGTCCACGGCGCCAGGTCCCGCGGCGCCCGATAGGCGGGCTCCACCAACGCTTCGACGGTCGGGCGAAAGAAGAGCGCTCGCTGCTGGGCCAGTAGCTTTGGGAGAGCGCCGTCGGTCGACAGGAGCGAGGCGACCCGCAGCGGGAGGTGACGGTCGACCGGCGCGAGCAGCTCGATCAGACGCTGGGTGAGAGCCGCGCCGGGGAGCCTGCCGGGGACGAGCGCGCGGCGCAGGTGACGAAATGGCAGATAGCCGAGGAAGATCTCGTCGCCGCCGAGTCCCGAGAGCGCAACCGTACAGCCCGCGCGCCGGACGGCCTCGCTGACGAGGTAGGTGTTCGCGCCGTCGACGCTCGGCAGGTCGAGGGCGGCGGTCGAACGGCGGGTGCGCTCGATGGCGTCCCGCGGCAGGAGCGGGTCGACGAAGTGATCGGTCCGGTGACGGCGGGCGACGAGCTCAGCGAGAGGGCTCTCGTCAGGCGTGGAACGGTCGGCGCTGACCACCGTCACCGTGCGCACCGGCGTGGGTTGGAGACCCGCGGCGAGGCCCACCAGCGCCGAGCTGTCGATGCCGCCCGAGAGGAACGCGCCGACGGGCACGTCCGACACCAGGTGGAGGGCCGTGGTTTCGCTCAGCACACGGCGGATTTCGGCGACCGCTTCGGCGCGGGTCGGCGCCGGGTCCGCCCGGGTCGGAAGGGACCAGTAGCGGTGCGGGGCACCGAGACGGCCGCGTTCGAACGCGAGGGAATGGGCGGGCGGAAGCGAGCGGACCCCCGCGACCAGGGTGTCGGGATCCTGCACGGCGCCGTAGGCGAGAAAGCGGGCGAGCCCCTTCGGGTCGAGCGCGGAGCGCAAGAGGCCGGTGGCGAGGAGCGCCCGGACCTCGGAGCCGAAGACGAATCTCTGCCCAGTAGAAGCGTAGTAGAGGGGCTTGATGCCGAGCCGGTCGCGGACGAGGGTGACGCGGGCCTCGTCCGGCTCGACGAAGGCGAAGGCGAACATCCCCCGCAAGCGGTCGACGAACGAAAGGCCCTCGGCGCGCAGGCCCTGAAGGAGCACCTCGGTGTCGCCGCTCGAGCGGAAGGCGAGGCCGCGGGCGCGGGCGAGGCCCTCGGCGAGCGCGCGGAAATTGTAGATTTCGCCGTTGAAGACGACGGCGGCGGGTGGCCCGGGAACGCTGGTGCCGCGCGCCCCCTCGGGGAGCCCCCCGGAGAACATCGGCTGGCGGGCGTCGGGGCTCAGGTCGAGAATCGCGAGCCGCGCGTGCGCGAGGGCGAGAACGCCGTCGCCGAGCCGGAGGGTGGCGAAGCCGAAATCGTCCGGGCCGCGGTGCCGCAGGGCGTCGAGCCCGCGACGGGCCGCCGTTTCCGCCTCCTCTGGGTCGGGCGCCCAGACGCCGAGGATCCCGCACATCTTCAGCGCTTTCGAGAAACGAGCAGGCGTGCTCGAGACGAGACCAGGGACCCGGGGGCGCGCCGGAAGACCCATGACCGGGCGACGGCGCGGCGCGCCAGAACGTCATCCAGGAGCGGTGCGGCTGAGCCAATCGGCGAAGGGGCCTCGGCGCGCTCGCCGACACCGCTCCCGCCAAGCGTCGAGACGGAGCGGAACGAGGATCGTCGCGTTGTCGCGGAGCATCGGGCAGTCGATGACGCGAGCGCGCCGAGGCACGGCGGCATGGCGGCCGGCAAGCTAGCATGGGCCACGCGATGCCCGGCGGTCGGCGCAACAGCGATTCCTCGGCGGCCCGGCCTTGCGCGCGGTCGTTCGGGGCGCGTCGCGACAGGCGCTGGGTCATTGGCGGCGGGCCGTCGCGCCTCGGTTTCGTCAGGCCGTTGCATTGCCGTCCCGCGGCCTATGGTGCGAGAATCGGTCGGTCGCCTCGGCGAACGGAGCGCTCGATGAAGACCGCCGCTTCGGGTCCGCCGCGTCCCGCTTTCGCGGCTTCGATGCTGCCATCGCTGCTAGCGCTCGCCCTGCTTGCCGCCGGGTCCGGGTGCGACTGCGGAGGAAGGCCGCTCGAGGTCACCCGACCTCTCCTCCTCGCTCGACGGCCCGCGCTCGGCCCGCTCGGCGATTCCCCGCGCGCCGTCGCGACGCTCAGCGGGAAGGGGGGCGGCAGCGCTTGCGACCTCCAGGCCGCTTCGGAGGTGCTGGATTTCGGAACGGTGCCCGTCGGCGCCTCGTTGCAGCGGGCGTACATCGTCGAAAACCGTGGCGGCGGCGATTGCGTGCTTCCCAGGCCCGCCCAGATCGCGCCAGGCGAAGGCGGGCGGTTCGCGCTCGTCGAGGCGCCGGCGGTGGGCACCGTGGTGCGGGAGGGTCAGACCGCGACCTTCACCGTGAGCTACGCGCCGCAGGACGAGGCAGGCCCGGACACCGCCGAGCTGTCGATTCCTTTCGCGGATGCTTCGTCCGGCGCGCCGGTGAAGCAGCTCGAGACGCGCCTCGAAGGGACCCCGAAGGTGGTCGACGCCTGTCGCCTCGACGTTGTCCCGGGGCCGACCGGAACGCTCGGCGCGGAGCTCGACTTCGGCGAGGTGGCCGTGGGCGCAGAGCGAGACCTGCCGGTGACGTTCCGGGACGTCGGCGGCGCGCCCTGCACGTTGTCGAATGCCCGGATCGTCGGCTCGGGGCTGCAGTCCTCGAATGACGCGCCCTACTTCCGCGTCGGGAGTGTCTTGAGCACGACCCTGCTGCCGGGCGAGTCGACCGTGGTGACGGTCGCGTTCATGCCCGACGCGGTGCGATGGTATGGCGCACCGGTGCCGGATAGCGGCAGCGGTGTCGGAGTCACCCTGGAGGTCGACACGTCGGACACGTCGACGTTCGACGGCACGGCGTGTCCCGCTTTCGGCGGCGTGGTGACGCCCGGCTGCACCGCCTGGGCGCTGAGCGGCGAGGGCGTCGGCAGCGACCTGTCGGCCCTGCCGAGCGAGCTCGACTTCGGCCTCGTCACCACGGGATGCGAGTCGGAGGCGCAGAAGGTCTCGCTCTTCAACATCGGCGGCGCGCCGACGACGATCGAGTCGGTCTCGATCGTTCCGCTGGGCGCGACCCCGCCGGGGACCTTCCAGCTCGGTCCGCTGTCGCTGCCGTACGCGCTCGGTCCGGGCGGCGAGCTGACGGTGCGCGTGAGCTACCACCCGACCAGCGACACCGCGGACGCCGCGAACCTCGAGATTCTCTCGGACGCGACCAACGTTCCCGCCTCCGACCCGGTCCTCACCGTCCAGCTCCACGGCGGGGGGACGTCGCTCGCGAGCCAGACGGACACGTTCACCCAGGCGGCGCTGACCGAGGCGGACGTGCTCTTCATGGTCGACAACTCCGGCTCGACCGAGGCGGAGCACGGCGACCTCGCGAAGAACGCGGCGCAGTTCCTGGCCGTCGCCGACGAGATGGGCACCGACTACCACGTCGCGGTGATCACGACCGACATGGACGACCCGTCGCAGCAGGGGCGATTCCAGGGGAGGCCGAAGATCATCACGCCGGGGCCGAACGCGGCGGTCGAGCTGTCGAGCACAGTGACAGCGCTGGGGTCTGCCGGCAGCGGTACCGAGAGGGGTCTGGCCGCGACGTACGCTGCGCTGACCGATCCGCTGATCGACGACCCTCGGGCCAACCGAGGCTTCTTGCGGCCCGACGCACGCCTCGCGGTGATCGAGGTCAGCGACGAGGATGACCAGTCGGACGCGCCGGTCGACTTCTACATCGACTTCTTCCGGACGCTGAAAGGACCTCGCGGCGCGGGCCTCGTGTCGGTCTCCGCGGTGGTCGGCGACGCGTCGAGCTCGGGCCATCTGAACGCGGCAGGCGAGCCCGGTTGCACCAGCCCCTACGGCGATGCGAAGAGCGGCGACCGATACCTCGCGGTCCAGCAGGCAACCGGGGGGCAGTTCCGCTCCATCTGCTCGGCCGACTGGGGTCGACTCGCCACCGACCTCGGCCTCGACGCTTTCGGTGCCCGCCGAGGATTCCCCCTCTCGCGCGCGCCGATTCCGAGCAGCATCGACGTCGCGGTCGACGGTCGCGCCCAAAGACCTTCGGTCGACTGGACCTATGACGCCTCGTCGAACGCGGTCGTCTTCAGCGACAACGCCATTCCCAAGCCCGGCGCGACCATCGTCGTCATCTACGACACCGAGTGCCATCCCGGCTGAGCGGGAGCGGTCACGCACCTCGGCGAGGCAGCCGCCCCAAGACAGCGGAGCCGATCTGTGTCAAGGGTTCGCGTCCGCTTCCAGTGACCCCTCACCCGGGATGTGGCCTCGTCTCGCCGCCATAGACGGCGAGGAGCGTGACGCGAGTCAGAACCTTGGTCTTGCCCGGAGTGTTGATGGTCACCTCGCCGGTCGAATCGTCGAAGGTGCCGCCGGCCATCAAGCCGGGGAGGATGCCCGAGCCGTGGTTGATGAAGCCGCCTCCGAGCCCCCCGGTCGGATCCGGCGGGAGCGCCGCGGTGTTGGTGACGAAATGCGCCTCGACCTTCCAGCGCGACCGGATGGTGGGGCCACCCAGCCCCAGGCCGTGCATGGGCGCGATGCGCTTGGCAGCAGCGCTCTCGACCGCCATCAGCGCGGCCCGGTCGAGCAGGTCGTTGCCGCTCGTATGCACGATGGTCGCCCGGAGGGGCTTCCCGCCCGCGTCTTGCGTCAGCTCGACGATGACGGCGCCGCCCGGGGTCTCGAATTCACCGTCGTTCCAGCGGTTCATGAAATCGATGGGGTCGAAGCCGCTGGTGCCCCCGGGCGCACGCTCGACCTCGTGCCGGGTGACGAGGCCCGCCGGCTTCTTCCCATCTGGAAAGGGGCTGCCACTCCGCGCCCACTGCCCTCCGGCAGCGCCCCAGCTCTTCGCCATGTTCACGATCCCCGGAACGAGACCTTGTCCGTCGGCGCCGCCGAGCATCCCGACCGTCGGATGGAAGCCCCGCCGGATGGCGTGCTCCAACCCCACGAAATATGGGTCGAACAGGCCGTCGCGCACCCGGCTCGCGGCCTCGGCGTCGGCGATGTCCCGGGCGATACGGCGGCCGACGCGCGCCCTCTCCGCCGCCGGGCCGTCGCCCGCGCCAACGCCGGTGCCGTGCCCGGCGCCGCGGTGATGGCCGATTCCGCCGGCGGCCTGGCCTCCGAGACCGCCGCCGCCTCCCCCGCCGTGCGCGGCGCGCCATCGCGCCTTTCCCGCGACGAGCGCGGCCTGCGGGAAGAGATCGATCTTCGACAGGGATGTTGCCTGTCGGCTGCGCTTCAGATCTACGGGAGCGGTTTCATGATGCGTCTGCGCTGCCCGCACCCGCCACGGCCCGAGCGACGCGACGCCCCCCGCGCCGGAACCGGAGCCCCCGGCCTGGTTCGAGACTCGCGCCTCCGGCCGCAGGCTCGCCCCTGCGCGTTTCGCGCGTGCGCGGGGGCGGCTCGCGGGAAGTCGCCGCACGCGCCTTCTCGCGGCCACGAGCACCGGTGGTCGCGTCGAGCGCGTCGGTGCCGGCAAGTTTCGCAGCTCGATGGTGATGACGTTGGCCGGCGCCCAACCTGGGCCCTTCTGCTCGAAGACGAGCCCCAGGAACGCGACGTGGAGCAGGAGCGCAACCGCCAGGCCGACAAGCAGCCGCCGCCGAGCCCCCTGGCGCTCGGACCGCGCGCGCCCCATGGCGAGCAAGGTATCGACGAAAGCCGACGGCGCGCAAACCGTCTAGCGGGCGGCACGACGTTTGGCGACGAGCTGCTCCATCGAGCGGGTGATGTTCTGGGAGAGGATGAGCAGCTCGCCGATGTCGGGGTTCACCTGCCGCCGGTGGCCGTTGTCCACGTACAGGATGTACACGACGTTTCCGCGGAACAGCACGGGGAGCAGCACCGCACTCGCTGGCCATTGCTTCCCGAGGCCCTTGAGGAAGTGGACGTTGCCCGGCTCCTTGGCGAGCGGTCCGATGTAGTGCGACCGGCTCTCACGCACCAGGCGAAAGGCGCTGGGGGCGGTCAAGGGCAGGGCGATGCGACGGGCCTGTTCCGGCGAGAGGCCCTCGCCCAGCGCGTCCCAGCCCAAGGCGAAGTCCCTCTGGATGCTCAGCAGCACCGCTCTTGCCGCCTTCGAACGGGCGTAGCGGAGCACCGCTCGGGCCACCTGCTCCCGCTCGCCGGCGAGGCCGATGGCCGCCAGGGCGCCCGGAAAATCGAGGGGCGCCAGGTCCTCCGGTTCCGTTTCCTCGACCGGCCGCAGGATGGCGCTGGCGTCGAGAAACAGCTCCTGTTCGGCGGGCGCGGAGCCGGCAAGCGGCGTAGGCTCTGCCGGACCGCTGTCGGTGGTCGCGAGCGCCGCCGGCTCCCCATCCAGGGCGCGCCAGGAAGACTGGGGCGCGGCGATCACGCGCTGGTAGAGGTCGGCGAACGCCTGGTCGTCGATCAGATCCGCGGCGTCGGTCGGCGGCGCTCCGGGCGCCGGCGCGGTCCGCCGCCGCGGCCGGAGCCCGAAATCGAGCGACCGCATCGGGAGGGACGAATCGAAATACCGGCGAAGGCACTGATGGATCCGGAACTCGGGGGCCACCACCGGCCGCACCAGCTTGGCGAGGCGAAAGCCGATTTCGTCGAGGACCTCCAGGTTCTCACGGGGCGAGGCGCACAGCACCTTTAGCCGCTTCCCCTCCACGCGCCAGGGAACCATTTCCCGCCGGCGCGCGACCTGCCGCGGAATCATCTGGACGATGGCCTGCGCGAGCTCCACCTCGCCGAACGTCGCCTCGCAGGAGAGCTGCCGTCCCAGGGTCTCGGCGAGCACCCGCTCCTCGACGAGGCCCAGCTCGAGCAGGTTCGTCCCCAGCCGGCCGCCGTAGAGCACCTGCCAACTGACCGCTTCGTCCACGTCGGCCGGCAGGAGCGCTCCCGCCCGCACCAGCATTTCGCCGATCAGCATCGCCACCGGTTCACGGCCCTCGAAGCGCGATCATAGCCGATGCGCCGCGCCGCTCGGCGCCCGACGCGACCGCTTCGAGGCGCGACCGAGATGGGGCTAGACTCCTCGGCGCGAAGACCACGGGAACCTGGAGGAGAGCCTGGATGTCCGACACGCCGTTTCGCGTCCTGTCCGCCGACCGCTCGGAGCACCCGAACTTCTTCACCCAGGATCCGGTTCTGCAATCGCTCTTGGCGCGCCTGCTGCCGGAAGAGACCCGGGCGTGGGTCTGGCCGAAGCTACGGAGGATGGGCGCAGAGGTGCCGGCGGTCGTCGAGGAGCGCGCGGCCCTGTGCGACAAGCAGACGCCGGTGCTCAAGAATTTCGACCGCTACGGCCATCGCGTCGACGAGGTCGTCTACCCGCAGGCCTACCGGGAGATGGAAGCGGTCTCGTACGGCTCGGGGATGTTGACGGTGAAGTACGACCGCGAGGTGCGCCAGGTCCACCGCGGCGCCGAGCAGGTCGCGGGGATGGCCTTGAGCTTTCTCTTCGCCCAGGCCGAGTGCGGCCAATCCTGCCCGGTCTGCATGACCGACGGCATCGCGCGGGTGCTCGAGCTGTTCGGCTCGAAGGAGCAACAGGAGCGCCACGTCCCGCGGCTGTCCGCGCGCGACCCCGACCAGCTCGCCCGCGGCGCGATGTTCCTCACCGAGAAGCAGGGCGGCTCCGACGTCGGCGCCAACGCCACCCGAGCGGTACCGCAAGAGGACGGCTCCTGGAAGCTCTATGGCGAGAAGTGGTTCTGCTCGAACGTGGACGGCGAGCTGGCGCTGGTGCTGGCGAGGCCGGACGGGGCGCCGGCGGGCACCAAGGGCCTCGGGCTGTTCCTGATGGCGCACCGGCGGGCGGATGGCACGCTCAACGGCCAGCGCATCGACCGGCTCAAGGACAAGCTGGGCGTGCGGTCGATGCCGACGGGAGAGGTGGTGCTGGACGGCGCCGACGCGGAGCTGGTCGGCGACCTGCACCGGGGCTTCAAGCAGATGGCGGAGATGCTGAACACGTCGCGGCTGTGGAACGCGCTGTGCTCCGCGTCGGGGATGCGGCGGGTGGTGCACGAGGCGACCGAGTACCTCCGCTCGCGCCGGGCGTTTGGCAAGACCGCTCTCGAACTGCCTCTGGTGCGGGAGACGCTCGCGGACCTGAACGCGGAGGAGATCGGCGCGAAGGCGCTGGTGTTCAAGCTGGTCCAGCTCGTTTCGGAGGGCGACCGAGGCGACCCGACGGCGAAGAAGATGGTGCGCGTCGTTACGCCGCTCGCGAAGTACTACACGGCGAAAGTGGCGGTGTGGGCGGCGAGCGAGGGCGTCGAGCTCCTCGGCGGCAACGGCTACATCGAGGACTCGCCGATGCCCCGGCTCCTGCGCGACATGCAGGTCCTGCCGGTCTGGGAGGGCACGACGAACATCCTGATCCTCGACGCGCTGCGGGCAATCGTGAAGACCGGGGCACACCTGACGCTGTTCGAGGAGGTCCGGGAGCGCCTCGAACGGTCGCCGCAGCGCCTCGCCCAGGAAGCGCGGCAGATCGCGGAGATCGTCCAGCTCGCGCAGAAGGACCTCGAGGTCATCGCCGCCGAGGGGCAGGACCGCGCCGCGGGAATCCTGAGGACCTTCACCGACCGGCTCTACTTCGCGTACGATTTCGCGCTGCTCCTCGAGAGCGCTGCCGAGGATTCCCAAGCCGGCCGGTCGATCGCCGCGGCCCTGCGCCGCCTGATTCGCAGGCACCACGCTCCGCAGGCGCGGACGAGCGCCGAGGACATGGTCGCGCTGGTCGACGCCACGGTGACGCCAGCCTGAGCTGGCCCTTCGCGCGGTGACGGCCGCGCCCGACGCTGTCGCCCCGGCGCGCCTCGCGTTCGATCGGACCGATCTGTCGGATCCGACCGATCGGTCCGATCGGTCGACCAGCGACGGTGTCGAGCGCCGAGCTCCAGTCGAAGGTCGCTGGAAAGCTTAGCGGGAGCGCTACGCCTTTGAGGCGGCGCTCTTCTCCTGCTTCCCAGCTTTCCCTGCCTTCTCGGCCTTCTCGGCCTTCTCCGGCTTTTCGGCCTTCTCGGCCTTTTCGGCCTTCTCCGGCTTTTCGGCCTTCTCGGCCTTTTCGGCCTTCTCGGCCTTGGCGCGCCTGGGCTTTTCCGGCTTCGCCGGCGCGGCCTTCGCGGCCTCCTCGGCGGCAGTCTTCTTGCGCTTCTCCTGCCGCTTGTGGCGCTGCCGGTTCCTCATGATCGTGCGCTTGTGCTTCGACTTCGAGCTGGCCATGGCGTTTGGTTTCCCCGAGCTGCCCGCGACTGCCAACCGCGGCTCGTCCACGAACGTCGTTCCGCCGCGACCATCGCGGCGGGCGCGGAAGGTAGCACGACCCGGGCCGACAACTCCGGAACTACTTCACCCCGAACAACCCGCGCACCACGGCAGCGATGCCGAGCGGCGTTCCGATTTCGCTCTGGAAGTGCTGCCCGAGGGCGTCGGAGAACTCCCCGGCCGTCGCGTACCGGTCCTTCGGCCGCTTCGAGAGCGCTTTCAAAATCACTTGCTCGAGGCCCACCGAGACGTTGCGCGAGCTGGTGATCGACAGCGGCTTGCCCCCCTTGATGGCGCCCTTGAGCTCCGCCGCGTTCTTGCCGACGAACGGCTTGCGGTTCGTCAGCATCTCGTACAGGAGCGTTCCCGCTCCCCACAGGTCCGCCCGCCGGTCGAAAATCTGACCCGTGAGCTGCTCCGGCGAGAGATACGAGAGCTTTCCCCACACCAACTCGCCGTCGTCCCACTTGTCGAGGCTGCGCACCTTCGCGATGCCGAAGTCGCCCAGCTTCACCTCCCCGTTCTTGCTGATGAAGACGTTCGAGGGCGAGATGTCGCAGTGCACCACGTTGAGCGGCTGCCCTCCCGGCCCCTTCGCGTCGTGCACGAACGCCAGCGCCTCGAGAAGCTTGCGCGCGATGTAGATGGCGAAGTCGATCGGCAGCAGGATGTGCCGCTCGCGGCAGCGGGTGAGAACCACCCCCAGGTCCCGGCCGTCGATGTACTCCATCGCCAGATACCAGACGTCGTTCACCTCCCCCGCGTCGACCACCTGCACGATCGTCGGATGCTGGAGGAGCCGCGAAAGGTCCGCCTCGTTCGTGAAGAGGTCGAGACACTCGGGGTCCTGCGCGAGCTCGGGGAGCAGCCGCTTGAGAGCGACCACCTCGCCGGCGTTGGGGCCGGACACGACCCGCGCCTTGAACACCTCCGCCATGCCTCCTTTGCCGAGCCGCGAGAGCAGCTCATACTTTCCGAAGACGTGGGCGTTCTCGACGGGTGCGGGCATCAGGAGCCTGGCGGCACGGCGCTCTAGAGCGAAGGGTTTCGCATCAGCGTCTCGATCTTTTCGAAGCGGGGGTCCTTGCGCAGGGGGTCGAGGTCGGAGTCGTCGAGCATCTTCGCCTGGCCATATCCCTTGCGCGCGGCCAGCTCCAGGTAGCGAAACGCCATCTCCTTCTGGTCCATCTGCGCGTAGGCGCAGGCGAGGTTGAAGTAGAGGTCGGAAAACCCGGGCGCGTTCTCGAGCCCGGTCTTGTACCATCGGACCGCGGTCTCGTAGTCCTCGCGCATCGCGTACGTCGCCCCCACGCCGTTGTACGCCTCTCCCCGGTGCGGCGAAAGACGCGTCGCCTCGAGGAAGAGCTTGCGCGCCTCCTCGTACCGGCCCGCCTGCATCAGCAACAGCCCCTGCCCGAGCAACCGGGAGACCGCGGCGCGGGGCGGGTGCCCGCGGTCGAGCCCTTCGTCGGGCGGCTCGGGGGACGCTTGCGCTCTCGCTTGGCGACCGCGGCGCGACTGGTCCTTCGACCGGACGAAGAGGACCGAGTCGACGCCCGCCGCGCAGCGCTCCCGCGACGCGAGGCTCCCGGTCAGCTTTCCCGACCGGGTCAACAGCAGCACGACGAAACCGCTCCTGTCGACCTTGCCGCAGGTCTTGGCCACGAGCCCCAGGCGGACGCGCGCCGTCAGGTTGTCCTGATAGAACGTGCCCTCGAGCACCTTCTGGTCGCGTCCGAGGGGCGAGCCGGCGACGGGCTCGACCAAGACGCCCGTCACCCGGGACCCGTGCCGCGCGAGCGCGACCCGCCCCTGGGGGGTGTCCCACAGCCCCTGCACACGAGGGACCCGGGTGCCCTTCGCGTCGGCTCTAGCCGACGAGCCGAGCACGAGCGCAAGCGCGAGCCACGCCTTCATGCGCGCGAGCATCAGGACCGATTCTAGCCGAGGGCCGCCGCCGACCGAGGGGACGCGCCGGCAGCGCCCGCGGCCGACACCACGAGACGCCACGAATCCGTTGACCGCCCGAGGAGGCGGGTGTTACGGTCCTTCTCCTTGAAGCGGGGCGGGACGGCACCTCGACGATGGCCCGCCCGGGAGGTTTGAAGGGAGCGCTTTTCGCTTCCCACTGCCCGGCACGCGATGCCGGTTTCAGGCCTGCGAACCGTAAGCGAACTGCCGGGCCTCTCAAAGCGCACCTCCGTGTGCAAGCTCCCCGCTCGAAAGGGCGACGGAGAAGCCTGACGAGGAGCGCCAAGGGGGTCCACCTAGGGGCTGCTGGTTCCAGCGCTCCCCCGACACACGGCCAGGGTGGTGGGAGTCTCTTTCGGAAGCGACGGGCTTTTCGGCCGCCCGTCTTTCGTTCCTCCGTGTCGGTCGTGACGGGCCGGCGCGTCGTTCGGCTTGGCCTGTCCCCGCGCTCTTTTTCGCGCGGCGCCGGGTCGCGGCGGCAAGGAGCGCTTGGCTCGCGGGTCGCCGTCTTCTTTCGCCGGGAGCTGCCTTCCGGCCTTCGCTTCGAGGTCTCCCGAGGGGACGCCGGAGCGCTGACGTGACGTTCTCGCGGTCCGACGAGGGTCGGCCGCGCCTTCAAGTGTTTCGATGCCCGTGCGACGCCGCCATCCCGAGCTTCGCCGCCCCTCGCATCCGAGGGGTCGGCGAGGGCGCCGCACCCGAGCGAGACCGGTCCCGCGGCGCTAGGGTCGCCGTTCTGAAGGCGGCCTCGAAGCGAAGGTGAAAGAGCAGCCTCCCCAGGAGCGACTCGCCTCGAGCGAGCCGCCCGCCCTGGAGGCTCGACCTGACGTGACCGACCGGGCCGTCGCAACGAACGCGGGGATCGCCGGTCCCGGGCCAGGGGCGGAGAAGGCGCGGCTGCGCGCGCTGATGCTGGAGAAGCTGCGGGCGGTCGCGCCGGCCGACCGGGCCTCTCGCTCGGCGCTGGCGAGCCGGGCGCTCGTGCGCGCGGTCGAGACGAACGTCCCGGAAGGCGGGCCGGTCGCGCTTTTCGCTCCCACCGCCACCGAGCTGTCCTGCGAGGCTGCCGCCCTGGAGCTGGGCTGCCGCCATCCCGTCCTGTTTCCGCGGATGGACGGGCCGAACCTGCGCTTCCAGTCCGCGCCGCTCGCCTCCCTCGTCGCCGGCGCGCAAGGCATCCGGGAGCCCCCGCTCGACGCGCCGGAGATTCTCCCGCTGGCGATCGTGGTGCCCGGCCGCGCGTTCGACCGGACCGGCCATCGCCTCGGCCGCGGGGGAGGCTACTACGACCGCGCCCTCGCGAGCCTTCCGGCGCCGGTGCTGCTCATCGGCTTCGCTTACGCCTTCCAGGTGGTCGATGAGCTCCCCCGCGAGGCGCACGATCGACCGGTCCAGCTCATCGTGACCGACGAAGGAGGACCCTTGCGCTGCCCGTCTTGAGGGCGGCCTGGCCGACACACGAACACCTGGATTCCACCGGCGTGACCGACCAGCCGTGGAAGCCAAAGAAGGGCGACATCGAATGCAACGGTTGGACCTGATCATCGGCTTCGTTCTCGGCGCGCTGGCGGCCGCCGCGGGCGTCTTCTTCTGGCTGAAGGGCTCCTGGCAAGTGAAAGCGCACGAGCTCGCCGAGAGGGCTCGCGCGGGGGCGCTGGAGGAGGGGCGCAAGCTCGCCCAGGAGGCGGAAAGCCAGCGCGTGGCCGCCGACGCGACGAAAGCGGACGCGGCGCGCCTCGCGGCACAGGCGCAGGCGGCGCGAGACCAGGCGCGGGCCGAGACGGAGGCGGCCCGGCAGAAAGCGGAGCTGGAAATCGGCGCCGAGCGGCAGAAGCTCGCGCTCGAGTCGAAGGAAATCGCCCTCAGGGCGCGGGTGGAAGCGGAGAGCGCGCTGGAGAAGAAGCGGGCGGAAGTGTCCCGGCTCGAGGAGCGGCTGGAGCAGAAGGAGGAGCAGCTCGACCGCAAGCTCGCGCTGCACGACCAGCGCGACCAGGACCTGCTCCGGCGCGAGAAGCAGGCGCGGGAGACGGAGCAGCGGCTCGGCGGGGAGGAGGAGCGCTACCGGACCCTGGTCGCCGAGGCGACGGCGCGGCTGGAGCGGGCGGCCGGGTTGACCTCGGAGGAAGCGAAGAAGCAGGTGATCGAGGGCATCCTCGAGGAGGCCCGGCACGAGGCGGCGAAGACCGTCGCCAGGCTGGAGGAGGAGGCGAACGAGGAGGCGAAGGAGCGCACGGGCCGCATCGTCGGCATCGCCATCCAGCGCTACGCGGGCGACTACTCGGTCGAGCACACGGTGAGCACGGTGCACCTGCAGAGCGACGAGATGAAGGGCCGCATCATCGGGCGCGAGGGGCGCAACATCCGGGCGCTGGAGGCGGCGACCGGCATCGACATCCTGATCGACGACACGCCGGAAAGCATCACGCTGTCGGGCTTCCATCCGGTCCGGCGTGAGGTGGCCAGGAGGGCTATCGAGGAGCTCATGAAGGACGGGCGCATCCATCCGGCGCGGATCGAGGAGGTCGTCGAGAAGCAGCAGCGGGAGGTGGAGGCGTCGCTCAAGCAGTGGGGCGAGAAGGCGATTTTCGAGCTCGGCCTGACCGGCTTCCACCCCGAAATCGTCAAGCTCCTCGGCACCTTGCGCTACCGGACGAGCCACACGCAGAACCAGTGGCAGCACGCGATCGAGGTCGGCTTTCTCGTCGGCGAGATGGCGGGCGAGATGGGGCTGAACGTCAAGCAGGCGCGGCGCGCGGGCCTCCTGCACGACTTGGGCAAGGCGGTCAGCCACGAGGTCGAGGGTGGGCACGCGGTCATCGGCGCGGACCTGGCGAAGAAGTACGGGGAGAAGGAGCCGGTGGTCCACGCCATCCGGGCGCACCACGACGACGTGAAGCCCGAGACGCTGCTCGCGCACCTGGTGGCGGCGGGCGACGCCATCAGCGGGGCGCGGCCGGGCGCGCGCAGCGGGACGGTGGAGAGCTACGTCAAGCGGCTCGAAGACCTCGAGCGCATCTCCCTTTCGTTCCCCGGCGTCGAGCGGGCGTTCGCGGTGCAGGCCGGGCGCGAGATGCGGGTGATCGTGGACAACGGGCGGGTCTCCGACGAAATGGCGGTGCTGCTCAGCCGGGACATCGCGCGAAGAATCGAGAAGGAAGTCTCCTACCCCGGCCAGATCAAGGTGATGGTGATCCGCGAGACCCGGGCGGTGGAGATCGCGAGGTAGGCGAGAGCGTACCCGGGCGGGTGTGGCCCTACCGGCCTGCGGCGACGTCGAGGTTTCCACGTGAGGCTCTTGTTTCTCGGAGACATCTTCGGCCGGGCCGGACGCCTCGCGGTGGAAGGACTGGCCGCCGAGATCCGGCGCGACGAGCGCGTCGATGTGATCGTCGCCAACGGGGAGAACGTCGCCGGAGGCATCGGCATCACGCCCAAGGATGCGCAAGCGCTCCTGGCCCACGTCGACCTGTTGACGGGCGGGAACCACATCTGGAGCAAGAGCGAGATCGTGCCGCTGCTGGAGGACCCGAACGGGCGGATTCTGCGGCCGCTGAACTACCCGCCTGGGGCGCCGGGACGCGGGTTTGCCATCGTCGAGCGGGACGGCTTCCGGCTGGGCGTAGTGAACCTGGAGGGCAGAATCTTCATGAAGCCGCTCGACGACCCCTTCCGGGCGGCCGACGAGGCGGTCGAGAAGCTGCGCGGCGAGGGCGTGCGGATGATCCTGGTCGACCTGCACGCGGAGGCGACCAGCGAGAAGTGGGCGATGGGCCGCTACCTCGACGGCCGGGTGAGCGCGGTGATCGGCAGCCATTCGCACGTGCAGACGGCGGACGAGCGGCTCCTGCCGAACGGCACCGCTTTTCTCACCGACGCGGGGATGTGCGGGCCGCGCGACTCGATCATCGGGATGAAGGTGGAGGGCGCGCTCAAACGGATGCTCTCGCAGCGGCCGGCAGCCCTCAAGCCGGCCGAGACCGACGTGTGGCTGCACGGCGCCATCGTCGAGATCGACGACGACAGCGGGCGCGCCCGGTCGATCGCGCGGCTACAGCGGGCGTGCGCGCTGGAGTGAGGAGCTTTCGGATGTTGGACGACAAGAACCTGGTTCGCCGGGCGACGCCGGACGAGCAGTTCGCCGAGGTCACCCGGGGCGCGGTCAACCTGGAGACCGAGCCCGAGCTGCGGGCGAGGCTGAAGCGCTCCTACGAGACGGGAGTGCCGCTGAGGATCAAGTGGGGTGCCGATCCCACGACGCCGGACATTCACCTCGGGCACACGGTGGTCCTTCAGCGGCTGCGGCGCTTCCAGGAGTTCGGCCACTTGCCGGTGTTCATCGTCGGCGACTTCACGGCGACCATCGGCGACCCGACAGGCAAGAACGCGACGAGGCCGCCGCTGTCGATGGACGAGGTGCGCCAGAACGCGGAAACCTACAAGTCCCAGGTCTTCAAGATTCTCGATCCCGAGCGCACCGAGATTCGCTTCAATTCCGAGTGGCTGGGGAAGATGACCTTCGCCGACGTCATCCGCCTCGAGGCCCGCTACACGGTGATGCGCATGCTCGAGCGCGACGATTTCGCCAAGCGGGTACGCGAGCAGCGGCCGATCTCCATCCATGAGCTGGTCTACCCGCTGGCGCAGGGCTGGGACTCGGTGGCCGTGCGGGCGGACGTGGAGCTCGGCGGCTCCGACCAGCTCTTCAACCTCCTCGTCGGCCGGCAGCTCATGCGCGAAGAGGGGCTCGCGCCGCAGGTGGTGCTGACCGGCCCGATTCTCGAAGGCCTCGACGCAAAGGCGGTCGACGGCAAGATCGTCGGCGACAAGATGTCGAAGAGCCTCGGCAACTACGTCGGCATCACCGAGCCGCCCGACGTGCAGTTCCAGAAGCTGATGCCGATCGCCGACGAGTTGCTGTGGCGGTACATGCAGCTCCTGTCCTCGCGATCGATCGGCGAAATCGAGGAGATGAGGTCGAAGGTCGCGGCCGCCGAGCTGCACCCGAACGAGGCGAAGGCGCTCTTCGCGCGGGAAATCGTCGCGCGCTTCCACGGCGACGAGGCGGCGGGCACGGCCGGCGACATCCAGACCGTTCGCGTCTCGCTCGGGGAAGCAGCATCGCTGCCGCTCAACAAGCTGCTCGTCCAGGCCAAGCTCGCCGAGAGCGGTGCCAAGGCCCAGGCGGTCATCATCCAGGGCGGCGTGACGGTCGACGGCGAGCGCGTCACCGACTGGCGGCGCGCGGTGCTCCCCGGGTCCCACGACGTCACGGTGGGCAAACGCGTCAAGGTCCGCGTCGAGGTGGCATGATCGTTCGTTCGAACCCGCCTGCTCTGGAGTCTTGAGATGCCCGTGACCGGTCCTGCCCAGCTCGATCGTCCGAAGCGGTTGCTCGCGCTCTTCACCGCGCGCGCCGTCACCCTGCAGGAGATTCCCCGCCTGATCGAGGTCTGTTCGAACGCCTACGCCGAGGAGACGCCCGGCGCGTCGCTCGAGGTGACGGAAGTGGTCGACGGCGAGCCGATCTTTGAGCTGGAAGCGACGCCGGGGGCGCTCCTCAAGGAGAGCGAAATCATCCTGCGCGTGCACCGGCTGGACGACCCGAAGAGCGACCACCGCGCGGTGCTCGACCGGATGCACCACATCGACGAGGAGATCGGCGGCATCGCCGAGCGCAGCCTCGACGGTGCCCAGAGCTATCTCGCGCTCGTCGGCACGCGGCTGTTGGACCCGGGGCGCGTCCGTGCCTACCTGAACACCGGCGCGCTCATCGGCAGCGCTCTCGGAGCCCTATTCATCGACACCGCCGCGGTGATGGTGACGACCGACCCGGGCGAGTGGGCGGAAGCCTGCCAACAGTCGCTGGACATCGAAACCGCGCTGGTGCGCTGAGGGACACCGCAGCAGGATGGCCTGCGGGTGGGCAGCGCGCTGTAACACCGCGGCAGGGCAAGAGTCGGTCTGGACGAGGAGGTCTTCAGTGTCGAAGCTCTTCGTCGTCGCGCCGCTCATCGCGGCGTTTCTCGGGCTGACGGTCTGTGGCGCCGGAATCTATCTGGACGCAGCGGGAGGCGGGATGGCGCCATCGAAGAAGCCGGACGAGGCGACGCTCGAGCGGACCTTGACGCAGGAGCAGTTCGACGTGACGCAGTGCTCGGCGACCGAGCCGCCGTTCCACAACGAGTTCTGGGATCACCACGCCGAAGGGCTCTACGTCGACGTGGTCAGCGGCGAGCCGCTCTTCAGCTCGCGCGACAAGTTCGACTCGGGCACTGGCTGGCCGAGCTTCACCCGGCCGGTCGACGCGGCGCACCTGACGACCCGGCCCGACCTCACGCTCGCGCGCGCCCGCACCGAGGTCCGCAGCGCCCGGGCCGACTCGCACCTCGGCCACGTTTTCGATGACGGCCCCGCCCCGACCGGAAGACGCTTCTGCATCAACTCGGCCGCGCTCCGGTTCGTCCCCGTCGACCGGCTCGAGGCCGAGGGCTACGGCGACTACCGGGCGTTGTTCGAAGGCGCGGCGAAAAAGTAGAGCGGCAGCGCTTTCACTGATCGATATCGCTTTCGGAATACGACTTAGTGCAGGGGGCCCTCGGGGAGGTCGGCGTCGTCGGTGGCCACCGGGCTCGCGTGGTGGTGGATCATCTTCCACTCGCCGTGGCGGCGCTCGTAGACGTTCGTCGCCAGCACCGCGCCCAGATAGTCGCTCGAGTCGTCCTCTTCGCTCAGCAGGTTCTCGACGCAGGTGACGTACGCGAGGTCCCCCAGGACGCGCACCCGCACATCGCCCAGGGCGAAGCGGATGGACTTGGTGCTCTCGAAGATGTCCTCGTAGGCCGCGCGCACGTTCGACCAGCCGGTCCGGATATCCCACCCGGGGTGGATGCAGCTCGCCTGCTCGTCGTGCCACCACAGCTTCGCCATCTCGTCGCCCGAGAGCGATTGAAAGGCGTCGTAGTAGCGGCGGTTGAACGCCTCCAGGGCGAGCGCCTCCTCGGCAGCGCTGGGGGTCGGCTCGAGCGGTTCTGGTGCCTTGCGGCGCACCCGAGGTCGGGCAGCGGTGCCGGAGGAGCTCACCGGGCGCGATTCCGAGTTCTTCGTCCGGCGCGCTTTCGGACCCGAGCTCGCCTCGACCTTGCGCGCCATCGACACCTCCAAAGAAGACCGAACGCCTAGCTTTCTAGGGACGCCTCCGAAGACTCGGCCGACTATAACGTGCGCCGATGGGTCAGTACTTGTAAAAGCCCTCGCCCGTCTTCCGGCCGAGCTTGCCCGCGCGCACCAGGCGCCGCAGCACCTGGGGAGGGCGAAAGCGCTCGCCCAGCTCGTGAGCCAGGTGCTCCGCGACCGCGAGCCGCACGTCCAACCCGACATGGTCGGTCAGCGCGAGCGGTCCCATCGGATGCCCGTAGCCCAAGACCAGCGCCCGATCGATTTCCTCCGCGCCCGCGACGCCCTCCTCGAACATGCGCATCGCCTCCAGGGCGAGGGCGATGCCGAGGCGGCTCGTCGCGAAGCCGGCCGAGTCGCGCACCACCACCACCTCTTTGCCCAGCCGCTCCGCCACGCCGCGCGCGAGGGCGACGGTCTCGGGCGACGTCCGCTCGCCGCGGACGATTTCGACGAGCGCCATCGCCGCCGGGGGGTTGAAGAAGTGCAGGCCGACCACGCGCTCCGGGTGCGTCGCGGCGGACGCGATTTCGGTGACGGGGAGCGAGCTCGTGTTGGTCGCGAGGATCGCCTCCGGGCGGACGAGCGCGCTCACTTCGGCGAAGATCTGCTTCTTCAGTGCGAGGCTCTCCGGGGCGGACTCGACGACCAGCTCGGCATTCGCCACGGCCGACGCGAGGTCGCGCTCGGCCCGGACCCGCGCCTGCGCCGCCGGAAGCTCCACGGCAGCGAGCTTGCCCTTCTGCACCGCTTTCGCCAAGCCTCCGGCGACCTTCTCCAGCCCGCGCGCCAGCGCCTCCTCGCTGACGTCGAAGAGCACCGTCTCGAGGCCCGCCCGCGCCGCGATTTGTGCGATGCCGTGGCCCATGGTGCCGGCGCCGAGGATGGCGAGGCGGCGGATTTCGGTGAGGTCCATCGTGGGCTCCCTTCGGTGAGCGGGCGGCCGGAGCATAGCCTCTCGGGGAGCCGGCGAGGCGGGCCTTCGCGTGGATCTTGCTACACTCTCGCCCGTGGCCTTCGACGACCCGACAGCACCTGGTCGGCCGCTGCGGCGGCAGGACGCTCTGGGCAACAAGTTGCTCAACCCGGTCGAGGAGCTCGCGCTGATCGAGAAGGAGCTGGTGGACCTGCGAGTCGCTTTCGACCAGTACCTGCTCGGCTTGAACCGGCGCTCGCCGGTGCGCCGGCGCGACCGTCTCGCCGAGCGGCTGCGCAAGCTCAAGGCGGGAGGGCTCCTGAGAGGCACCGCGCTCCGGTTCCAACTCGACCAGCTCCAGTCGAAATTCCAGAGCTACGACCGGATGTGGGTGCGCAGCCTCCAGGAGCGCGAGGACGGCACCTATCGCGCCGACCAGTTCAAGCTTCGGCTCAAGGGCCGGCTGAACGACGAGCCGTCGACGCCGACCGCGCCACCGGCGGCCCCGGAGCCGGCCGCTGGCGTCTCCGACGGCCAGGTTCGTGCGCTGTACGAGAGCCTCGTCGCTGCTCGTAAGCGCACCGGAGAACCGACCGAGGGGCTGACCGTGGAGGGGCTCGGAAAGTCGCTGCGCCGCCAGGTGCCGGTGCTGCTCGAGAAGAACGGGTGCCGGAGCGTCGACTTCAAGATCGTGATCAAGGACGGGAAGGCCCTCTTGAAAGCACTGCCGCGTAAGTAGCCAGCGCGTGTCTCATCTGCGCGGTGGCAAGAACCACCCGCTTGCCCGGCGCGATTCGTCGCCCAACTTTTCCTCTCGCGGTCTGGAAGTCGAGCGGCCGCCTGAGGATGGGATGGGCGGGGCGGGCGACCCGAGCCGAGCGAAGCTGCGATGGCGCGCGGCCGGACGCCGCCTGGCGCATCGGGCCTGGCCCGCGCTCGCCCTGGGGGGCGCCTTCGCGCTCGGGCGCTGGTCGAACCGGCCCCAGCCCATGCGCCCCATCGACTCGCCGGCGATCCGGAAGGCGACGCAGCTCGAGCACGAGCTCGACGTGGTCGAGTCGCGCCTGGCGGCGAGCGCCGGCTGGGTGATGGAAGGCCAGGACCTGCGCCGCCGGCATCAGCACGTCAGTATCCTGCAGTGCGAGAACGCGAAGATGCAGCTCGCGATCACCCGCAAGATGCGGACGGCTGAACGACGCAAGCGGCGCCGGATGCGGCAACTCGCGGCTGAGGCCCGCGCGGACGCCACGACGCCGGGCAAGACCGTTGCTGGCTACCACGAGGCGGAGAACGGCACGACCGCGGGCGCGCCGCCCAAGTAGCATCCCGGAAGCGCTCAAGGTGTGCGGCTTCGCTCCCGCCTACCGAATCCGTCAGCCGAGGCTTTGCAGGTGCCTCCCCAGCCGTTCGCGGCGGGCGTGGAGCTCGGCGGCGCGCGCCCGATCCTTCTCCACGATTTCCGCGGGAGCGCGAGCGACGAAGCTCGAGTTGGCGAGACGCGCCTCGATGCCGGCCAGCTCGGCGACGATGCGCCCGAGGTCCTTCTCGGTGCGCAGCCGCTCCTCGGCGAGGTTCACCAGCCCTTCCAGGGCGACCCGGATCTCGAACCCCTCGCCCGGCAACACCGCGTGCGCAACCGGCTCCTCCCAGCCGAAGACCACGTCGGTGTTGGTCAGCTTCTCCACCAGCGCCCGGTACTTCCGAATCGCCTCGGCGGTCGGGCCAGACGCGACCACGGACGCCGTGAACCGTGTGCCGAACGGCAGCCCACTCTCTCCCCGGAAGGCCCGCAGGGCCAGGATAGCGCTCAAGATAGGCTTGAACTCGCGCTCGATCGCTTCGTCCTCCGGAAAATCCGCGGCGATGGGGAAGGGCGCGATGCAGATGCTCTCGGCGGCCTTGAGCGCTGCCGGGAGTCGTTGCCACAGCTCCTCGGTGATGAACGGCATCGCCGGGTGCAGCATCCGCAGCGCGGCGTCGAGCGCGGTGACGAGGGCATACTGCGCTGCCGCCCGCCCCTTGGGGTCCTCCCCATAGAGAGCGGTCTTGGACAGCTCGATGTACCAGTCGCACAGGTCGCCCCAGACGAACTGGTAGACGACCGAGGCGTAGTCGCTGAAGCGGTACTCTTCGAGCGCCCGGTCGACCTCCAGCGCGGCCGTGCGCGTACGCGCGAGAATCCACCGGTCCGCGTCCGACCGGGGCGCGGCCTGCGCGGCGGCGTGGTCGTAGTCGCCCAGGTTCATCAGCGCGAAGCGGGTGGCGTTCCACAGCTTGTTGCCGAAGGCCCGGTAGCCCTCGATGCGCTTCAAGCTGAGCTTGATGTCGCGCCCCTGCGCGGCCATCGAGGCGAGGGTGAAACGCATCGCGTCCGCCCCGTACTTCGCGGTCACGTCCAGCGGGTCGATGACGTTCCCCTTGACCTTGCTCATCTTCTCGCCCTTTTCGTCGCGCACCATCGCGTGCAGGTACACGGTGCGGAAGGGCACGTCCTTCATGAAATGGAGCCCGAACATCATCATCCGAGCGACCCAGAAGAAGATGATGTCGAAACCGGTCTCCATGACGCTCGTCGGATAGAACGTCGCGAGGTCGTCGGTCTTCTCCGGCCAGCCCAGGGTCGAGAAGGGCCACAGGCCCGAGCTGAACCAGGTGTCGAGCACGTCCTCGTCGCGGACGAGCTTCACGCCGTCGCCGTGGCGAGCGCGCGCCTTGCTGTAGGCATCCTGCTCGGTTCGGGCGACGATGATCTCGCCCGAAGCGCCCTCGACGTACCAGGCCGGAATCTGGTGCCCCCACCAGAGCTGCCGGGAGATGCACCAGTCGTGGATGTTGCGCATCCAGGCGAAGTAGGTGTTGGTCCACGTCTCGGGAACGAACCGGGTGCGCCCGTCCTCGACGGCGGCGATGGCCTTCTTCGCGAGCGGCTCGATCTTCACGTACCACTGCTTCGACAGGTACGGCTCGACCACGGTGGCGCAGCGCTGGCAGCGTCCGAGCGCGAGCACATGCTCCTGCGCGCCACGGTCGAGCCCCAGCTCGGCCAAGCGGGCCTTCACCGCTTTCCGGGCTTCGAAGCGGTCCAGCCCAGCGAAAGGGCCGCCGTTCTCATTGAGCCTGCCGTCCGGGTCGAGCACGTCGATCAGCGGAAGCGAATGCCGCTGGCCGACCGCGAAGTCGTTGAAATCGTGCGCCGGCGTCACCTTCACCGCCCCGGTGCCGAACTCGGGATCGACCAGAATCGCATCGGCGATGATCGCGAACTCGCGGCCGGTGATCGGGTGGCGCACGTTCTTCCCGACGAGCGCCCGATAGCGCTCGTCGTCGGGATGGACAGCGACGGCGGTGTCGCCCAGCATCGTCTCCGGGCGGGTGGTGGCGACCACGATTTCGCCCGAGCCGTCGGCCAAGGGGTAGGCGAAGCTCCACAGCTCCCCTTTCGCTCCCTCCTCGTGGTCGACCTCGAGGTCCGAGAGCGCTGTCTGACAGCTCGGGCACCAGTTGATGAGCCGCTCGGCGCGGTAGAGCAGGCCCTCCTCGTAGAGGCGGACGAAGACCTCGTTCACCGCCCGGTTCGAACCGGCGTCCATCGTGAACCGCTCGCGGCTCCAGTCGAGCGAGGCGCCCAGCGCGCGGTGTTGGAACTGGATGCGATTGCCGGTCTTCTCCTTCCACTTCCACACGCGCTCGACGAAGGCCTCTCGCCCGAGGTCGTGGCGCGATTTCTTCTCCGTCTTCTTCAGCTCGCGCTCGACCACCATCTGGGTCGCGATGCCGGCGTGGTCGATGCCCGGCAGCCACAGCGCGTTGAACCCGCTCATCCGCTTGTGCCGGACCATGATGTCCTGGATGGTCGCGGTCAGCGCGTGGCCCATGTGGAGGGCGCCGGTGATGTTCGGCGGCGGCAGGACGATGGTGAAGGACGGCTTGTGCGAGCGCGCGTCGGCCCGGAAGAAACCGCGCGACTCCCAGGAGTCGGTCCAGCGGCTCTCGACCTCCTTCGGGTCGTAGCTCTTCGCGAGCTCGTGGGCGGCAGCGCTGTCGGTGGGCATCTCAAGCAACCTCTCGTGGAAATCGCTGCGAACCGTCGGCCGCGTCGTCGGGGACGAACACGGGCGCCGGCAGATAACACGGTTCGGAAGGCCGGCGGCCTATACGAGGTGCGAGTCGAGCTCCACGTCTTCGGGCCTCGGGTCGTCGTCCTCTACCACCCGTGGCCCGAAGCGAGAACCCGCGCGACTCCGGCGCAGCCGCGACACCGAGGATGCGATCCGCGTGCTCATCGAGCGACGCGGTCGGGGGAAGTCGATGGAGCTCGATCCGGGCGCGCGGACGGGCGCGCGCGCCGGTTTCGGTCCACGTCGCCTTCGCCAGGCCCGATGGCCCAGACGACCCGACGGCTGACGAACTCCAGCAGCGCTCGCCTCCGCCGGTCGCGGTCCGGCATGGCCGGAACCGCGCTACTCCCCGCGGCGCTGGCGCTCCTTCGCCATGCGGTCGAGCTGCTCCCGAATCATCGTCTCCGCCAGCTCCGGGACGACTTCCCACACGACCTTCTCGATCATCTCCCGGGTCGCCTGGCTCAGCGCCGCGCGCAAGAGCGCGGCCTGACTCTGCGGGCTGACCGCCGGACGCTGCGCCGGGGAGGCCGCCGTCGGTCGCACCGGCGCCGGAATCGTCGCGACCGGCCGAGGCGGCGGCGCTCCGGTCGGGCGCGCGGGGGGCGGCACCGTTCCCGCTGGGCGCGGCGCCGGCCGGACGGCCGGACGGGCAGGGGGCGGCGCCGTTGGGGCCAGCCGTGCAGGCGCAGCTCCGGCGGGACGTGCGGGCACCGCACCGGCCGGACGAGCGGGAGGCGGCACCGTTCCTGCTGGGCGAGGGGGCGTCGGAGTCGGCGGCTTCGTCGCCGGCGGTCGCGGGGCGGCTTGCGGCGGCGCTCCCGGGGTCCCCGGCCGGTTCGGCGGGCTCCCCGCGACACCCGCTGGCCGCGGGCGCACCGGCGGGGGAACGGAGGGGGCCCCAGGGGTCGGCCGGGCGGCGGGCATCGGACGGGGAGCAGCGGCGGTCCCGACAGGCGCTGGGGCTCCCGCCGGAACGGGCCGGCCGGGCGCCGGACCGGGCCTAGCGGCGGGTGCGGGCGGACGGACGGCGGCCGGCGGCGGGCGGGGAGCGGGCGCCGGGGCCGGCTTCGCGGCCACGAGAAGCTTGCGCACTTCGTCGATCAGCGCTTGCGACTGGAACGGTTTCGGCAGGACTGCTTCAGCCCCACAGGAACGCACCCGGTTCTCGTCCACCGGCCCATCGCTGGGCGAGGCGAGGATGAGCACCGGAATGTGGGCGAGGCCCGGGTCCCGTTTGAGCTCCTGGGTGAGGTCGTAACCGCTCTTGCCGGGCATCGCGCTGTCCGCCAGGATCACCTGCGGGCGGATTTCCCTCGCCTTCGCCAGCGCCTCGTCGGCACTCTTCGTCGCAACGACCGTCACGTCCTCCTGGCCGAGGCAGATCTCGACCACCCGATGAAACGTGACGCTGTCGTCGGCCAGCAGGAGGCTTTTCGCCATCGGTGGTCCTCTTCCCGCAATCGCCCGCGAGCTCGTCGCCAACCGCCTCGCAGGGCCTTCCCTTGCGCCAGAAAAAACAGCTTACATAACGGCCTCGGGAGATACCCCGCCGTCCGCAGGAGTGTCAACCGAGGCGCAGCCCGGCGGGGCGCATCTCCGACCGGCTCGCGGCCGGATGACGGCCCTGGGGCCGGCGCCGGTTTCCGGGAGTATCCTGCCGACCATGTCGCGGGCGGTCACTTTCGCGCTCGTTCTCGCGTTCGCGACGGGCTGCGGGTCGGATCCGGCGCCCGCCCCGAACCCGGGAAACGCCGCCACCCAGGCGACCGGCTGGTACCGGGGCGACCTCCACTTCCACACCAACTATTCGGAGGACGCCAAGCGGCAGGGCGGCGACGACCTCGGCCAGGCGCTCTTGATCGCCGACGCCTGGCGCGCGCCGGTGTGGGTGAAAGCGCACCCCGACTGGACCGGCGACGGCCTCGACTTCATCGAAGTCAGTGACCACCGCACCGCTGCCGCTCTCCAGGACCCGGCCTTCCACTCCGACCACCTGATCGTGATTCCCGGCGAGGAGTACGGCGACACCGGGCACGCCAACACCATCGGCATCCGCGCCTTCGTCGACCAGGTGCCCGCCGCCGGCCAGAGCAAGAACGACCACACCCTCGCGGCGATCGCCGCCACCCACGCGCAAGGGGCGCTCTTCTCGGTCAACCACCCCTGCCAGTACAACCGCTGGATGTGGGGCACGGACGGCATCGACGGCGTCGAGGTGTGGAACGGTCCCTGGATGGGCTTTTTCGGGGAGACGACCGAGGCCGACTTCGAGGCGGAGGCGCAGGAGACCGGCATCCACAACGACTACATCCAGGGAGCGGTAGCGCATTCGGGGGGCGGCGCGAACGAGCAGGCGCTGTGGTTCTGGTACGGGATGCTGACGCGCGGCTATCACCCGGCGCTCCTCGGAGGGAGCGACCGCCACATGATCGTCCCGCCGGCGGTGCCGACGACCTACGTCGAAAAGCCGGGGGACGCGGCGTTCGCCAAGCTCAGCGGCAAGGCTCTCGGTTACCAGGGCATCGTCGCGGGAATCCGCGCCGGCGCGACCTTCGTCTCCAGCTCCCCGCACGGACCGCAGGTTCTCCTCGAGGCGGTCGACGGGAAGGGCGTCCACCATCGGATGGGCAGCGAACTCGCCGCGGGGACGAGCTACACCATCGACTTCACGGTCACGAGGGCTTCGGGAGGGCTCCTGCAGCTCGTCGGCGGCGACGTGGTGCCCGGGAGCGGTCCCGTCACCCCGGCGCCGAAGGTGCTCGACCAGTGGAGCCTCACCCGGGACATCGTCACGGGGACGTACGTCTGGCAGGTGCCGGCGGGCGGCGCCTGGCTGCACGCGGTCGTGCTCGCGCCGCGGATTCCGACGCCGCTTCCGGCCGAGCTCGACCCGGTCGTGAAGGCCCTTTCGGTCCTGCCGCCGCAAGGCAAGTCGGTCGGCGCGATCGTTCAAGTCCTCGGCGTCATCGTCGACCCGAACGTCCTCTTCGACCCGAAAGAGTGCGACCCCGCGAAGTGGGATCCGTTCCTGGCCGACTGCATGCCCGCCGACACGACGACCTGGGCGACCTTTTACTTCCCGACACCGCTCCTGCACCTCATGAACACCTATTTCGTCGACGGCCAGCCGACGAAATGGAGCATGGGAGCGCTCTCGTCCGCCTTCCTGGCGAAGTAGCCGCGAGAAGCCAGCCCCGCCCCGGCGAAATCAGTGCAGCCCGTGCTCGTAGGGCTCGTCGTCGCTCCAACCCGGGGCGTGGATGGCCTCGTGGAGCAAGGTGGCCGCGATTTCGTCGTCCAGCTCGTCGCGGTCGGCGCAGTAGCGGACCAAGTTCTGGCGGTAGAGGTGAATGGTACCCGGCTGCGCTGCCGGTGAGCCGGAGGGCTCTCGGGTGATGGCCGTGGCGAGGGGCGAGAGCGCTGGCGGTCCCTTCAGCAGCTCCAGCGGCGGGAGCGGCTCGACGGCGATGCGAGCCGCGTCGAGGAACTCGCCCACCCGCGGGGGCAGCGCCGCCTTGGCCCGGGTGATGGCCTCCTGGAGCTCGACATCGGTCACGCTCACCGGTTCCGGATAGGACTCGGGGTCGATCTCCCTCGCGCGCTCGAAAAGCTCCTGCGCTTGCCGCTGGTCGCCCTGCCGTTCCGCGAGCAGGCCGAGGTAGTGGACGGCGTCGGCGTGCTCCGGGTCCCGGTTCAGAACGCTCTTCAGGAGCGCCGCCGCCTCAGAGAAGCGCAGCGTCTCGAACCAGATCATCGCGAGCTCGACGAGGAGGTCGTCGTCGGCTGCGTCGGCGGCGAGCTCGCGTGCCCGCTCGAGCGCCTGCGCGGCGCCGGGGAGGTCGTCGAGCGCGAGCAGCGCCTGCCCCCGGGAGCGCTCCAGGTCGCTGTGCAAGAGCGGATCCGTTAGGCGCAGGGAGGCCCGCTGCGCTTGCGCGAGGTGCGACAGGGCGGTGCGCACCACCTCGGGGTCCTCGCCGTTCCCCAGAATCAGGAGATCCGCGAGCCGCACCAGCGCCCGCGGGTCGTCGGCGACGAGCTGCGCGCAGTCATCCGCGGCGGCGAGAGCGTCATCGACCTCGCCGAGCGCGAAGAGCGCCTCGATCTTCAGGAGGAGCGCCGGCCCGAAGCGAGGCGAGAGCGCCAGCGCTTCTTCCATCAGGTCGCGAGCGGCCTCGGGCTGCGCGTTCTCGAGGGCCGCCTCCGCCTGCTCGCACAAGCTCTCCAGCCGTTGCTCGTCGACCATCAGCGCCTCCTGGGCCTTGCTTGTAACTCGAATGCAGGCATCGACGAAGCGCCAACGCCGATCGGTTGACCGGCCGGCATCAGGGCCCTAGCTTGCGCGGACCTCAAAGAACGCCCGAGGGCTTTTTCGATGCCGTGCTTTTCCGACCCTGGTTTCTCAGCCCATCCGGGGGCTCCCGGCCGGTCGGGCTCCCGGCGCGGGCTCGACCCGTCGCGCTTGCTGGTCGTCGAGCACACGCTGGCGAACGGGTTGAACGTGCGCCTGCTGCCCGAGCCGGGGCTCCCGACCATCACGTACTACACGTTCTTCAAGGTCGGCAGCCGCAACGAGCGGCCGGGCATCACCGGCATCTCGCACCTCTTCGAGCACATGATGTTCAACGGCTCCGCGAGGTTCGGGCCGAAGGAGTTCGACCGCCTCCTCGAAGCGCGCGGTGGCACTTCGAACGCCTACACCTCGAGCGACGTGACCGCCTACTACGAGGACTTCGACAGGGACGCGCTCGAGCTGGTCGTCGACCTGGAGAGCGACCGGATGCGGGCGCTGACCATCGACGACGAGTGCTTGAAGCGCGAACGCGAGGTGGTGAAGGAAGAGCGGCGCTACCGGGTCGACAACGACCTGGGCGGGATGATGGACGAGCTGCTGGACGCGACCGCGTTCGTCGCGCACTCGTACCACTGGCCGGTGGTCGGCTGGATGGGCGACTTGGACGCGATCACGAAAGCCCAGTGCATCGAGTACTTTCGCGCCTACTACGCGCCGAACAACGCGGTGATGGTGCTGGTGGGCGATCTCGAGCCCGAGCCGACCCTGCGGCTCATCGAAGAGCACTACCACAGCATCCCAGCAGGACCGCCTCTGCCTGGCGTCGTGCAGGCGGAGCCCGAACAGCACGGCGAGCGATACGTCAAGATTCGTCACGCCGCGCAGGCGCCCGCGCTCGCGCTCGCGTACAAGGCGGTCGAGGCGCGCCACGCCGACGCGGCGGCGCTGGACCTCGTGCAGACCGTGCTGTCGATCGGGGAGGGCGCCCGGCTCTCGCGCGTGCTCGTGCGCAAGAAAGAGGTCGCGACCAGCGCCCTCGCTTACTTCGACTGGCGGATCGATCCGAGCACGTTCAAGGTCTCGCTGGAGCTCCCTCCGGAGGGGGACCCAGCCAGAGCGCTCCAGGCTCTCGATGAGGAGGTCGTCAAGCTGCAGACGGGTCCGTTGCCCGCCGCGGAGCTGGAGCGCGCGAAGAACCTCCTTCGCGGCCAGACGCTGCGGGCGCTCGCGACACACAACGGCAAGGCGCACGCCCTCGGGGAGCACGAGGTCCTGCATGGCTCCTGGAGGGCGTTGTTCCAGACGCTCGAGCGCTACGAGCAGGTGACGGCGGACGACGTGCGCGCCGCGGCGCGCCGGTACCTGGTGCCCGAGCGGCGGTCGGTGGTGGAGCTGGTGCCGGTCGGCGAGGCCGTGTCCGAGAGGTAGCGATGCCGCCTGCGGCGCCCAGCGTCGGGAATAGAAAGACCTTGAAAGTCTTGCTGTCCTGGACCGCTCACCCTGAGCGCAGTCGAAGGGCAAGCGGCCGAGGACGTTTCCGCCCCTCCTTCGACTACGCTCAGGATGAGCGGGAACGAGAACGCGTCGGAACATGTTCCGGCCATTTCCAGCTCGTCAGAGAGGAAGAGAAGGCGATGAACACTCCGGAAGCGCTGCCGTTTCACGTCGCGCCGATGACCCTCCCGCCGCTCACCGAGACCGCGCTTCCCAACGGGCTTTCGGTGGTGACGGTCGAACGGCACGACCTGCCGCTGGTGACCGTGCGGCTGGTCATCGGCACCGGCAGCGCGCGAGACCCGCTCGGAAAGGACGGGCTCGCCGCGTTCACGGCGGACCTCCTCCGGCGCGGAACCGCCAGGCGTTCGGCCGACCAGATCGACGACGCGATCGAGTCGGTCGGCGGGCTCCTCGGCGTCGACGCCGGCCTGGAGGCGACCGGCTTGACCGCGACGGTTCCGAGCGACCACGCAGCCGGGGCGCTCGAGGTCATCGCGGACCTCGCGCAGCGCGCGTCGTTTCCCGAGCCCGAGGTCGAGCTGGCCCGCCGGCGGACGCTCGCGCTTCTCGCGCAGCTTCTCGACGAACCGTCCTCGGTCGCCGACCGGGCGCTGGTCGATATATTCTACGGAAAGGATCATGCCTACGGGCACCCGGGCGACGGCCGCGCCTCGACGGTCGAGACGTTCCGGCGGGAGGATGCCGCCGCCTTTCGCGACGCGACCTATCGGCCAGCGGGAGCGCTCCTGCTCTTTGCTGGCGACATCCGGCCGGAAGAAGCGGTGCAGCTCGCCCGAAACGCTTTCGGCGAGTGGGAGGGCGAGCCCCTGGCGTCGAGCTCGCCGGCGGCGGCAGCACGGCCGCGCGGCCTCGACGTCCTGCTCGTCGACAAGGCCGACGCGACGCAGGCGCAGGTGCGGCTCGCGGTGCCGGGCATAGCCCGGAAGGATGTGCGTTTCTACGCTGCGGTCCTGGCGAACGCGGTGGTCGGCGGCGGGTTCACCTCGCGGCTGGTGGACGAGGTGCGGGTCAATCGCGGTTTGTCGTATTCGGTCGGGACGCGCCTGGTCGCGCTGCGGGAGCTGGGCGCGGTCACGCTCGCGACCTTCACGAAGAGCGAGACCGCTCGCGAGATCCTCGACGTGTCGCTGGGGGTGCTCGACGCGTTTCGAGCCGAAGGGCCGACGGCGCAGGAGCTGGACAAGGCGCGGCGCTACGTCATCGGGCTGTATCCGGAACGGGTCGAGTCGAACGAACAGCTCGCCGAGGCTCTTTCGAGCGCGCGTTTTCTCGGACTGCCGTTCGACGTCGTCGCGCGCTACCGCGACGAGCTCGCGCGGGCGACGTTGCCCGAGGTGGTGGAGATGGCGCGGCTGTTTCCCGGAAGCGACGGCGCGAAGGTGGTCGTCGTCGGGCGCGCGGGGGAAATCGCGGCGCAGCTCGAAGGGCTCGGCGCGGTGACGGTGCGCAAGGTCGACGACTTTCGGTGACCGCGAGCGGCCGCGGCTGGGCCGGACGAAAGCTGGACGAAGGACCGCACGCCGTCGGATCGGACCGATCGGTCGGATCGGACTGATCGGTCCAATCGGCTTGAGACGACGCTGGTTGACATAATGTACCTTATCCGAAGTTGTCGTCGGGCTGGCCCCGGGCACCGGCCGCCTTCGATGGGCATCGTAAGTTGCCTGGAGGTGCCGATGTCCGACGTGCCCTGGCCGTTCGATGTCTCGGACGAAGTCGACGGTTCGGTGTCGCTGGAGCCGGACCGGGCCTACGACCTTCCGGCCGGCGAGCACAACGGCCGTGCCGCGTCGCTCCGGGTGCCATGCTCGTCGGGTCCGGCGACGCTCCTGCTCGAGGACATCCGCGAGTCGCACGAGGACCTGATGGACGCCGAGTCGCCGATCGAGCCGGGTCGGCAGATGGAGTCCGGCACCGACTGGGGCCAGCCGACATGGCGCCGCCTCGCCGCGTTGCGTCCTCCGCTCCCGTTTTAGCGCTCGGCCCGCGGCCGCCGGTTCGTTAGAGTGGCGAACATGCGCCCCCTCGCGCTGCTCATCGCGCTCGCGTGCGCCGGCTGTCCGAGCCATCACCGGGCGGCGACGGACCCGACCAAGCCGCACGTCCTCTCTGAGCTGGAGCGCCGCCGCCTCGGGGCTCCGGCGCTGCTCTACGAGCTCCTCCCTGAGGGCCCCCGCACGAAGGTCATCAGCCGGTTCGATCGCGAAGGCACGCCGATCGGCTTCTGGTTCTTCGTGCGACCAGCTGTCGCGGCGTTCACGGTCCACGCGATGCGCCGGGAGCTCGACCGGACAGCGGCCCTCCCGGACGGCGGAACGGGCTCTGCTCGGCATCCGGTCGTCTACGAGGCCGGCACCGACCGGCGCGGCAGTTGGGTCGCGGTTGGAACCACGGCCGGCAACGGCTCCGGCGACCCGGTGCTCCGCGACGCGGGCGTGCGCGCCGTCGACGTCGACCAGCTCAGCAAGTTCCTCGCGCGTTGGCACGACATGACCGGCGTCTCGGTGTTGTTGGCGACGCCGACCGCGGTCGAGCTCGAAATCGACCGCCTTCCCGACCATCCGCAAGACTTCCTGTCCGACCTCGCGACCTTCACCGACTCCGGGACCGGCGCCGACGGTACCGTGGTGCCCAGACCGGCGTCCTATCTGCTCGCCGAGATCGAAGCGACCAACCGCGTGGCCCTCCCGTGACGAGAGGAATCTGGACCAGGGGTTGGCGCCCGGCGGAACGAGACCAAGGCTTGCCCATGGGGCCTGAAATGGACGTGCTGGTGGTCGATGACGAGCTCGAGACCCGGTTGACGCTTGCCGAAGTGCTGCGCGACGAAGGCTACTCGGTCGGGGAACTGGCGGACGGCCGCAACCTGGTCGCCACCGTCGCGGCCGCGCGCCCGGCGCTGGTTCTGCTCGACCTGACGATCCCGGGCTTCGACGTGGAGACGACCATCGCCGAGCTGCGCACGCGCGGCTTGCGGGCCGAGACATCGATTGTCGCGCTGACGGGCGTGTGGGAAGCGGACCGCGTCGCCGCCGAGTTGGGGCTCGATGGTCTCGTGCGCAAGCCGCCCGACCTGAACGTGCTGCTCGGCGAGATCGCCCGATACGTCCGGCACAGCGAGCCGCCCAGGGCCAACGCGCCTCTCTGACAAACCGCGCCAGCCTGCGTCGCCCGAACGGAGCGCGGGCGTCCTCGGCCCGCCGTCGGTGCAGGCTGATGGTCTGGCCCAACAAGGTGCTCATGCCGAAGCGGGAGCGCGCAGAAACGCCCGCGCTCCGACTCGTTTTCCTCCCACGCGGAGAGCCGGCACGGCCGATGATGGCTCAGCTTGCCTCGGGCGCGCGTTGGAGCCGGCTCGCGCGCCGGGCGTGAAGACAACCGTCCGTTCGGGTAACATACGCGCCGGAGCTGGTGCCTCCCGGAGAAACCTCGATGTCAACGTCCCGTTCGACCGCGATGCAGGTCGCGTGCGTCGCCCTGCTGATGGTCGCCGCGTGCGGCGGGCGACCGCGCGACGATCAGAGCAGCCCGCCTTTCCAGAAGAGCCAACTCGTCCGGGCTGCCCAGGGCGGCGCGGTCGCCGTCTCGAGCACGGACTCGACGTCGATCGGCGGCACGTCCATCACCATTCCGGCGGGCGCGCTGTCGACGGACACGATCATCACGGTCGCGCAGAGCGATTCCGCGGTCGCGCCGGCGGGCACCGAGGCGGCCGGGCCGGTCGTCGACTTCGGACCGGAGGGCACGCATTTCTCGAAGCCGGCGACGATCGTCTTGAACTTCCAGCTCGCGGCGGGAACGAGCCAGGCCAGCGCCCAGCACGCGCTCTGGGTCGCCGCCGTCGAGTCGACCGGTGCGCGCACCTACTTCGGCCCGACCGTCCTCACCATCACCGGCATCGATGCGAGCGGCGCCGGGCACGTCAGCTTCCAAGTCAACGGCTTCACCAAGTACGGACCGTTCACCCAGAACGAATCCGACGGCGGGAGCGGCTGCTCGACGGACAGCGACTGCGCGAACGGCGAGTCGTGCGTCGCGAACGCCTGCGTCTCCGGATCGTCGGGCGACGGCGGGGCCAGCATGGCGTGCCGCACGGACAGCGACTGCGTCTACGAAAACGGCGACAGTTGCGTCAACGGCGTCTGCACGGCCAGCACGCCCCCTTCGGGCGTCGACGCGTGCCTCCAGGCTTGCGGCGTCGGCTGCGCGGCTCCCGGAAGCCTCTGCTTCTCCGATGGCAAGTTCTACTGCTCGGCCTGCGACGCGCGATGCTATGACGTCGAGCAGGTCGCGTGCGGGTCCGACGGCGGGAGCGATGGCGGCTCCGACGGCGGTCAGCCGACCACCTGCCTCACCGATGCGGACTGCGGGAGCGGCTACGTCTGCCAGAGCGGCGAGTGCGCGCCGTCCGACGTCAACACGTGCGAGCAGCAATGCGGCGTCGGGTGCGTCGAGCCGGGAGCCGTTTGCTACTCGGATGGCCAGAGCTACTGCAACGATTGCATCGCTCGCTGCCATGACGCGGTGCCCGTCACCTGCGGGTCCGATGGCGGCTCGTCCGATGGCGGGATCGCATGCCAAACCGATGCGGACTGCGGGAGCGGCTACGTTTGCCAGAGCGGCGAGTGCGTGCCATCCGATGTCGGTACCTGCGAGCAGCCGTGCCCCCAGGATTGCGTCGCGCCAGGAACCGTCTGCTACTCCGACGGCCAGTTCTACTGCAATTCGTGCATCGCGGCCTGCAACGGGGCGTCCGAGGTGTCCTGCGAGTCGGATGGCGGCACGCCGGACGGCGGCCCCGCGGATGGCGGGATGTCCAACGCCTGCACGACCGACGCCGACTGCATGAGCGGCGAGACTTGCGTAACTGGGCAGTGCGTCTCGTCCGACGTCAACGCCTGCGTGCAGGCGTGCGGCGTCGGGTGCGTCGCGCCGGGCAGCGTCTGCTACTCCGATGGCCACGATTACTGCTCGGCCTGCGTCGCCCGGTGCTATGACGCCGTGCCGGTCTCCTGCGGATCGGACGGCGGCAGTCCGTGATGCCGTAAGACGTGAAGGTCGCGCGTGACTCACCGCCATCCGGGTCCCGCTTCGGCGCCCGAGTGGCGGTGAGTTCGTTTGATGGGTGGAGCGTCTGCGCCAGCCGGGAGGGTGTGGTTGTCGCTTGACGGATCGACAGACAGTAGGATGGGCAGTCCCGGAGCCCGCAGGGCTTCCGGCTGCCCGTCGTTCCAGAGCGAATGTGTGCGGCGGCTCGTCGATGTGGCGACAGACAGTAGGATGGGCAGTCCCGGAGCCCGCAGGGCTTCGGGCTGCCC
>JAJYLH010000004.1 GCA_021787845.1 Myxococcales bacterium | reverse complement strand
GAGGCGTACTGGCGCGGGATGTACCTCGCCGCCGGTGCCTGCCTGCTGACGCTCGGAGAGCCGGCGGCCTGACCCTCATCACCCGCGTATGAGCAAGACCTCGACCGGCAAATCAGCGGCAGCGGTGCGGCTCACCGCGCGCGACTACGACGCGCTCGCCTCGCTCGGCCGCTTCCGGTTCCTGTCGATCCCGCAGCTCGCGGCGTTGTACTTCGGCAGCGAAGAGGCGGCGGCCTCTCGGATGCGCAAGTTGGCTGACGCGGGGCTCGCGGTGAAGGTCTTCGTCCCCGTGCGGCCATACGACCGCCGAGCCCACACGGTCTTCGCGCTCGGCGCGCGCGGCGCGCGGGAGGTAGCAGCCAAGACGGGTGAGACGGCGCCACGCTTCTTGACCGAGCGCGAGCGTCGCTCGGGGCTGTTCCTGGACCACACCCTGCGGCGAAACGACCTGTACGTGTGCCTGGAGCTGCTCGACCGGGAGCGACCCGGCTTCCAGCTCCTGTCGTGGAAGCACGAACCGGAGGAGGTCGGCGGCGCTGCCGTCATCCGCGTGCGCCGGGGCCTCACGCTCAGGGTCCCGCTCGTGCCGGATGCCTTCTGCGCCATCCGTACTGGAAACCAGTTTCACGCGTTTCTGGTCGAGACCGACCTCGGGACCGTGGCCGTGAAACGCATGGCGCTGCGGTACCGCGGGTACTTCGCCCTCTGGAAGACCGGGCGCATCCGGTCGCTATCGGGAGAGGCTCCCGTGCGCGTCCTGACCTTGACCACGACCAGGAGCCGGCTCGAAGCCCTGCGACGAGTGGCGCATCGAGCGCCCGAGAACGGCAAGCAGGGCAGCGCGCTGTACTGGTTCGCTCTCGTGGAGCTGGCCAACCTCGCCCATCCCGAGCGATTGCTCGACGGCCCCTGGACGACTGCCGCCCGAGGGGGCGAGGAACCCCGTCCGCTCATCCGCGAACCCGACACCCCGCTATGAACCAGCATCGCTCCTGGCTTGACCCCAACCGGCGGTTCCGCCGCCGGAGCGTCAAGTGCGCGTTCTGCCACCGCAAGTTGGTGGCCGGGTACCGGGTGGTCGCCGGCAAGCCCCGCTGCTTCTGGTGCGACAAGCGCCTGACGGGAGGCTGAAGGGCTGCCGATCACCATCTTGGACGGAGCCGAGCACGCCGCGTCACTCCTCACTCACCCACGCCACCGTCCGTATGTCCCCGAAGAACCGTCCGTCGCAGCGCACGCGAGAACGCCAAGCGCGTCGGATGCACGCGCGCCTCCACCTGCGGTGCAGCCTCTGTCGCCGGCGGCTCGACCCCGGCTTCGCGTGGGGTGAGGGGCGCGTTCCGGTGTGCTCGCGCTGCATCCGGCGGCAGAAAGGCAATCGACTCCCGCCGCGCGGCCCCCACGCACCTCGTCGGTGAGGCTGCCCTGCACGTGCCGCCGTGCGGACACGACAGGCGCGGGGAACGAAGGCCACGGCCCTTCCGTTCTCCGCGGCGGCAAGACGAGACTTTCGCGGACGGCGCGAAGGCTCCGCTGCTCGATCCACGCGAGCGCTCCAGGGGAGAGGAGCGCTTGCGCGGGACGGGCAAGCTGCATGGGGCGGCTCCACGCTTCCCGGAAGCGGAGATGCTGTCCATGCACTCGAGCCTGTTCTCGGCCCCCGACCGAGGGCCGTGGGGATCGTCCTCGTACCCGGGCAACTGCACCGGGCACTTGGTGCGCGAGCTGGTCGTTCACTTCGGCGCCCGTTCGGTCGCCGACCCGTGCGAAGGAGGTGGCACCACGCGCGATGTGTGCCGGGAGCTCGGCCTCCGCTATCACGGCTTCGACCTCGCACAGGGCTTCGACCTGGAGCGCGTCAGCCTGGCGGATGCGCTGCCGTCCCCCGTGGACATCGTGTTCCTGCACCCGCCGTACTTCCGCATCGTGCGGTACTCGGGGAACGTGTGGGGAACGGGAGCACACCCCGCCGACCTCTCGCAGGAGGACGACTGGAGCCGATACCTCGCGCGGCTGCGCACGTGGGCCCTGCACGCGCTCTCCGGCGTCGCTCCTGGTGGGCATCTCGCCCTTCTCGTGGGCGACGTGCGCCAACAGGGGACGTACTTCAGCGCCCAGGCCCACGTGCTCACGTGGTTTCCACCCGACCAGGTGGAGGCCGTCATCATCAAGGCGCAGCACCACGTGCGGTCGGATGCTCGTTCGTACCGTCAGGGCCTCATCCGCATCCTGCACGAGACGTGCGTCGTGGTCCGGGCACGCGGCGGCTGAGGGACATCTCCGCTTCCTGACAGCGGAAGCCCTGGCGCTCGGGTCTTCCGCCGCCCTTCTCCGCGTCAGGCAGATCCGAGGCGAAGGCTGTTCTCTCGCCGCACGTGCCGCCGATGCCATACGTCTCGTCTTCCCCCAGCAGGCGCGGCGGTGCCCATCCTCCGAGGTCGGGCGCCGTCGGACCGGCTGGAACGGTTCCAGCTCGGGAAACCGGAAGGGGAAGCTCCATGAGCGAACGTGCCGCGAAGGTGAAGGACGTCCCGCTCGCCCTCGTACAGGGCGGACGGGGAGAACGAGAGGAAGAGACGCGCGAGCTCGACGAGCCGGTGGCCGCCTCGCCGGCAATGCGCCGCGTGTTCGAGCTGACGGAGAAAGTGGCGGCGTCCAGCATCCCCGTGCTCATCCTCGGGGAGACGGGTACAGGGAAAGAGGTCGTGGCCCGGTTCCTCCACGCGAAGAGCCCGAGGCGCGGGCGGCCGTTCATCCCACTGAACTGTGCCGCCTTACCGGACTCGCTCGCCGAGAGCGAGCTGTTCGGCCACGTGCGCGGCGCCTTCACCGGCGCCGACCGCGAGCACCGAGGCGTCTTCGAGCAAGCCGACGGCGGGACGCTCTTCCTCGACGAGATCGGGGATCTGCCGCTGTCGGTGCAGGCGAAGCTCCTGCGGACGCTGGACGATGGCGTCGTCCGTCGGGTCGGCGCCGAGCGCCCGACCCGGGTGGACGCGCGCCTCGTTTGCGCCACCAACCGTGACATGGCCGCCGACGTGACCACCGGCCGGTTCCGCGCCGACCTGTTCCACCGCATCCGCGGTGTCACCATCAGCGTGCCACCCTTGCGTGAACGGCCCGAGGACGTGGAGCCGCTCGCCCGGCGGTTCCTCGCCGATGCCAGCCGAGAGCGCTCTCGGCCACCACGGCTTACCGCCGAGACGATCGGGTGGCTTCAGCGCTACCGGTGGCCCGGCAACGTCCGCGAGCTGCGCCAGGCGGTTCATCGCGCGGTGGCCGTGGGCGGCGACGTGCTCGACCCGGCCGACTTCGGGCTCGACGAGTCCATCGGTCCGACGCCACCGTCCGCACTCGATGAGTACCTGCCGGGCAAGACGTGGACCATCATTGAGCGTGACGTGCTCGCCGCTGCACTCCGCCGCCACGGCTCCGCCGGCGGTGCAGCAAAGGCGTTGCGTCTCAGCAGGGCCACCGTCTTCCGCAAGATCGCGACGTACGGACTGCGGGTGGAAAGCGCGGGCGAGTGAGCGTGTCCGGGGCGCCAATGTGCCCGCGATACCACGGCACCACCGACTCTCTGCCGCCTCGATCACCGGTCGGGGCGGCGTTTTCGTGAATGGCGTGGCTGAACCCAGATGAAAAAGAACCGCCCGCCAAGGAGAGATCTTGACGGGCGGCACCGTACCATTCTATCCTAAGAGCCTTCCTGCGTCCCCTTCTTTCCCCCGGAATCGGGGTCCCAGTCGGGGCGGTCGAGGAAGATCGCGTCGAGCTCCTCGGCGCCGCACCCGGCCTTGTTGGCGATGGCCGTCAAGTGCTTCGAGACGGTCGACGGCTTGATCCCGAGCATCGTGCCCACTTGTTCCAAGCTCCTGCTCCGACCAAAGGTCAAACGAACCTGAAAAACCTCCCGTTGCCTCGGGGCAAGAATCTTGCGGAACTCGTCGACACTCGATGCGTCGTACGGACCACCGTTCTTTCCACGCCTGGACATGGCCTGCTCCAGACCGGCAACACCAGTGGCAACTCCGCCACCCGCTTGGTTCACGGGAAGCGACGCGACCCCCTGCCAAGTCCCGGATCGGCCTGGATCCGGCGGCGGACGGGGAGCGGGTGCCCATGGCATTCGCGCCGGCTTGGAAGCAGCCGGAACAAACGTCGCCAGGGTCGGCTGCACTCGTAACGTGAGTGCAGCCGGCCCGCTTTTTTTGGTTCCACGAACCAATGATGACGCTGCGACATCCATTCCGACCACTGGTGACCGCGCTGCCCCCCATTCAGCGCGGAGGCCTGCGAGGAGCGTCGCCCCGCATGTAGTCATCTTCCCTGCGACACCCGCGGGGTCCAGCTCCGGGACGCCTGCGGTCGCGAGACTAAGTGCCCGGGCGCGGCCGACGACGGTGCGCCCTGGGAAGTTCGAAGACCGTCGAATGCCTGCACGCGCTCCCGACGCGAACGGGGAGCGGGTGGTCAACACGGCGGCTTCCTGACGCCGCGCCGACGAAAGGCCCGCATAGAGCATGGTGGCCGGCGTGATCCGCTCCGCTGCCGACGTTCGCAAGCCGAGAGCGCTGCCGCTCACCAAGAGTACGCTGAACACGACACCGACGAGAACGTACGTGGACTTGCCGTTGCCGGTGAAGGTGCGAAAAGTTCGGTCGTTCGCGGTCGTTCTGGCACCTCGCCGCTGGCGAGGCATGTCGTTCTCCGCAGAGAACAGTACCGGGTCCGGTGGCGCGAGAACCAGCACGCTTCCACGCATTGTGATGATGCCGGAGGACGCGCCGAAGTCTCCGTCCAAGTTCGGGTCCGACGCGACATCGGGGAGTCCGAGTCCGTCGACCGTGGTCGTGCCCGTCCGTTGCGACGATGCGCCGAAGTCCACGTTCAAGTTCGGGTCCGACGCGACATCGGGGAGTCCGAGTCCGTCGACCGTGGTCGTGCCCGTCCGTTGCGACGATGCGCCGAAGTCTCCGTCCAAGTTCGGGTCCGACGCGACATCGGGGAGTCCGAGTCCGTCGACCGTGGTCGTGCCCGTCCGTTGCGACGATGCGCCGAAGTCTCCGTCCAAGTTCGGGTCCGACGCGACATCGGGGAGTCCGAGTCCGTCGACCGTGGTCGTGCCCGTCCGTTGCTCGGAACCCTGTTTCCTAGTTCCTTCGCCAAGTCTCTGGCTCCTCCTGTCGTTCGTCAACGCAGACACGCGCCGGCCCTTCTCGGGCTCGCTCGCGACCGGCAGTGCTGCGTCCAAGTCCTTCATCAGGGCCGAGAGTAGCACAGCTTCGTGGGCGAAGCGTAGGAGATCGTTGCTAATCCACGAATAGATGTTCCTCTCCGAAGGCAGCCCGATGAATTGCTAGCCGGCAGTGCGTAGCCGGTCTTGCGTGCCAAGGTTCGGCAATGGGAGGCCGAAGGAGCACCCGATAACGTGCCCGCATCGGCTGCTCACGTAGCCGATGCGGGTCATGGAGATGCACCGGCCACGGCCCGCCAGCATCGGTGCTCAGGAGAACGTGATGGCCCTGCGCAATGCCCACACCGTCAACATCGCCGGCGAGACCGACGCGATGCGTTGGCACACTAACGACGAGATCCAGGAGGTGCGCACCTACGCGGCCGATCCCCGGCCAATCGAAGAGGTGGTGCCGCCCTACAGGACCACGTTCCACGCCCGCGTCCAGCTTTCCGCACGCGAGCGCGCGTACGCGATCATCTACATCCCGAACTGGTACGCCTCGGACCCCGCGGGCTCCGCGGCGCTCAAGGCGGCGGTCTTCGAGGAGGCGCTCGCACGCGGGAAGGGCAGCGCGCCGCGGAGCTTCGCCGACTGCATGCCTCCGCAGGCCGAGCTGCTCGCCAAAGCGCGCGCGAAGCTGGGGGAGCAATGCGCCGAGGCGAGCACGGAGAACACCGTCGCGGTCGCGGCGCTCGACGACTACCTGCTGCGCCGCAGCTTGGCTCCGCCGCTTCAGGATCCCGAGGAGGTGCGCCAGCAGCTCAAGGCCGCGAAGCGGCACGCGTGGTCGCTCCTCGGCGTGGAATTGGTCGCGAACGGCTCGGCCGCGGCGTCCTACTACGCGCTCGGGAATCAGCTCGGCTCGTGGACTGACCTGGCGACGATCCTCGGGGCTCTGGGGATCACGCTCCTGCCGACCTTCGCGGTGAAGCTCGCCGCCAACCGCTTCGGCGACCGCCAGCACGAAAAGAACAAGGCCGCAGGTGCCGGCAAGAGTCACGAATCGGCCTTCACGTTCGCCGTCGCCGGAGTGGCGACCGGGCTGCTCATCTTGGCGACGGTCGGCTTCCGCGCGTTCGGGATGGATCCGAACGACCCCGCCGTCGTCCACGTCGCGACCTACCTCCTGTTCGCGTTCCTCTTCGCCATCGCCATCCTCGTCTTCTTCGGCCTCACCGACAACCGGGTGCTGCTCCGCTCCCTCCAAGACGAATTGACGCGCCGCCAGCAACTGTGGGACGCGGCGCAAAAAGAGGAGACCGAGGCTCGCGACGCGGTGGCGACCTCCGAGGAGAAGGTCAGGAAGCTCGAGAAGGACTTGGCGCTGACCGACGAGGTGCCGGCGGCGTTCGAAAACAGCATCGCGAGCGTGGAGGCCCTGCTCCAGGACACCGCGGTCGAGGCCGCCGAGCGGCTGGCGCATGGGGAGGCGACGCTCCGGCGGGTCCACGCGTTTCCGGCCCCCGTGCGCGACGCGATCATCCACGGCGCCCTGGCGAAGCCGGAGCCCACCCCGCGCAGGAGGCCGGCGTTCGGGCCGATCGCGAAGATGACCGGCGTCGTCGGCGCCGTGCTGCTGGCCGTCGGTTTGCAAACCGGCTGCACCACTAGGCGGCCGATTCGCGACGACTTCGTCTGCGACCGGACCGGCGCGCGGCTGGAGCTCACTTGCAACCCGACCGTGCGGCAGGGCGGGTTCGGCTCCTGGTACGCCGATGCCCACACCACCCCCGGCTCGACGTTCGTTCTGGTCGAGCCGGGTGGCTCGTATCAGGCCGTGCGCGAGGTGAATGTTGGGGAGGTGCCGTCCACCTGGGGCGGCGCCCCGCGCGAGGGCATCAACCGCTGGTTCGACGGGATGTGGGAGGCGCTCGCCGCCGCAACCGACGGAGACCAGACCGCACGGGCGGAGGCGTCAGCGGGTCAGAACGAATCCGACCTGCTCGACACCCTCCTCGTCGTGCAGCGCGACGCGCGTGCGATGCCGGGCTCCGACGTCGAGGTCACGCTCGCCACCGACGGGTTGCACGTCGGCGACGACGACGGGTTCAACCTGGAACAGGCGATCCCGACGCCGCAGACCGTGATTTCCGCGTACGCGAAGCGCGGGCTCTCCTTCGAGATGCCCGGGAACGTCACGTCGTTCACCGTCTGCGGGCTCGCCGCCGCGCCGATGGACGCCGTGGGAGCCAAGGCGCTCGACACGTTCTGGAGGGGCATCGCGCAGGCGACCAAGGTGAAGACGGTGGCGGTGCTGCCCTCCTGCCAGGGTCTCGGAACGCCGCCGCCCGCCGAGTTGGTCGAGGCGGCGCATCGGTTCGCCGCAGGCTCCACCAAGAAGGAGGGCCACTGATGCGCTCCCGCCCCTGGCGCAAGCGGCCCGCGCTCTTCCTGCCGATGCTCCTGCTTTCCTGCACCTCGAACATCCCGGCGGTCATCCTCGTGTGCGCCTCCACCAACACCTCGGAGGCATGCACGCCGCAGACAGCCGGCGACGTGTTCGACACCGCCTACCTGAACGATCCGCACCTCGCGCCCGGCGCGCTCTTCGTCGTCATCCGGGCGGTCGCCGGCGGCCACCACCCGACCCAGGAGGTGCACGTCGTCGAGCCGCGATTCCCGAAGCCCGTCGACCAGGGCATCTTCGCCTCTTGGCAGCGCGACGGCCGTCGGCGGGTCGTCGACGCGGTCGACGGGCAGGTCGCCATCCAAGACCCGGTCGACCTGGTGCCGGCCCTGGCGGAGGCCGCGCACGTCAAGGAGCAGTTGGGTCCACGCGAGACCGGCCGTCTCATCGTCGCCGCGAGCGGGCTCGAGCTGGGCGACGTGATTCCCGCCGGCCACTACCCGACGGCGGACCAGTTCATCGAGGCCGAGCGCAAGCGCAAGGTCGTGCCCGACCTCGGCATGTTTCAGCAGATCATCTACTGCGGCTTCGACCGCTCGTCGACCTCCACCGAGCTCGCCGACCAGCGCGACCTGCTCTGGTACGAGGCGACGCTCCGCTGGGGCGGTCCCGCTCCCCGCATCCTTCCCTCGTGCGCCGACCTGCCTCAGACGGGGAGCACGCCATGAGGACGCTCGGCGACACGGTTCTCGCCATCGTCCTGCTGCTCGTCGGCGGCGGCGCCGCGCTCGCTGCCTGCACCACCTACCCCAACGTCGCCTTCGCGGTGGTGACGATCGGCGGCGTCCTGCTGCTCGCCCGCATGCGCTTCGAGGGCCGCCGGCAGCGGTTCGAGCGCTGGATGAAGGGCGATGAGAAGACCTCCATCAAACGGCCGGTGGAGCCATGGCGCTGATCTTCGACGTTACCGGACGCGCGCTGCGCGCTCGGGCGTTCTTCGCCCGCCTTGGCGCGTGGTTTGCGCGCCTCTTCGGCGGCGCGAGCGACGGGGACGTCGAGTACCTGGACGACGGCATCGTGCTCGGCTTCGACGACGACGCGAACCCCGTCTTCTGGCCGGTGCCCGCGAAGGAGGCGGCAGCGCACGTGCTGTGTCTCGCGGCCAGCGGCTCGGGCAAATCCATGCTCTTGGCAGAAGTTCTCGTGGAAGAGGTTGTGGCCAATGGGTAACGGATGCGATCCAGCCCTGCGGCAGACGCTGGTGGTCCTCGATCCGAAGGACGACACCGTGAAGTACGTCCTCGCGGCGATTGCCCAACGCGCCCCCGAGCGGCTCGCCGACGTCGTGTACTTGGACCCGTTTCACGTTGGCTTCCCGTTCAACTTGAACAAGCTCCCCGCCCGCGGCGTGCCGGTCGAGATCCGCACGCTCTCCCTGGCCGAGCTGGTCAACGCGGTTTCGACGGCGGTCGGCGGCGTGCCGCGCTCGGTGGGCGGCACCGGTGCTAGGCAGCTCGACGTGCTCCAGCACGTCCTGCTCGGCGCCGCCACTGCCACGCACCCGGCGTCCAGTCCGCTCTTGGCGCTCGACGCCCTGGTTGAGAAGGACGGCTTGAAGCGCCTCGCCAGCTTGATCACCTCCCGCCGCGCCAAGCAGTTTCTCGAAAACGCCTTCCTCTCCCCCGAATTGCAGGCCTCGTGTGCCTCGCGCTTGAGGACCGCCTTCGCCGCCACCGACCACCTGGAGGCGATGATCGCGGCGGATACCTGCATCGACATCGCGGAGATTCTCGCCCCGGGCAAGATTGTGCTCGTGCCCCTTGGAAACGCTCCAGGTGGGCTCGTGGCGTTGACGACTTTCTTCGCGAACCTCGTCTTCCGCTTGATCGTCCAAGAGCTGCTGTCGCGTCCCTCGCCCTGGCGCGGACACCACGTTCGCCTGGTCGTTGACGAAGCCCACGTCGTCGCACCCGCCCTCGCCGACGAGGCGGAGCTGATTCTAACAATAGGACGATCGAAGGGGCTCTCGCTCACCGTCATCTCGCAAGGGACGGCCCTTCTGGACGCCGCCAAGAGCACGCTCTTGCCGGTCCTCTTCGGCAACACGCCGACCAAGATGGTCGGTCGTCTGGCCGTACAGGACGCCGGGCTGCTCTCAAGAGAGCGTTCGCCCTCTCCCGGGGTGCAGGAGCGGCTCGCGGCGCTGCAGGAAAGCTTCGCCGTGGACACGGCCAACCTCCCCGACCGGGCCTTCGTCCTCCTGATGCCCGGCTCGCAGCGGCACTTTTTCAGCAAGGACATCGACGTGGACGACTGGCGACGGGCGATGCGCGAGCACGCGGCGCAGCTGCGGGCCGTGCGCGCCCGCTACGCGCTACCGCCTTCGCCCGCTCCCCGCCTGCTCCTCGCCGACATCGTGCCCCAGAAGAAGCGGATGCGCTCCTCCCCTCGGCCCGGGCGGGAGACGGCAGCTGCTCCCACCCCTCAACGCGCGCGAACGCGCTTCGGGTGAGCCGATGGACATCTTCGAGCTCGTCATCCTGATCCTGAAGCTCATGTGGAACCTGGTCCTCGGGACCATCGAGGCGGTGTTCTGGGCCTGGTACGCGCTCACGAAATCGGTCGCGACCACGGCGGACGCCATCCGTCTCGTGAAGGTCGAATCCGAGGGTCTCTTCTGCCCGAGAGGCCACCCGGTCCCCACGACCGGGACGTTCGAGTGCAAGGCGTGCGGGTTCGTGTACGAGGGGTCGGCCTTTGCGTGCCCCAACAGCGAGTGCCCGGCCCCGACGGCGACGTACTGCTTCTGCCCGACGTGCCGGCTGGCCGTGCCGAGCCCGTACCGACTCGGGAGCCACTGATGGCCGCCAATCCCCACCGCCGCCGGGCCGTGCGCCACCCCGGGTCGATGCCGGTGGTGACCGAGCGCGACCTCGACATGCTCACGCTGGTGGGGCTGTCCCGGTACGTCTCGACCGACCAACTCGCGCGCGACTTCTTCCCCTCGACCGACCGCGCTCGCCGCCGGGTCCGCAAGCTCTTCGACGCCGGGCTCCTCACGGTCATGGTCGTCGACTCGGCCAAGCCCAACTTGGTCGCGCTGACGCGCCGCGGACTTTCGCTGCTTCTGGCCCGCGAGCCCGGACTCGATGGCCGCGTTGGACGCGCCGGTGCCGTGCGGCTGCCGGCGGTCGACCACCATCTGGCCGTGGTCGACGCGCGGACCTTCGCCGCCGGTCTCGCTTCCCGCGAGCGGGTCCCGCTCCGCTTCGAAAGCGGCGTCGGTGCCCTGGCCGCCGAGTTCGGCCTCCCGTCGCTTCCGTTGGAGCCCGACGGGATCGCCGTCTTCGGGGAGGCGGGCGAAACCACCGCGGTGGGCGTCGAGGTGGACCTGGGGCACGAGGGGCTCAAGGTGCTCGTCGCGAAGTTCGAGCGGTACGCGCAGGCCTTCGACCGCGGCCCGCTCGACGCGCTGTGGCTCGTCGTCGAAGCGGGCCCCGGGCGGCGCACCTCGCTCGAGGCGGCGGTGGCAGCCGCCGGCATCGCGCCGCGCACGACCATCGTCGCACTCTCGCACCTGCGGCGTCGGCCGGTCGTCGGGCTGCCGGAGGCCGCGGGCGAGGGGAAGAAGGCCGAAGGCATTAATTCACCCCTCGCCACGCACGCGAATCAGGCTGAAATCAAGGCACTTCCGCATCTTCGGCTGTCCGCGGTCAGGAGGGCCGACGGGCGGGGGCGATAGGTGAGGGACGAGAAGGCTCCCGGTAGGCAGCGAGGGTGCCGGTGGTCGAACGGGATGAGCGAGGTGCGGGCGGCCATCAGGTAGGCGGTCAGACCGGGATGAAGCCGGCGCCTAGTAGATGGAGACGCCGATGCATGACGACGACGAGGCCGACCAAGTCGATGGCGGTGACGGCGGAAGGCACGTGAACACCGGTGCCGAACAGCAGGAGGAGCCTTGGGGCCTGGCGTGTCCGAGGCAGGAGGTACGGTCATGGAGGAGCTGGTTCCGATTGAGTCGCTCTGGACGGCCCAGGAGGTGGCGGACTTCATCAAGTCGTCGCGCTCCTGGGTGTACAAGGCGGCGGAAGCAGGAGCGCTGCCGGGGATCGTGAGGCTGGGCGCGATGCTCCGCTTCCGGCCCGAGGTCATCCGCTCCTGGGTGGCGGGCCGCGAGCCGGCGTCGGGCAAGTCGGTCAAGCTGCCCGGTTGCCGCGGTTAGAAGGACAAGGGAGCGAGGAGCTGACGATGGCGAGCGTGTTCAAGCGCGACGGCGTGTGGATCGCGAAGTGGAGGGACGCCGCTGGCCGGTGGCGCCAGGAGCGCACGGCGTGCGCGACGAAAGAAGAGGCCAAGCGGTTCGCGCGCGATCTGGAGGTCCAGGTCGAGCGTCAGGTGCACGGGCTGGAACCCCTCCCCACCTCGTCGCCGCACAAGACCTTCGCGGACTTGGCGGAGTGGTGGTGGCGCGAGCACGGAAAGAACCTCGCCTCGCACGCGACGCAGAGAGCGTCGCTCGACCTGCACCTGCTGCCGGCGCTCGGGTCGCTTCCCCTCGTCGAGGTGACCGCCGGCAAGATCGACGGCGCCCTGGCGGTCGCCGAGCGCACGCTCTCCGCGAAAACCGTCAACAACCTCCGCACGCTGGTGCAGGGCATCTTCTCGCTCGCCATCCGGCGCGAGGAAGTGCCGCTGCTCGTGAACCCGGTTGCGCGGGTGCCCAAGCGCAAGGTCGCGAAGCGCCTCCCGACGTACTTGAAGGCCGACGAAGTGCCGCCGATGCTCGCCATGCTCGAACCTAAATGGCGTGGCATCTATGCCGCCGCCGTGTACACGGGCCTTCGCAAGGGCGAGATCCTCGCGCTTCACAAGTCCGACGTGGACCTCGCAGAAGACACCATCGCCGTCGGTCGCTCCTGGGAGCGCGACACCACCAAGGGAGGACACGCCGACCTCTTGCCCATCGCCGCGGAGCTCAAGCCGTACCTCGCCTTGGCCGTTGAAGGCTCGCCCGGCAAGCTCGTCTTCCCCAACGAGCACGGAGAGATGTACCGCCGCGATGTGAAGCTCGACTACGTGCTGCGCAACGCGCTCGGACGGGCGGGCATCGTGGACGGGTACGACCACCGCTGCCGTCGGTGCGGATACAGGCAGAGCGCTCCAGATGCCGGGCCGCGTTTCTGCCCCACGTGCAAGACTCGACAAGGGAACCGCAAGCTCTGGCCGGTGGCCATTCCTCGCCACGTCCGCTTCCACGACCTACGGCACACGACGGCAACCCTGCTCCTCAAGGCCGGCGTTCCGCTCGCGACGGTGCAGCGCGTCCTGCGCCACTCCGATCCCCGGCTCACCACCGAGACGTACGGGCACCTGGACGTCGAGGACTTGCGAAAGGCGGTCGATCGCCTCCCGGCAGGGGTCTCGCTCCTCGTACCAGCGAAAAATGGCCGCCGTGGTGCGCCGGTGGTGCGAAAGGTGAATTTCGGTTCAACCGAGGGGGAACCGCTGATCCAAAACCCCTTGAATTCCAGTGGTTTTGAGTGGCGCGCCCGGAGGGACTTGAACCCCCAGCCCTCGGGTTCGAAGCCCGATGCTCTATCCAATTGAGCTACGGGCGCGCACGAACGCCACCATAGCGCAGGTCTCGCTCGCCGGCACGCGGAGTGGCACTTCCAAGCAACTGGGCTACAAACGGCTTCTGGCGCCTGCCCGGAGCGAGCGGACGGCGGTGGCGCTCCGCCGGTGTCGCCACGCTAGTACACGCCGCCCGAAGTTCCTGCCGAGGGCAGGAAGGGCGGCAAGCCTGTCAGGAGGGCACGCGAGCCCGTCGGTGCGGGGCCAGCTTGAGAAGATCGCTCGGTCGCGTCGCAAGCCCTCGCAAGGTGCAACGAGCGCGGATCGTGCTGGCGGTCGCCGCCGAGGGGCTGGGCACCGGAGAGATCGCGGCACGCACGGGCTGCACGGAGAAGACCGTCTGGACGTGGCGCGGGCGGTTCGCCGCTGGCCGAGCATCAAGGCGCTGCGGGATCGGCCGCGGTGTGGGCGGCCGGCCCGGGTGACGGTCGAGCGGCGTGCCGAGTTGGTGACGCGCGTGTGCGAACGTCCCGACGGGTCGAAGGTCGCGTTCCACAACATCTGGACCCACCAGTCGCTCGCCGAGACCTGCGGCGTCTCGCTGAGCGAGAGCGAGGTGGGACGCATCCCGCGCGGCAGCGACCTGCGCCCGCACACGATGCGGCCGTGGCTCCACAGCGCGGATCCGGACTTCCGGGCGAAGACCCGCGCCGTTTGCCAGCTCTACCGGCATCCGGCGCCGGGAGCGCATCTCGCGTGCGTCGACGAGAAGACGGGCATCCAGGCCATCGAACGCCGGTTCGCGGGCCAGCCCGCGGCGCCGGGGCGGGCCGCGCGCCAGGAGTTCGAGTACCGCCGGCACGGCACGACCGGCCCATCGCGGGTTCGACGTGGGCACGGGCAAGGTCTACGTCGAGAGCGGACCGACGCGGACGGCGAACGACCTGCTGCGCTTCATGGACCGGCTCGCCCTGCACCACCCAAGGGCGACATCTGGGGCGTCTGGGACAACTTCAACACGCACACGCCTCCTGGCTCGACCAGGTCGAGGTCTGGTTCGGCATCCTGCACCGCCGCGTGCTCAAGCGCGCCAGCTTCGCCGGACTCCTAGAGTTGCTGGGGACGCGAGCGGCATCGTCGATCACTGGAACCTGAACGCTGGCTGCCATCCACGCGGCCCTTCCCCGCTCGCCCTCCTGGGGTGCCCGCGCCCCGGCGCACGGTCGCGAAGTCGAGCCCGTAACGAGCCAGGTACTTGCGCAGCCGGTCGGCGTCGTTGGTCGATGCCCTGCGCTTGCGCGACTGCGCGAACAGCGCGCGGCCGGCGTCGGAAAGGGTCTCGGCAGCGCTGACGATCCTCAGCACCTCGTCGAGCTGGGCTCGCTCGAAGAGGTCGAGCTTGGCAGCAACCCTGCCGCCCAGGACATCGACCACCGCATCGCTCCCGCGCGGCGCAGGCGACGCGTGCCAGACCGCCTCGAGACGGGCGATCTCCTCATCCACCAGCGCCCGGTCGATGCGGCCTCGGTCGGCGAGCGTCGCGAGCCGCGTGATCGACGCGCCGAAATCGCGGAAGCTGCCTGGCCACAGCGCTCTGGGCGAGGTGGCGAAGGCGAGGAACCGCTCCCGCGCTTCGCGGTTCATCGACACCCGCAGTCCGCGCCGCCCGGCGACGCGCTCGAGCTCGAAGTCGAGGTTCGGCTCGACGTCTTCCAGCCGTTCGCGCAAGCCCGGCAGGCGGAAGGTCCAGAGGTTCATCCGCGCCAGCAGGTCCTCGCGAAAGCGCCCGTCCGCGACCCGCGCCGCGAGATCCCGGTTGGTCCCGCACAGGAGCTGGAAGTCGCTCTTCACCTCGACGTCCCCGCCGAGCGGATAGAAGACGCGCTCCTCGACGGCGCGCAGGAGCATCGCCTGCTCGTCGAGGCCGAGGTCGCCCACCTCGTCGAGAAAGAGGAGGCCGCCGTTCGCCTTGCGCAAGAGACCCGGCCGGTCGCGCACCGCGCCGGTGAAGGGCGCATCCATCATTTGATCTGTAGGGTATTGTACTACATATAGAGTTTATCTGCCGAAAGAGGTCTCCTCGCGGCTGAAAGCAAACCAACCGTGCGGTCGCTGGCGGCGATCGGCGAGGAGACCCGGAGATGCTGGTTACCACCGATAGGGAGCTGCGGGAAGAGTGCGGGCGGGCGGCGGGCGAGTTCGCGCAGGGTCTGCTCGCCAGCGTGGTGGACGCGCCGTCGGTCGAGCGCGCCGACGAGTGGATGCGCAAGCACGGCAGCGCCTTGCTCCGGCGGATGCTGGGGCTGGCGCTGATGCTGCGGGCCGAGAAACGGCGGACGCAGGGCCGTTGCGCCTGCGGCCAGGCGCTGGAGTTTCGCCAGCATCGGCCGTTCACGCTGCACACGGTGCTGCCCGGCCGCGACGTGCCGGTGAGCCTGCCCTACTGCACCTGCCGGCACTGCCGGACTGGAAGCCTGCCGCTGGTGGAGGAGCTCGGTGCCGACCGGGAGGGCTTCTCTCCAGCGCTGCGCGAGATGGGCCTGTTGGCAGCGGTGCGCGACCCGTTCGACCAGGCCGAGAACGAGACCTTGGCGAAGTTCGCCGGGGTGCAGGTGAGCCACGACAAGCTGCACCGGCTGGTGGAGGAGCACGCCGCGCCGGCGCAGCAGGCGATGAGCACGATGCCCGAGGTGCCGCCCGGCGACCAGCCGATCTACCTGGGCATCGACGGAGGCATGGCGTTCGTGGACAAGGCTTGGCACGAGGTGAAGCTCGCCGTGCTGTTCGCCGGGGAGGACTACGTGCGCAAGGATTCGCCGCGCGCCGACGCGGGCCGGGGCTTCATCACGGCCCGCCACGTGGTGCGCGTGCGGGGAGGCCCCGACGAGTTGCGGGCGCGGCTGACACCGCTGGCGACACAGGTGGCGGCGAGCGGTCGGCGAGTGGTCGCTCTGGGCGACGGGGCGCCGTGGATCTGGAGCCTCGTGGAGGAGCTGTTCCCGGGCTGCACCCAGATTCTTGACTGGTTCCACGTCGACGAGCACATCGCCGCCGCCGCCCGTGTCCTCTACGGCGAGAATACCGAGGAGGCCGCGCGCTGGCGGGCGGTACAACTGGAGCGGCTGGCCCACGACGGGGTGGACCATGTGCTGGAAGCCCTTGAAATCCAGAGGAAGCGCCTGCGCAAGGCGGCGACGCGCGAGGCCGCCCGAAGCCTGCGCCACTACCTCGTCACCAACCGCGGTCGCCTTCGCTACGGGACGTTCAAGGCGCAGGGCCTGCGCATCGGCAGCGGCTTCATCGAGAGCGCCGTCAACCACGTCATGCAGCAGCGTATGAAGCGCCCCGGCATGCGCTGGAAGGCCGCAGGCGCCGACGCGATGATCGCCCTGCGCTGCGTCTACCGCACCACCGGCGGCTGGGACCGCATGCTCGCCCACGCCAAGTCAAGAGGAACCGGATGACGGATGCCCCCTCGGTGAACGCGCCCTTGACGTGCCCGAACAGCGCGCTCATCGCCGCGTCGCCGCGCAGGGTCGCGCAGTTCACCTCGACGAAGGGGCCGCTGACCTGCCGCCGCGCGCGTTTGAGCTCGTAGATGCGCCGGGCCAGCTCGGTCTTGCCGGCTCCCGTTGGACCGGTCAGCAGCAGCGGATCCGTCGAGCTCACCGCGACGCGCTCGATGCGCTCGATGAGCCGGTTGAACGCGGCGTTGCGGGTGGCGATGCCCGCCTTGAGAAACGAGGCACCGGTCGTGTGCTCCGCCGCCGCCCGGCGCGCGAGGCGGTCGTACCTGGACAGGTCGAGGTCGATCACCTGCGTGGCGCCGACGTGGCCGCGTCGTCCGGGCGGAGGCGAAGTCTGCACCAGGCGCGCCGACAGCCGCCGCGACTCGACCAGGAGGAACCAGCAGATCTGCTCGACGTGGGTGCCGGTCGTGATGTGAACGAGGTACTCCTCATGCGCGGTGTCGAAGGGATAGCCGCGGGCGAAGTCGTCGAGCGCGGCGTAGGCGGCCTCGAAATCCCACGGGTCGGCAACCGACAGCGGGCGCAGGCGGACCGCGGTGCCGGGCGCCACCCGACGAATGTCCGCCGCGACGACCTGCGCGAGCGAGAGCGCCTCGGGCGCATGGAGCAGCTCGAGGCGCGCGACTTCGAACTCGTCCTGGGCGCAGAGCGCCACCGTGGGACGCCAGCGCTCCCACCGAGCTTTTCCGCTCTCGCGGTCCAGCGTCGTGCCCAGAAGGCCGATGGCGACGATGCGGCGGCGCACGCAAGGAAGATAAGCTGCTTATCCTATTGTATCAAGTCGACGCCCCATTTCCAGGGGGCGGCCGGCCCGCCGAAGCGTCTCGCGCCTGGCGTTCCCGGAGGCCGCGTTGGGCAGGGCCGTCGGGATCGGGCCGGACGCGGAAGCCCTTCGAAATGGCTCCCGGCGGCGCCCGGCCAGCGATCGGGCGATCGCTCGGGGCCGGCGTGCGCCGAAGCATCGGGGTCCCGCTCTGACTTCCGCCGAGGTCCATGCTCCTCCGCTCGGCACGCGTCATTCATCCTGAACTACTAACCCGAAGAATCTTGTCGGCATGCGAAGACTCTCGACGCGGTGCGCCAACGAGTAGGATGGGTGGAGCGTAGCGCAGCCCATCAGCGCGACGCCCGCCGATGGGCTCCGTTTCACTTCGCCCATCCTACGACTTCGGTTGCGTGCGTCAGCCCGTGCTACGCTTGCCGAAGGGCTCAGGGTGAGCGGTCCAGGACAGCACAAGTTGTCAACGTTGTTCTGTTCCCGCCGCTTACCTGGAACGAATCCTGCCGGCAGCGCCGCTTTGGCTAGACGGTTGCGCTGCCGGTATTCAGGAGCATTACGCGCGGTTCGGTGTACTCGTCGATGGCGCCGGGCCCGCCTTCGCGCCCGATACCGGAATCCTTGGTGCCCCCGTAGGGGTAGCTGTCGACCCGCAGCGTCGGCACGTCGTCGACCACGAGCCCGCCCACCCGGAGCGCGTCGAAGGCTTGGAAAATGCGGCGCACGTCGTGGGTGAACAGCCCGGCTTGGAGCCCGTATCTCGACGCGTTGACCCGGGCGAGCGCGTCTTCGAACTTCTCGAACCCCCATACCGCTGCTACCGGGCCGAAGGCCTCCTCCCGAGCGATGGCGGCGCTATTCTCCGGCGAGTCCACCAGCGTCGGTGCCATCAGCCGGCCGGCGCGCGTTCCGCCGACGAGCACCCGGCCGCTCTCGTGCGCGGTCGTCTCCAGCCGCTCCGCCGCGCGGTCGTCGATCAGCGGTCCGGCAATCGTCGAAGGATGGGCTGGATCGCCGGTCGCGATCGCCTTCGTCGCCTCGACGAGACGCGGCGTGAGCCTCGACCGGATGCGCTCGTCGACGAACACCCGCTGCACCCCGATGCAGACCTGTCCCGCGTAGGCGTTCGAGCCATAGGCGATGCGCTTCGCGACGGAATCCAGATCCGCGTCCTCGCACACGACCACCGCCGCGTCGCCGCCGAGCTCGAGCACCACGTGCGCCTTTCGCGCGAGGGTCTTGATCCGCCACCCCACGGGAGCGCTGCCGGTAAACGAGACCACGCGGAAGCGGTCGTCGGTCACCAGCCGTTCGGCGACCTCGTTCGAGCAAGGCAGCACCGACAAAAAACCGTCCGGCCACGAAGGCGGGGCGAGCTCCGCCACCAGATTGCCAAGCAGCAGCGCTGCCGAGGGGGCCTGCGGCGGCGGCTTCACCACCACCGGCGCGCCGACGGCGATCGCCGGCGCGATTTTGTGGGCGAGCAGGTTGAGCGGAAAGTTGAACGGCCCGATGGCGAGCACCGGCCCTCTCGGGAAGCGTCGCACCAGGCAGCGGTAGCCCCGCGTCGCGGGCGACAGGTCGACCGGCACCATCGTTCCGCCGAGGCGCTCCGTTTCGCCGGCCATCAGGTGGAACGTCTCGACCGCCCGCGCGACCTCGCCCAGGGCGAGCGTGATGGGCTTCCCCGCCTCGTCGCTGATCGCCCGCGCGAACGCCTCCTTGCGCGCTGCGAGCCCGCGCGAGACGTCCTCCAAGACCTGGCGCCGCTCGAAAGTGGTCGTGCGCGCCATCGCGCCGGCCGCGCGCTCGGCCGCTGCGGCCGCCTCGTCCGCGTCGGCTCGGGTCGCCTGCGCGACGACCGAGACCACCCGCCGGTCCCACGGCGAGCGAATTTCCGCGCGCTCGCTTGCGTCGCGCGGGCGCCGACCAAGCAGCATGCGCGTCGTTTCCATCGGGACCTCCCTCTCGACTCGAGATGCGCCAGGCTAGCGCAAGGCGCTCGTTCGTTCCCTGGCCTGCCGAACCGACGGAACAGCGTCCCGCAGGACGCGGCACCTGTGCCCGACGCGTCCCTCTTGGGCGCGAGTCTCGCGACCGGCGGCGGCCCTGCGGGTACCCGAGCCTTCGTGCTCAGGTCCGAGTGGCGCTCGTGTTCGCGGCCGGCCGACGGCGCCAAGGCCATGGTGGGCGAAGACACCGACCGACCGGCGATGCCCACCGGGACCGGCAGCGCATGCCAGAAGCGGTTCAGTCTTCCGGGACCCCTGCTACTTCACGGTCACGTTGACCGAGGTCAGCGACGAATCGATGTTGTCGGTGACGTTGTCGGAGGCCGAGCCGCTGTCGTCCGTCGCGAGGCTGTGCTGGACGGAAGCGACGATGGACAGCGGCGCCGGCGGATCGGTGTCGTCCTGGGTGCGGTTGTTGGAGAGGGTGACCGCGTAGGTCGACTGGTTCTCGAAGTCCGAGGCGCCCACAGGCTCCATCAGATGGAAGTCGGAGTCGAGCTGGATGCCCATCGAGTTCGACATGTTGTCGTTGGTTTGCTGCTGGCCGCCGCTCAAGGTGACGCCGCTCGGGACGTTGCCTTGCAGCGAGAAAGTGACCACATCGGAAGCGTTGTTGGCGGCGACGACGTTGAGGTTCGAGTCGAGGATGTGCCAGACGTAGTTGCGGGACTGGCCGCGCGCGAGGTCTCCGGTGGCGGCCGGCGAGGCCAGGACGTAGGTCCCGTCTTCCATTCCCGCCGCGTTCTGCTGCGACTGCGACATCACCTGGCCGCTAAAGAGCACCTTGATCTGCGTCCAGACGTACTTGTCCTGCTGGTCCTGGTAGGTCGTGTTCGGCGGCAAGACCTCGCCCGGGTCGTACTTGTTGTTGTCGTTCGCGTCGACGTAGGGCGTCGGCATCCCGCCCTGGGCTTCCGGATTTCCCTCGACGTAGGCGACCAAGGTCACCAGCCCGTCGCGCGGGTTGCAATCCGCATCCTCGTTCGACGGGCACGAATAGCTCGGCTCACCCGTCAGCGGCGCCACGTCCTGGGGTTTGGTCCCGCCCGAGTTGGTGGTCGGATACTGCGGCGCGCCGATCGGGTCGTAGAGGTAGACCCCCGCGGTCCCGTTCGGGTCCGGATCGAACGTGCCCGCCTCGGTGAGGAACTTCACCTGCGAGCCGACCACGGGTGCGTTCTGGTCGTCCTCCGCGACCGCCGTGCACTTGACGCCGATGGAGCCGACACCGGGATAGAAGGCACCGATGTTCTTCGCGGTGCAACTGAAGTTCACGTGCGTCGGCTCGGAGGCGGTCTTGAACGTCACCTTCGCGCTCGAGGTCGCGACGTTCGAGTAGGCGTCGATGAACTTGGCGCAGACGTAGGCGGTCGCGGGCGTCTGGGGCGCGTAGAGCTTGGTGACCGCCTTGCCGCCCGACACCTGGAGCTGGGTCGAATTCTCGCTCGGGTCGTCGGCCGAGAACGACCCGACTTCGCCCGAACCGCCGCCGGGACCCCCGCAGTCGGCGGGCAGCGCGGAGGCGACCTCCAGGTTCACGGTCGACTGGTCCACGAGCGCTGCCCCATCGCTCTGGCCGGTCACGGTCAGCGTCGTATAGGCGCCGCTCGCGATGTTGACGACCGACGGCGTCGCGTCGAGGTGGATGGTCGTCATCGGGCCGGGCGGGCCGCCGCAGTTGCAGGCGAAGGCGAAGAGGACCAGAGGGACGACGGCGCGGACAGGACGCATGGCTCCTCCAAGCAGGCGAAAACGCGGCGAGCGTACCGCAACACCGGCGATCGCCGCATCCGTCAGGCGGACGGCTCGGTCGGCGCCGACGCTCGAGACCGCTCGTCCGGACGAGCCAGCGCCGCCGCGACCGCATCGAGCGTCGCGTCGAGTCGGTCGCCCTCGCGCTGAAATCGAGACGACGGCGACGACCTTCCGACGCCGGGTGGGTCGCAGGCCGCCCGCCGCGGGCTGTGGCAGACTCCGATCGTCGATGAGCCTAGGCTTCTCACCGCGGTCGGAAAAGCGAGCCCTCGCGCTCTCTCGACGCCTGGCGGCACTGCTCCTGCTATGGGCAACCGCTGCCGAGGGGGCTACGTTCATCGTTTGCCTCGATCCGGGCCACGGCGGCGTCCACGACGGCGCGCAGAGCCCCTCGCACGTCGAGGAGAAGACGGTCGCCCTCGCGGTCGCCCAGGACGTGGAGAAGCGGCTCGAGAAGAGCGGCATCGAGGTGGTGATGACCCGCACCGCCGACCGCGACGTGCCGCTGCGCCGCCGGACCGAGATCGCGAACGAAGCGCACGCGGACCTCTTCGTCTCGATTCACTGCAACTCGATGCCGACCTTGCGCGCACGCCGGATCACCCGCGGCATCGAGACCTACTTTCTCTCCGCCGACGCCTCCGACCCGGAAGCGAACGCCATCGCCGCCCGGGAGAACGCCGACAGCGGCGAGCCGGCGGACGCGCGGCCCTCGAGCGGCACCATCGCGCTCATCCTCCAGGACCTCGCGCGCGACCAGGCCCACCGCGACTCGTCGCTCCTCGCCGAGGACATCCACCGGACGCTGGTGCGCGCGCTGCACGCGAGAAACCGGGGCGTTCGCCAGGCGCCGTTCCTCGTCCTCCTCGGCGCCCAGATGCCGGCGGTGCTGGTGGAGATCGGCTTCATCTCGAACCCCGTCGAGGGGAAGCTGCTCGCCCGCGCCGCCTACCAGAAACGGGTAGCGGCAGCGCTCACGCAGGCCATCTTGACGTATCGGAAGACCGTCTACGCCCGCCGGATCGCACGCTCTTCGGCGGCGGTGCCGGAGGGCAGGAAGACGGCGCTGGCGGTGCCCTCCGCGGAGAAGACGAGATGAAGAGAGCTGGCGGCCGCGGGTGGCGCGACCTGCGCGAGGTGCGGCTACTGACGAACTTCACCAAGCACGCCGAGGGGTCGGTGTTGGTCTCGTTCGGCGACACCCGGGTCCTCTGCACCGCGACCGTGGAGGAGAAAGTCCCGAGCTTTCTCAAGGGCAGGGGGTCGGGCTGGGTGACCGCCGAGTACGGGATGCTCCCGCGCTCGACCCACACCCGGACCGACCGCGAGGCGGCCAAGGGCAAGCAGTCGGGGCGGACCCAGGAGATTCAGCGGCTCATCGGCCGGGCGCTCAGGGCGAGCGTCAAGCTCCCGGCGCTGGGCGAGAAGCAGGTGACCCTCGACTGCGACGTCCTCCAGGCCGACGGCGGCACCCGAACGGCGGCCATCACCGGCGGCTTCGTCGCCCTCGCGCTCGCCCTCGCCCGCGCGGGAAGCAAGAGCGCTCTCGAACCCCTGCCGATCGTCGCGCCGGTCGCGGCGGTTTCCGTGGGCCGGCTGGGAGGGGAAACGCTGCTGGACCTCGAGTACGTGGAGGACTCGGCCGCCGACGTCGACCTGAACGTCGTCGCCGCCGAGGGCGGACGGCTGGTCGAGGTCCAGGGCACCGCGGAGCACGCGCCGTTCGACCGGCGAGCCCTCGACGAGATGCTCGACCTCGCCCTGGAGGGGCTCGGGCGCCTCCATCAGGCGCAACGGGACGCGCTGAGCGGGAGCGGTGTCGAGCTGCGGTGAAAGTGGCGGCGACGCGGCACGACAACGGGTAGGATAGGAGGAGCGCGGCGAGCCCATCCGTCGCGACCGCTGCCGTCGGAGCCCGCTTTCGCTGCCGGCCCTTCGGCGTGGCTTGGACGGGCGTCGCCTCGTCCTGAAGAACGCGGGGGAACTCCAGGGGGCGGAAGGAGGATTGGTCATGCAAGTGGTCCTCGCCACCCGCAACGCCGGCAAGCGACACGAATTCGCGGACATGTTCCGGGGCACCGGCCTCTTCCTCGCGACGCTCGACGACTTCCCCGAGGCGACCGAGCCGAAGGAGACCGACGAGTCGTTCGAGGCGAACGCGCTCTTGAAGGCCCGGGCGGCAGCGGAGGCGAGCGGCTTGTGGGCGCTGGGCGACGACTCCGGGCTGTGCGTCGACGCGCTCGGCGGCCGGCCGGGAGTGCTCTCGGCGAGGTACGCCCCTGGCCCCGACCAGGAGCGCTGGAAGAAGCTTCTCGGCGAGCTCGAGGGCCTGCCGCCGGAGAGGCGGACGGCGCGGTTCGTCTGCGCGCTCGCGCTCGCGAGCCCCGGCGGGCAGACGCACCTCGAGTCGGGCACCTGCGAAGGGCGCATCGCGCTCGCGCCCCGGGGCGTGCACGGGTTCGGGTTCGACCCGGTCTTCGAGGTCGCGGGCGATCCCGCCGGCCGGACGATGGCCGAGCTGTCCACCGCCGAGAAGCGCGAGGTCAGCCACCGCGGGCGGGCCTTCTTGGCGCTCGAGCCGCACCTTCTGCGCCTGGTCCTCGGCTAGAGCCGGAAGGGGCGCTTTTCGCTTGCGCCGGCGCGCAGGCTCGCTTACCGTGCGCGCCCTTGCGCGGGGCGTAGCGCAGCCTGGTAGCGCACCTGCCTTGGGCGCAGGGAGTCGGAGGTTCAAATCCTCTCGCCCCGACCATGACGAAAGGCAAGAAAAGAGCGAGGGACGGCAAGGCGCGCAAGGCTGGTCGTTGATGGCTTAGAAGGCGCCAGTAGCTCAACTGGATAGAGCGGGGGCCTTCTAAGCCCCAGGCCGGGGGTTCGAGTCCCTCCTGGCGCGCCATGGGAAGGCCGGCGCGGGCGCTCGGAGGAAGCGCTCTCGCTTGGCGGCATCGCTTTAGGAGACCGGCAACGGCAAGGCAAGACCGCTTTCGTGCGACGACGGTGGCGAGCGTAGCTCAATCGGTTAGAGCGCCGGACTGTGACTCCGGAGGTTGTGGGTTCGAGACCCATCGCTCGCCCCACCCGAAGGAAGCGGCGGACTCTTTTCGGTTGACAAGAGAGCGCGGTGGCGAGTAGAAGCCGCGGCCCCTTCGCTGTCCGTTGGGCGAGGGCGAAGACGTGAGGGCGCCTAGCTCAACTGGCAGAGCAATGGACTCTTAATCCATAGGTTGAGGGTTCGACTCCCCCGGCGCTCACCACCTGAAGACCGCGCGGATCGTCCGAAATTCAGGGCGATCCGCGCTCTTGCTTCGGGTCCCGGCAAGTGGTCCCGGCCGTCCCCGCGACCCACCTTGGACCAGCCTCGCGTTCGCCGTCCGCCCACTGGAACCGATCCAGGAGAGCGGCTGGCCGAGCCGGGCGGCTGTACCTCGACGCGAGCCGGACGCACCGCACGGGGCCCGCGGTCGGAGTGTCGGACCGTGGTGCGTGACGCTCGCTCGTCACGTCGCTGGTAACGCCACCCAGCACCGCTCTGGCAAGGCGGTAGAAGCTCAGCTTACTAGGAGTGCTCCTTCTCATCTAAAGCGCTGGCGATCAGCGATAGCACTCTTAAGGTGCGAGGGCTCGCTCGCTCGATGCGGTGAACGAGCCGCCGAACCGCAAACGGTAGGGAAGAGGGCTTCCCCTCACCATGCGCAGCGGCATCAGGCATCGTGGCAAGCCCAAGCATCTCGTCCGATGAAACGCCAAGCGTGTGCGCGAGACGGGCCAGCGTGGGCGTGCTGGAAAAGGTGACGCCCCGTTCGATGCGCCCGAGAAACTGCGGCGCGATGCCGACCCGCTCCGCCGCCTCTTCCTGAGAAAGGCCGAGAGCACGACGCCGCTCGCGAACAACACCGCCGATCTGTCTGGCGAGCTTGGTGTCCATCGGCCCACCTCTCGGGTGGACCTCCGTAGAACTCGATGGGTTGCTCACCGTGACGGCTCTCGCCCTGAGCGGGTGCGGTGGTGGGGGTGGAACCAGCTTTTCGGGTACTTACACAGGGCCGGAGACAATCGCAGCGTCGACCTGTTCGGACGGCGAGACGGAGAGCGGGAAGCGTTCTAGGCAGGCGCGCGAAGAGCCGCGAACGTGTTCTGTGGTGCGTAACGGCAACCGGCAACGTTCCATCGAAGCCGCTGGCGGACCCCACAGCCATACCTCGACATGCCCCCGCGCACCGGACGGGAACGGTCCGTGGGGGTGTTGGACGGCCGCGTGTTGCACCCGCCCGTCGCGTCGCCTGTAACGCCACCCAGCACCGCTCCGGCATAGCACGGCAGTAGGGCTTCTGCCGAGCGATGAGGGTCGGCGGGCAGAAGCGGCTCTTGCCGTCGATGATCTGCGGCACGCCGATCAGGTCTTCGGGGGCGAGCTGGCTGCCCAGGAGCGACACGCACTCGAGGCCGACCTCGGCCGCGAACTGCTGGACGATGGAGGACTTCCCGATGCCCGGAGGACCCCAGATGAACACCGGCCGCACGAGCGCCACGTGGAGGAGGAACTCGGCGAGAGCCTTGGGCGTGAGCGTGACGGCGCTGTTCATCCGGGCCTCGCGGGTAGCGTAGATCAGGACGCGACGAACCCTCCCGCGCGCTTGACTTCGCCGTTGGACCTGCAATCTTCCGCCGATGCCGATCGCATTCGACCCGAACGCCGCCGCCGCGCCGGACAGCGGCATCTTCGGGCTGCCCTTTGCCGTCGAGGAGTCACGCCTGGTGCTGATTCCCGTGCCCTGGGAGGCGACCCTCTCGGGCGGCGAGGGCACCGCGGGCGGACCGGAGGCGATCCTCGCCGCCAGCCGGCAGGTCGACTACTGCGATGTCGAGATGCGGCGTCCCTGGGCCGCCGGCATCGCCATGCTGCCGCCGCTCGCGGGCGTCGCGGATTGGAACCGGGTCGCCCGGGAGGCGGCGAGGCGCGTGATCGCTCGCGGGGAAGCCGGCGACGCCCCGGGCTTGCAGGCCGACCTCGCGCAGGTCAACGCGCTGGGCGAACGCGTGCGGGCGCGCGTGTTCGAGGCGACCGCGGCGGAGCTCGACGCGGGGCGGATGGTGGGCATCGTCGGCGGCGAGCACTCGGTGCCGCTCGGGGCGATCGAGGCGGTGGCCGCGCGCCACGCGGGACTGGGCATCCTCCATGTCGACGCCCACCTCGACTTGCGCGCCGCCTATGAAGGGTTCGTCCTTTCCCACGCCTCGATCATGCGCAACGTGGTGGAGCGCGTGCCGGGCGTCGCGCGCCTGGTTTCGGTCGGCCCCCGCGACTTCTGCGAGGAGGAGCTGGACTACGCGCAGTCCGGGCCGGAGCGGATCCGCGCCTTCTTCGACGGGCCGCTGCGCGAACGCCTCTTGCGAGGCGAAACGTTCCATGCCCTCGCTGAGGAGATTGTCGCAGCGTTGCCCGGCGAGGTGTGGATCTCCTTTGACATCGACGGCCTCGACCCGGCGCTCTGCCCCGAGACCGGAACCCCGGTTCCGGGCGGCCTTTCGTTCCCCGAAGCCGACCACCTGCTCCGGCTCCTGGTCCGTTCGGGCCGGCGCATCCTCGGCTTCGACCTGTGCGAGGTCGCCGCCGCCCCCCGGGACGCCAACGTCGGCGCGCGGCTCCTCTACCGCCTGTGCGCCTGGACGCTCGCCGCGCAGGGCGGCCGCCCGAACGCCGGCGTTTGACGCTGACGGCCTTCGCCGCGAAGGGGCCCGAATTCACCCTCGGGCTTCTCCTGCGCCGCACGCTCGCGAGCCTCGACGATTTCCCAGTGCCAAAGGCGCCGATCTGCTTGTCGGGCCGCCGCTCCAAGCGGACGCACTGGCGTGATTCGGATAGGCATCAGGCGCCGATTCTTCAGACGCGGTCGAGCGCGTGCGTGAGATCGGCGATCAGATCGTCGGGGTCCTCGAGGCCCACCGAAATCCGAATCATGTTGTCGCCGATGCCGGCGCGCCGCTTCTCTTCGGCGGTCATGTCCGAATGGGTCATCGTCGCGGGGTGCTCGATCAAAGTCTCGATGCCGCCCAGGCTCACCGCGAGCTTGAACTCCCGGACCGCATCCAGGAGGCGGAATGCCTCCTGCTCTGCGCCGCGGACGCAGAAGCTGACGAGGCTGCCCGAGCCGGAGCACTGCCGGCGAAAGAGCGCCACCTGGTGGTCGCCCATCTCCGTGAGCCCGGGGTACGCGACATGCTCGACCTTGGGGTGACCGCGCAAGAATTCGACGATGCGCCGCGCGCTCTCCTGCTGCTTCTCCATCCGCAGTTGGAGCGTCCCGAGGCTACGCAGGATGAGCCAGGCGGTTTCCGGGTCGGAGTTGGACCCGAAGAGCGTGCGCGTCGTCTTGATCTGGTCGATGAGCCGCTTGGAGCCGAGCGCCAGCCCGGCGACGAGGTCCGAGTGGCCGCCGATGAATTTAGTCGCCGAATAGAGCACGAGGTCGGCGCCGAAATCGCGCGGCCGCGAGAAGATGGGACCCATGAAGGTGTTGTCGACGAGCAGGAGGACCTCGCGCTCGGGGGTCGAGAGCTGGTCGGCGACCGCGCGGGCGGCCGAGAGGTCCGCGAGGAGCATCGTCGGGTTCGCCGGGCTCTCCAGGTAGATGGCGCGCACGTTCCGTTCTCTTCGCGCGAAGTCTTCCAGCGCCGCGCGGTCGCTGTCGGCGGGGAAGGGGGCGGCACGGATACCGTACAGCGGCAGGACGTGGCGAAAGAGCGCCTCGACCCCGCCATAGACCGGGTCCGAGAACAAGACGGTGTCGCCGGGGCGCAGGAACGTCAGGCAGGTCGAGGAGATGGCGCCCATCCCCGACGCGAACAGGGCAGCCGCCTCCAAGCCGTCCCAGGCGACGACGCGGTCCTCGACCATCTCCACGTTCGGGTTGTTGACCCGGGTGTAGATGAGCGCGGGAATCTCGCCCGGGTCGCGCTGGCGCAGCCCGTAGGCGATTTCGAACGCGCGCTTGCCCTCCTCGGCGCTCTTGAAGAGGAAGGTCGACGTGCGAAAGACCGGCGGGAACGCCGCGCCCTCGGACAGACGCGGGTCGTACCCCTTCGAGAAGATCAGCGTTTGCGGCTTCAGCGGTGCGTGGCCCATCGAGGCCTCCAAAGATGCGGGCGGGCACCATACCCCCGAAGCCGCTCGGCCAGCACGACCGCGGTGAAGAGGCTCCTGCGGCTCGCCGCACCAAACGCCTACGGGACCGCCGGGCGCGCCTCCTGGTCCACAAGCGACGGCGGCGCGATGCGGGCCAGGTCTTCCATCGCGTTCAGTCGGGCGTCGCGGTTGAACCGGTGCGCGCCCGAGATCGCCCCGACGATGGAACCGCCGTACCACATCGATTCGAACAGCGCGAGGACCACGGCAAGGCTCCAGCTCCTCGCCCGCACCGCGTCGTAGAGCGCCCAGCCGAAGACCCCGTTCCACACGAAGGCCGAGAGCGCTGTCGCTGGGTCGCCGAGGTACAAATGGCCCAGGCCCGGCACGACCCCGAGCAGGCCCGCGAGCACCGGGCTCTTCGACGGTAGATGTGCGAGCTGCGGCAGCACGGCGACGAGCCGCGTCGCGCCCTGCCCGACCGCTCCTGGTCCCCTCGCGGCCTCGAACGCCCGGGCCGCCGCGGCGTCTTGGCCGTCGCGCACGAGCGCCCACCCCTCGAGGTACTCCGCTTCCCGCACCCGGTCCGCGTTTCCCGCGTACGCGCGGGCGGCCGCGCGCGCGCGGGCGGCGGCGGTCTCGAACTTACCGGCGGAAAGCCAGCTCTTCGCCGCGCCGAGGTACGCTTGCGCTCTCGCTCTGCCTCCCTCCCGCGCGACGGCGTCGAAGGTCTTGCCCGCCTCGACGTACTGCTCGCCCGCCCGATACGCCTCGCCAATCGCCAGCCGCCAGAGGTCGGCGTCCGGCGAGGACGGGTTCAGGAACAGCGCGTACTTGTACTGGCCGATGGCCCGGTAGTCGTCGCCTTCCTTCGCGAGCGACGCCGCGAACGCCGCCGCCTCGCTCGCGCGCTCCGCCCGCCCGGCGCACGGCGCGTCCGCCGCCGCCGGGGACGCGAGCAGGAGCGCCAGCGCCGCCGCGCCCAGAAACCTCACTGCCGCGGTCTCGGCGGCTCGAGCTCCGGCATCTTCCAGTCCGGAATCCCGCGCAGCCAGAAGTCGTTCGCGTCCAACGGATCATAGAAGCGCAGCCGCTTCCCTATCCAGAGGTGCGGCAGCGGTCTCAAGGTGCTCGACCGGGCCGAGCGCCAGAGGCGGTCCACCGTCAGCGCGAAACCGAGGAGCGGGTGGCGCCTGACCGCCTCGACGCCGTAGAGCGCGCAGGTCGGCCGGTGGATGCAGCGCGGGCCGTCGGTCGCCGACAGCGTCGCCTCGTACACGGCCAGCGCGAACCGCATCGGGTCGTCGCTCGTCCAGTGCGCCCGCGCCCGCACCCGCGCGCGCGCGTCCCGGGTGACCGGCGCGGCCTGGGTGCGAAAGGGGCCGAACGGCAGCGCGCCCGCCGCGGTCGAGAAGAGCAGTCCCGCGATAAGAAACGCCCGCATCCGCTCCCTCGCTCCCGGTCGCCCGCGATCTAACCCGAGCGTGCGGGGCCGTCGCAAATCGCAGGAAGCCGCCCGCGCCTCGTTGCGCCCGCCCTGGTCTGCTAGAACCACCGCCGCCTCGTTGCCGAAGCTTCCCCTCACATGCTGGCCACCCTGCGCATCTCGCACTTCGCGATCATCGACGCGCTCGAAGTGTCCTTCGAGCCGGGCTTCAACGCCGTGACCGGCGAGACCGGCGCCGGGAAGAGCATCCTCATCAGCGCGCTCCACCTCCTGCTCGGCGGTCGGGCGCAAGCGGACCTCGTGCGCACGGGCCACGACGAGTGCGCGGTCGAGGGGTTGTTCCGGCCGCTGGACGTCATGGCGGTGGACCGGAGGCTCTTAGCGGCAGGGCTGCCGCTGTGCGAGGAGGGGCAGCTCCTGCTCAAGCGCACCGTCCACCGGGAGGGCCGCAGCCGGGCGTCGGTCAACGGCGGCCTCTGCACGCTCGCTCAGCTCGCGCAGGTCGTGCGGGGCCTGGTCGATATTTCGAGCCAGCACGAGCACACGAGCCTGCTCGACGAGGCGACGCACCTGTCGCTCCTGGACCTCTACGCGGGCCTCGGTCCCGACCTCGCGGCGTATCGCGTCGCCTGGGACGCGCTCAAGGAGGCCCACCAGGCTCGCGAACGGCTGCGCTCGAGCGAAGAGGAGCGGGCGCGGCGGCTCGACTACCTCAAGTTCCAGCTCGACGAGATCGAGCGGCTGAATCCGGAGGCGGGCGAGGACGAGCGGCTGGTCGCCGAACGGCAGCGGCTCGCCGGCGCTGCCAGGCTGCGGGAGGCCACTCGGGAGGCGGAAGCGCTGCTCTACTCCAGCGACGCGTCGGCGAGCGAGCTGGCGGCCCGAGCGGCGCAGGAGGTCGGGCGCGCGGCGGCCATCGACCCCGCGCTCCAGGCGGTGGCGGACTCGCTGGCGGCGGCGGTCGCGCAGATCGACGACCTGGCGCGCGACCTCGGCCGCTATTCGCGGGGCCTGGAGGACGATCCGGCGCGGCTCGACGAGATCGACGAGCGGCTCGACGCCTTGAAGAAGCTCGCGCGCAAGCATGGCGGAGACCTCGCGGCGGTGCTCCGGCGGCAGGACGAGATGCGCCGGGAGGCGGAGGAGCTCTCCTCGCACGACGAGGCGCTCCGGCGAGCCGAGGAGGCGCGGGCGAAGGCGCTCGAAGCGGCGCAGCTTCTCGCGGCGGCGCTGTCGAAGAAGCGGCGAGAAGCGGCGGGCGCGTTCGCGCGGGCGGTGGTCGACCGGCTCTCGACGCTGGACATGAAGAAGACCGTGTTCGAGGCGCGGGTCTCGAGCCGGGCGGCGTCCGAGGACGACGTCGAAGCAGGAGCGGTGCGGCTTTGCGGCGACGGTCAAGACCAGGTGGAGCTGTTGCTCTCCCCGAATGCGGGCGAAGAGCCGCGCGGCTTGGCGCGCATCGCGTCGGGCGGCGAGCTGTCGCGGGTGATGCTGGCGGTCAAGCGGGTGCTGGCCGAGCGCGATCCGGTCGAGACCTACGTCTTCGACGAGGTCGACGCGGGCATCGGGGGTGCGACGGGCGAGGTGGTCGGGCGGATGATCGCCGAGGTCGCGCGCGGCCGGCAGGTGGTCTGCATCACCCACCTCGCGCAGATTGCCGCGCACGCCCAGGCGCACTACTCGGTGCAGAAGTCGGTGAAGCTCGGCCGCACCCACAGCGAGGTGCGAAGGCTCGAAGGCCCGGCCGAACGCGAGCAGGAAATCGCGCGGATGCTCTCGGGTCACCTCACCGACGCGAGCCGCGCCCACGCCCGTGAGCTCATCGAGAGCGCCGCCGGAGCCCAAGGGTCGAGGCCTCGCACGGTCCACGAGACCGGTTGAGCACAGCGGCAGCGCTCACGCTTAGGGAGTCGGCTGGCTCACGAGGGTGCGGATCGAGGGCCGCTCGCCGAGGCCCAAGCCGTCAGCGGGCGAAAACGCCGGAGGGGTCGGCGAGCCGCGCGAGCTCCCGGTAGAGCGGCAGGGCGGCACCGGTCCAGCCGACCGCCGGGTCCGGCCGCAATCGACCCGGCGACACGACCGCGAAGCCGATGGCGCGCGCGTGCTCGCTCGCCCGCTCCGCCTCCGCGGGATCGACCAGCTCCAGCGCGCCGAAGGCGCCGTCGGCGTGGAGCGCGACCAGCTCGAACGCCTCCGGCCGCAAGGGGCTCGCCGCGTGCCAGGCGCGCCAGCTCCCGGCCACCTCGAGATGGGCCCGCACCTTGCGCCCGCCGATTTCCTGCCCACCGAACCTGCGCGCCCTCGCCGCCGCGCCCATTCCGGTGAAGCGCGCCTCCACCGTCCCGCGCACGCGGTCCCAGCGGGCCTCGGCCGGCGGCAGCCCGGCCTTCGCCGCCTCGTGACAGGCCTCGATCGCCTCCTTGAGCGAGGCGACCGACCGGGCCGCGGCCGCCTCCACCAGGGCGCGGGGAAACAGCCGCAGCGTCGCTCTGGTCACGATGCCGAACCGGCCCTCGCCGCCGAGCAGGAGATGGTCGAGGTCCGGCCCGGTCGCGCTGCGCGGCGTCTGCTTCGACCGGTAGAGGCTCGCGTCCCAGAGCACCGCCTCGAGCGCGATCGCCGCGGTCTCCAGCCGTCCCGGCGGAATCGTCCGCTCGCCCCGGGTCGGCCCCGCGAGCCACCCGCCCACCCGCTTCGCCCGGTAGCCGGGCAAAAGCGGTCCCAAGGTCAGCCCCGCCTGAATCGCGCGCGCCTCCACCGCCTCCAGGAGGGCGCCGCTTCCAGCCTGCACGAGGCAGGTCTTCTCGTCCGGCCGCTCGATCTGGTCCAGCTCCGACAGGTCGAGGGCGACGAAGCCCAAGCGCGGCGGGCCCACGAGGACGCGCCCTCGGGCCCGCTGGGCGAGCGACACGAGGCGCTGGAGGTCGTCAGCGCTTGCGGGCTTCACCACCGCAGCCGTCCCCTCGGGCAGCTCGGCGAAGCGCACCTGCCCCACGGGAGCGCCGGCGAGGGCCGTCAGGACCGCGTCGGGGCCGGTCGCCTGCCAGGCAGGACCTGAGTCGAGGGCCGCCGTCACGCGAGGAGCTTCCCGGGGTTCAAGATGCCGTCCGGGTCGAAGGTGCGCTTGACGAGGCGCAACAGGCGCATCCCCGCGTCGCCCAGCTCGTCGGGCAGCCGCCTCGCCTTGGTCGCGCCGACGCCGTGGTGGTGGGAGAGCGTCGCCCCCGCCTCCTGCGCCGCCTGCATCCCGGCGCGCCAGGCGCGGTCGTAGTCCTCCTCGCCCTTCTGGACCGTCGGCGCGGGGCCGATGAAGGTGAAGTAGAGGCTGCAGCCCTCCAGGTAGGCGTGCGAGAAGTGGCAGAGCACCATCGCTTCCCGATAGACCGCGCGGCGGACCGCTTCGAAGACTGAGAGGACCCGGTCCCAGGTGGCGGCGACCTCCATCGTGTCGACCCAGGCGCGGGCGGCGAAGACCGCCGACTGCTTGTAGCTCTGCGAATGGCGCCTGAGGTACCAGCGTCTCGCCGGACCCTCTCCCAGGTCGGTGCCGCCCTCGCGCAGGATGTCCATCGCGGCGTGCAGCTCTTCCTCGCAGGTGGCGCGGCTGTCGCCCTCGAAGGAGACGACGAGCAGCGACCGGGGCGGAACGAGGTCGAGCGCGCGGTTGACGAGCGCCGGCGAGAAGAGCGCGTAGCCGAGCGACTTCGAGGCGGCCCGGCCGAGCGCCTGGGCGACGAGGCGGGGCGGTCTCTCCTCGCGTCCCTGGCGTTCGCTCCCGGCGGAGAGGCTGTCGAGCGGGTCGTAGAGGCGCAGCACCTGCGGGCGCAGGCCGGCGCGGAAGACCAGGCGCAAAGCCTCGACGCCGGCCGCGACCGAGCGCATCCGAAAGCCGCGCATCGCCCGGGCGGTGGGGAGCGGGTGAATCGAGAGCGTCGCGTCGGTGATCACCGCGAGGGTGCCCTCCGACCCGCACAGAAGCTGCAGGAGGTCCGGACCGGGCGAGCGCTCGGGGCCGACGCGGAGCTCGTCGCCGGTCCCGGTCACCGCGGTGAGGCCGAGCAGCATGTCCTCGATCTTCCCGTAGTGGCTGGAGAGCTGGCCCGCCGAGCGCGCGGCGACCCAGCCGCCGACGGTGGAGCAGTAGATCGAGCTGGGGAAGTGCCCTAGCGTGGCATAGGAGCGCATGAGCTCATCTTCGAGCCGCTGGCCGACCATCCCCGCCTGGACGACCGCCCGGCGCGAGGCGAGGTCGACCGACAACAGCCGCCCCATCCGCTTCAGGTCGACGGTGATGCCGGCGCGTAGCGGCATCGCCCCCGCGACCACCGAGGAGCCGGCGCCGAACGGGGTCAGGGGCAGGTGCCGCGCCCGCGCGTAGCGGACGATGCGCTGGACCTCGTCCACGGTGCCCGGCCAGACGACGACGTCCGGCGCGTAGCGGACCTCGCCCCGCCGCTGCCACACCTGCGCCTTCGGGTAGAGGTCCCGGCCGTAGAGCGCCCGGGTCGGCGCGCTCAAGGCGACGTTGCGGATGCCGCTGATGCGCTCCAGGTCGCGGCGGAGCGACTCCAGCTCGGCCGGCCTCACGGGCGCCTCGCTGTCAGGACGTGGTCGAGCTGGCGATTGCTCCAGGAAAAGAGGTCGAGGAGCGGGAGCCGGCGGGGGCAGGCCTCGACGCAGGCGCGGCAGGAGCCGCAGGCGGCGGGAAGCTGCTGGAGGGTCTTGGCGACGTGGGTCAGGTCGGGGGTCGCGCGGGACCAGGCGACCGCGACCGCTGCCGGTCCCTGGAAGCTCTGGCGGGGGAGGGCGCGGGTGAGCGGGCAGACCAGGTCGCAGACCCCGCAGGCGACGCAGCGCATGAAGTCCGGGTGCCCGCCGTTGTCGGGGGCCCCGAGGGGGATGAGCCCCTCGGGCGCGTAGCTCGCGAGAAAGCGCTTCTTTCCGCCGCGTCCGTGGAGGAGCCGGCCGACCGGATGGGCGACGAGGGCGCCGAAGCCGAGCATCGTGACGGCGTGCAGCCGCGGCCAGACCGCCATGGGGCCGACCATAACCGAACGGGGCTGGGGGCGGGAGATGAGCCGGATCGAGGCCCATCGGATGGGTGTCGGACGGGGGGCGGAGCCCTCGTGCACCAGGTGTCCGAAGATCGGTCAGAGGCCCGGCATTCGGCGGCGATTCCGCGAAAAACAGAGGGACGCACTTACTCTGAGGATCGACTGAACGGAACGGCCGTCCGAATCTCGGACACCCCGATCCGATGCCGCCCGAACGCCCTGCCGCGCGCCGGTGCGCGAACCCCGAAAGAACAAGGCTCTCGCGGCGCGACTCGATGCGTCACGGCGGGTCTCGGAAGCGTTGGCCGGTGGCTTGCTCAGGGAAGATGAGCGAGCCTCTCGAGGCTGCTCTCTTCGAAAGGAGCCGTCCATGCGTCGCGCGTTCCGACCGGCCGTTCTCGTCGCGCTCTTCGCCGCGTTCGCCGCCTGCGGTCCGGACACTTCGGGGCCGGCCATCAACCAGGGGCCGATGCACCAGGCGTTCGAGAACGCCGCCATCGACAGCGGGGTGCCGATGGATCTGTTGCTCGCCCTCGGGTGGCAGGCCTCGCACTGGATCCAGATCGTCCCGAGCGAAGCGGCAGCGGACCCGAGCATCGAGGGCGGTCACGGCGACGGGGCGGAAGCGCCGCCGCACTACGGTGTGATGCAGCTCTCCCAGGATGGCGACGACACCCTCGACCTCGCCGCCCAGCTCGAAGGCGTGGACGCGACGAAGGTCGAGCAGGACGCGGCGGCGAACATCCTCGGCGCGGCGCTGGTGCTGCGCCGGTACGCCGACGAGATGTACCCCGACCAGGACATCGCGTCGATGGACCTGTTCGGCTGGCGGGACGTGGTGGCCAGGTGGACGGGGCTCTCCGACGACCCGGAGGCGGCCTACGACCTGGTCGATCAGGTCTACGCGATCATGCGCGACGGGGTGGGGCGGACCTTGCCGTCGGGCGAGGTGTTGGAGCTGCTGCCGAACCCAGGGCTAGGGCAGTCGCAGGACGGGAGCGCAGCCGGCTCCTCCGGGATGTACGGCCAGACCTCGGACCCGCTGACGGGCTATTCGGGCGCGCACTGGAACCCCGCCTCGCCCAGCAACTACTCGGTCGGCCGGTTCGGCGACACCGTCCACTACCTCGTCATCCACACGATGGAGGGGTCGTACGAGAGCGCCATCAACTGGTTCAAGAACCCGGCCTCGCAGGTGTCGGCGCACTACCTGGTGCGCTCGCACGACGGAGACTTGACCCAGATGGTGGACGAGGCGAACACCGCTTGGCACACCGGCTATTGGGACTACAACAAGGAGTCGGTCGGCATCGAGCACGAGGGGTACATGGAGGACCCGTCGTGGTTCACCGACGCGATGTACCGCTCGAGCGCGCGTCTCGCCTGCGACGTGGTCCGGCGCTGGCACATCCCCATCGACCGGCAGCACATCATCGGCCACTACCAGGTGCCCGGCTGCCCCGGCGGCGGAGGTGGCGGCGTCGGCTGCCATCGCGACCCGGGGCCCCACTGGAACTGGACCTACTACCTCGCGCTCATCCAGCAGTGCGTCGGGGGCGGGTCGAGCTCGGGCGGCTCCTCCTCCGGCGGAAGCTCGTCGGGCGGCTCGTCGGGCGGCAGCCCTGCCCCTCACCCTGGGAACGGCACCATCGAAGGCGTGGTCTACGCCAACGGGAACGTGAGCAACCGGGTCGCGGGCGCGCACATCCGGCTTTCGGATGGCAGGACCGCTACCGCCGCTTCGAACGGCTACTGGTCCTTGAAAGTCCCGGCGGGCGTCTACACGGTGACCGCGAGCGCTTCCGGTTACCAGGACGGGCACGTGACCCGGACGGTGACGGAGGGCGGCGAGACCTGGGCGAGCTGCGACCTGAAGCAGGGCAGCGTGGCTGCCGAAGGGCGGGTCGCCGGGGTGGTGTACGTCGCCGGCAACTCGACAGAGCGCGTCGGCGGCGCCTCGGTCACCGTCGGCGGGCACGAGACCACCACCGACTCGAACGGCCGGTTCGCGATGGACGTCGCCGCCGGGACCCTGACGGTCTCGGTGAGCGCCAACGGCTACGAGTCGCGCAGCTTGAGCGTCAGCGTTCCCGCCGGCGTCACCCAGCAGGTCGACGTCGCCCTGACGAAGAAGAGCGCGAAGCCGGGGACGGTGGACGGCGACATCTACGACCTGGCGAACGCGGCCAAGCGCATCGCCGGGGCGAGCGTCGAGCTGTCGAACGGGACCAGGTCGTTCCTCGCCACCTCGAGCTCCAGCGGCGGCTTCGAGCTCACGAACGTTCCCGCGGGCGAGTGGACCTTGAGCGCTTCCGCTCCCGGCTACGGCAGCGGCTCGAAGACGGTGGCGGTCTCGGGCGGCGCGAAGCTCGTCACGAGCCTCGGCCTTCGGCCGTTCAAGAGCGCGGCGACCGGCACCCTCGTCGGGGTGATCTACGAGGCGCCGGACTCGATGCAGCGCATCGCCGGCGCGACCGTGCAGCTCTCCAACGGGCAGCACGCGACGACGGGGAGCGACGGCTTCTACAGCCTGCCGGCGCTCGGCCGGGTCACCGCGGTGGCGAACGCCAAGGGGTTCCAGTCGGGCTCGGTCACCCGCACGGTCGGCAACGGATGGCTGATCTGGGGCTCGATCGGGCTCGTCCACGGCAACAACGTGAGCGGCAGCGCGATCGGGGAGTGCAAGCCGGACGGGTCGACCCACCACGAGCCGTATGACCCGGCCGAGCCGGTCGACCCGATCCACGGCGAGACCGTGGGGACGACGCCGACCCTCCAGTTCCAGGGCATCGCCGACCCGACCGCGAGCTACATCATCGAGCTGATGCCGGGCACCAAGGGGGCGAAGCCCATCGAGTGGAAGGTGGGGCCGGTGCCGGACAACGGGAACACCGCCGCCACCCGCCCCCCGAAAGCGCTTCCGTCGGACGGCTACGCCTGGACCGTGATGCCGCTGTGGCCGGACTGCAAGACGGACCCGCCCGACCAGTGGGGCTTCTTCATCGCCCAGTGAAGCGGGGGCGCTGCTGGACCCCAGGGGATGAAATCGGTCGGCGCGCGTCCTCGTCCGCTTCCCCTGGGTAGAAGCGCTGCCGCCGGGAGCGGAGCGGGAGTCCGCGCGCCGGTCTCCCGCTCCGTCCGAAGGCTCTCGGGCCAGCAGCGGCGCTGCCGCAGGGCATGCCCGGCTGCCCTTCAGGGAAAGGTCGTCTCCACCCGGGCGACCGCGTCCTCTCCCAGGCGCTGGTGGCGCTGGCCGAAGACGATGAGGAACTGGAGGTCGCCGCGCACGCGGACCCTCCCCTTGCGCAGGACCTCGAGCGGGTCGAGCTGCTTTTGCATCACCTGGCGGACGACGCCGAACGGCGCGCGGAAGAAATAGTCGGGCTCCTCGAGCTCGAGGTCGTCCTCGTCCTCGCAGACTTTCAACGCCAATAGCCTCGGCTCGGTCGGGTGCGGCTTCGCGTAGACGCAGAAGTCGCGGGCGAGCGGCCCGTCGCGGCCGACGACCACCCCGAGGCTCCTGCCGCCCCATTCCTCGAGCGGCGGGAGCACCGCCGGGTCCTGTTCGAGGACCTTCACCAGGGCCTCGCACCACTCGAGCGACGGGAAGCGCGGCATCGCGAGCGCTTCTAACCCGCGGTCGCCCGGCCCGGCAAGCGCCGAAGGCCTGCTTCTGCTATCGACCTGATGACGAAACCTTGCCGGAGGCCGAGGCGATGGCGGAGCTGTTGTTCTTTCGGGACGGCGAGCTGCAGATGCGGGCGCCCCTGAAAGGGCCGACCGTGCTCGGGCGCGCGGCGGAAGCGGACCTGGTGCTGCCGGACCGGGCGGTCTCCCGGCTGCAATGCCAGGTTCTTCCCCAGGGGGGCGGCTGGGCTCTCGTCGACCGTTCGGGGCGCGGCACCCAGGTGTCGCACCGCCTCGCGACCGACCACGGCACCGAGCTCCAGGACGGCGACGAGATCCGGCTGGGCGAGTTCCAGGTGATTTTCGGGGCTCTTTCGCCCGAGGCGGCGGAGCCGGAAGTGACGATGCCGGTGAGCCACGCGTCGCGGCGGGGGAAGACCGGTCGGCTCGGGCGGGAGGGCGCGCGCGAGCCGCGGCGGGCGCAGGTGCGGGTGCGCCGCGCAGAGGGCGAGAGCGTCATCCCCCTGCGACCGGAGGAGGGCTACCGGCTGTTGATCGGCACCGATCCCGAGGGGCCCTACCAGCTCGAGCTCGACGATCGATTCGTCTCCGCGGAGCACTGCCGGCTCGCGTTCCGCGGCGGGCAGTGGGTGCTGACCGACCTCCAATCGAAGAACGGCACCTTCGTCGACCGGTTGCGAATCGGCGAGGCGTATCTGACCGGCTGCGTCACGATTCGGGTGGGCGAGACGACGCTCACCTTCGAGCCGGAGGCGGCGGCGGAGGAAGGCCCAGCGGAACCGCTGCCGGGGCTCGTGACGCGCGACCCGGCGATGGCGCCGGTGGTCGAGCAGGTGCGGCGGCTCGCGCCGGCGCGGGTGTCGGTGGCGATTCACGGGGAGACCGGCGTCGGCAAGGAGGTGATCGCGCGCTCTCTCCACGCCTTGAGCGAGCGGGCCGAGATGCCGTTCGTCGCGCTCAACTGCGGGGCGCTGCCGAAGGACCTGGTCGAGAGCGAGCTGTTCGGCCACGAGAAAGGGGCGTTCACCGGCGCGGACCGGGCGCGGGCGGGCGCCTTCGAGGAGGCGGACGGCGGCACCCTGTTCCTCGACGAGGTGGGCGACCTGCCGCTGTCGGCGCAGGTCAAGCTCCTCAGGGTGCTGGAGAGCGGCGAGGTGCGGCGGCTCGGGTCGAGCAAGACCGAGGTGGTCGACGTGCGGCTCTTGAGCGCGACCCACCAGGACCTGATGGCGGCGGTCGAGCGCGGGGCGTTTCGCGAGGACCTCTACTATCGGCTCTGCGTCGCGCCGCTGGAGGTTCCGCCGCTCCGGCGCCGGGTGTCCGACGTGATGCCGCTCGCAGAGCATTTTCTGTCGCGGCTCGCGCCGGGAGAGGCCGAGGTGACCTTCTCGCCGTCGGCGCGGGCGAAGCTCGAAGCGCACGCTTGGCCCGGCAACGTGCGGGAGCTGCGCAACGTCGTGCAGCTCGCCCTCCTCCAGCGCCGCGGGCTCGTCGTCACCGGGGACGACCTGTCGTTCCGGACCGTCGGGCGCCGGAAGAAGTCATGCGAGACCTTGACCGTCGCCGGCCGCACCCTGGAGTCGATCGAGAAGGAGGCGTACCGGCTGGCGATGGAGCGGCACGCGGGCGACAAGAAGGCGGCGATGGAAGAGCTGGGCGTCGCGCGCAGCACGTTCTTTCGCAAGCTGGAGGAGTTCGGTCTCGGCGGGGAGGAGCGGTGAAGCGAGCCGTGACCGCTTCTCATGGTCGACACCGCCAATGCCTTCCGCTCGATCCGCGCCGTCGCCGATCAGACCGATCGGACGGATCCGACCGATCGGTCCGATGACGCCTTGGGCGCGGAGCCGGCAGCCCGGCGCGCCTCAGCGCCCAACAAGGCTCTTGTCTTGCGCCGCCGTTTTCGGTAGAAGGCGCGCCTCTTCGCCGACGGAGGCACCTTGGCCGCATCGCTTCGCGCTTACGTTTTCCTCGACTCCCTCCAGCCGCAGCACGCCGCGCACATCTGCACGACGAGCCGCGGCTACTTCCCGGTGCCGGGGGTCGCGTCGCTCTTCATCGAAATCGCGCCCGGCATGCAGATTCACCGGACGCTCGACGTCGCCCTCAAGGCGACCAAGGTGACGCCGGCGACGCTGGTGGTCGAACGCGCCTTCGGCATGATCGAAGTCCACCACGAGGACAAGGGCGAGGTGATCTCGGCCGGCCGCGCGGTGCTCGAGTACCTGGGGGTGAAGGAACAGGACCGGGTCAAGCCGAAGATCGCGTCGAACCAGGTCATCCGCGCCATCGAGCCCTACCACGCGATGATCATCGACAAGATCCGCTACGGCTCGATGATCGAGCCGGGCGAGAGCCTCTTCATCCTCGAGACGGAGCCGGCGGCCTACATCTCGCTCGCGGCGAACGAGGCGGAGAAAGCGGCGGACGTGAAGCTCGTCAACATCCAGCCGTTCGGCGCCTACGGCCGGCTCTACATGTGCGGCGACGAGGCGAACATCGACGAAGCCCAGAAGGCGGCGATCAAGGCGCTCGAGAGCCTCGAGGGCCAGGACCTTTCCGGCGGTCGCGACCCGAACCGCTAGACCTTTCGACGAACCAGAACCGGCGGCCGCTCGCAGATGACGAGGACCAGGGCCGCTCCTGAGGAGCAGACGTGGCAGACGCGTTGGGCATGATCGAGACGAAGGGCTTCGTGGGCATGGTCGAGGCCTCGGACGCGATGGTGAAGGCCGCGAAGGTCGAGCTCGTGGGCTACGAGAAGATCGGCGGCGGGTTCGTGACGGCCATCGTGCGCGGGGACGTGGCGGCGGTGAAGGCGGCGACCGAGGCGGGCTCGCGGGCGGCGGAGCGGGTGGGCGAGCTGGTCAGCGTGCACGTGATTCCGCGGCCGCACCAGAACATCGACGACGTGCTGCCGCTCGGCCGCAAAGGCGCGCCGCAGAAGTAGAGGGGAAGCGATGCTCCTGGGCCGGGTGATCGGGACGGTGGTGGCGACGCGCAAGGAGCCGGAAATCGAGGGCCTGAAGCTCCTGCTCCTGCGCCAGGCGGACGTCGACGGGAAGGCGGCGGGCGCGCTGGTGGTCGCCATCGACGCGGTCGGCGCGGGCGTGGGCGAGGTGGTGCTCTACGCTCAGGGCTCCAGCGCGCGCCAGACCGCCCAGACCAAGGACCGTCCCGTCGACGCCACCATCATGGCCATCGTCGACGAAATCGCGGTGGGCAACGAGGTGAAGTACCAGAAGCCGTGACGCGAAGGCCCATCGTGGCAGCGCCGCCCATCCTTCGACTGCGCTCAGGATGAGCGGGAAGCCCGTAGGATGGGTGGAGCGAAAGCGTAGCCCATCGCATGCAGCCTCGCAGATGGGCTCCGCGTTCGCTTCACCATCGTACGTTCCTTCGCGCAGCCCCGCGGGCCTCGCCGGCGTGCCGATCGGATTCGAAGCCGCTCACCGTGAGCTCTTCGGCAAGCTCAGGATGAACTTCGTCGAAGGGCGAGCGGCGCCAAGCACCAACGACGGGAGCTCTCCATGGCCGTTCTCGACTCATCGCAGCTCGACCAGCTCGTGGAGAAGGTGGTCGAGAAGATTCGGCGCGAGATGAGCGCGGGCACCGTCACCGGCAACGCCCAGGCGATCGTCGGCGACAGTCATCCGCGGGCGGTCTATTCGCCGGGCGCGCGCGGGCGCACGCCCCTGCGCGGGCGCCGGGGGGTGTTCGAGTCGCTCGACGACGCGGTGTCCGCCGCCCGGGTCGCCTTCGAGCAGCTCGGCGAGACCTCCCTCGAGACCCGGTACAAGATGATCGACGGGATGCGCCACGTCCTCGCCGACCGGGTGAAGGAATGGTCAGCGGCAGCGGTCGAGGAGACCGGGCTGGGCCGGGTCGAGGACAAGGTTCACAAGAACCTGCTGGCCGCGCTGAAGACACCGGGACCGGAAATCCTCCGGCCGATTTCCTTCACCGGCGACCACGGGCTCACCCTGCACGAGCGGGCGCCGTTCGGGGTCATCGGCGCCATCACCCCCTCGACGAACCCGACCGAGACGGTGACCAACAACGCCATCTCGATGCTCGCCGGCGGCAACACGGTGGTCTTCAACGTCCATCCGGGCGCGAAGAAGGTGTCGCGGGCGCTGGTCGAGCAGTTCAACGACGCGATTGTCGCCGCCGGCGGTCCGGAGAGCTGCGTCACCTGCATCGCCGAGCCGACGATTGAGAGCGCGCAAGCGCTGATGAAGCATGCCGGCATCCGGGTGATCGTGGTCACCGGCGGCGGCGCGGTGGTCAAGGCGGCGATGTCCAGCGGGAAGCGCGCCATCTGCGCCGGTCCGGGGAACCCGCCGGTGGTCGTCGACGAGACCGCGGACCTCGAGCAGGCCGGGCGCGACGTGGTCTTGGGCGCGTCGTTCGACAACAACATCATCTGCATCGTGGAGAAGGAGCTGTTCGTCGTCGAGAGCGTCGCCGATGCCTTGAAGAAAGTGATGCTGCGCTCGGGCGCGTTCGAGATGAGCAACAAACAGCTACGCGACGTCGAGAAGCTCGTCATCGCCGACGGCCATCCGCACAAGGATTTCATCGGCAAGAACGCGGCGGTCATCGCGCGGGCGGCGGGCTTCCATGTGCCGGAGGAGACGCGGCTCCTCATCGCCGAGGTCGACGAGCAGCACCCGCTCGTGCAGCTCGAGATGCTGATGCCGGTGTTCCCGATGGTGCGGGTGAAGAACGTCGAGGACGCCATCGCCGCGGCGGTCCGGGCGGAGCACGGGAACTTCCACACGGCGGTGATGCACTCGCGCAACATCGACAACCTCTCCAACATGGCGAGCCGGGTCAACACCACCATCTTCATCAAGAACGGACCGGCGGTCGCGGGCCTTGGCTACAACGGCGAAGGGCACACCGCGTGGACCATCGCCGGCTCCAGCGGCGACGGGCTGACCAACGCGCTCACCTACACCCGCGAACGGCGCTGCACGCTCAAGGAACATTTCCGGATCGTGTGACGACCGGAAGCGGTCGGCGAGGCGACGCATGTCGATGAGGGAGGGCGCGCTCGATCTCATCACGCGACCGGCGCGACGCCTCTTGTCGCGACCGCGGATTTCCTCGGACCTCCTCGCCCAGGCGGCCGACCCGCCGCCGGGTCCGGGGGTCTTTGCGACCTGGACCGGTGTCGCGGGCTTGCGCCTCGAGCACGTCGAGCAGAGCAATACGACCACGGTCCTCCTCGATCCCTACGTCACCCGCCACTCGGTTCCGGAGCTGGCGCTGCCGCTCCAGTCTGATCTCGACACGGCGACCCGCGCCTTCCCCAAAGCGGACGCGATCTTCGTCGGCCACTCGCATCACGATCACCTCTTCGATGCGATTCCGATGGCCATCCGGACTGGCGCACGTCTCTTCGGCTCGGCATCGACCGCGGCCGTCGCCAAGGCCGGCGGCGTCCCGGAACCGAAATGCGTCATCGTCGAAGATGGCCAGAACGTTTCCGTCGGCCCCTTTGACATCGAGGTGGTCGAGCACGAGCACGGCCGGAGCCTTCTCGGCGTTCCCTTCCCCGGTGACATCGCGGCTCCGCCACCGTGGCCGCCGTTCGTGTGGCACCTCAAGGCCGGACCGGTTCTCGCGTACATCATTCGCGTGTCGGGTCGAACCTTCTATCACCAAGGCTCGAGTGGGCTCACCGGCCACCAGCTCGCTCGAATCAACGACTTGAAACCCGCGGCCGCCTTCGTCTGTCTCGCGCTGCGCCAGCACACGCCGCACTACGAGGATCTCCTGTTCGCCGCGCTCAAGCCAGAGCGCGTCTTCGCGATTCACCATGACGACTTCTTCGGCCGCCCGCTGACCGCCGAACCGCGTCTGATGAGAGGCGTCGACCTGCCTGGATTCATCGCGTCGACCAGGCGTCTCGCGGGTGAAGACGTTTTCGCTGACCTGCATCCTTTCGAGCGGATTCGGCTTCGATGACGAGCCGGGCTGTACGGCAGCGAGACGCTCGCCGACGTGCTCGCCCGAGCGACGGCGCGAGTGCCCGGCCGGTCTCGTTCGGCCGGCTCGTCCGATGCGGATGAGAAGATCCGTTTGCGGGGAGCGATTGTCGCCTTGACAGAGCGACAGGATAGTAGGATGGGCAGTCCCGGAGCCCGGAGGGCTTCGGGCTGCCCGTCGTTCCAGAGCGAATGTATGTGACGACAGGCCGATGCCGCTTGTGTCGTCGAAAAGACCTGGAACGATCGCTCTCGGACGGACAGCCCGCCGAGCGCGAAGAGCCGCGCTCGATGGGACTGTCCATCCTACTGGCTTGCAGTACACCACGCTTGCGAGATCCGTCGCCGTTCATCGACGGGAATAACCGCACACCTTTGCATGCGTTGGCCAGGGCGTCGTACCGACCGGGCCGCTGTGCAGCGAGGACGCTCGTGCCATGGAAGGAGAGCTCGGTCCGAGAGCCCGGGCGCTCCGTTGGCCGAGTTGCGGCCGACCTGTGGAATGGGCCGCGCCTGGCACTGTTCCCTCCTGGGCTCGATGAGTAACTTCCCCTGTCGAGCGGCCGGGCGGACGGAGGTCGGATGCCGCAAGAAACTTACGACGCCACCGAAACCATCGTTCTCGTCGAGGACAACCCGGGCGATGCCGAGCTCGTTCGCGACGAGCTCGCCCAAGCGCTGAGCGCCAGGGTGTGCGTGCATCAGCGCCTCGGCGATGCGATCGCCAATCTCGAAGTCGACCGGCCGCGCGTCCTGCTCCTCGACTTGTCGCTGCCCGATGCGTCCGGGCTCGACGGGCTCGAGAGGATTCACAAGGCCGCGCCGAATCTGCCGATCGTGGTGCTGACGGGCACGGCCGATGACGCGCTGGCCTTGCGGGCGCTCAACCGAGGCGCTCAGGACTATCTGCGCAAGGGCGAAATCCATGGTCCGCTCCTGGCGCGGGCGCTCAGGTACGCCATCGAGCGCTCGCAATCCAGACAGCGCGAGTGGCAGCTCGTCGAGGAGCAGGTCGCGCGGAAAGCAGCGGAAGAGAGCGCCCGTTGTTCGATGCGGCTGGTGGAAGCGAGCGGGCTGCTCTCGCATTCTCTGGAAGACGAACGGACGTTCCAACAGGTGGCGGACCTTCTGGTCCCCGCGATGGCAGACGGCTGCACGGTCGAGCTGCTCGACGAGAGACACGAAGGTCGGGGGCGCCTGGTCGGGCTGCGGGGCGAGGGCGTCATGGAAGCGCCGTTGCGCCGCTTGCGCGAGCGATTTCCCCTGGCTCTCGGAATGCACGATGGGCGGGCGCAAGCCATCGAGGCCGGCCACGGCGTGCTCACCCACGACGTGACCGACGAGCTGCTGCGCGCCTGGGCCGAGGACGAGCAGCATCTCGCCGAGTTGCGAGCGGTCGGCGTCCGGTCGGCGATTCTGGTGCCGATGCCGGTGCGCGGCGGCATCGCGGGAGCGGTCGCGCTGTTCACCGGCGCCTCCAGGCGGCGGTTTCAGGAGACCGATCTGTGGTTCGCCGAGGAGCTGGGCCGGCGGATGGGGGTCGCGCTGGAGAATGCCCGGCTCTACCAGCAGGCCCGCGACGCGGTGGCGGCCCGCGACCAGTTTCTCTCCATCGCCTCGCACGAGCTGCGAACGCCGCTGTCCGCATTGCACCTGCAGGTGCAGCGGATGCAACGCAAGCTCGCCGGCCGCGACGACGTCGATCCGCAGCTCCTCGCGACGATGGATCTGTGCGAGCGGCAGAGCAAGAAGATGGGCCAGCTCCTCGACCAGCTCTTCGACGTGTCGCGACTGATCTCCGGGCGCCTCAAGCTCTCGCCGGAGCCGCTGCGGCTGGGCGATTTGGCGCGCGACTGCATCGAGCGCGTATCGGAGCACGCCTCGGCGCGTGGCTGCCCGGTGTCGCTCCAGATTACGGAGAGGGTAGTCGGTTACTGGGACGCGTTGTCGCTCGAACGGGTGCTGACGAACCTGCTGCTCAACGCCTTCAAGTACGCGCCGGGCGGACCGGTGATCGTGCGTGTCGGCACGCATGATGGACAGGCCGCCGTCTCGGTCATCGACCACGGCCCCGGCATCTCGCCGAGCCACGCCGCGCGTCTCTTCGCGCCCTTCGTCCGCCTCGCCTCCGACCGCCAGCCCGGCGGGATGGGCCTGGGCCTGTTCATCTCCCGCGAGCTGGTCGAAGCCCACGGCGGCAGCCTCGACGTCGCCAACGAACCCGGTGCCGGTGCCCGCTTCACCATGCGGCTGCCCGTGCGTGCCCCCGCGAGCAAGAACCCGCCATCGGCCAGCGCCTTCGCGCCGGAACGGTGAACGCCGTAGCCCCTGGCGGACGTCCCGGTCGGGGAGCCGCCGCCCGTTCGTCGCCGGGCCGGATCTACCTACGACCCTGCCGCTCCTTATACCGCGCTGCCCCGATGGGGGACCCGGCCATCGGAACGTCGACTGCCGCCGGCACGCGATCCTTTCCCAGATCGGAAATCCGGAACGCCGTCGGCACGTGATCCTTTCTCGAAACGGAAAGTCGATGCGCCTCCCCAACGCGTTCTTTCCCCGCATCGGAAAGTCGATGCGCCTCCTCAACGCGTTCTTTCCCCGCATCGGAAAGTCGATGCGCCTCCTCAACGCGTTCTTTCCCCGCATCGGAAAGTCGATGCGCCTCCTCAACGCGTTCCCCGCCCAGTCGACGCAGGCGCACCCGCCGGCGGCGCGCGGATTGCACCCCGGAAGGCACCTGTGCTAGCGTCCGCCGCGATGAGCGAGCGCGTCCTCAAGTGCCCGCAGTGCTCCGCGCCCCTCCGCCCGCCGAGCCGCTTCGCGCGCTCGACGGTCTGCCCCTACTGTTCGGCCACCGTCCTCATCGACCCGGCGGCGGTCTCGGCCGCGCGCTACCATGCCGCCCGCATCGAGTGGGAGGACTCCGCCCGGCACGGCTTCGAGAACGTCTGCCACATCCGGTCCGGCGCCTGGGCCATCGGTCGGCGCCTCGGCGGGAGTGACCGGTCCGACGTCTTCGCCGCGGTGCGCGCGCGCTGGCCGACCGAACGCGCGGTGGTGAAGGTGCTGCGTTCCATCAACCTAGCGGGGTTCGACCACGAATGGGAGGTACTCTCGGGCTTGCAGTCGAGCGACGCCGCCGGAGCGGACAGCCTGCGCCATCGCCTGCCGGGTCCCATCGCGCACGGCGTGATTCTCGACGGCCTCTACGCTGGCCGGTCGGCGCTCGTTCTCGAATGGGCGCATGGGTTCCACTACACCCTCGACGACGCGCGCACCGCATCTCGCAGGGGCATCGCGCCTGCCGCGGCTCCGTGGCTGTGGCGGCGCATCCTCGAAGCGCTCTCGCTCGTCCATCGATCGGGCTATGTCCACGGCGCGGTCGTGCCGGCGCACGTCCTCATCGAGACCGGCGAGCACGGCGCGCGGCTCATCGGCTTCGGCCGGGCGACCAGAGCCGGCAAACGCCTCGACCCGCCCAGCGCCAGTCATCCCATCACCCCATTCGTGCCCCCCGGCGCGCGCGCGAGCATCGCGACTCCCCAGCTCGACATCGAAATGAGCGCTCGCTGCGTCGTGTGGGCGCTCGGCGGCGACCCGAAGAAGGGCGAGATGTCCGCCTGGGTGCCGGAGCCGTTCGCGCAGCTCCTCCGAGCGGCCATCGCGTCCGGCGTGGGCGACGCCTGGACCTGGCGCGAACGCATCGGCACCGTCGCCGTCGAGGCGTTCGGGCCTCCGGCTTTTCATCCGATCAAGTTGCCCGACTGACGGGCGCATCGTCAGCGAAGGAGCGGTCATGGGTTACGGCAGCTACAGTCACGAGGCGCACGAGGCGCTCCTGCGCGACCGCGCGTCGCGCCCGGTCCAGGAGGTGTTCGTCCAGTCGAGCTGCCATCCGATGATGAACCCGAAAGGGGTGCGGGTGCGGGAGAGCCGGGACAGCGCCGAGCATCCGAACTCGCTGGGCATCGTCTTCGCGCTCGACGTGACCGGCTCGATGGGTGCCATCCCGCGGCTTCTGGCGACCGAGCAGCTTCCGAAGTTCATGCGCGTCCTGACCGATTGCGGGGTGCAGGACCCGCAGCTTCTGTTCATGGCCATCGGGGACGCGACGAGCGACCGCGCGCCGCTCCAGGTCGGGCAGTTCGAGGCGACCGCGAACCTGATGGATCAATGGCTGACCTGGAGCTACCTCGAAGGCGGCGGCGGCGGCACCTCGCAGGAGTCCTATGAGCTCGGGCTCTACTTCCTCGCCGAGCACACGGAGATGGATTGCGTCGTCAAGCGCGGGCATCGCGGCTACCTGTTCATGACCGGTGACGAGCTGCCGTATCCTTCGCTGTCCAAGCACATCGCCGATGGCATCGTGGGCGACCGCCTGGACGATGATCTGACCGTCGAAGAGATTCTGGCCGAGCTGCAGAAGAGCTTCGTGCCGTTCTTCATCATCCCGCACGAGCCGGCGCACGACTGCGAACGCCGCTGGCGCGACCTGCTCGGCGACAACGTGATCCGGATGGACCGCGCCGAGGACATCTGCTTCGTCAATGCGGGCGCGCTGCTCATCGGCGAGAAGCTGGTCTCGAGCCTGGACGAGCTCGGCGCGACGCTGAAGCAGGGAGGAATGCCGGAAAAGAGAACCGGCGCCGTCCTCCGCGCGCTCCGGCCGTTCGCCGAGGCCTCCGGGCTCGTCGCCTCGAGCAAGGTCAAACAACTCTTCGACGGACTGATGGGGAAGTGAACCGCCGAGGGCTGGGGATGGCGGAAGGGGTCGCGCATTCTCGGCGGAAGAACGGCGGCCTCTTGCTATCTGGTGAAAACTCCGGTATTTGTACGCGCGTCGTTGTGCTGCCCCGACCGGAGCCCGCGATTTGGGCTCGACTGAGGCTCCAGCCCGGGAGAAGAAGCTCCCGACCGAAAAAGGATTTCATGCGCTTCGAAGACCTGCACCTCCAGCCGGCGCTCCTGCGCGCCGTCCAGGCCGAGGGCTACTTGGCCCCCACCCCCATCCAGGCAAAGGCGATCCCCCACCTGCTCGCCGGGCGCGACCTCGTCGGCCTCGCCCAGACCGGGACCGGGAAGACCGCGGCGTTCGCCCTGCCAGTGCTGCAGCGGCTCGGCGAGGTCGCTCAAGGCCCGCGGCGCAAGATTCGCTGCCTCGTCCTCACCCCGACCCGCGAGCTCGCCGCGCAGGTGGGCCAGAGCTTTTCCACCTACGGCCGGCACACCGGCCTACGCGCCACGGTGATCTTCGGCGGCGTCGGCCAGTCCGCCCAGGTGAGCGCGCTTCGCCAGGGCGTCGACGTGCTGGTCGCGACGCCCGGTCGCCTCCTCGACCTGATGAACCAGAAGCTCGTCCCGCTCGAGGCGGTCGAAATCCTGGTGCTCGACGAAGCCGACCGGATGCTCGACATGGGCTTCATCAACGATGTCCGCAAGGTGATCGCCAGGCTTCCCCAGAAGCGGCAGACCCTCCTCTTCTCCGCGACGATGCCGGACGACATCCAGAAGCTGGTCGACTCGATTCTCATCGACCCGGTCCAGGTCGCGGTGAACCCGGTGTCCTCGACGGTCGACCGCGTCGAGCAGTCGGTCTACTTCGTGGAGAAGAACGACAAGCGAAGCCTCCTCATCGATCTCGCTCGCGACCCCAGCATCTCGCGCGCGCTCGTCTTTACCCGCACGAAGCACGGCGCGAACCGGGTGGCGGAGTCCCTCGACAAGGCGGGCGTCGTCGCCGAGGCGATTCACGGCAACAAGTCGCAAGGCGCCCGGGAGCGCGCTCTCTCGAATTTTCGCGGCGGCTCGACCCGTTTTCTCGTCGCGACCGACATCGCCGCGCGTGGCATCGACATCGAGGGCATCACGCATGTCATCAACTACGACCTGCCGAACGTGCCGGAGAGCTACGTCCACCGCATCGGCCGCACCGCCCGGGCCGGCGCGAGCGGCATCGCTCTCTCCTTCTGCGACGCTGACGAGCGCGACTACCTCGCCGCCATCGAACGGCTGACCCGGCGCAAGGTCGAGGTGGTGCGCGAGCACGGGTACGCATCCAAGGTCGCACCGCCGCCCGCGGAGCCCGCGATCAAGCAGCCGGCCCCCCATCGGCCTTCCGAGCCGAAGGGGAATCGTGAGCTCCGAGCGCGGCCGCATCGAAAGCCCGTGCCCTCGAATCCTTCTCGGAGGGAGCAGACCTCCCCGTCCCGTCAAGCTCGCGAGCAGGGACAGCAGAAGCCTCTTTGGAAGAAGCCTTCGAATCCGCATCCGACTGGGAGACCCGCGGCGGGATCCGATTCACCCCGCCAGCACCCGGACCGCCAGATGCCTTCGCCGAAGCGCGCCCATCCGGGTCGCGGCTCGCCCCAGACGCAAAAAACGCAGGAGCCCGGACGACAGCGCTGGCCCCATGAGCCGCGCCATGCGCCCCGACACGGAGGGTGATCGGAGCTGGATCGCCCAGACGGTCGCGTTCGAGCCTGGCCGTCGTCCGCGGCTGCCATGCTGTCCCTCGCCAAGACCCGATGATGCGGGATTTCTTGACCTTTTTCCAGAAGCCGCCGACGCTGACCCGGCCATGGTCGCGCTCCTCAGCCTCCTGCTCCACGCCCTCCGGTTGGCCTTCCGCGGCCATGCCTTCGCGGTCGAGAACCTCACCCCCGCGCGGGAGGAATTTGTTGCCTTCGGTTGCATCGACCGGATAGGCATCGTGTGAACCGGACCCTCCAGCTTTCCCCGCGGGCATTCGTGGTCGTCGACCTGGGTTTCGGCGATGCGGGGAAGGGGCTGGTCACCGACTACCTCGCCCGCGAGCACGACGCGCGCACCGTCGTCCGCTTCAACGGTGGCGCGCAGGCCGGGCACAACGTCGTCGCGCCGGACGGGAGGCATCACACCTTCGCGCAATTCGGCTCGGGCTCGTTCGTGCCGGGCGTGCGGACCTTCTTGTCGAATCAGGTCGTCGTCGATCCCGCGGCGCTGCTCCTGGAAGCGGCCGCCCTCGAACGCCAGGGAGTCGCCGGCGCCCTCGCGGGGGTGCGCGTCAGCGAGCGCGCGCGCGTCGTCACGCCCTTTCACCAGACTGCCAACCGACTGCGGGAGCTCGCCCGCGGCGACGGGCGCCATGGCTCCTGCGGCGTCGGCGTCGGCGAGACCGTCCGCGACTCTCTCGCGTTTCCTGAGGAGACCATCTTCGCCGGCGACCTGCTGGCGAACGCTGCGGAGATCGCCTCCCGACTCCAGCGCATCCGGGATCGCAAGCGCGAGGAGCTCGCCCAGCTCCGAGAGAAGACTCGCGGCAACGAACAGGCAGACCGCGAATGGCGCATCTTCGATGAGCCCATCGCCGAGCGCTGGCTGGAACAGATTCGGCCGTTCATCGCGCGCGAGCTGGTGGCCCCGGACAGCCTCTTGGCTTCCTGGATTCGCGATTCGCCGGCGACAGTTTTCGAAGGTGCCCAAGGGGTGCTGCTCGACGAGACGTTGGGCTTCCATCCGCACACGACCTTCTCGCGCTGCACGGCGGCGAACGCCCTCGAGCTTCTCGCGCGATGGGCCCCGGACGTTCCCGTCACCCGCTTCGGCGTCCTGCGCACGCACGCGGTCCGCCACGGCCCTGGTCCGCTACCGACCGAGACCTCCGAGCTCGATGGCCTCGTCCGCGAGCACAATCGCGAGAATCCCTGGCAGGGCACCGTCCGTCGCGGATGGTTCGACGCGGTCCTCGCGCGCCATGCGTTGGAGGTCGCGCCGGTCGAGCGCCTCGTCCTGACGCACGTCGACCTCCTCCCGCGCCTGGAACGCTTCCGCGCCTGCGTCGCCTATCGAGCCGACGGGGAAATCGCGCCCGTGACGAGGCTGCCCCGAGGAGACGGCAGCCTCCATCACCAGAGTTGGCTTGGAACGTGGCTCGCCCGGGTGCAGCCTGACTTCGAGGAGTGTGACGTCGCCGAGCCGAAAGCGCTCGGCCTCATCGAGCAGAGTCTCGAACGCCGCATCGACGTCGTGTCGCGAGGCCCAATGGCGAAGGACGTCGCCGAAAAGGCATGAGATTCGCGTGCTATCCAATCGAGCAGCATGCGCCGCTCCCTCATGGGACTTGCACTTGAGTAGGATGGGCAGTCCCGGAGCCCGTAGGGCTTCGGGCTGCCCGTCGTTCCAGAGCGACAGACAGTCGTACCAGAGCGAATGTATGCGACGACAGGCCGATGCCGCTCGAGTCGCGCAGAAGATCCGGAACGATCGCTCTCGGACGGACAGCCCGCCGAACGCGAAGAGCCGCGTTCGACGTGACTGTCCATCCTACTGGCCAGCCACGCCATGGAGCCGCGAAGTCCGCTCTTCCACCAGCGCCTTGACCCGCGCGAGCGTTTCGTCGAGCTTGGCGACATCGCCGCCGCCGGCCTGGGCGAAGTCCGGCTTGCCGCCGCCGCGGGAGCCGAGGGTCTTGTTCAGCTCCTGCAACAGCGCGTTCGCCGGCACCTTCTTCGACAGCTCCTTGGTCACCGATAGGAGCAGGAGCGCCTTGCCATTGACCTCGGTACCCAGGGCGATGACGCCCGCCGGCATCCGGTCGCGCAGCTTGTCCGAGAGCTCGCGCAGAGCCGCCGCGTCGCCGGGGGCGCGGGTCGCGAGAACCTTCACGCCTTTGACATCCTCCGCCTGCGACAACAGGTCGCCGCTCTTCGCCGCCGCGGCCGCCTTCTTCAGCGCGTCGAGCTCCTTCTCCAGCTCGCGGATGCGCGCCTGCGCCGCCTCGGCTCGCTTCGGCAAGTCCATCGGCGCGGTCTTCAACGCCGCCGCCGCGTTCGAAAGCGCCTCTTCCTCCGCGTGAACCGCCTGCACCGCTTCCGGTCCCGTCACCGCCACGATGCGCCGCACGCCCGCCGCGATGGCCGACTCGCTGGTGATTTTGAAGAAGCCGATGTCCCCAGACCGCTGGACGTGCGTCCCGCCACACAGCTCCACCGACGGCCCGAGGGTCAGCATCCGCACCCTGGCGCCGTACTTCTCGCCGAAGAAGGCAATCGCGCCGCGCTTCTTCGCGTCGTCGATCGCCAGCTCGTCGGTGTGCGCCTCGAAGTTCTCCCGCACCAGCGCGTTGACCTTCGCTTCGATGTCGCGCATCTGCTCATCGGTCAGCGGCGCGAAGTGCGCGTAGTCGAACCGCAGGTAGTCCGGCGCCACCACGCTGCCCGCCTGTTTGACATGCTCGCCCAACGTCTCGCGTAAAGCGTGGTGCAAGAGGTGTGTCGCCGAATGGTTCGCCCGCAGCGCCCGCCGCCGCCGGTCGTCGATGCCCAGCGTCACCTCGTCGCCCTTCGCGAGCGCGCCCTCCGCCAGCTCGACGCGATGGACGAACAGATTCGGCGCGGGCTTCTGGACATCGAGCACCTTGGCTTTGATGCTGGCGCCAGAGAGCGTTCCGCGGTCGCCGAGCTGGCCGCCGGACTCGCCGTAGAACGGCGTGCGGTCGACGATGACCTCGAGGTTGGCCGGCGCGCTCGCGCGTTCGATGACGTGGCCGCTCTCGACGATCGCCAGCACTTTCGCGGTGGCGCTCGCCTTCTCGTAGCCGAGAAACTGCGTCGCCGGCAGCTCGCTCGCGAGTCGCTTGTACAAATCGCCGACCGCGACCTCGCCCGAGCCGCCGAACGACGAGCGGGTGCGCTGCTTCTCCATCTCGTCGTTGAAGCCCAGCTCGTCGACGCCGAAGCCGCGCTCGGTCGCGATGACCTGCGTCAGGTCCAGCGGAAACCCGTAGGTGTCGTAGAGCTTGAACGCCGCCGCGCCGGAAATCGTCTTGCCACCGGTGCGCTCGAGCTCCGCGAACTCCTCGTCGAGAAGCGTGAGCCCGCGGTTCAAGGTCTTGCGGAAACTCTCCTCTTCGTTCTTCACGACCTCGCGGATGAAGGCCGCGCTCTCGATCAATTCGGGATACGCTTGGCCCATCAGGCGCACGACTTGCGCGCAGACGTCATCGAAGAACAGCCGCTCGATACCCAGCCGCTTGCCGTGGCGGATGGCGCGGCGGGCGATGCGCCGAAGGACGTAGCCGCGGCCTTCGTTGGAAGGCATCACGCCGTCGGCGACGAGGAACGCGACCGCGCGTGCGTGATCGGCGATGACCCGGATGCTCGCGTCGTCTTGCGTTCCAGTCGGGTAGGGCGTCTTCGCGATGCCGGCGATGTGGAGGCACAGGCTTTTCAGGAGATCGGTGTCGTAGTTCGTCGGTACGTTCTGGACGACGCTCGCCAGGCGCTCCAAGCCGGCGCCGGTGTCGACGGACGGTTTCGGCAGCGGCTTCAGGGTGCCGTCGGCGAACTGCTCGAACTGCATGAAGACGAGATTCCAGATTTCCATCCACTCGTCGTTGTCCGGAATCTGGCCGGAGAAGAAGGCGCGCGCGTGCGCGTCGATCTCCGCGGGGTCTGTCAGGTGGGCGCGGTAGACGTGGATTTCGGTGCATGGCCCACAAGGACCGACGGGGCCCATCTGCCAAAAGTTCTCTCTGCGCCCGAGGCGGAAGATCCGCTCCGGCCGGACGCCCTGGGCCCGCCACAGCTCCGCCGCCTCCTCGTCCGGCGGGACGCTCCCTTCGCCTGGCGTGTCGCCGCCGAAGACCGTGACGACCAGCCGCTCAGGCGCGATGCCCAGGGTCTTCGTCACGAGCTCCCAGGCCCAGGCGATGGCGTCCTTCTTGAAGTAGTCGCCGAAGGAGAAGTTGCCGAGCATCTCGAAGAACGTGTGGTGCCGGGCGGTGAAGCCGACGTTCTCCAGATCGTTGTGCTTGCCGCCGGCGCGCACGCAGCGCTGCGAGCTCGTGGCGCGAGAGTACGGCCGCTTCTCCTTGCCGGTGAAGACGTCCTTGAACTGGTTCATCCCGGCGTTGGTGAAGAGGAGCGTCGGGTCGTTCTGGGGAACGAGCGACGAGCTCGGGACGACCGCGTGCCCGCGCGACTCGAAGAACGACAGGAAGGCGGCGCGGACTTCATCGGCGGAGCGGAACAGCATCGACGACCTCACGAGCGCCCGAGCCATCGAGCGCGAAAAGCGGCGGAGAATAAGGGCCGCGCCAGGCAAGCGTCAACGCGAAGGGAGGCCGCGGTTGGGCTCTCGCGTTCCCGCTCCCTCGACTGCGCTCGGAGCGGTACCGCGTCCGATCCGTCCGATCCGACCGATCCGTCCGATCGGTCCGATCAGCGACGGCGGAAGCGCCTCGGAGCGAGCTTCAATAGGTCGGCAGTGGCTGTCCGTGGCTCTTCGCGAGGAGCGAGGCGTAGACGTCTTTCAGATACAGCTCGATGGTCGAGGCGCTGCTCGACGCGGCGCTGATGTGCTCCGCCGCTTGGAACAGCGTCACGCCGTCGGAGACGCTGTTGAGCTGAATCGACACCTCCATCAGGGAGATGTAGGCGGTGCCGGCGGTCTTTTCGGCGCGGGCGTTGACCTGGGTGGGAGCGCTCCTGGTCCCCACGGTGACGCCCTCGCGCCAGGTCATGTCGAACTCGACCGTGACGATGTCGTAAATGGTGTTGTGAACCCGGAAGCTCACGTCGTAGCCACTCTCGACGTTGTGGGTGACGGTGTACTTCGCCACCGAACGCCGGTCGACCACCACGTCCGGATCCTGCAAGGCCGCGTAGACGACGCTCAGGGGCTCGTGGATGTAGCCGCGGGCTTGCGCGTCGTCGTAGCTCGACGTGCTCCCGGAGCTGGTGACCACTTTCTCCGGCGTCTTGTCCGAGCCGTCCGGCGGCGGGCCGGAAAGGCTCACCTGCTCGATCATCTTCAAGCCCGGCGGAAACGGCGTCGATTGGTTCCCTCCGCAAGCGGCCGACCCGAGCAGGAGAAGGGCGAGAGCGGTGGCGCCGAGCGACCTCACGCCGCGCATTGTCGCTCGCCTTGCCGTTGACCGGGATCAACTTCAGGTTGTCTGGCGGGAGGGACGATGCGCCTGACAGCGGGTGTGAGCGTCCTCATCATCCTGGCCGGCTGCAACCGTTCCGAGGTGTCCCGGCGCACGCGCATCGAGACCGAGATGGACGCGCCCAAGGCGGTCGCGGCGCCGCCGGTGACGAGCGTGACGAGCTTGCGCACGATGCTCACCGACGCCGATGGAAACGAGACCGGAAACGTCCGGCGGCTACGCAACGGCTTTCTCACCATCGTCCCGACCGCCGGGCCCCGGCGCCACCTCCGGCTGCGGCTGTTGCCGACCGCGCCCGTGCTCCTGGGGCGCCTCGCAAAGAGCCACACCGTCCTCGCCCCCGGCACCCCGGTGCGCGTCTACTACAAGAACGCGAAGGGCGCCGAGCCTCCCGAGGCCATCGGGGTCGAAGTGTTGCCGCCCGAAAAGCCGGCGCCTCCGTGACCAGCGAAGAAGCGCCGACCCAAGGTGCTGGAAACAACTGACCTGAGCATGTTCGGGCGCGTTCTCGTTCCCGCTCATCCTTCGGCTGCGCTCAGGGTGAGCGGTCCAGGACAGCACGAATATCAAGGCTATTCTGGTGTGGGGACTAGGTCAGACCCAGCTCGGAAAGCAGCGCGCGCTTCTCGGTCCAACCCGGAACCACCCGCACGTGCAGCCCGAGCCAGACCCGGCAGCCGAGCAGCTTCTCCAGCCGCTTTCGCGCCTCGGTGCCGATTTCCTTGAGCCGCTCTCCGCCCTTGCCGAGGACGATGCCCTTGTGGCTCGCGCGCTCGACGATGATCGTCGCCTCGATGCGCACGAGCCCCGGGCCGCGGTCGGACTCGCGCTCCTGCTCGTCGAAGGCGTCGATGGCCACCGCCGTCCCGTAGGGCACCTCCTCCTGCGTCTTGAGAAAGAGCTGCTCGCGGATGAATTCCGCGGCGAGCGCCCGCTCCGAGGCGTCGGTCATCTGCTCCTCCGGATAGAGCGGCGGCCCTTCCGGCAGGTACTGGCGCACCACCCCGACGAGACCGCTCGCGTTCTCCCCGGTGAGCGCCGAGAGCGGGTAGATGTCCGCGAAGTCGAACGCCTGGCGCCAAGCGTCGATGATCGGGAGCAGCTTCGGCCGCTCCACCAGGTCGATCTTCGTCAGCACCAGCACCACCGGCTTTCCGGCCTTCTTCACCGCCCGCAAGAGGTCGCGGTGCGCCTGGCCGACGACGTCGATGTCGACTCCGCTCCCTGGCTGCGCTCCCGCCGGCCATCCGGCCTCGGCGAGGTAGAGCACCACGTCGACCTCGGCGAGCGCGCTCGTCGCCGCCTCGACCATCGCCCGATGGAGCAATCCCCGCGGCTGGTGCACCCCCGGCGCATCGACGAGGAGCAGCTCCGTTCCCGGCTGGCGCACGATGCCGAGGAGTCGCTGCCGCGTCGTCTGCGGCCGGGGCGAGACCGCCGCCAGGTGCTCGCCGACAAGGTGGTTCAAGAGCGTGCTCTTCCCCACGTTCGGCTTGCCGAACAAGAGCGCAAACCCCGAGCGGGAGCCGGTGGGCAGGCTGGCGCGCATCCTTCGACTGCGCTCAGGATGAGCGGGGGAGGAACGCTCAGGATGAGCGGGGGAGGAACGCTCAGGATGAGCGGGGGAGGAACGCTCAGGATGAGCGGGGGAGGAACGCTCAGGATGAGCGGGGGAGGAACGCTCAGGATGAGCGGACTTGTGCGCTGCGCGCTTCTTCTGGGACGCCGGGGGCTGCCGCTTCCGTTTGCCGCCTGCGCTACCGCCCTTCGTGCGAGCCATCGCTGCTCCCATGCCTATCCGGGCGACGCACTTGCCCCGATGTTGGAGCTGGACACGTCAGTGTCCGGTTTCGCCCGGGACGTCCGTGCCCCACCCGGACACTCACGTGTCCGGCTCCAAGTGTGTCAACCGGATGGCCATCGTTGCTCCGTTCGTCAGGTCGCGCCTCGAAAAACCGTCACCCGGTCCAGCCGGGGCGGATCGAGCGGACGCCCCTCGGCATCGGCCTTCACCCGCGCGAGCTTCGGTATCCGTTCGAAGCCGTCGACCACTTCGCCGAAAATCGTGTGTCGGAAATCGAGGTGCGGGCACGCCACCTCGGTGAGGAAGAACTGCGAGCCGTTCGAGTCGGGCCGCCGCTGGGTCGCCATCGCCACCCGGCCCGGCCGGTCGAACCGCAGCTCTCGCCGAATCTCGTCGGCGATGGTGAAGCCCGGCCCGCTGCGGCCCGCCCGCGCGAGAGCGCCGTCCGCCCGCGTGAACGGGTCGCCCATCTGGATCATGAAATCCGGAAACACGCGGTGCACCCGGGTCCCGTCGTAGAGCGGCACGCCCACCATCGCCTCGCCCGTGCACGGGTGCGTCCACGCGCTGGCGCCCGTCGCGAGCCCCACGAAGTGCGCAACCGTCCGCGGCGTTTCCGCCTCGAACAGCCGCAGCACGATGCGACCGAAGCTCGTGTCCAACGCGCCGAAGAGCGGGTCCTCCCCCGGCGGCATGCCATTCGCTTCCAATCGCTCTCCGAGACCGCTCCCGTCAGGTGCCAGCCGAGCCGTCCTCCGGCTGCGCCGCCGGGCCTTCCGTTTCCTGGAACGTCTCCCAGCTTTCCAGCGCCGCCTTGGCCGCCTGCTGCTCGGCGAGCTTCTTCGTCCGCCCTTCGCCGCTCCCCGCGACCCGCCCGCGCACGCTGACCTCGGCGGTGAACTGCCGCTCGTGGTCGGGCCCACGGATGTCCAGGATTCGGTACTGCGGCGCGACCTTGAGCTCCCGCTGCGCTTTCACCTGCAGCGTCGTCTTGTAGTCGTTCAGCGGCAGCCCCTCCGCCAGCCGGGAGCGCACCTCCTCCTCGAACACGCCGGCGACGAGCTGTCTCGCCGCCTCGAGGCCCTCCGACCGGTAGATGCCCGCCAGCACCGCTTCGAACGCGTCCGCGAGCAGCGAATCGCGGTCGCGGCCGCCGCTCTGCTCCTCGCCCCTGCCGAGCATCAGCGCTTCCCCAAAACCCAAGCGCCGCGATTTCTCCGCGAGCGACGGCTCGTCGACGAGCGACGCGCGTACCCTGGTCAGCACGCCCTCGGGCGCGTCCGGCAAGAGGTCGAAGAGCAGGTCGGCAACGAGAAAGCCGAGCACCGCGTCGCCCAGCATCTCCAGCCGCTCGTTGTCGTGGCCACCTCTTTCGCTCGCGTAGCTCGAGTGGGTGAGCGCCTCGGCGATGATCAGCTCGTTCGCGAAGGGCACGTCGTCGCGCAGCCCCCGTTCGGCGAGGGCGCGGCGCAGCCGGCCGAGGTCCCAGCTCACGGCAGGTACCGAATCGGGATGTCCACCCGAACCTTCTCGGCCGGCGTGCTCGCCGGCAGCGCTTGCCCTGGGCTCAGGCCGACCGGCGCCCGGCCTTCGAGAAGAAACGTGGCCGAGCGCTTGCCGTTCTGTCCGTCGAGCTTGCCGTCGAGCGCGGCGGCGAGCAGCCCGGGACCGTTGGCGCTCCACGTCAGCGCTGTCGCACTCCCTTTGCTCCGCGCCACCGAGGCGTGGCCGAGGTCGACGACCTGGGCGTCGGTCACGCTCGTTGCGCCGGCCGGACCGACGAACAGCTCGACGGAATCGAAGGGCGAGCCGGCGGTGTCGACCGAGACCGACGCGCCGTCGAGCTCGAGCGTCTTGCCGGCGAACGCCGGGGCGCTCGGGAGCGAGAACGGCGCCGCTTCCACCGCTTTCACGTCGACCGTCATCGCGGGCTCGGTCGCCGGCCAGATCGCGTCGTCGGGCGCCAGCACGTCGGGGAACTGCTGCCCGAGCGCGAGGCGCACCTCCTTCGGGCCCATCGGAAACGTGAGGGACAGGGGCGCTGTCGCTTGGCCGCCGCAGGAGAGCAAAGGCGCCGCGAACAGGAGGGCGAGAAGCGGCTTCATCAGACCTCCGGCCCGAGAGCTTCGATGGCACGGTCGGCGAGCGCGTAGGGGTCGAGCTCGCGGCGGGCGATCCGCAGCGCGAGATCGTCGATCGAACCCTCGCGCTCGGCGAGCGCGCCGAGCGACCGCTCCAACAATCGTTCCGAGAGCCGCTGCGTCAGCTCGGTTTTCGCGCGGGCGGCCTCGCGGCGCGTTCGCTCGCCGCTCTCGTCCAGCATCCGCCGGTGCCGGTCGATGGCGCCCACCAGCTCGTCGACGCCCTCGCCGCGGGTCGCGACGGTCGGCACGATCGGCGGCTCCCACGCGCTGGCGCCCGCCGAAAGGAGCGCCCGCCGCATCTCCAGCATCGCGCGCAGGTCGAAGACGGTGCGGTCCGCGCCCTCGCGGTCGGCCTTGTTGACGACGAAGACGTCGGCGATTTCCAGGATGCCCGCCTTGATGGCCTGCACGTCATCGCCCAGGCCCGGCACCGTCACCAGCACCGTCGTGTGCGCGAGCTGCGCGATTTCCACCTCGTCCTGGCCGACGCCGACGGTCTCGATGAGGACGACGTCGCAGCCCATCGCATCGAGCACCTTCGCCGAGTCGAAGGTCGCGCGGGACAGCCCGCCGAGGTTCCCCCGCGTCGCGAGCGACCGGATGAACACGCCCGGGTCGAGCGCGTGGTCCTGCATCCGGATGCGGTCGCCGAGAATCGCGCCGCCGGTGAACGGGCTCGTCGGGTCGACCGCCAGCACGCCGACCGAGAGCCCTCTCGCCCGCCATGCCGCGATGAGGCCGTTGCCGAGCGTCGATTTCCCGGCGCCGGGCGTCCCGGTGATGCCGACGACGTGGGCGCGGCCGGTGTGGGCGAAGAGCGCCCGCAACGCTTCCTCGGCGGCCGGTTGCCGGTCGTCGATGGCCCTCAGGAGCCGTGCTGCTTGCCGTCGGTCACCCGCGAGAACTCCTTCGGCCAGAGACATCGTCGGCGGACGGTAACACAGCGGCGGCATCGGACGAGGCGCGCCGCGCCCCATCGGTCCGATCGGTCGGATCGGTCGGATCGGTCGATCGCCACCTCGCAACGCGCGCAATACGACAGCGCTTTCGCCTCGCCTTGCGCCGGCGTCGCGCGCTCGCCAGAATCCGCGCCCCGCGCTTCTCGCAACGCGGCCGGAGGCCTTCATGTCCATCAAGAGCGCTCTGACCCACCTCGACGACAACCTGAGCGGCTACCTGGGGGACCTCAAGGAGCTGGTCCGCATTCCGTCGGTAAGCTTCGCGGGCTTCGATCCCAGGCACCTGCGCGACAGCGCGCGGGCGGTCGCGAGGCTTCTCGAAGCGCGCGGCTTCGAGCACGTCGAGGTGCTCGACGTCGAGGGCGGGCACCCCTACGTCTACGGCGACCACCTGCATCAGCCGGGGAAACCGACCCTCCTGCTCTACGCGCACCACGACGTGCAGCCCGCGGGGGACGTGACCAAGTGGAAGACGCCGCCGTTCGAGCCGACCGAGGTGGCCGGACGCCTCTTCGGGCGCGGCACCGCCGACGACAAGGCGGGCATCGTCGTCCACACGAGCGCGGTCGACGCCTGGCTCAAGGGGGCCGGAGCGCTGCCGCTCAACGTGAAGCTCGTCATCGAAGGCGAGGAGGAGGTCGGCAGCGCGCACCTGGCGCTGTTCCTCGCGGAGCACAAGAAGAAGCTGCAAGCGGACGTCATCGTCCTCACCGACACCGCGAACTTCGACGTCGGCGTTCCGGGCATCACGACCATGCTGCGCGGGCTCGTCAGCCTCGACGTGGAGGTGCGCGCGCTCAAGGGCTCCATCCACTCCGGCATGTGGGGCGGGCCGATTCCCGACGCGGCGATGGCGCTGTCGAAGATGCTCGCGACCCTGGTCGACGAGAACGGCGAGATCACGATTCCCGGCATGCTCGACCGGGTGCGGCCGCTGGAAAAGGACCTCGCGCAGGCGTTCCAGGAACTGCCGTACTCGACCGAGTCGTTTCGCGCGCAGGCGGGGATGGTCGACTCGGCCACGATGGTCGGCGGCAGCGCAACCGCCTGGGAGAAGCTCTGGCGGCGGCCGAGCTTGTCGGTCAACGCCCTCCAGGCGTCGAGCCGGGCGGAGGCGCGCAACATCCTCTGCGACACCGCCTACGCCCACGTCGGCGTGCGCATCGTGCCGGACATGGACCCCACGGAGACCCGGCGGCAGCTCGAGGCGGCGTTGCGGCGGGCGGCGCCGTTCGGGGTCGAGGTGACCATCAGCGGTGGCGAGGGGGTGAGCGCCTGGACGTGCGACCACCACGCGCCGGCGTTCGAGGCGGCGAGGCGCGCGTTGGAGGCGGGCTACGGCCACCGGGCGGAGATCATCGGCGCCGGCGGCTCCATCGGGTTCGTCGAGCCGTTCGCCCGCGCGCTCGGGGGGGCGCCAGCGCTCCTGGTCGGCGTCGAGGACCCGTACACCAACGCCCACGGCGAGAACGAGAGCCTCCACCTGGGCGACTGGGCGAGCGCCATCAAGAGCGCGGTTCATCTCTACCAGGAGCTGTCGCTCCTGCCGCGGAAGTAGCGCTTCACCCCTCCGGCTTCGGCTGCATCTCCGGCCTGGCGTCCCCTCGGGGGGCGGGTCCAGCCTTCTGGTACGGATGCCCGGTCATCCGGTGGAACGCGGTCGACGCGCGCCAGCCGGCGTATGCCTTGTTGAAAATCAGCACCGCCCGCGGGTCGAGGTACGGGTTCTTCAGGTGCCCCAGCGACACCAGGGCGAGGACCTGCTCCGCTACCGAGACCGGGCAGCCCTCCAGCCGGACGTAGGGGTCGGCAGCGCTCTTGGAGAGCGCCTTGCGGATGTGGAGCATCTTCTTGTAGATGTCGTCCGCCGAGGCGTGGTACGGGTCGCGCGTGTCCCGGTTCTGGTAGCGGTTTTCGATCTGCACGAGCTGGCCGCCGAGGTCGCCCTTCCAGGTCGCGCAGTCGCCGATGAACACCACCTTCTCCCCGGGCTTGGCGTCGATTTTCCCTTCGTACGCCCCGAAGACGACGTGCAGCCGCGGCAGCTTCTCGTCGGTCTGCTCGTCGAAGAGGCGCAGGATTTCGATGGCCTCCTCGATCGCGCCGGGACAGCCGCCCCAGCAGTAGTCGGTCCGTTCGCGCTCCGGCGGCGGGCCCGCGTAGGCCGTGATGTGCGTGCCCTCGAAGTACTTCTCGACGCGCACGAGCCCCACCTGGAAACCCTTCGCCCGCTTCTGCGCATCGTGCAGGCTCACGTCGCCGGTGATCTGGATGCGCGACAAGTCGGTGGTGCCGAACCCGCGCTCCTCGGCCAGGCGGATGTGCTCCACCTCGCGCGGGTCGACGCCGATGATGTGGCAGCAGACGGCGTCGAAGGCGACCTGGTTGTCGCCCATCACGATGAGCTTGAGGGGAAAGGGCTTGGGCGTCAGCATCCGCCCCTCGCCGGCGACGATGCCGTCGATGGCGATGAACCGCGGCTGGATGATGTACTGCAGGTCCGCCACCTTCTCGTTCAGCCGGTGGTCGTGGTCGATCAGCCGGTGCCGGTCGTCCTGGATGCCGATGTAGTTCTTCATCGAGAACGTCACGGTGGTCCAGGGGTGCGACTTGAACTTGGGGATGTTCACGAAGAAATCGGCGCGCGCCACCGGCTCGGGCGTGAAGACGTAGTCGCGCAGGCGGCCCTCGTGGGTGTAGCGGACCTCGACCTGCGTCTCCTCGTCGAAGTAGGAGCGCTTCACCCCACCGACTTTGGAAATCATCGCGTCGAAGCCGCTCTCGGCGAAGGCCATCCGGGTGGGGATGGTGATGCCGCAGCGCTCGCCGACCAAGAGCTCGGTCATCTTCCCGTCGTCGACGTCCTTGAGCGCGCGCAGGACCCCCTCGCCGAACTCCGGCCGGGTGTGCGCGTTCGGGAACAGCTCGCCCGCCGCCACCAGGTTCGGCTTGACGAGCGTGCGCCCGAATGGCTTCAAGCCCAGCTCGTTGAGCCCCTCGCGCACGATCGTGCGGATCTTCTCGACGTCGTAGTCGTCGCAGTGCCGGATGATGACGCGCGGGTTCTCGGCCGGTTTCATGGGGCGACCTCCGGCGCGAGAGCATAATCCCCGGCACCGCGCCGCGCTTAGTCAGGCTCCTTCCCGGGCGAGCTTGAGGGCGTCGAACATCGCGCGGGCGTACGCGGCGGGCGTCACGCTCGCGATCAACGCCCTTCCGGCGGCGCCGAGCTTCCGGCGCAGCTCCGGCGACTTCGCGAGCAGCGAGAGCTTCTCGGCGATGCTCTCCGGCCGCGCCGGGTCGACGACGAACCCGGTCTCGCCCTCCCGCACCAGGTCGCGCGTCGCCCCAGCACGAGCGCTGGCGAGGACCGGCAGCCCTGCCGCCATCGCCTCGTTGAGGACGAGCCCCCAGGCGTCGGTGAACGAAGGGAAGAGGAACACGTCGGCCATCGCGTAGATCGCCGGCAGCTCCGCGTAGGGCTTCGGTCCCAGGAAGAAAGCTCGCCCCGGCGCCACCGCCTGGGCGCGCGCCCTCAAAGCCCTTTCGTCCGGCCCCCGGCCGACGTGCACCAGCACCGCTTCCGGCACCCGTCCGACCGCGTCGAGGGCCGCCGGAATCCCCTTGATGCCGATGAGCTGTCCGACCACCAGCACCACCAGGCGCTCCCCGAGGCCGAGCGCCTCGCGCATCGAGCGCGCGGCCGCCCGATGCGGTTCGGGAGCAAAAGCGCTCACGTCCACCGCGTTCTGCCCGACGGCGATCCGCTCGCCCGGCGCCCCCAGCTCGACCAACAGCTCGGCGGCAGCGGTGCCGTAGGACACGTAGGCCGACACGCCCCGGACCATCAGGCGCCGCAGGCGCATCGCCGGACCGGGATGGACGATGCCCGCATGCGCGCCACACCAGAGCGCCGCTGGAATCCTCAAGAGGCGCGACAGCGCCAGGGCCTCGAAGTAGGCGGGTTGGTCGAAACCGCCGATCAGCAGCGCTTGCGGACGGTGGCGGACGAGCTCGGGCAGCAGCGGCTCGGTGAGGTGGATCCACCGGTCGGGCCGCCGGCCGCGCACGCTCGTTCCGTGGAGGACCCGCACCGCGAAGGGGTGGCGGCCGGGCGCGAAATCCCAGTCGCGGTTCGCCTCTCTCCCGGCGACGAGGACGACCCGCAGCTCGTGGTCGAGCAAGCGGTTTAGCTCCGCGAAGACCGGCTCGCGGTAGGGCGGGACGAGGTTCGTCAAGAGGGTGACGCGCATCTTCGCCTCGGCATCCTCGCACGGCCCCCAGCGGCTTTCGTCTAGACTTTGGCCGACTTCCCGTGGAGGCCCATGCGCCGGCTGGTTTCGTGGATCTTTCGGCTCTCGTCGTACCGCATCGCGCTCTTCGTCGGCGTTCTCGCGATGGCGGCGCACGTCGGCTACGCCCTGCACACCGGCCGCGACGACCAGATTCCGGTCGTCGGGCGGATCGAGTCGATCTTCTACGACCTCCTGTTCCGCGAACGGGGAACGAGACCGCCGCCGAAGGACGTGGTGATCGCTGCGGTCGACGAGAAGGCCATCGACCTCCTGGGGCGCTTCCCCTGGCCGCGCGAGGACCTCGCGGCGCTGGTCGACAAGCTCGAGGTGCTCGGGGCGAGGACCATCGTCTTCGACGTCGCCTTCACCGACCAGGCGTTCGAGGGAAAGGACGCGCGGGCACGCAAGCTCAGAGTGCGCTTCGACGCGATTTCGCTGGCCGCGAAGGGACCGGCGGCGCTCCTGGAGCGCCTGTCGATGGCGCAGGTCGACGCGGCCGGAGCGGCGAGCGCGGCCGAGGACCTGAAGGGGCGGTCGGGCGCGGTCGACGACGTGCGCGCGCGCCTCTCCCCGCTCCCGCAGACCTTGTCCGACGTGCTCCGCTCGCTCTCCCAGCTCGAGGCCGAGCAAGCCCAGTTCGCCGTCTCCCTCGCGCAAGCGGGCCTGGGAGAGTCGCCGGACGAGGCCCTGGCCGACGCGATCCATCACGGCGGGAACGTGGTTCTCGGTTCCTTCTTGTTGCGGCCGGCCGACCTCCAGGGAATCACCGGTCTGAACCAGGCGGCAGCGCTAAAGGAGGTCATCCACATGCGCCTGCCGGACCCCACCCGGGGAGCGGATGCGCTCTCGCCAGACGACGAGCTGGACGGCACCACCGAGAAGACCACGAGCGCTCCCGTCTACCTGCCGACCTACGCGGCGGTGATGCCGCCCCTCGCGAGGCTCGTCGCGCCGGGAGCGAGCGGGCGGCCCACGCCGGTCGGCTTCTTCAACGTCGAGCCGGATTCGGATGGCGTCGTCCGTCGGGAGCCGCTGGTGATGCTCGTCGGCTCGAGCCCGGACTGGCAGGACCGCACCTTGCTCCCCGGCCTCGACTTCGCCACGGTGCTCGCCGCCGACCAGGTCAGCCCGGACTACACCCGGGTCTGGAGCGCCAGCCGCGACGGGCGCGAAATCGAAACGATCGCCTACGTCAAGAACAGCTCCGCCTGGCAGAACGTGACGCCCAAGGTCAAGGACTTCACTCGGATTCCGGTCGATTCCGGCGGCCGGCTCCTCGTCGACTATTACGGCCCGAAGGGCTCGATGCCCGCCGTCTCGCTCGCGGACGTGTGGAACGGCGCGGTGCCGCGGCGGGCGATCGAGGGCAAGGTGGTTCTCATCGGCGCCACCGCCCTCGGCACCTATGACCAGCGGGTGACCCCGTTCGACGAGTTCACGCCCGGGGTGGTCATCCACGCGACCTGCGTCGGCAACATCCTCCACCACGACTACCTGCGCCGCCCCTGGTGGGCGCTACCGGTGGAGGCCCTCGTGCTGCTGGCGATCGCCCTGGTCGTCGGCCTCCTGCTCGCGCAGGTCAGCGTTCTCAAGGGCATCCCCGTCGCGCTCGGGACCATCGCCGCCTACCACCTCCTGGACCTCGGCCTCTTCGCCCACGGGTTCGTCCTCTTCGGCTTCCTTCCTATCGCCGAGGTGATGGGTATCTACGTCCTCCAGACGATTTATCGATATAATGTCGAAGAAAAGGACAAACGCCACGCCCGGCGGGCGCTCCAGTACTACCTGTCGCGCAGCGTGATGGAAGAGGTGCTGAGGGATCCGAGCAAGCTCAAGCTGGGCGGCGACAAGCGGGTCCTGACGGTGATGTTCTCGGACATCCGCGGGTTCACCAGCATCTCGGAGAAGCTGCCGGCGGAGCAGCTCGCGAAGCTGTTGAACGAATACCTGACGCCGATGACGAACCTGGTCTTCCAGCACCAGGGGACGCTCGACAAGTACATCGGCGACGCCTTGATGGCCATCTACGGCGCGCCGGCGGACCAGCCGGATCACGCGCTCAAGTGCTGCCGGACGGCGATGGCGATGGTGCGCGAGCTTGCGCGACTGCAGGAGCGCTGGCGGATGGAAGGTCGGGGCTGGCCGCCGATCGACATCGGCATCGGCATCAACTCGGGGCCGATGGTGGTCGGCAACATGGGCGCCGACCAGCGGTTCGACTACACGGTGGTGGGTGACAACGTGAACCTGGCGAGCCGGCTGGAAGGGACGAACAAGGAGTACAAGAGCCGGGTGATCTTGAGCGAGAGCACGCTTTCGATGTGCGAGGGGCAGGTCGCGGCGCGGGAGCTGGGGGCGGTCCGGGTCAAGGGCCGCGAGGAGCCGGTCCGGATCTTCGAGCTGCTCGACGACCGGCCGGCGTCGGGCGAAATCGCCGAGGTGATCGACCGCTTCAAGCGGGGGGTGCATGCCTTCCGGGAGCGCCGCTGGCAAGCGGCACGGGAGAGCTTCCGGAGCGTGCTCGAGCTGTGGCCCGAGGACGGTCCGTCGCAGGCCTACCTCGACTTCTGCGCCGCCTCCGAGAAGAACCCGCCTGGCGAAGGCTGGGACGGCGTCTACACGATGACCCACAAGTAGCGCCGGCCTTCGGAGGCGAGAGGGGCCCCCGAGGGAATCCGCGCGCGCCGGCGCTCGAGGCCGGTCCACCGAAACGGCCGGTCCGGTCGTCCCCGCGTCGGTCGGGTCGCGCCCAGCGGCGGGCGAGAGCGCTCTCTTTCTCCAGCGCCGCTACGCGCAGGCCCGCCGGCGCCGCAGCAGCGCGAGGAGGCCCAGCAGCGCGAAGAAGGACAGCGCTCCCGTCTGGCTGCAGCCACCTCGGGCGACGGGCAGGTCGTGAACCGTGATCGTCTTCGTCACCGGGCTCGAATCGAAGGTGCCGTCGTTGACCACGAGCTTGAGAACGTAGCTGCCGTTCTCCGGGGGCACGAAGCTCGAGCTCGCCGCGTGTGCGCCGGAGAGCGTGACTTCCGGACGCCCCTCGAGGGTCCAGGTGTACGAGAGCTTGGCGCCGTCCGTCGCGACGCTCTTGCTGCCGTCCGCGGCGACCGACACGCCGACGTAGCCGCCGTCCGGCGCGTCGATGCGCGCGATCGGGAGGGGGTGCTGGCTGACCGCGGTGGCCACCGACGCCGGCGCGCTCGGCAGCTCGCCGTCGTCGACCGTCAGCTCGAAGACGTAGGTGCCTGGCTTCTCGGGAACGTAGGTCGGCGCCGGGCTGGTCTGGTCGTCCAAGGAGACCTGCGGCCCACCCGCCTGGCGCCAGGCGTAGGTGAGCTCGGCGCCGCTCGGGCTGTAGCTCTTCGTGCCGTCGAGCGTCACCGGGCGGCCGACGACTCCGGCCGCCGGTCCCGTCGCCTTCGCGATCGGCTGCACGTCGGCGCCGCTCGTGACGTGGATCGTCGCGGTCGCGGGGAGGCTGTCCACCTGCCCGTCGTCGACGACCAGGGCGATGACCAGGGTTCCGGGCGCGGTGGTGACGAACGAGACCCGCGGCTGGTCCTGGCCGGCGAGCGCGACGTGCGGTCCCGCGACCTGCGTCCACCGGTAGGTGAGCGTCGTGCCGGGGTCCTGGTCGGTCGAATTCGACCCGTCGAGCGTCACCGTTTCCGCGAGGCGGGTGTTCACCGTCGCCGGCGAGATGTGCGCCACCGGCCGGTGATCGCCCTGGGAATCGACCACCGTCACGACGAGGTCGTCCGTCGACGAGAGCGTCCCGTCGGTCACCGTCAGCTCGAGGGTCCATTGCCCGGCGCTCGCCGCGACGAACTGAGCCTTCGCCTGGTCCGCGCTCTGAATCGCCGGCCGGGGCTCTGCCCCTTGCGTGACCGTCCAGAGGAACGAGAGCGCTCCCCCATCCAGGCTAACGCTAGCGCTCCCGTCGAGCTGCACCGTTTCCCCGGTCAGCACGGTCTGGTCCGGCCCCGCGTTCGCGATCGGCGCCATCGGGTTCGTCGAGCCGACGACGTCGATCGTCGCGAGCGCCTGCCCGGAGAGGCTGCCGTCGCTCGCCGTCAGCCGGACCACGATTTCACCCGCCGCCGGCGCGACCAGATGCACGATGGCACCGGTCGGCGGCGACAGCGGCTGGCCGCTACCGTCCTCGAACGTCGCGGCCGGCCCGCTGACCTGTTCCCAGGCGTAGGTCAGGCTGTCGCCGTTGGGGTCACTGGAAGCGCTCCCGTCCAGCAGGATGAAGTCGCCCGGGTGGGCGGTCCCGACCGGCGCGATCGACGCCCAGGGCGGCAGGTTGCGCACGGTCACCGTCGTTTGCGCGCTCGCCTGCTCGACGCCGTTGGAGACGGTCACCTTCAACTGGTAGTCGCCGGCGGTCCGCGCGTAGAAACCGGTGTCCGGCGCGTTGGGGGTGAGCAGCACCGGTACAGGGTTACTCGCGGCCGACTCGAACTCCCACTGGTAGGTGAGCGGGCGCCCGAGCGCGTCCTTCGCGGTCGCGTGGACGAACGGCTCGCCCGGGTCGACCACCTGGTCCGGTCCCGCGTCGACGACCGGCGGCACGTCGCCGACCGCGATGGTGATGGTCGTCGTGGTGGTGTCGGTCCCGTCGGAGACCGAGCAGGTCACCTGCCAGGTCCCCACCGCGAAGGTGCCGGTCACCGTCGGCCCGTTGGCGCTCGGCGTTCCGTCCCCGCTGCACGAATAGGTGAGCGGGTCGCCGTCGACGTCGGTCGCGTCGAGGGTGAAGGTGACCGTCGCCGTGCTGCCCGTCGCCGGCACCGCGACCAGCTTCGGCCCGAGGATCTGCGGCGGCGTGTTCTGCACCGTCACCGTGCTCGAGACCGGCGTCCCCGCGAGGTAGCCGTCGCTCGGGGTGACCGTCGCCACCCACACGTCGCCCTTGGTCAAGGGACCCGGCACGGTGGAACGGTTGTCGAACGCCGGCTCTGGCTGCGCGTCGGTCGCCCCGGCCGGCGTCTTGGACCAGAGAATGGTCGTACCTCTCTCTGGGTCGCCATCCTGGTCGTGGTAGGCGTAGCTCAGCGTCAAGTCGTCCGCGTGCCTGGGTTCGCTCGGAGCGATGGCGACGCTCGTGACCGTCGGCGCGTGGTCGAGGATCGTCACCGGGTCCGACGCCACCGTGGAGCCGAAGAGAAGCCCATCGCTCGGCGTGACCTGGGCCGTCCAGACCTGGTTCGGATGGGTCACGCCCGCGGGAATCGTGGTCTTGCCGGTGAAGGCTGGCTGCTCGACGCCGTCCGCGGTCCAGACGATTTGCGTTCCCTTTTCCGGGTCGCCGTCGGGATCCGAGTACGAGTACGAAAGCGTCAAGGCGTCGGTCGAGTACGGCTGCGCGGGTGAAATCGCGACCCCGGTCGCGGTCGGCGCCCGGTCGTTGACGTGGACCGAGATCGAATCGGACCCGGTCGCGCCGTTGCTGTCGGTGACGGTCAGCCTCACGACGTAGGTGCCGTAGGCCGTGTAGGCGTGGCTCGGGGTCGCGGAGGTGGAGGTGGTGCCGTCTCCGAAACCCCAGGCGTAGGTGAAAGTGTCGAGCGTGCCCGGGTCGGTGACCGTCGGCGCGAACACGAGCGGCACGTTCTTCAGGGCGTCGCGGTCGCCGCCGAGGTCGACCGTGGGCGCGACGTTCGCGATGGAGACCGGGAGCGTAGCCGAGCCGCTCAGCCTCGCGGTGTCCCTGGCGGTGACCGTCACCTTGTAGTCGCCCGCCTTCTCGAAGGCATGCGAGTCGGTGGCGGGGCCGCTCGCGGCCGGCGTGCCGTCGCCGAAATCCCAGGTGTAGGTGAACCCGCGTGCTTGGTCGGCCGGCGACACGTCGTGCCCTGTCGCCGCGAAGGCGAGGGTGTCGCCTTCGTTGCCGGTCTGCGCTCCGGTCAAGGTGACCGTCGGCGCGACATCGGTCACCTGCACCGTCGCCTTCGCCTGAGCGCTCGTCACGCCTTCCTGGTCCGTCGCGGTCACGGTGACGGTATAGGTGCCGACATCCTGATACCGATGGCTCTCGTTCACCTGCGGTCCGCCCGACACGATGTCGTTGGTTTGGTCGCCCCAGGTGAACGTGTACTGGTAGGGGGCCTGGGTGTCCGAGGGCGACGGCCCGGTCGCGCTGGCCTGGAAGGAGATTGCCGTCATCGCCTCGACGATGGCGCTCGGCGGGCTCAGGGTCAGCGTCGGCGGCACCTTCGTCACGGTGACCTGGAGCGATGCCGTTCCCATCGCGCCCGCCGCGTTCGTCACCTCGAGCTTCAACGGGTAGCTACCGCTGTTCGCGTACTGATGAGTCACCGAGGTGGAAGTGAAATCGGGGTCGGCGGTCTTGCCACTCACCAGCGCGGAGCCGTCGCCGAAATCCCAGACATAGGAGAAAGGAGCGCTGCGGTCCGCCGGGAGCGGATCGGTCCAGGAGGCGTCGACCTGGAGAGCGGTACCGGACTCGGGCACCGTGGCGTCGGCCGGCGTCGGGGTCAGCTCCACGATTGGCGCTGGCGCCAGTGCGGTGAAGCTGCCGGTCGCCGGCGCGCTGATGCCGTTGTCCTTGTCGGTGGCGGTGACGCTCACCGTGTAGGTGCCAGCCGTCGCCGGGGTGTAGGTCGCCGACACGCCGCTGCCGTTGTTCGCGGTCGCGGCGACGTGGAGAACGGTGGCCGCGCCGGACGGGTCGGTCACCGTGAAGTCGTAGGCGAAGCCCGCCGCGCTGTCGGCGCTCGACGGGTCGGTCGCGCTCGCCGAGAGCGTCTCGGGCGTCGTAGCGTAGGAACTGGCCAGGGAACCGAGCGTCACCGTCGGCGGCACGTTGGCGATGGGGACCTGAAGCGTCGCCGTGTCTGTTCCGCCGTCGTTGTCGGTGACGGTGACGGTGACGGTGTAGGTCCCGTCGTCCGCGAAGGCGTGGGTCTGGGCCACGGACTTCGCCGCCGACGGGGGGGTCTCCGCGGTCGAACCGTCGCCGAAATCCCAGTGGGTGCTGAAGGTGTCGTTCGCCGGATCGGTGATGGTCGCGGTGAACGTCTGAATCGCGCCTTCTTCTTTGTTGCCGCTTTGCTTGATCGTCACCTGGGGGAGCGGGTTGACGCTGACCGTCGCCGCGGTCGCCGTCGACGTGTCGCCGAACGCGAAGGTCCCGGGATCGTAAGTGCCCGGCGTCGCCCCTCCTGGAGGGCTCGGATGCTGAGGAATCGTGATCTGAATCGAGTTCCAATCGCTCGCTCTCACCACCGGCTGGTAGGCGCCGGTCTTCGCGTAGTGGCAGGTGTAGCTGTTCGAGGTCTGCGGGGCGCCGTAGCTCCCGTTGCCCTGGCAGTCGAACTCGTACTCGATGCGCCGCAGGTACGGGTTGGTGGTGCTCCCGGCGGTCAGGGTGACGCCGGTCGGATCCGAAACGTCCAACTGGGTGCGCGACAGCGAGAGCGACGAGACGACGGGAGGCGCGTCGAGGATGGCGCAGTCGTACGTGCCGGCGCTGCCCGCGGAGCCAGGCTTCCCACTCGAGTGCGCGCTGCCGCCGGCACCACCGACGAAGGCGTTCGGGAAGTTCGGACAGCCCAGCGGCCGGGCGATCTTGATGCGCCCACCGGCACCGCCGCCGCCCCCGCCGCCCTTGCGGACAATGCCAGCTCCGGGTGTTGTCTCTCCGCCATGCCCTCCGCCAGCGCCATCCGCCGCGAGGGCTGGATTCGCCCCGTTGTAGTTGATCGTGACCTGCTCGGTCCCGACCAGCGCGATCGTCCCGCCCGACCCGCCGCCGCCGCCGCCGCCCGCCGAGGTTCCGTCTGGCGTGTCCTGCCCGGCGCCGCCGCCCATGCTGATGCTCGGCGGCGAGCCGGTGTCCGGCTGGACGTCGATGTCCTTGGCGACGATGGCGAGCCCCGCGCCGCCTCGGCCGCCGTTGCCGCCGTAGTCGCCGTTCGAATCCGTCGAACAGCTCCCGCCGCCGCCGCCGGAGCCGATGACCACATCCGAGATGCTGGGATTGGCACCGATCCCCGCGGTCCCGATCTCGATTCCGCCGGTTCCCGGAGTCGTGTCGGGGTTGTTGCCCTGGCCTCCGGTTCCTCCGGCGCCGCCGTACCCGCCGCCCCCGCCGCCCGAGCCGCCCCGAAAGGTGTTGTTCGTGGTGTAGGCCGGCGCGCCCCCGCCGCCGCCGTTGCCGGGGATGTATCCATCGTTGCCACCCCCGAGCCGAACGCCGTGGCACCCGGCGCCCCCCCCGCGCCCGACCCCGTCACCGACGACGGTGCCATGGACGAGCGCCCGCTGAGCGATGATGACGACCTGGGTTCCGGCACCGCTCGTGGTTCCGAGCTGCACCTGGGTGCCCGCCGGTATCGTCACCGTCCCGCTGACGTGGTAGGTCCCGGAGCAGAGGATCTCACTGCCGTCGAGGGTCCAGTCGCCCGAGAAATCCTGGGGGCCGAAGTTGCAGGGGTCCGCCGACGCCACGCCGGACGGCAGGAGGGTCGCGAGCGCCGCGACCGCGATGAGGCTCGTCCTCAGAGACATGCGCGGCTCCGAAATCCCCCGCTCCCAGCCGGCTCGCGATGGTACACGCGATCGAACGTGGACCGACACCCGAGGCAGCCGCCGCGACAAGACCGGCCCCGCCCCGCTTGACGACCTCGCGCCGGGCGCCCACGATCCTTCAGATCTCACGGAGGCGTTTCGATGGCGCGGTGGCCGATGGGAATGCTCGCGCTCGCGCTCGGCGCGGCCGGGTGCAAGGCGAGCCTCGTCTGCGGGCCGGACACCCGCGACCAGAACGGACAGTGCGTCCCCGCCGCCCTCTCCAAGTGCGGCGCCGGAACCAAGCTCGTCGGCGAGAGCTGCGTCCCGACGAGCACCCTGTCCTGCGGCACCGGCACCGTCGAGAAGGATGGCCAGTGCACGGCCGAGACCATCACCTGCGGCCCGGGCACCGAGGACGACGGCGGCGTCTGCAACACCGTCGACCCGATGAAGCGGGTCACCGTGCCCGAAGGCCCCGAGCCGAACATCCCGCCGGGCAAGAGCACCCGCTTCACGCTGCCGGCCATCGGCGCGCCTGCCGTGGTCCTCGGCGGGACCATCGACCCGCCCACCGCCGGCGCCGGCGGCGTCGCGGTGCCGGACTTCGACGGCTTCATCTTCAGCGGAAAGAAGCTCGAGCGCCTCCACTTCCAGGGCCTGGCCGTCGGCGCGCCGACCATCGGCATCGCCCTCGAGCCCTGCACCTCGACCGGCACCGACGTCTGCACCCTCGACCAGACGGGCAGCTTCGTCCGCCTCGCGCTCACCATCGACTCGCGCCGTCCCTCCCGCGACGTGGTGCTTCCCTCGGACGGCGACTGGCTCGTCTTGGTGGCCGACCAGGATGCCTTCACCCAGCAGGGGCTGCCCTACGGCGGGAGCGGATTCACCTACACCGTCGACGTGACCCAGCTCCCCTTGGGCTCCCCCGCACCGCTCACGCCAGGCACCGCCGCTACCGGTCAGACCGAGAGCCTGACGCCCCTCGCGCTGCAGGTGACCGCCGCCGCGCCGCTCTACGACGTCACCCTCGCGCCGCCCGACCCCACCGCGCCGTTCCCCGGCCAGCGAGCGCTGTGGGGGCTTTCCGCCGATGGCACGCTCGCCCTGAACGCGACCGACGACACGACCTACGGCACCCTCACCGCGATGAACCCCCAGCGGGTGGCCTTCAGCCCGGGGCGAGCGCTCCTCTTCGCCGACGACGTCTACGCCCTCGGGCCGACCCCGCCCTACACCCTGACCGTGACGTCGGTTCACACGGTGGCGATGGGCGATTTGTCGCAGCAGCCGTTCTCGTACCGGTCGGACCTCGCCGACGGCGGCGTCGACGTCTACTCGGTCGACGTGCCCGCCAACGCCCTCCTCGACGTGACGATGGAGACACCGAGCGGCTCCCAGATCGACCCGCTGATCGAGATTCGCGACCAGCACTACCGGGTCGTCGCCAGCGGCCGAGCCTTCCACCTCGCCCGCTTCTTCTCCGCCGGCGAGGCCGGGCATTACTACGTCGTCGCCAACGATCGGACCTACAACGCCGGCAAGGTGCAGGAGGAGTACACCCTGAAGGCGGCGCTCCTCCCCGTGACCCTGGTCGGGCCCTTGAACGTCGGCGACCAGGCGGCGCTCCAGGCGACCTCGCCCGACGCCGGCGCGAGCTGGTTCGCCGTTTATGCCGGCAACGACGAGGACCTGGGCGCCACCGTCCATCCCGAGGCCAGCGTCGACGCCACCTTGAGCATGTTCCCCCAGACCGCAGTCGACCCGCTCGAGACGAGCGACACCGGTGGCGCCGGCGCCGACGAGACGGTAGCGCCGCGGCTCACCGGCTCCGGTTCCCTCCTGCTCTTCGAAGTCGCGGCCGCCGCCGGGGGAGGCTTCCAGTTCACCGCGTCCGCGCGCAAGACCGAGGCGGTCTTCGAAACCGAGCCGAACGACACGCCCCAGACCGCGACCTCGCTCCCGCTCGACCAGAACCTTCACGCGGTCGCCGCGGGAACGCTCGACAGCATCACCGACGTCGACGACTACGCGTTCACCCTTTCCACCTCGCTCACGATCACCGCGACGGTCTACCCCGGGCTGCGAGGCGGCACCCCCCAAGTCCTGGTCGGCATCACCAACAGCGGGGGCGGCTACTACGCGCTCGCGGACAGCGGCAACGGGACCTATCTCGCGACCGCCTCGGTTGCCCTGCCGCCGGGGACCTACTACGCCGAGGTCCGCTACGACTGGTCGGTCGCCACCGCGAGCGGCCCGGCCGACTACGTCCTCACCGTCGATGGGCGGTAGCGCCCCCGCCATCCGAAAGGGCTCTTGATGCGCATCCTGTACGGCGTCGTCGGCGAGGGGATGGGCCACGCCATTCGTTCGCAGGTCCTGCTCGACCGCCTGGTCGAGCGGCACGACGTCCACGTGATGGTCTCGAACCGCGCCTACGAGCTCTTGCAGAAGAAGTTCGCGGGGGTGCACCGGATCTGGGGCCTGACGATGGTCTACCAGGACAACGAGGTGCAAAAACGTTTGACCGCGCTGGAGAACGTCGCCGCCGCGCTCACCGGCCTCCCCGAGAACATCGCCGCCTACTTCGAGCTGATGCAGAAGTTCGACCCGGAAGTGGTGGTGAGCGATTTCGAGAGCTGGACCTACCTCTACGCGAAAGCGAGAGGGCTGCCGGTGATCGACATCGACAACATGCAGGTGATCAACCGCTGCCGGCACGCCCCGGAGCTCCTGGCCGGGCACGAAGGACCGTTCCAGCTCGCCAAGGCCGTCGTCAAGAGCAAGCTCCCCTTCGCGAACCACTACGTCATCTCGACCTTCTTCTACCCGCCGGTCCGCAAGGAGCGCACGACGCTCGTCCCGCCCATCCTCCGGCCGCAGATTCTCGCCGCCCGGGCGCTTGTCCGCCGGGGCAGCCACCTGCTCGTCTACCAGACGAGCGACACGAACCGGGAGCTGCCGGCGATGCTGGAGGCGACCGGCCTCGAGTGCCGCGTCTACGGGGTGCGCCGCGAGCTGAAGGAGGAGGTCGTCGAGGGGCGGCTGCGCTACCGCCCCTTCTCCGAGGCGGGCTTCATCGAGGACCTGGCGACGAGCCTCGGGGTGATCGCCGGCGGCGGCTTCACCCTGATGGGGGAGGCCGTCTACCTGCGCAAGCCCTTGCTCTCGGTGCCCCTCGTCGGCCAGTTCGAGCAGGTGCTCAACGCGCTCTACCTGGAGAAGCTCGGCTACGGCCGGCACGCGAAGGCGCTCACCCCGCAGGCCGTCGGCGCTTTCGTCGAGGCGATCCCCTCCTGCGAGGCGGCGCTGGCGGCCTACGACCAGCCGGGGAACGACCGGACCTTCGAGGTGGTCGACGGCCTGCTCGACCGGGCTGCGGCAGGGCTGTTGTAGAGGGCAGCGCGTCGAGAGCGCCCGGATGGCTCATGAAGAAGCGGCAGCCGTTCATCGACGTCCACCGAGGCGTGGTGGTGGTGCTGATGGTGCTCCACCACACCATCGACGCCTGGATTGTGGACGGCGACCGGCACGGGCACCTCTACCGCGCCCTGCGCGCCCTGGGCGGGCTGCCGGCGCCGGGCTTTCTCTTCCTCGCCGGCCTCTCCAGCGCCCTCGTCCTCGCCGCCGAACGGCGTAAGGGCATCGCTCCCGGAAAGCGTCTGCGCACCGGCATCCAGAGAGGGCTCTACATCCTCGGTATCGCTTTCGCTTTCCGCCTGGCGATCTTCTTCCTCGACCGAAACCACCTCAACGACTGGCCGATGATCTTCCGGGTCGACATCCTGAATTGCATGGGCGTCGCCCTGGCCCTGGTCGCGGGTCTCAGCGCGCTGGCGCGCTCCGGCCGCGCCTCCAGCGTGCTCGCGGCGGCGCTCGGCCTCGCCTTCCTCCTCTGCGCGCCCCTGGTCGCCGGCCACCCGCTGAGCTTCCCGACACCGCTCCTGGGGAACTACTTCGCCGGCACCGGCCCCCTCGTTCTCTTTCCCCTCTTCCCCTGGCTCGCCTTCGCCGCGCTCGGCTTCGTCGTCGGCGAGTCACTGGCCCGCCTGCTCGACCGCGCCCCCGATCCCCCCCGGGTGCGCGGCTGGGCCCGTCGCTGGGGACTTGTCGCCCTCGCCCTCTGGGTCGCTGCCTTCGCGCTCAATCACGGATCGTTCCACCTCTATCCCCGTTACGACTGGTGGAAGGCTTCGCCCGCCTACATGGCCGAGCGGCTGAGCGTCCAGCTCCTCGTCCTCTGGCTGTGCGCCGAGGTCGTGACGCGGTACAAGGAGCGCTTCCACCAAGCGGATCCGCTCCAGCTCGTCGGCCGTCACTCGCTCTCCATCTACCTCATCCACGTCGAGCTCGCCTACGGCCACTGGTCGAACCCGCTCCACGGCGTCCTCTCCCTCCCGCAAGCGATCGCCGCGATGGCCGCGATGAACCTCGCCATGTACGGCCTCGCCCACCTCGTCGAGTGGCGCGACCGGCGCAAGCGCGCCCGCCTCCGCCTCGCCTCCCTCGCCGCCGCCGGCTAGGAGCAGCCGGCCGAACGCTTTGCCGACGCCGCCTCGGGTCTGTCGGCCGGGCGCGGTTCGTGCTACCCCTCCCTTCGCCTGGATGGGAGCCGCACGACTCTGCCTTCTCTTGGGACGGCGATGAATAGAACGGCGGAGACCTTCGTCGGATGAGCGGACGGCAGGCTGCGCCGGAGGGGCCGGTGGCGCCCGTCGTCCCGGAGGCGAAGGGTCCCAGAGCGAGCTCTGGGCGCGTTGCGCCTGGTGAGCCCGAGGACGCCGCGCTCGTCGCCCGCGCCAAGGCCGGCGACGCCGCGGCCTTCCGGCGTCTCGTCGAGCGCCATCAGCGCCGGGTCTACCAGCTCGCCCTCTCCATCGTGAAGGACCCGGAAGAGGCGTTGGACGTGACGCAGGAGGCATTCGTCAAGGTCCACCAGAACCTGCCGGGGTTCAAGGGCGACGCGGCGTTCTTCACCTGGCTCTACCGCATCACCTACAACCTCGCGGTCGACCAGGTTCGCAAGGCGGGCCGCGGCGAGAAGGTGCCGGTCGAGGAGAACACGCTGACCGACGAGGGCGCCGAGGTCGACCCCTACGGCGTGAGCAGCCAGAGCCCGCAGGCCGCCACCCTGCGCGGGGAGCTGTCGCGGGAGCTTACGCGGGCGCTGTCGACCTTGAGCGAGGCCCACCGGGCGATCCTCCTGCTCCGGGAGGTGGACGGCCTGAGCTACGAGGAGTTGGCCCAGGTGCTCAAGGTGCCGAAGGGAACGGTGATGAGCCGGCTCTTCCACGCGCGGCACAAGATGCAGCTCGCGCTCAAGGGGTACCTCGACGACGAGGGGTCCTGAAGCCCGGCGGCAGCGAGGCGGCGTGAGGCCAAAGGCGCGGGCGCGATGGTGCCCGGGAGCGGCGCCTAGGAGGCGAGAGGGGAGACGATGAGCGAAGCGAAGCCGAGAAAGGACGCCTCCGAGGAGACGCCGGCGTGCGCGGCGTTCGAGTCGACGCTTGCGCTCCTCGACGGGGCGGCTGGCGCTCAGAGGGACGCGGCGTGCGCGCACGCCGAGGGTTGCCCGGTCTGCGGTCCCCTCGTCGCCTCCTGGACCGTCGCCTCCGCCTCCATCGTCGCCGCCTTCGAGGACGCCGCCGAGCGCGCCAAGCCGCTTCTCGCCGGCCTCGCCGACCGGGTGCTCGCCGAGGTCCAGCCGGCGCGGCCGACGACGAGCAAGTCGCTTTGGGACCGGCTGCTGGATTTCGGCCGCCTCGCGAAGGCGCCGCTCGTCCTCGCGGCTGCCACCGCCGCCGTCGCCCTGGTGCTGGTTGCGCTCGTGAAATCCCCCGGCACCGCTCCCGTCCAGCAGGCCGCCGCGGCCTGCGCCGGCGAGGTCGAGGTGGACAAGCTCGCGTTCGCGCCGGGCACCGACGGAATGGTGTTCAACACCGCTACCGGCCACCTGACCGTCCTCTGGGTGAGCGAGCCGCCCCAGGCCTAGCGAAAGGACAAGAAGCCGTGCGCTCCAGCCGTCTCGCCCACCTGCATGCCGCCGGGGCCGGCCTCTTCGCCGCGGCGGTGGCGTCGGCGTCCGTGTCGAGCGCCAAGCCTCCCCCGCCCGTCCTGGTGCACATCGACGTCAAGGTCGTCAGCGCCTCCCGCGCCAAGGGCCCGACCGATCCGCGGCTCGCGAGCCTCCAGGCCCGCCTCAGCCAGTTCGCCTTCACGAGCTACCGGTTGGTCTCCGAGAAGAGCTCGCTCATCAAGCTCCACAGCGAGGAGGTGCTGCCCCTGCCGGGTCACCGCAGCCTCGAGATCGTTCCGCGCGGGTTCGAGCGCTCCGGCCGGCTGCGCGTCCACCTGCACCTCTACAGCGGAACCCACCAGAAGCTCATCGACGCCGACTACGTCGTCGCGCCGGGCGGCGACCTCTTGGTCGGCGGGCCCAAGACGGGCAACGCGACCCTCCTCATCTTCATCCACCACGGCGGATAGCGAGAGCGCTATCGCTTGGTACCAGCGCTCGTGGTGAGCGCGACGGTCGCTCGCGGGCCACAAAAGGCGCGCCGCCGTGGAGCGGTCGGTTCGGCGGACCGACGAGGCGGTCCTCGGCGTCGCGGACCATTGCGTCCGGGTCCGGGCAAGAAGCCGTTTCCTCCGGCAATCGTTGCCCGTGTCCGACCCCTCTGCTATACGCCTGTTCAGCAACGATGCCGACGGGCAGCAGGACCGCTGCCCCGGTGCGATGGCGCGGAGAAGGATGCGATGAGCGTGGAAGAGTCTCGAAAGATGACCCCGGCCGAGCGCGAGAAGGCGGTCGAGCTCGCCCTCCAGGCAGTGGAGAAGCAGTTCGGCAAGGGCTCCATCATGCGCCTGGGCAACGACGAGCAGCCGAGCCAGGACGTCGCGATCATCCCGACCGGTTCGGTGTCGCTGGACATCGCCCTCGGCGTCGGCGGCATCCCCCGCGGGCGCATCGTCGAAATCTTCGGACCGGAAAGCTCCGGCAAGACCACCCTGACCCTGCACATCATCGCCGAGGCCCAGAGGCGGGGCGGCCTCGCGGCGTTCATCGACGCCGAGCACGCGCTCGACGTCGGCTACGCGCGCAAGCTCGGCGTGCGCACCGACGACCTCCTGATCAGCCAGCCGGACACCGGCGAGCAGGCGCTGGAAATCTGCGAGATGCTGGTGCGCTCGGGCGCGATGGACGTCGTCGTCATCGACTCGGTCGCCGCGCTCGTCCCCCGAGCGGAGCTCGAAGGCGAGATGGGCGACAGCCACGTCGGCCTCCACGCGCGGCTGATGAGCCAGGCCCTGCGCAAGCTCACCGGCACCATCTCCAAGTCCCACACCTCGGTGATCTTCATCAACCAGATCCGGATGAAGATCGGGGTGATGTTCGGGAGCCCGGAGACCACCACCGGCGGCAACGCCCTCAAGTTCTACGCCTCGCAGCGGCTCGACATCCGCCGGGTGGGCGCCCTCAAGAACGGCGACCAGGTCGTCGGCAACCGCACCCGGGTGAAGGTGGTCAAGAACAAGGTCTCCCCGCCGTTCAAGGAGGTCGAGTTCGACATCCTCTATGGACAGGGCATCAGCCACGAGGGCGACCTGTTGGACCTCGCCGTCCAGAACGACATCGTCGACAAGAGCGGCTCCTGGCTCTCCTTCAACGGCGACCGCATCGGCCAGGGGCGCGACAACACCCGCGACTGGCTCAAGAGCCATCCCGAGGTGCTCGCGCAGATCGAAAGCCGGGTGTACGAGCGCTTCGGCTTGAAGGCGCCCGTCTCCCAGCCGCCGCCGGTCGAGGTCGAGGAGAAGAAGCCGCGGCTCAAGGCCGCGAAGTAGGGGCCGCGAACAGGAAAGGGCGCGATGGACGAGAAACGCACGCCGGTGGCCCTCATCGGCGCGACCGGGTATGTCGGCGCGGAGCTGTGGCGCCTGCTGGCGGGCCATCCGCGGGTGGCGGTGACCGCCGCGGTCGCGCGCAAGGACGTCGGCCGGCCGCTGGCCGAAATCTATCCGCACCTCGCCGGGCGGACGGACCTCGTCCTCGAAGCCTTCGACGCCGACGCCATCGCGCATCGCGCCCGGGTGGCGTTCCTCGCGCTGCCCCACGGGACCGCTGCCGAGGTGGCGAAGCCGCTGGTCGAACGGGGCTTGACCGTGCTCGACCTGTCCGCCGATTTCCGGCTCAAGGACGTCGCCGTCTACCAACGGGTCTACGCGAAGCACCCTTGCCCCGAGCTGCTCCAGCGAGCCGTGTACGGGCTCGTCGAGCACCATCGCGAACAGCTCGGGGGCGCGAGACTGGTCGCGGTGCCGGGATGCTACCCGACAGCGGTGTCGCTCGCCGCGGCGCCGCTCTTGCGCGCGGGGATCGCGAAGAGCGAGCGGATCCTCGCGGCCTGCCTCTCCGGCGTCTCCGGCGCCGGCCGGGAGCTGAAGACCCCGTCGCTCTTCTGCGAGGCGGGCGAGGGCGCGTGCGCCTACGGCGCCCTGGCGCACCGCCACCAGCCGGAGATGGAGCAAGAGCTGTCCTTCGCCGCCGGCCGACCGGCGACGCTGTCCTTCGTCCCCCACCTGGCGCCGATGAGCCGCGGCATCCACGCGACGGTCGCGCTCGATCTGACGCCAGGCAGCAGCGCAGTGGAGGTGGAGGATGCCTTTAGGGAAGCGGCAGCGGCGTCGCCCTTCGTCGAATGGCTAGGGCTCGGCCGGTTCCCGTCGACCGCCTGGGTCCGCGGCTCCAACCGGGCGATGATCGGCGCGGCCGTCGACGCCCGCCTGGGGCGAGTGGTGGTGACGAGCGTCATCGACAACCTGGTCAAGGGCGCCGCCGGCCAGGCGGTTCAGTGCTTGAACGTGACGCAGGGCTGGCCGGAGACGTGGGGGCTCGAAGGCGGCGCGGTCTTTCCCTGACCCGGCCGGATCGCGGCCGGCGACGGGCCTGGGAGGCGAGCGTGGCGGTCGAGTCGAGAGCAGAAGCGGTACGCCTGGGCGAGCCGGGCTGGCTGGAGCCGCTCCTCGCCGAGGCGGTGGCCGCGCCGACGATGGCGTTCCCGCGCGTGCCGGTGAAGCTCTCCGAAGCCGATATCGAGGTGCAGGAGCCCTTGTGGACCACTGGAGCGCTGATGGGCATCCCCTGGGGCGGCCAGCCGAGTCCGGTGACCGGCAGTAGCGCGACCGAGCAGGCGTACGTCGAGCTGCTCCGCTTCGAGCTGGCGCTTCTCGCCGCCCTCGGGCGCGCTTTCGCGCCCGACGGGAATGCGAAAGCGCTGTTGATGAGGACCGTCGCCGCTCTCCTGGCTGCGTCGGCCGGCGAGCTCGCAGCGGCGACGCGGCTCTGGGCGGCGGAGGGCAAGACAGAGGGGCTGTCGGAGCGCGATCAGCGCCGGGTGCTCGGCGCCATCGGCTCCCGCGTGGCCCGCAACGCCTACCTGCGGGGGAACCCCTCCGGAGGGCTGCCGCTCCATGCCCTGCTCGCGGCGCTGGACGCCCGCCACGTCGTCCGGCTCGCGCTGGGCCAGCTCTTGCGCCAGGGGACGCTTGCGCGGCGGGCCGAGCGGTACCTCGCGCGGCACAGCCGGCTCAAGGCGCTCGCCATCGAGCTGGTCGCCAGCGTCGTCGGAGCAGCCGGCGCCTCCGGCCGTCACGTGGTCCTCCAGCAAGCGCGCGAGGCAGGCCTTCTCCCCGCCGACCGGCGCTCGCTCGGGCATCGGCTCGCCTCGCCACGCCCGCCGCTGGAGTTGCTCCGCCCGGTCCCGGGGCCGCTGCGCCGGCTCCTGCTCGAACAGCTCGCGCTGACGGCGATGCTCGAGGGCAGCCTTGCCGAAGCGCTTCAGGCGAAGGTGACCGCTACCGCCCTCGATGTGGGAATCGCGCCGAACGAGTGGGAGGCGACGAAGGCTCGCGCGGCGGCGTTCGTCCTCGCCCACGGCGCGCAGGTCTCATCGCTCGCCGCGCCGTCGGCGCCGCACGTCGCTCGCGCGACGCTGACCGGAATGGTCGACGCCTTCACCGAGGCGGCCGAGGACGTCGCGCGGGAGATCGAGAACATGGGCGAGCTCGGCGTCCTGCTCGCACGGATGGCGGACGGGGAGACGCTGTCGGCGGCCGAGAAGCGCGAGGTGCGCACCGGCCTCATCGACCTGGCGAAGATCGTTCCGAGCCTCGCGGTCTTCGCGGCGCCCGGCGGAACGCTCCTCCTGCCGCTGCTCATCAAGGTCCTGCCGTTCGACCTGCGCCCGAGCGCGTTTCGGCATGCCTGAAATCGCCTTCGCCCCTGGCCGCTTGGGCCGGTCGCCGGCCGCCTCGAGGCCGCCGCCCTTCGCTTGCCCTGGCGGCACCGGGCGCGCTACACCGCACCCATGGAACGCGCCACGCCGGTCTCGCCCGCCCTCCCGGCTCCGACCGAAGAGCTGATCCGAGCCCTGCCGAAAGCCGACCTCCACTGTCACCTCGACGGGTCGCTGCGGCTGGGGACGATTCTCGAGCTGGCCGAGCAGCAGAAGGTGAAGCTGCCCGCCGACACGACCGAGGGGCTCGCGCGCGCGATCCACCGCGGCGAAATCTGCGAGTCCCTGCCCGACTACCTGACCGCCTTCGAGGTGACGGTCGCGGTCCTGCAGACCGAGGAGGCGCTCTTCCGCGCCGCCTACGAGCTCGCCTGTGACGCCGCCGACGAGAACGTGACGTACCTGGAAATGCGCTACTCACCGGTCTTACACACCAAGCGGGGCCTCAAGCTCACCACGGTGGTCGAGAGCGTTCTCGAGGGGTTCAGGCGGGCGCGGCGCGAGCGCGGCATCCGCGGCGGCGTCCTCGTCTGCGGCATCCGCAACTTCTCGCCGGAGACCAACCTGCGTCTCGCCGAGCTCGCGGTCGCCTACAAGAACCGTGGCGTATGCGGGTTCGACCTCGCCGGCGCGGAGGACAACTTCCCGGCCAAGGACCACGCCGAGAGCTTTCAGCTCATCCTCAACAACAACGTCAACTGCACCGCCCACGCGGGCGAGGCGCACGGGCCGCCGTCGATTGCGCAGGCCATCCACTACTGCGGCGCCCACCGCATCGGGCACGGCGTGCGGCTGCGCGAAGACGGGGACCTCCTGAACTACGTCAACGACCACCGGATCCCGGTCGAATGCTGCCCGTCTTCGAACCTCCAGACGCGCGCGATTTCCAGCCTCTCCGCGCACCCGCTCAAGTTCTATCTCGACCTCGGCATCCGGGCGACCGTCAACACCGACAACCGGCTCATCACCGACACCACCGTCACCCGTGAGCTGGCGCTGATGCAGAAGACCTTCGACCTCTCGCTCAAGGACCTGCGAACGCTGGTCGTCAACGGGTTCAAGAGCGCTTTCGTCCCCTTTCACGAACGCGCCGAGCTGCTGCGCGAGGTGAACAAGGAGCTGGACACGGTCATCGCGCGCTTCTCCCGCCCGACCCCGGTGCGCGAGGCGCGCGACGAGTCCAAGAAGAGCGCCTGAGCGGGCGCCGCCGGGGAACCCGTTCGCCCATCCGGATCGACGCGGTGATTACGGTATGCAGCAACGCTGCCGCCTACCGTTAGCGGCTCAGCTCAATTCACGTTCCGCCGAGAAATCCCCGGGCGTTTCGAACCTCCGGCTGGTGGCTCGACCGGTTCAGGTCGGTAGCACCGCAACCGTCAACTGTGACCGGCCAATGCCAGCGGCAGCGCACCCGCTTACCATGAGGACGAGACGTCTCCCGACCCGCTCGAGTCGACCGCGTGCCTCCCTCCGTCCGGGGCCGCGGCTGGCGCGACGGGTCGTCGCACGATGATCTGAATGACATTCATCACTCGGCTAAGCCGCCTTCGCGCGCTCCCGTGCCGGCTCCTGGCGAGCTGTGTCGGGCGCGCACTCGTGGGCTCGGGCCTGAAGCTGCCGATTTTACCACGCGAGAACCTCGTCTAGGGCGAACAGGTGGTCGACCTGGGATTCACAGCCTGTGAAATCAACACGCACAACAGAGGAAGCGTGGTGAGGGCGACGACGGCTCGATCCGCGCTTTCGTACGAGACCGTATTAAATCGATCAACTGCCATGGATTACAGGGATTTCTCAAGGCATTGATGCTCGAGACGGGGGATGTTCGAAGCCAAGGGGGGCGGAGGCCCGGCGTTTTCCGGAAGGATCGATGTTGACGGCCAGGCAAGCCACTGCATATTCTGCCTCCCGGTTTGACTAACCCCAATCCCTAGAGGAGGGATCCATGGCGGCCAAGAAGGCAACGAAGAAGGCGGAGAAGAAGACCACGGCGAAGAAGGCGGCGGCCAAGAAGCCGGCCGCGAAGAAGACGGCGGCCAAGAAGACCGCGGCGAAGAAGACGACGGCCAAGAAGGCCCCGGCGAAGAAGGCGGCCAAGAAGCCGGCCGCGAAGAAGGCGGCGAAGAAGGTCCCGGCGAAGAAGGCGGCCAAGAAGAAGGCATCCCCCGCCTCCGAGCCGGCGCCGACCGGCGGTGCCGCGCTGTAGCTTCACCCGCTTCGTGCTCGCTACGCGAGGGTCGCTTCCAACGGGGAGCGGCCCTCGCTGCTTTTCTCCCTCGCGCCGCCTTTCGCGCTAGACCCTTTGGGCGCGCATGAGTCTCTCACCTGCCGAATTGGCCCAGGTCGCCGACGAGCTTTCGAGTCTGACCGGAGCGCGGGTGCAGAAGGTCTCGGTCCTCGACCGGCGGGCGATGGCGCTGGAGCTCCGCCTGCCGGGCAGGAGCGCTGCAGTTCTCCTGGATGCGGGCGCCGGGGTCGGGCGAGCGGTGGTGATCGAACGGCGGCCGGTCGCGCCGAGGCGACCGCTGGCGTTTCAGGGGCTGGCACGCGCCCACCTCTCGGGCGCACGGCTCGACAGCCTGACGCCGCGCGGGTCGAGCCTCACGCTCGCGTTCTCGACGGACCGCGGCGCGCGCAGCCTGGTCTTGGAAATCGACCGGCGCGGCGGCGAGTTGGTTCTGCTCGAGCCGAGCGGGAGCATTCTTGGCGTGTCGAGCGGCGACCGGCTGCGCGATCGCGGCTTGGGCTGCGGCGACGCCTACTGCCCTCCCCCCGAACGCGATCACGGGCGCAGCCGGTTCGCAGGCAAGGGGCCAGGACCGTTCCCGGTCTGCGTCGAAATCGAAGCGCGGTACGGGCCCGAAAGCCAGACCCGGCGCCTGGAGGCGATGCGCGCGGCGACGCTCGGGCCCCTTCGCGCAGCCATCAAGCGGCTCCGCCGGACGCTCGGGAAAATCGAGCAGGACCGCGCGCGCGTCGGGGAGGCGCAGCGCTACCGCGAGCTCGGCGACCTGCTCAAGCCGCACCTGTCCCGCTTGAGGCGCGGCGACCGACTCGCGCGGGTGCTCCGGTACACCGAGGCCGGCCCGACAGAGGTAGCGGTACCGCTCCTGCCGGAGCTGACCCCTCATGAGAACCTCGAGCGCTACTACCACTTGCACCGGCGGCTGACGCGCGGCCGGGAACTCGTCGAGGAGCGACACCGGACGGTGGCGGCGCAACTCGAGAGCTGCGAGGCGCTCGCCGCGCGCGCGCAGTCGGCCGAAGACGTGACCACGCTCGAGACCGTCGAGGCCGATCGGCTCCTGCTGCGCCTGCCCCCTTCGGCAGCGGTCAAGCCGACCAAAGGCGTCCCCGAGAAGCGTAAGCCCTACCGGGAGTTCACCTCGGCGGCTGGCCGGCGGATCTGGGTCGGACGCAGCGCGCGCGACAACGACACGCTCACCTTCCGGCTGGCGCGCGGGAACGACCTGTGGCTGCACGCGCGGGGGCAAACCGGATCCCACGTGGTGGTTCCCGGGAGCGGTGCCGCTTGGCCGGACGGCGAGACGCTCCTCGACGCGGCGACCCTCGCGGCGCACTTCAGCCGGGGCCGCTCCGAGGCGGTGGTCGACGTGGCGGTCACCCGCCGCAAATACGTCCAGAAGGCGAAGGGCGCCGCGCCGGGCGCGGTCCGCTTCACCCAGGACAAGAACGTCGTCCTGCGTCTGGAGCGCGCGCGTCTCGAGCGCCTGCTTCAAAGCGAGACGTGAGCTTGACGAAGAGCCGCCCGCGCTCGCCACCAACGAGTCGATCCTCGCGGGCCCGCGTTGGCGAGCGGGAGCGACGCGGGGCATCGAGAAGTCCTTGGCGCTGCCGTTTGGAGTGGGAACCGCAGTTGGAGCCGGACACACGTCAGCGTCCGGGTGCGGGGGACATGATCCAAACGTCGTACGGCCAGCAGGCCGTCGCCGCAAACGGCCCGCGGCCGCGCATGAACCCGGACACCGATGCGTCCGGCTCCAATCCTGGCGGAGGTCTCCGCCGCGACCGACGGAGCGCTCTGGACGAGCGGGCTCGAGGGATGAGCGCCGACGGTCCGAGGCAGGTCTCGAGCGGCGGTGTCTCGCCGTATACTCCCCCGCCATTTCTCGAGGTGAGCGCATGCATCGGGTCGCGGTGATTCCAGGGGACGGCATCGGTCCCGAGGTGGTGGAGCAAGGGGTGAAGGTGCTCGAGGCCCTCGCCCGCGCGGAGAGAGTCGACCTCGCCTTCCAGTGGTTCGACTACGGCGCCGAGCGCTATCTGAAGGACGGCACCACGCTTCCCGAGAGCGATCTCGAGAGGCTCAGGCGTGATTTCGACGCCATCTACTTCGGCGCGGTCGGCGACCCCCGGGTGCCCTCGAACGAGCATGCCAAGGACATCCTCCTCGGGATGCGCGCGAAGCTCGACCTCTACATCAACCTGCGGCCCTGCCGGCTCTACGCCGACCGGTTCTCGCCCCTCAAGGGCAAGGGGACGAAGGAGCTCGACTTCGCGGTCTTTCGCGAGAACACCGAAGGGCTCTACGTCGACGAGGGGCTCGTCTTCAAGGGCGGGACTGACGACGAAATCGCCCTCGCGCAAGAGGTCAACAGCCGCAAGGGGGTGGAGCGGATCATCCGCGCCGCGTTCGAGTTCGCGTCCTCGCGCGGCTTGAGGCGGGTATGCCTCGCGGACAAGTCGAACGTGCTGGTCAAGGCGCACGGGCTGTGGCGGCGGGTGTTCGCCCTGGTCGCCAAGGAGCATCCCGCCATCGAGGCGAGCGCGATGTACGTCGACGCCCTGGCGATGGACCTCGTGCGGGCGCCCGAGCGCTACCAGGTGATCGTCACGAACAACCTCTTCGGCGACATCCTGACCGACCTGGGCGCGGCGCTGTGCGGCGGCCTGGGGCTGGCGGCGAGCGGCAACATCCATCCCGGGCGCTTGAGCCTTTTCGAGCCGGTGCATGGCTCGGCCCCGCAGCTCGCGGGAAGAAACGAGGCGAATCCGCTCGCGATGTGTCTGACGGGCGCGCTCATGCTCGCGCATCTGGGCGAGAGCGCCGCCGCGGAGCGTCTGGAAGCGGCGGTCGCCCAGGTGGTGAACGAGGGCCCCTGGACCAAAGACCTGGGCGGGACCGCGACCTGCGCCGAGGTGGGCGAGGCGGTCCGCCGCCGGGTCTCGTAGGGGTTGCCCAAGGCCACGAGAGCGGTTCACCCAGCCATTAGCGCTCTTGCTGGCAGCTCGAGCTCATCTTCTCGATGCTGATCCCGAACCGTCGCCAGGAAGTCCCGCGCCACCCGATGCGTCGCGTCGCCCATGTGCGCGCGGGTGTGCTCCCCGCGGCGCGCGAGAAGAGGCGGTCGGCTCGCCGCGGCCGGCCGGCATCGCTTGGGCGGGTCTGGCGATGCCGGTAGGATGGCCTTGAGCGCCACGGTGTTCTTCGCGAGGCTGGATGGATTCGAAGGATTTGCACAAGCAGTTTCGCGCGGCGGCGTGGCCGACGCGCCCCGCGCTCGACGCCTTCCTGGAGGCCGCGGGCAAGGTTATGCCCGGTGAGCTGGCGAAGCTCCTCGGCGACCTGACGGACCGGACGCTGGGCAGCGACGTCGCCGCCCACCGGAACCGCTGCACCGCCTTTCGACGGCTGGTGGAGCAGGCGCCCGACCCGGGCCTCTTCGTCCCTTTCGCCCGCGCGCTCAAGACCGCCGACTCGAGCACCCGGGCGGTGCTCGTCGACCTCCTTCCCAAGGTCAACAGCGTCCACGGCCACGCCGAGCTCGCCTCGGCCCTGCGCCAGCCGGAGCAGGCGGTGCGGCGGGCGGCGTACGCGGTGTTGGCCAAGATCGCGGGGAAGAGCGTCTTCGACCTGGCGAGCCAGCTCGCGTGCGAAGAGATTCCCGGGCGGCTGGAGGCGATCGAGCTGACGGCGTCCATCGGCGGGTACCATGCGGTACCGGTCCTGGACTTCGTGGCGACCAACGCTTCCCGGCCCGAGCACCGGGTGCTGGCGCTCAAGCTGTTGGGCGACGCCCGGCTGATGGCCCGCGACCTTCCCGGCGCCGCGGCGGCGGTCCAGAAAGCGCTGGGCGACCCGGCGGAGGCGATCTGCACCCAGGCGGTGCTCTCGTTCGCCAACGTCTGCACGAAGGAGCAGTTCGACGCCCAGCTCGAGCCCTACTGGGACGCCGAGAGCCCGGCGTTGGTCCGGGCGGTGGTCGACGGGGCGCGGCGCTTTCCGACGCCGCGGACGATGCGGGCCCTCGAGCGCCGCTTCCGGATGGGCCCCAACGCCCTGCGCATCGCGGTCCTCAACACCCTGGAGGCGATCGGCTCCGACGCGACCCTGCCGATTCTCACCGAGGCGCTGAACATCAAGCAGCTTCCGGTCCGCAACCGGGCAGCGGAAGCGCTCTCGAACCTCGCGCTGGCGAAGAAGATCAGCCTCGCTCGGACTCTGATGTGGCTGTTGCGCTCGCGCGACGTGGACGTGCGGCGCATCGCGGTCGACCTGGCGAAGAAGGTGGGGGACCCCACCGGAGAGCTGTGGCCGAGCCTCTTGCGGTTCTTGCGCGACGAGGACTGGTGGGTGCGCGAGCGGGTGGTCGACGCGCTCGTCGACATGGCCGGCACGCAGCTCACCCGGCACGTCGTCGCCTACTTGCAGGACCCGTCGGACGTGGTCCGGCGCTACGCGGTGGACGTGCTGATGCGCCTGAAGGACCCGCAGTCCCTGGGGGCGCTGGTGCGGACCGCGACCGGCGACACCGACTGGTGGGTGTGCGAGCGGGCGATCGAGACGATCGGGCTCCTGCGCGACCTGCGCGCGACGCCGTACCTCGTCGACCTGATGCAGAAGCGCGACGAGTTCCGGCTGGCCTGCTTGTCCGCTCTCGCCGAGATGCAGGCCCGCCAGGCGGCAGGAGCGGTAGCGGCCCTCTTGACGGTGGAGAACGTCGACGTGCGCATCGGGGCGCTGCGCTGCCTCGGGGAAATCGGAAGCGCGGAGCTCGCGCCCGCCGTGCAACAGGTTCTGGGGGACATCGACCACCGGGCCCGGGCAGCGGCGAAGGAGCTGCTCGTCAAGTGGAACCTCTCGGTGACGAGCGGGCACATCACGGTCACTGCCGGGTTGAGCCCGCTCGACCGGCTCCTCGTGCACATGGCGCGGGAAGAGGCGGACGACCTGCTCATCGCACCCGGGCGGCCGCCGTACCTGAAGAAGCTGGGCAAGGTGACGCCGCTGAGCCAGCCGCCGATGTCGGCGGACGACGTGGCGGCGTTGCTCCTGCCCCACTTGAGCGATTCCCAGCAGCAGGAGCTCGAGGGCCGGCGCGACGTCGACTTCAGCTACGAGGTGAAGACCGAGGATCTGCGCTTTCGGGCCAACATCTTCCAGGAGCAGAACGGGCTTTCCGCCGTCTTCCGGATCGTCAAGGGGACGGTCCTCTCCTTCGAGCAGCTCGGGCTCCCGGAGGTGGTGCGCGGCTTCTCCAAGTTCAAGAACGGCCTCGTCATCGTCGGCGGGCCCACCGGAGCCGGCAAGTCGACCACTCTCGCCACCTTGATCGACTCGATCAACCAGGACACCGACCTGCACATCATCACCCTCGAAGACCCGATCGAGGCGGTGCACCAGCGCAAGAAGAGCCTGATCAACCAGCGGGAAATCGGCACCCACACCCGCTCCTTCGAGACCGCGCTCCGGAGCGTCCTGCGGGAGGACCCGGACGTGATCCTGGTCGGCGAGATGCGGGACCTCGCCACCATCTCCTTCGCGGTGACCGCGGCGGAGACCGGGCACCTGGTCTTCGGGACCCTGCACACGGTCAGCGCCGACACGACGATGGACCGGTTGATCAACGCTTTCCCCGGCGGGCAGCAGGGGCAGGTGCGCTCGATGCTGGCCGACAGCCTGCGGGCGGTGCTCTGCCAGCATCTCTTGCGGCGGGTGGACCGGCCGGGACGGGTGCTCGCGGTCGAGGTGATGGTCAACAACGAGGCGATCGGGAACCTGGTTCGAAAGGGCAAGACCTACCAGATTCCGTCGCTCATCACGACCGGCAAGGACCTGGGGATGCAGTCGATGGACTGGGACCTGAAGCGCCTGTTGAAGGAGGGGGTGGTCGGCCGGGACGAGGCCTACATGAAGGCCAACAACAAGAAGGACGTGGAGGAGTTCATCGAGCAGCTTTCGAAGGAGCAGGCGCTGGCGGCGAAGTCGGCGGCGGCGGTCCCGCCCAGCATGCCGGCCAGAGCGCCGGTGGCGCCGCGGGCGGCCGGGAAGTGACGATGGGCAGAAGCGGCCTCGGTGGCCATAACCGCCGGCGGAGGGCTTAGCGGATGGCCCGCCTCGATTCGTTCCTCCGCCTGGTGGTCGAGCAATCCGCGAGCGACCTACACTTCCACGCCGGGGTGGTGCCGCTCATCCGCCACGATGGCGACATGGTGCCGCTGCCGTTCCGGCCGATCTCCGACCTGGAGGCGCGCCGGTTCATCCTCGAGATTCTCTCGCCCGAGCAGCGCGCCATTTTCGAGCGCGAGCAGGACCTGGACTTCGTCTACTCGATGCCGGGGGTCGGCCGCTTTCGCACCAACATCTTCATGCAGGCCCGCGGGGTGGGGGCGGTGTTCCGGGTGATTCCGCCGGTGGTGCCGGATTTCGAGAAGCTGGGGCTGCCGAAGGTCTTGAAGAAGCTCGCGGAGAGCGCCAACGGCCTCGTGCTGGTCACCGGCCCGACGGGGTCCGGGAAGACCACCACCCTGGCGGCGATCGTCGACTACGTCAACCGCACCTCGAAGCGGCACATCATCACCATCGAGGACCCGGTCGAGTTCCTGCACGAGCCGAGGGAGAGCGTCACCACCCAGCGGCAGGTGGGGCTGCACGCCGAGAGCTTCGCCGCCGCGCTGCGCAGCGCCTTGCGGGAGAGCCCCGACGTGGTCGTCGTGGGCGAGATGCGGGACCTCGACACCATCAACCTCGCCCTCTCGGCGGCGGAGACCGGGGTTCTCGTCTTCGGGACCCTCCACTCGAACTCCGCGGCCAAGGCGGTCGACCGCATCGTCGACGCGTTCCCCGAGGAGCAGCAGGACCAGGCGCGCGGCGCGATGAGCGTCCTGCTGCGGGGGGTGGTGGCGCAGCAGCTCTGCAAGAAGGCTTCCGGGGAGGGCCGGGTGGCGGCGCTGGAGATTCTGGTCCAGTCCTACGCCGTCTCGCACATGATCCGCGAAGGGAAGATTCACCAGATCGAGGGGCACCTCCAATCCGCCGAGAACGACGGCAGCGGGATGCAGAGCCTCGACACCTGCCTCTTGGGGTACATCCGCGAGGGGCTGATCACCGTGGAAGAGGCCGCGCTGGTGGCGAACTATCCCGACAACATCCGGAAGCTGGCCGCCGAGCTGCAAGAGGAGTAGCGGGCCGTTGAGGGTCGGAGAGGCGATGCCGGCCGCGGTGAAATCCCTCGGCCCGGGGAATCGACCCGACCGAGACCGGCCCCCGGTCCTCCGGGTGGGGAAACGTGTTGAGCTGGCGCTCCTTGTGAGCTAGACCTTTCAGTCCTCAGCCCGGAGCGGGCGACAGGAGAAGCGCGGTCGAAGAGGGGTGGCTCGATGATCTACATCGCCTCGAAAGCGCTGGCGCAGACGCTCGAGCAGCACGGCCGCACCGACGCCGCCGTCGAGGCGTATGTCGCCGCGGGCGCCGTCGAGGATGCCGCACGGCTGTTGTTCTCGAAGAAACGCTTCCGGGAAGCGGGAGAGCTGCTGGTCCGCTCGCTCGGCTTCGAGCCGGGCCAGGCGTCGCAGCTTTCGCCTTCGGGCCGGCGGCTCGCGATGCAGGCGGCCATCTGCTTCGCCCGGGCGGGTGACCCGGCGCCCGCGGTCGAGTGGTTCCTCGCCCTCGGGGAGCGCCAGCGGGCGGCCGAGGTGCTGCGCCGCGCCGGCGACCCCCTCGGCGCCGCTCGTGTTCTCCAGGAGAGCAAGCCCCCTGCGAGACCGGTTTCGTCGGCCGTCAGCCCGGTCATCCCGCCGCCCGCCTCGGCGGGGATGAGCCCCGCGCCCGTCGCTGGCGAGACCAGCGTCGCCGCCGCCCAGGCGCTGGAGCGGGCCGGAAGGCACACCCTGGCCATCGAGGCCTACCTCCTCGTGCGCCAGCCCGCCGACGCGGCCCGGGTGGCCCTGCTCGCCGGCCGTCCGGCGCAGGCGGGCGAGATGTTCGAGTCGGCCGGGCTCCCCTTCGAGGCGGGCCAGGCGTTTTCCCGCGCCGGCGAGTGGACGAAGGCCATCGACGCCTTCATGCGGGTGCCCGTCGACAGCCCGCGCTATCGGGAAGCGGCCGTGCTCGCCATTCGGTTCGCTTCCCAGACGAACACCTTGGACTTCCCGCTCGAACACTTCCTCACCCGGTTCGTGCAGGAGCTGCCGGCGGTGGACGCCGAGATCGAGGCGCTCTACCTCTTGGGGAGGCTCTACCAGAGGAACGATTTTCCCGAGAACGCTCGGGACGCTTACACCAAGGTGCTGCGCGCGAACGGCGGCGCCTACCGGGACGCGCGCCGGCGGCTCGGGCAGATCGAGGCGGAGGCGCGCGGGTCGCAGGCCACGCTCGAGAGGATCTCCCGGGAGGACGAAGCGTTTCGCGCCGCGGCGCTCCCGGGAAGCCCGGGGGACCCGGCGCCCGCCCTGCCGGAGCTGCCCGAGCTGCCGGCGCTCCCCCGGCCGCCCGAGGTGCTGCCGTTCGGCCCGGGCAAGCCGGAACCGCTTCCGGTCACCCCGCCGCCGAGCGCGCTCGACCGCCCGCCGCCGGAGGCGCAGCTCGCCCCGGGCGCGATGACGCCAGCGCCCGGGACGAACCCGTTCGCGGCTGCGAGCCCTCGGGCAGCGCCGCCGCTCCCCCAGGCCCGGCCGGCGGACGGGCGTCTGCCGTCGCTTCCGCCGACGCCGCCGGCACCCTCGGCACCGCCTCCCCCCGCGGCGACCACCTTCGAGCCCGACAGCATCCTCGCCGGCCGCTACCGGATCGTCGAGCGCATCGGGCAGGGCGGGATGGCTTCCGTCTACCGCGCTCGCGATCTGGAGCTCGACGAGGACGTGGCCCTCAAGGTGTTCACCAAGCTCGCCGACGACGAGCAGATGATCGCCCGGTTCAAGCAGGAGCTGACGCTCTCCCGGCGGCTGAACCACCCGAACATCCTCCGGCTCTACGACATCGGGATGGTCGAAGGTCTGCGCTACATCACGATGGAGCTTTTGCGCGGCGGCGACTTGAAGAGCAAGCTCAGCCGGCCGCTACCGCTCCGGGAGGGCATCGGCTACCTCCTCCAGTGCTGCGCCGCGCTCCAGCACGCCCACGACCACGGCGTCGTCCACCGCGACATCAAGCCCGCGAACCTCTTCGTCACCGGCGAGGGGATCATCAAGCTGATGGACTTCGGCATCGCCAAGCGGCAGGCGACCCCCGGCCTCACCGTCGCGGGGATGATCGCCGGCACCCCCGAGTACATGAGCCCCGAGCAGATCCGCGGGTTCGACTCGGTCACCGGCTCGACCGACCTCTACGCGCTCGGCATCGTCGCCTACGAGATGTTCACCGGCACCGTGCCCTTCCACCACGCCGAGATCATGCCGCTCTTGGTGATGCAGATGCAGGATCCGCCGCCGTCCCCCGGCGCTCGCAATCCGGCGATCCCCCCGGAGCTCGAGCACATCATCCTCAAGCTCCTCCAGAAGGATCCCGCCGACCGGTACGGCTCCTGCCGGGAGGTAGCGCAAGCGCTCGGCACCGTCCGGTGTTGATCCGGCTCCGCACTCGTTCGGGCCGGGACCGCGTTCAACGTTCGACGAGCAAGCCGCGCAGGCGAATGCCTGGATGCAGCAGAGGCTTTCGCCCGCGCGCCCCCGGGCCGCCGGGCTTCCTTTTCGGCGCCGATTCCTCGGATGGCAGTATAGTGCATGACTTGCCGGGCTCGCGAGACGACATGCAGTAAACTGCCACTCGCGATTCGGGGCTCGAAAAGGGGCCCCCGGGTCCCTTGCGGCGTGCGAGGCGAGCCTGGGGCGCTTATGGACGGGGGCTTGAGCCGCGCATCGGCCGGTGCGGCGGAGGTCTCGCCGGCTCGGTCGATGTCGTAGGATGCCGCCCCCCTTTTCGGGGCCACCTTGCACGACAGGACGAGAAGAAGAGCCGATGGAGCCCGAGGTCATCCTCATCAAGGGAGCGCGCGAGCACAACCTGAAGAACGTGACGCTCGAAATCCCGAAGAAGAAGCTGGTGGTGTTCACGGGGCCGAGCGGGTCGGGGAAGAGCTCGCTGGCGTTCGACACGCTCTACGCCGAGGGGCAGCGGCGGTACGTGGAGAGCCTGTCCTCGTACGCGCGGCAGTTTCTCGGGCAGATGGAGAAGCCGCACTACGACATCATCCGGGGGCTGTCGCCGACGATTTCCATCGAGCAGAAAGCGGCGAGCTCGAACCCGCGCTCGACGGTGGGGACGATCACCGAGGTGCACGACTACCTGCGGGTGCTCTTCGCGTCGATCGGCAAGCAGTTCTGCCCTTCCTGCGGGCGGCCGGTGGGCAAGCAGAGCGCGCAGCAGATTGCGGACGATCTCAAGGCGCTGCCGGAGGGGACGAAGCTGCAGCTTCTCTCGCCGGTGGTGCAGAACCGCAAGGGCGAGCACAAGGACGTCCTCGCGGAGACCAAGAAGCGCGGGTTCACGCGGGTGCGCGTCGACGGCAAGGTGCGCCCGCTCGACCAGCCGATCGAGCTCGACAAGAAGCGCAAGCACTCGCTGGACATCGTGGTCGACCGGCTGGTGACGAAGGAGGGCCTGGAAAAGCGGCTCTACGACTCGGTGGAGGTCGCGCTCAAGGAGGGCAAGGGGCTTCTGGTCGCGCTCGTCGAGAAGCCGGGCGGCGAGGAAGAGGAGCGGATGTTCTCCGAGCACCTCGCCTGTCCGACCTGCGGCCTGTCGTTTCCGGAGCTGTCGCCGCCGTCGTTCTCCTTCAACTCGCCGCTCGGGATGTGCGTCGAGTGCAACGGGCTCGGGACCCGGCCGGAGATGGACCCGGACCTGATCGTGCCGGACGGGTCGAAGTCCATTCGCGACGGCGCGGTGGAGCCGTGGGCGAATTCGCTCGACCGCAAGGGCGGCTGGACGTTCCGGATGGTCGAGGCGATGGGCAAGGCGCTCTCGGTGCCCTTGGACACGCCCTGGCGCGACCTGACCGGCCGGCAGAAAGAGCTCGTGATGTACGGCGACGAGGACCGGACCCTCGAAATCAAGTGGAGCGAGGGCGGGCGGACCGGCGTCTTGGAGACCGCCTACGAGGGCGTCATCCCGATGCTGATGCGCCGCTACCAGGAGGCGGCCAGCGAGAGCCTTCGTAAATTCTATTTGAAATACTTCTCGGACAAGATCTGCGGCGCCTGTCGGGGGGAGCGGCTGCGGCCGGAGACGCGGGCGGTGCTGATCCACGAGAAGTCGATCGTCGACGTGTCGCGGATGACCATCGAGGACGCCTACCAGTTCGTGACCACGCTGCCCTTGTCGGGCAACGACCAGGTGATCGCGGCGGAGCTGGTGAAGGAAATCGGCTCCCGGCTCAGGTTCCTGCTCGACGTGGGCTTAGGCTATCTGTCGCTCGATCGGAGTGCGGGAACGCTTTCGGGGGGCGAGAGCCAGCGCATCCGGCTCGCGTCGCAGATGGGGTCCGAGCTGACCGGGGTGATCTACATCCTCGACGAGCCGTCGATCGGTCTGCACCAGCGGGACAACCTGCGCCTCCTGGCGACGCTCAAGCGTCTCAGGGACCTGGGCAACTCGGTGATCGTGGTGGAGCACGACCAGGAGACGATGGAGGAGGCGGACTACATCGTCGACTTCGGGCCGGGAGCGGGGGAGCTCGGCGGCGACGTGGTGGCGACGGGGACGCCGGAGGAGATTCGGCGCCATCCGACCTCGGTCACCGGCCGGTTTCTCTCCTACCGCGAGCAGATCGAGATCCCCCGGGCGCGCCGGCCGGGCAGCGGGCTCAAGCTCAAGATTCTCGGCGCGACCGCGAACAACCTGAAGAACGTCGACGTGGAGATTCCGCTCGGCACCTTCGTCGCGGTGACCGGCGTCTCCGGCGCCGGGAAGTCGAGCCTCGTCAACCACATCCTCTACCCGGCGCTGTCGAGGGCCCTCTACGGCTCTCGGGAAGCACCCGGGCTCTTCCGGGCCATCAGCGGTATCGAGTACCTGGACAAGGTGATCGACATCGACCAGCGGCCGATCGGGCGGACTCCGCGGTCGAACCCGGCGACGTACACCAAGGTGTTCGACCTCATCCGGGAGGTGTTCGCGAAGACGCCGGAGGCGCGGGCCTACGGCTACGACCCGGGGCGCTTCTCCTTCAACGTCAAGGGTGGCCGCTGCGAGGCGTGCGAGGGCGACGGCTCGAAAGTGGTGGAGATGCACTTCCTCGCGGACGTCTACGTGCCCTGCGAGGTGTGCCACGGGCAGCGGTTCAACGAGCAGACCCTGCGGGTCGCCTTCAAGGGCAAGAACATCGCCCAGGTGCTCGACCAGAGCGTGCGCGAGGCGCTCGACCTGTTCAAGGTGCACAAGGAGATCGTGCGGATCCTGAAGACGCTCGACGACGTGGGGCTCGGCTACATCAAGCTGGGCCAGCCGTCGCCGACGCTCTCCGGAGGAGAGGCGCAGCGCATCAAGCTCTCGAGAGAGCTGGCGAGGACCGACACCGGTCATACCCTCTACATCCTCGACGAGCCGACGACCGGCTTGCACTTCGAGGACATCCGCAAGCTCCTCGCCGTCCTGAACCGGCTGGTCGACGCCGGCAACACCGTGGTCGTGATCGAGCACAACCTGGACGTCGTGAAGAGCGCGGACCACCTCGTCGACCTGGGGCCGGAGGGTGGCGACAAGGGCGGGCAGGTGGTGGCGGTCGGAAGCCCCGAAGAGGTGGCGGCGATCGGCTCCTCGGCCACCGGCGTCTACTTGAAGCGGCTGCTCAAGCAGCAGCGGCGCGCGCGAAGGGGCTAGGCGCGCGAGCGAAGCGCCGGGCCGCTCGCGAAGGCGGGCAGGACCGCTCTCGCAGAACGGTCTCGGCTTCACCCGGAGCTGCCTTGGCGCCGCGGGCGATCGGACCGATCGGTCGGATCCGTCGGATCGGTCCGATCGACGTGGAGGACTTGGCGGCCTCGAGGCACGGTCGAACCCGCCGACCGCTTGAACGTCACCCGCGGCGGGCGATTTTCAGCTCGTCACGTACATCGCCCAGTCGCGCAGCATCCCTCCTGCTCCGGCGTAGCGGTCCTGGATGATCAGCGTCCAGCGGCCGGCGGCTGGGATGCCGTTGAAGTCGCGCACGTAGTAGCCGCTCGTCCAGGTCCCATCCGCCCGGTCGGGCTGCCGGAGGACGGCGTGCTTGCCGTTCGGGCCGACGAGCGTCACCGCGAGGTCGCCCGGCGAAGACGCGAAGACGTCGATCTTCAGCGACAGCTTGCGCACCCGGCCCTCCTGCCCGACGCGGAACGTCCGCGTCACCGTGCCCTGCCCGGGAATCGGCTCCGACCGGTGGTCGAGATAGACGCCGGTGAAGTCGCAGATCGCGAGCTGGCGGCAGCCTTCGTCCGCGCAGTCGATTTCGCCGTCGAAGTTGTTGTCGATCCCGTCGTCGCAGTTGGTCGCGAGAAAGCGGCTCTTGACGGCCGCGCCCACGACGGCTTGCTGCACCGCTTGCCCCAGGCGTTGTTCCACGCGCGCCTTCTCCGCCGCGGCTGAGCTCGGGTCGTCGCCGTTCACCTGGAGGCGGTGGGCGTTGGGCAGGAGCGGATTCGTTCCCTTCAACGCGAGCCCGACCACGGAGGCGTCGAAGAGGCTCACCGGCCGCCCGCTGGGCTTCGGCGCTCCTGGAGGTCCCGGTGGCGTGGTCGGCGCGCCGCCCCGGTGGGCGAGCCGCGGAGCCCGAGGCGGCGAAACCGGCGGCCGTCGCACGGGCTTCGGCTGCGCTGCCGGCCGGCGTATTCGGCGGACGGCGAGCGCGGGCGCCTTCGGACGGGGCGGCGGTCGGACCGGCGGCTGAGGCGCGGCCGGCTTCGGCGGCGCGACCTCGGTCACCTCGATCGATATCCGCTCGTTCTTCCTCGGCGGCGCCGGTCGAGGACGATGGCGCAGCCCGAGCCACAACAGCGTGTGCAAGCCCGCCGAGACGAGCACGATGAGGGCGAGCCGAGCAATCGGTCTGTCGTGCGCGCGCGGCATCGTCCCCACGCGAACCGTTCGGCGCACGCTCGCATTTCTCGCGGCCGGCGGGGCGAGCCGTCGGCGGCCGCTGACCTGGCGGCTGCGCTACCGCTCGGAGGGAGGGCTGCCGAACCTTTGGAAGGCCGGCCGGGAGGCTGAGCGCAAAGGCGCCTAAGGGGCCGGGCGGGGGACCTGATGGCGTCGGGGCGGCCGCTCGCGCGGCAGGACCTGAAACTTCACCAGGATTCGGTAGTCGAGAGCGCCGCTGTGCCCCCCGTCGGGCGCGTCGTCGCGGTCGCGCACGCCGTGGATGCTGCACGCGGTCACGCCGGGCGCGAGCCCGGTGATGTGGAGCACCTGCCCGGTCGCGGTGACCGATATCAGCTTGCCGACGTGATCGCAGATGAGCTGCACGACGACGCCGGGCGGCCGATAGTCGACCGTCTGGCCGACCTTCAGCTCGCGGGTCTCGCTCGCGCCCGCGTACGGGTCGGGCGGCGTCGAGCGCGCGGGCGCGCCCAGGAGCGAAATGACCAGCACTAGCAGCAGTGCGCGCATCGCTCCGCGAGCGTGCCCGCGATCGACTTGGGGCGCAAGGGGCGCGCGGCATCGGAGTCGGAGCACGGACGTCTCGTCCGCACCCTGAGCGAAGGTCCCGGACCGAGACCGAACGCGCCGACTTCCTACGGGCGAGGGTGCGGAAGCGCTCCGACTCACCCGCGGGCGACGAGCTCCAGGCGCGCGCCGTTGAACGCCGGGAAGGTGCGGCAGACGCCGGAGACGCACTTGAGGCCCGGGCGCTGGCCGCCGACGAACAAGGTGAGGCTGGTCGCGGAGGTGATGTTCCACACGGCGCTGGCGTTGAAGAAGCTCGTCTGCTTCTGCGGTGGCCGGTCGTTGAACTCGTAGCCGACGGTGACGACCCAATCGGGGGCGTGCTTGAGCGCGAGGTAGGCTTGCCCCTCGCGCCAGGCGACCCCGGTCTCCTCGCGCAGCCATACCTGCCCGTCGCTCTCGACGGACCACGCGCCCCGGACAGGCTGCGCGAGGTCGTATTCGAACGCGACGAGCTTGGAGTAGGTGGACCCGTCGGAGTCTCGCGTCTCCTCGCGCCATTCGAATAGCGGGAAGACGTGTCCGAGACCGCCTTGCCAGCGCACGTTCGCGCCGGCGTAGGCGTCGGCGAGATGCAGAGGGTCCGCTTCCTGGGGCTCGTTTCCATACTCTCCAGAGCCGTAGACGGTGAGCGACGGCGACAGGTCGACGTCCGCGCGCAGACGCCCAGCGGTAACGTTGTCGTTCTCCGTCAGCGGTACCGTAATCCGTTCGAGCGTCGGCGGCACCATGTACGGCGCCACGTGAAGGGTGTCGTTCGAGGGGAACCACGCCTGGTAGTGGTCGTAGCGCTTGCCCTCGAAGAGCCAGGTCGTCTTGCCGGCGTACGCGGTCGCCGAGGCGTAGAAGGCGTCGCCCGTCGTTCCGTGATCCTGCACCGTGTCGTCCTGGTGCGCGTATTCGCCGTAGAGCGAGAGCCATTTCGCCGCCCGCGGCGCGTCGACGGTGACGCCAGCCCTCCGGTACCGGTCCGGGTTTCGTTGGAGGAACGATTCCTTGGTCGCCGCCTGGCCGATAAGGCCGTGAGCGCCGACGGTCACCTCGTGCGGCAGGCGGTAGGCGGCGCGAGCCGCGGCGATCTCGTCGTTCGGGTCGAGCGTGTAGGTCGCGGTGGTCGGGTCCAGGTTCTGCGTGTTGGTTTCGCCGGCCAGGAGCGTTCCCGTGAAGCGTCCGAGCCGGCCGACCACCTTGCCGCCGAAGAGCGTGGTGTCGATGCCCAGCTCGTCGAACTTCCGAATCGACAGCACCAGCCCGCGTCCGAAGCTCGCGTAGAAGTCGCCCAGCGTCGCGTCGAGGTGCCGGCTGCGATAGCTGAGCGCCATCTTCTCGAAGATGCGCGGCACCGGTCCAATCTGGTTCTGGAGGTCGACCGGGTTCTGCTCGTACCGGTTCTGTTCCTGCGGCGAGTAGGCGTAGTCCGAGGTGTCGAGCCTCAGTTGCAACAGCCACGGTCCGGTGGCGCCGTCGACGTTCAGGTGATTGACGAGCTCGCCGAAGTTCTTGGCGATGGTCGGGTCGCCCGAGTCGCCGTGCCAGGCGAGGTCGAAGGAATCGGTCAGGTCGAGGCGGAGCGGGTGGCCGAAGAGCTGGGCATTGTACGCCCGCGCGGTGGCCGAGACGAAGAGAGCGGCAGCGGTGGCGAGGAGCGCGCGGCGAATCATCGGTGGAGCGCGATCCTACGTCGCCTTCAAGGTCTGGACCACGTCGCGCTCGATCAGCTTCTCGTCGCCCAGGTCGTATCCCTGGCGGGTTTTCACGATCCGGCCGTGACGATCGATCAGGACTTGGAAGGGCGCGGTCCGCATCGGGTTGTAGATGCCGACCACTTCGGTTTCCTTGTCGAGCAAGACCGGGAACGAAAGGTCGTACTGGCGGACGATGGTCGGAACGGTGGCGATGGTTTCCGGGCCGTCCATCGAGATCCCGAGGAGGACGAAGCCCTGGGCTTTGTGCTTTTCGTAGATCTTCTCGAGATAGGGCAGCTCGGCCTGACACGGCGTGCACCAGGTCGCCCAGAAGTCGAGGAGCACCACCTTGCCGGCGAAGTCGGAGAGTCGCACCTCATGGCCGTCGAGGTCCTCCAGCGAGAAATCCGTCGCCTGCCCGGAGGGCCCCGCGGTGCTCGAGGATTTCGTCGCGGGGGAGGTCGCGCAGGCGGCGAGGGTCAGCGAGAGGAAGAGCGCCCTGCGCCTCACGGGTTCGCCAGCACCTGGTCGATGGCGTTCTTGAGTCCGGCCATGTCCTCGCCGTTGAACTGCCAGACGATGCGCATGTCGCTCGTGCGCACGACCATGTTCATCGGGAAGGCGTTGATGTTGTAGTAGGGCTGGAGGACGTTGGTCGGGTCGCAGACCAGGTCGAAGGTCAGGTTGTACTTCGCGCGCCAGGCGTCGGTGGACGTCATGTCCGCCGGCGAACCGTCCGTCTTCTGGATGGACGCTTCCAGGAACGCGACCCCATCGCCCTCGGCCTGGTAGCCCTGGTACAGCTTTTCGGCCGGCGGCTGCTCGTCGTTGCAGGGCGGGCACCACCACGCGGTCGCCGAGATGGCGAGCGCCTGGATTTTCTTGTTTTGATAGAAGTCCGAGAGGCTGATGGTCGTCACCGGCGCGGTCGCGTTCACCCGGCCTGGGAAGGAGAGGTTCTGGATCACGCTGCCGACTTGGGTGCCGTACGGCCCGCACGGGTAGGTCTTCGGGTCGCACTGGGCAGCGGCACCGCCCTTGCCCTGCTCGATGACGGTCGAGGGCCCCGACGAGCCGCCGCAGCTTCCCTGAGCCCCCATCAACCCGCCGCACAGCACGACGATCGCCCCCAGTGTCCCAACCCGCATGCGCACCTCGCCCACGAAAATCATCCGACTATTAGGGGCCGGCCGGCCGCCCTGTCAACCGGGGCCCGGGCCGGGGCGCTCTTCCGCGATCGTCCGGCGCAGACGCGGCCGGCCGCGCGGTCAGTTGACTTCCTGCGCGATCGCGGCTAACGGATGCGTCCATGCGCCGCGCACTCGTCGTTCTCGCCGCGCTCGCCGCGGTGGTTTCCGCCTGCAACTCTGGCTCGCCGGCCAAGACGCTCGCCTTGATCGGCTCCTCGTGCCACGCCTCCGCCGACTGCAACAGCGGAAACTGCTCCCACGGGGTCTGCACCCGCGACTGCTCCGTCCAGGGCGACTGTCCGACGGGGTTCGACTGCGGTCTCGCCGACCCGAAGGACTCCACCTCGTCGTGTCTGAAGGCGAGTTGGAAGAACCCTGCGCAAGGCGGGTACGGGACCAACTGCGCGGTCAGCGCCGGCGGCTGCGGCGGCGAGAACCCCTGCGCGAACGGCTTCTCCTGCCTCTATGCCGCCGCCTGCGACGCCGCCGCCTACTGCACGACCTCCTGTCAGTCCGATCGCGACTGCCCCCCGACCTTCTTCTGCGGCGTTCCCGACGCGACCAAGCCCACCGAGCGCGTGTGTCTGAAGCGCACCGAGTGCACGCCCTGCGCGACCGACGACCAGTGCCCGTTGAGCGACAAGTGCGCGACCGACAAGAACGGCGAGCACTACTGCGCGAAGACGTGCAGCAGCGACAGCGACTGTCCGAGGCCCGAGAAGGATCAGGACAGCCAGGGCAACATCGTGACCGTCGGGGACCCGTTCGAGACCTGCGCGGCCGACCCGGGCGGGAAGGGCAAGGTCTGCCAGCCCATCGGCGGGGTCTGCCACGGGCCGAGCACGCTCCCCCACGAGGCGGCCGGTCAGATCTGCTCGCCGTGTCGCGAGGGCGAGCCGTCGGACTGCCAGAGCGGGTATGCCTGCTTCGAAGCCGACACGGGGGAGCGCTACTGCACCATCCAGTGCCAGGTGACGATCAACCAGTACTCGAACGGGCTCTCGGTCGACCCGGACAGCTGCCCGACGGGGACCTACTGCGCTTTTGGAGGGCTGACGACCGCGGCCGAGGAGTGTTCCAGCCTCGGCGGGTACCCGTGCAAGCTCCAGGGCGTCTGCAACGCCGACTGGAGCTATCAGGACGGCTACGGCACCTGCTACCCGCTGCCGCAGTCGAACTGAGCTCGCGGTCCGGACCGCGCTTCGCCATCCCGCCGCCGCGGTGACGCCGCCCGCGCGAGCGTGGCCGCTTCCGCCTCACGAAACCGGGCGCTTCCCCGTCTCGCGTTTTCGCGCTAGACCGCCGCCGTCGTTCATCGAGGCGCGGCGATGAGGACCTCCGCGCGCAGGAGCCGACATGAATCTTTCGGGCAAGGTGGCGCTCGTCACCGGCGGCGCGAGCGGTCTCGGGCGCGCGACCGCGGAGGCGCTGGTCGCGAAGGGAGCGAAAGTGCTCCTGCTCGACGTCAACCGCGAGGCCGGCGAGGCCGCCCAGAAGGCCATCGGCGCGGCCGCCCGGTTCGTCGAGACCAACGTCGCGAGCGAACAGGCCGTCCAGGCGGCGGTGGAGCTGGCGAAGAGCGAGCTCGGCGGCGTCCACGTGCTGGTCGGCTGCGCCGGCATCGGCACCGCCGGCCGCGTGCTCGGCAAGGAAGGCCCGATGCCGCTCGCCAAGTTCGAGAAGACGATCGAGGTGAACCTCGTCGGCCAGTTCAACGCCATCCGCCTCGCCGCCCTGGCGATGACCGCGAACACGCCTGACGAGAACGGCGAGCGCGGCGTCATCGTCGGCACCGCTTCGGTCGCCGCGTTCGAAGGGCAGATCGGCCAGGCCGCCTACTCCGCTTCCAAGGGCGGCATCGTCGGGATGACCCTCCCCATCGCCCGCGAGCTCGCAAGCTTCGGCATCCGCGTCAACACCATCGCGCCGGGCATCTTCGACACCCCGATGCTCGCCGGGCTTCCCGAGCCGATCCGCGCCTCTCTCGGCAAGCAGGTGCCCTTCCCCTCTCGCCTCGGACGGCCCGCCGAGTACGCCCAGCTCGCGGTCCACATCTGCGAGAACCCGATGATCAACGGCGAGACCATCCGCCTCGACGGCGCGCTCCGGATGCAGCCGAAGTAGGCCTTGGCGTTCACGCCGCGTGCGGCTCGTCGCTTCGGGCTGACCAGGAGCGGAGCTGAAGAGCGTCGCGGAGCGGCCCAGCGCCCTTCACCCCCGCTGCCGCGCGCTGGCCGTCGGCGTCAATCGGACCGATCGGACCGATCGGTCTGATCGGCCTGATGCCAGGACCGTCGGGTAGTGCCGGCTCTTGCGCCCGCCCGCCGCCCTCAGGGTTCCCCCGAGACGGACACGGCCCCCTGAACCGCTCCAGGAGGCCGTGCCATCACGCGTTCACTCGGTTCGCCGCCTACGCCGCCGCGGTCGAGCCGCTCTTCACCGCCGCCGCCTTGGCGTCCTGCTTGATGCGCATCCCGTAGAATGAGCGGAGGACGAAGATCGCGGCGACGATGAAGAACACGACGAAGAGCCCGCTGCGCCAGACGCGCGGCATCTTCACCGCCAGCTCCACCGCCAAGAGGCCGAAGAGCGTGGTGAACTTGATGACCGGGTTCATCGCGACCGAGCTCGTGTCCTTGAACGGGTCGCCGACGGTGTCGCCGACCACGGTCGCCGCGTGCAGCGCGGTGCCCTTCTCCTGCAGCTCCACCTCGACCAGCTTCTTCGCGTTGTCCCAGGCGCCGCCGGCGTTGGCCATGAAGACCGCCTGGTAGAGGCCGAAGAAAGCAATCGAGATCAGATAGCCGATGAAGAAGAACTGGTCGAGACAGGCGAAGGCGAGGGTCGCGAAGAACACGGTCAGGAAGATGTTCCACATGCCCTTCTGCGCGTACTGGGTGCAGATCTTCACGACCGCGTTCGAGTCCTTCTGCGAGGCCTTTTCCACGCCTTCCAGCTTGATGTGGGCCTTGATGTACTCGACCGCGCGGTAAGCGCCGGTGGAGACCGCCTGGGTGGAGGCGCCGGTGAACCAGTAGATGACCGCGCCGCCGGCGAGCAGCCCCAAGAGGAACGGCGCGTGGACGAGGGAGAGGTTCGCGATGAGCTTGGGGTCGAAGCCGTTCGGGAAGGCGGCGGACGAGGTGAGGGAGACGATGATGGCGAAGATCATCGTCGTCGCCCCCACGACAGCGGTGCCGATGAGCACGGGCTTGGCGGTCGCCTTGAAGGTGTTGCCGGCGCCGTCGTTCTCCTCCAGGAAGTGCTTGGCCTTGTCGAAAGAGAGGTCGAACCCGAACTCCTTCTTCACCTCCGCCTTCACGTTCGGGACGCTCTCGATCAAGGACAGCTCGTAGACGCTCTGTGCGTTGTCGGTGACCGGGCCGTAGCTGTCGACGGCGATGGTGACCGGGCCCATCCCCAAGAAGCCGAAGGCGACGAGGCCGAAGGAGAAGACCGCCGCCGCCGCCTCCGCGCCCTCGGGCGGCATGATGTGGCCGAGCCCCAGGGTGGACAGCCCGTAGGCGCCGCCCATCAGGGCGAGGAAGACGATGCCCATCCAGAAGGCGGAGAAGTCGCCGGCGACGAGGCCGGCGAGGATGTTGAGGGAGGCGCCGCCCTCCCGGGAGGCGGCGAGGACCTCGCGCACGTGAATCGCCTTGGTCGAGGTGAAGACCTTGACCACTTCCGGAATCAGCGCGCCCGCCAGGGTGCCGCAGCTCACGATGGCGGAGAGCTGCCACCAGAGGTTGGTGTCGCCGCCGACGTCCGGAATCAGGAAGTAGGTGACGAGGAAGGTCGCGCCGATGGAGATGAGCGAGGTGATCCAGACGAGCGAGGTCAGCGGCGACTCGAAGTTCATCGAGTCGGACGCGCCGTGGATCGCCTTGGCGATGGCCTGGTTGACGAAGAAGGCGAGAGCGCTGGTGATGAGCATCATCAGGCGCATCACGAAGATCCAGACGAGGAGCTGAATCTGGATGGTCGGATCTTGGACCGCGAGGAGGATGAAGACGATCAGCGCGACACCGGTGACGCCGTAGGTCTCGAAGCCGTCGGCGGTGGGGCCGACCGAGTCGCCCGCGTTGTCGCCGGTGCAGTCGGCGATGACCCCGGGGTTGCGGGCGTCGTCCTCCTTGATGTTGAAGACGATCTTCATCAGGTCGCTGCCGACGTCGGCGATCTTGGTGAAGATGCCGCCCGCGATGCGCAGCGCCGCCGCTCCCAGGCTCTCGCCGATGGCGAAGCCGATGAAGCAGTCGCCGGCGATGTTCCGCATGAAGAGGAAGATGAACATCATCATGATGAGCTCGACCGAGACGAGCGCCATCCCGATGCTCATCCCCGCCTCGGCCGGAATCGCGTAGGTCGGGTAGGGCTTGCCCTTCAGGCTAGCGAAACAGCTCCTGCTGTTCGCGAAGGTGTTCACCCGGATCCCGAACCAGGCGACGCCGTAGCTCCCGGAGATGCCGAGGAGGCTGAAGAGCAGGATGACGACCACGTCGGCGGCGCTCTTGTGCGGCACCGAGAGGAACCCGAAGTAGGCGATCATGATGACGCCGATGAACGCCCACAGCATCAGGATGAACTTGCCCTGCTGGAGCAGGTACGTCCGGCAGGTGCCGTAGATCAGCTCGGAAATCTCCTTCATCGCCCGGTGCACCGGCAGACCCTTCAGGCGCACGTAGAACGCGAGCGAGAGCACGAGGCCCAAGACGCAGAGGATGAGGCCCGCCGCGAGGAGGTGAAACCCGGTGGTGCCGTAGAAGATGGCCTTTCCCGTCAGGATGTCCTGCGCGGCCTTCGTCAGCTCGATGTTCGACTCGCTCTTGACCTCGGCCGCGCGGGCCAGGGGGGCGAGAACGAACGTCGCCAGCGCCGCGGCGCCGGCCAGGATGCGTGCCGCTCCGGATCGCACTTGCATGTCGCCTCCATCGCTCCCTTTCTGGACCTCGGCGACGGTGCCGCCTCGGCGGGAGCGCAAGCGTGTTGAGAAACAGCGCCGCCACCTCTTGCCCATCGGGTGCGGCCTGCGAAAAACGGGCGCCCTACTAACTGGACTCGGAGGCGAAGGTCAAGGCCCCGGACCGCCGGCCAGCCCGCTCCCCGGACCGCCCCGCCCGGCCTCCGGCCGGCGGGCGACCCCGCGAACGCGTTGTTGATTTGCTGTCCGGTGTGGGATATTCGCGCTCTTCCGGTGCCGTGCTGTTCGGCCCGACATCTGGGGTGCCGCCGATGGCGACGTTAAGAATTTTGAATGGCTCGCTCAAGGGCCAGGAGATCGATCTGCAGCTCGAGCCCAACTTCATCGGCCGGGCGCCCTCGAACGACGTGCGGTTGCCGGACGCGGGGGTCTCCTCCAAGCACGCGAAAATCTGGGCCGAGAACGACCAGTGGTGGGTGATGGACCTCGGGTCGACCAACGGGACCCTGGTCAACAACGCCGACATCGACCGGGAGGCGCTCAAGAACGGCGACCGCCTCGCTTTCGGGCCGGTGGTCTGCCAGTTCGTCTCCGCGGCGGCGGCCCGGAAGGCGCCTCAGCAGGTGCGCTCCGCCCCAGCGGCTGCGCCGCCGCCCCCCAAGGCAGAGGAGGGCGCGCGGGCGGGCGAGCTCCAGCTCGAGCTTTCGACGCTCCAGGCCCGCTACAAGACCCTGGAGCAGGAGATGGACCGGATGCGCTCGGAGTTCGCCGAGCGCGAGAAGTTCGCCGCGGACCAGGCGGTCTCGGGGACCAAGGACGAGCTCGCGAAGCTCAGGGAGCTGATGCGCGAGCGCGACGAGGAGAACCGGCGGCTCGCGGCCTCGCTCCAGGAAAAAGAGGCCTACTACAGCCCCGAGGAGCTGGAGCGAGAACGCAAGCGGGTGGAAGCAGGAGTGCTCCTGGAGAGCAAGCGGCAGCTCGACACGCTCGAGAGGCAGGCCAAGGACCTCGAGGGGCGGGCGGCGGCGAAGGCGGCCGAGGCGGACGCGGCCCAGCGGGGGCTTCGGGAGAAGGACGACCTGATCAAGCTCTTCTCCGAGCGCGACGACCGGGCGGCGGCGGCGATGCGGGAGAGGGACGACCAGCTCCAGACGGCGGCGGCGGAGCAGAAGCGCCTCGAAGAGGAGCTCTTGGCGACGAGCGCCCGGGAGCGGGAAGCGAACGAGCGGGTCAAGCAGAAGAACCAGCTCCTCTCGGAGATGGGCGCGCAGCAGGCGTCGTTGACCCAGGAGCTGTCGAAGGCGCGGGCGCAAGCGGCCCGGGTCGTCGGGGAGGGCGGGGGCGCTGCCGCTGAGCAGATGACCCAGCTCGCCCAGGAGCTGGGAGAGAACAAGGCGCTGGTGCTCAAGCTGAGGAGCGAGGTCGCGCAGGCGAAGGACGAGCTGATCGGCCAGAGGAGCGCGGCGGAGCAGGCGGCGGCGCGGGAGGCGAGCGCGAAGTCCGCCCTGGACGAGGCGCACGGGCGCGCCACCGACTTGTCGGACGAGAAGGCGAGCCTCGCGAAGCAGGTCAACGACCTGATGGAGAGGAACACGCTCTTGGCCGAGGCCGAGCGCCAGGCCGCCGGCGCGAAGGCGCGCATCTCCCAGCTCGAGGCGGTGGCGGAGGACTTGCGCCAGAAGGTCGGCGAGGCGGACCAGGAGATCACCCGGCTCCGGCAGGAACGGCTCGACCTGCTGGCGAACAAGGAGGCCGCCCTGATGCAGCTCAAGACGCTGCAGGCGGACCACGACGTGCTCAAGGCGAGCCGCGACGCGACCTTCGACTGGGAGGCCCGCTACAAGAGCCAGGTCGACGAGCTGGAGTCGCTCAAGCGGCAGAACGCGGAAATGCAGCAGGTGGTGGAGGCGCTGGAAGCGAACGCCGGGACGGGGCCTTCGGGCACGGTCGACGATGCGACCCTGGCCTACGCGAACGGGCGCACGAACCTGCTCGGCGAGGCAGCAGGAGGGATGCTGGAGGGCATCAACAACGCGGTCAGCCTCTTGAAGCGCAACGCCGAGGTGCTCAAGGGCTACGTCCACGACTGCGGGCTCCTCGCCAACTGCGTCCGGCAGATCAACTACACGAAGCTCGACCCGGACCAGCAGCGGATGCTGCGCGAGCTCATCGACGAGACCCAGCCGGACGTCGTCATCCACAACATGGAGTCCATCGGCGACGAGAACGCGGAGGCGACGGTCAAGGCCAAGCGGCTGATCCTCGACTACCAGGACGCGATGAAAGAGGACGAGGAGAGCACGGACTTGGAGCGCTGCTTCGCCAAGAGCCAGGGCCTCGTCAAGGAGGTCGATCCCGGCGCGGCGGCGAAGGTCACCTTCTCTTCGGCACCGCCGCCGCTCGGCGTCTCGCAGCCGGAAGGGGTGCTCTTCGCCTTCGCCCTGATGCGCGAGGCGCGCGCGCTCGCGGTGGACGACGACCACGTGCCCGCGATTCGCGTCGACGTGCAGGACCAGACGGTGACGGTGATGGTCTCGCCGGTCCATCAGAAGGCGAAGGACCGCTATCGGGAAACGCTCCAGGGGGGCGGCGACACCCGCAGCCAGTACATCGTCGGGTTCGCCAAGGCCGCTGGGCAGGGGCGGGTCGACGTCAAGGACCTGGGCGAGGCGGCGGCGATGTTCGTCACCTTGAACGGGGTCGCCTGAGGTCGGAGCGGTTCTGCTCGTCCGGTTGATCGCGCCTCGCTCGGGAGCCCGGCCGCTCGTCCTGTGCGCAGTCGAAGGACAGGTGGAGCGGACCATGCCGCGCCCGTGCCTCGACTGCGCTGCCATGAAAAAGGGGCCGCAACTCCGCGAAATCCCTACGCTTCCTCCGAGAACATTTTCATCGCCCATGCTGAGCCGGCACGGCTCATGACGTCTCGGGATGAGCGGAGTTGCGCTCGCGGCAAGACGCGGTCAATCGGGCAAGCAGTCGGAGCGGATTCGGCCGGGTACGCTGACGACGGGCGCCGGCCCTCGGGACGGACAGCAAGAACGAGGTGCCGGGCAGGGCGGCCGGCACTAGTGATCCTCTCCCCATGGAGCGGCTGACCCCCCGGACGACCAGCGACGAAATCGACCTCTACATTCGGACGTACACCTCGCTCTTGCGCAGCTCCGGCGAGGTGCGGGTGCGCGCGTTCGAAGAGGCGCACGCCTACTCGAGCTCCAGCCTGCACACGGGCGCCCGCGACCCGGCTCCAGACCTCGCGGCCTTCGGGTACAGCGCGGCCCGGCTGCCGCCCTGCATGCACCGGGTCCGCCGGGTGGTGCTGGGCCAGAGCCACGAGCAGTTCGAGGCGGAGGGGCTCGACGTGCGCGGCTGGGAGCGGGTGCGCTCCCGCGGACGGCGGCGGCCGCTGCGCTTCGACGGCGACTCGACCCTGGCGGTGTTCGTCACGAGCGCGACCGACGTCGACGACCTGGTGCCGATCCTCACCGCCTACCAGATCGAATGGAACAAGCTCCACGCGCTGCTTTCCGAGACCCATCTGGGAGAGCTCATCCGGTCGGCGCCCGAAGAGCGGCCGCTCGTGCCGCGCGTCCAGGACCTGGCGGACGAGATGGGCCTTTCGCCCGAGGAAGCGGGAAAGCTCCTCGCCGTCCTGCAAGAGCGCTCTGGGGAACCGATACGGGCGCTGGCGAGCGAGCGGCGAGACCTGACCGTCCGGCTCTTCAACGGCTCCTTCGCGGAGTACCAGCGGGCGGCGCAGCGCTGGTGGAGCGGCATCGAGCCCGCCTACCTGCGCGCGGCGCCGATGCGGCGGCCGCCGGTCTACTTCGTCAGCTCGAACAGCCACTCGTTCGCGAACCTGCTGGGCGGATACGCTCTCGAGAACCGCCGGGAGCTGTTGGACTGGGTGCGCCGCGAGAACCCGGAGGACCTGGCGCCGGCGGTGGAGAAAGCAGAGGTCGAATCGCGCGAGGACGAGCTGTCGAACCTCTCCTACTACCTGTTGCGCGCGTTCATCCACGGCGACGACGAGCGGCGCCAGGCGGTGCAGCGGTCGGACGAGAGCCGCGGCATCCGCTCCATCGAGAGCCCGGGGCACGTCGACGTCTCGGCGCAGGTGATCGAGCTTGGCCGCCTGCCTTTCGCGCCGGTCGACCAGCGGGTGCGCGTGCCGGGGTTCGAGCGTCTCGGCGGGAGCGACGCGGTTATTCTGAACATCGACTACCCCCTCGGGCTCGCCGCCTACCACCACCTCTCCCGGATCGCGCAGGGCATCGGCGAATTGCGGGGCATCTACCTGATGGGCAAGGCCGCCACCTTGAACGGGCGGGTCGGCGACGTGATGCTCTCCAACGTCGTCCACGACGAGCACTCGAAGAACACCTACCTCTTTCGCAACGGCTTCACGGCGAGCCAAGTACAATCGTTCCTGGGCCACGGCACCGTTCTCGACAACCAGAAGGCCCTGACCGTCCGCGGCGCGTTCCTGCAGAACCGCGAGTACATGAGCGTATTCTATCGCGAGGGCTATACGGTGCTGGAGATGGAAGCCGGACCGTACCTGTCCGCCGTGTACGAGACGGTCAACCCCAAGCGGCACCCGAACGACGAAATCGTCCAGCTCGCCAGCCAGACGGCGGTCGACGTCGGCGTCTTACACTATGCCTCGGATACCCCTTACTCCCGACGGCAGAGCCTCTTGTCGAAGAGCCTCTCGTACTTCGGGGTGGACTCGACCTATGCCTGCGCCATCGCCATCCTCCGGCGCATCTTCGACCTCGAGCTGGTGCGGCGGCAGGCGGGTGGTCTTCCGAGCTAGAGCCCCGAGAGGTCGTTGAAGGGCTCGCCGGCGCGGATGATCCCGCGGGGACCGAAGCGGACCTGGGTCGAGATCGACCAGACGTCGAGCGACCCGCCAGCGCTCAAGGTGCTCGCGCAGGCCATCGTGATCTGGCAGGCGGGGCACTGGCCGGTCAGCCCGAGGGGCACGCTGCCGGCGAGGAGCGGAGGCAGATCGCTCGCTTGGAGCGGCCGCAGGTCGGGGAAGCGGAAAACGTCTACGCCGACGCCGGAGGCCCCGCCCGGACCAGCCACGGCGGGTGAGAGACTGGCCCCCGACCGATCCTCCAGCGGGCCGGTCGCCGAGGCGAAGTACGCGTAGCGGTTGCCGCGCTCGGGTTCGAACCCCACGTCGGAGATGCTCGCCGAATAGGAGTCCTTTTCCTGGTAGTACGCCTTCTCGGCAGTGAAGAAAGCCCTCAGGTTCGCTTGGCATTCCGACTGCTTGGACCGGGCCTGATACTTCAGGAAGTTCGGAATCGCGATCGCCGCGAGGATGCCGCCGACGGCGACCGTGGTCATCAGCCCCGACGGCTTCACGAACTGCCGGACCACCTTCGCGGGGACCGTGAGCGCTAGCGAGACCCGGTTGCCCTTACGCTCGACGAGAACGCTCTTGCGTAGCTCGCCGTAGTTGCCGTCCGGGTCGAGAAGGCGGTCGACGGTCATCGACGCCGCGGTCGCCTTCAGGCTCGCCGGCGCCTTGGGGTCCTGGGCCAGCGCGGCCTGGGTCGCCTTCAGCTCCGGCGCGAGGGTCGAGCGGGTCTTCGCCCGGGTCTGGTCGAGCTTCGCGAGATAGTCTTTCGCGGTCGACTCGAGGGTCTTCGCGAGCCCCTCGTCGGCCGGCGCCACCATCGCCGCGAGCTGGACGGAAGAGGTCCCGGAGACCGACAGGGTCCCTTGGCCCAGCGCCGGGATGTCCGCGTGCAAGAAGACCAGCGCGGGCGGGTGCGCTTTCGGTCTCGGGGTGCCCTTGCCCGGCAGGAGGGTCGCCAGGCCCTGGGGGCTCGACGCCGCGAAGTAGCCGTCGCCCGCCTGCACGCAGACGTCGGCGCCGAGGGCGGGCCCGGTGTAGCAGAGGTCACCGTTTGCGCTCTTGAGAGGCAATCGCCCACCCGCCCTCGCGAGAGCGGCGATGCCCTGCAGGAGCTCCTGGTTCGCGGCGGTGGAGCCGCGGACCGCGAGCACCAGGGTCATCCCGTTGACCAGGGCGTCGACCGGCTGTCCGGGGAGCGGCGCCGGCACCAGGAGGCCGAACCGCTGCACCCGTGGCCACTTCGCCCAGTCGCGCAGGATGCCGAGCAGAACCGACGACCGGGCCGCGAGCTGGCCCAGCGGCTCGCCCTGCATCTCGGCAGCGATGCCGGGAAGCAGGTAGAGGCCGAGGTCGGTCAGGGTCCGAAAGCCGTTGCCGCCGGGCTTGAGCAGGCCGAGCTGCCGCGCCTGGTCGAGGTCGATCACCAGCGCGCCGCCGGCGCCCGGCTCGTCGGCGCGGGAGAAGATGGCAGCCGCGTCCGGGCTCAGGCCCCGGTGCGGCGCGCAGCGGCAGCTTCCGAGCGCGACGGCCAGCACGACCAGCGTGGTTTTTCTCATGGGGCGCCCTTTTCCGAGTCGGGGGGCGAAGACTGCCCGAAGGTTCGCTATCCGTCAAGGACAGACGGGGCGCTCCAGCTCGAGCCTCGCTCGATGGCGCGGCGGTGGGCGGCAGCGAATCCATCGAGCTGGATCGCTATCGCCCAGCGTTGGCCGGGAATTCGGGCAGCGCCTTCACCGCCTCCACCCGCGGAAGGAGGTCCGCCCATGCCTCGTCCTCGCTGGGAAACCAGCCGGAGCTCGCGCCGAGCTTCGCGGGGAACGTCGGCCAGTACGCGCCCACCTGCCAGCCCATCGACCAGCGGGTGACTCGGATGTACCAGCCGTTCTCCTGAAGCGCTTCCCGAACGGGGTTCATCCGCCACCTCGCCTGGCCCGCCGCGCCCTGATGAGCTTTCGCTCAGGATGGCGCTGCTCCAGAAACGTTGCGACCGGTCGAGCGCTGGCGCATCGAAGAGAGCGATGAGGCCTCCGAATTCGCGAAGACTCCTCGCGGTCGCAGCTCTCGCGGCAGCGCTCTCGCTCGTCGCCTGCGGGCCACCGAGCGCCTACGCTGGCGGGGGGAACGGAAACGGCAACCAGGGCAACACCTCGACGGCCGACTCGGGCTCGGACGGGGGGACCCCGGACGGGGGCACCGCCGACGCCGGTCAGGTGGACCCAGCCTGCCAGCCGGGCGCCTGGAGCTCGATCGCGCTGCCGTTCTTCGACAACTACTGCACCGGCTGCCACCCCTATTTCTCGAATCTCTCGACGGTCCAGCAGCAGGCCGGCACCATCTCGTCGTACATCCAGAGCCAGATGATGCCGCCGTCCTACCGGCAGCAGCCGACCGACGCCGACCGCCAGACGATCCTCCGGTGGCTCGCCTGCGGCGCCCCTCAATAGCCCCGAGCGCACCAACCGATCGGACCGATCGGACAAATCGGTCTGATCGGTCTGATCCGTCCCGCGACGCGCGGCCCTGGGGTGAAGGTGCGGGAGCACTGGGCCTCTAGAGCGCCGGAGGCCCGGGCAGAGTCTGGCGCTTGAATCGTGGGCACGACTGCACCATCTTCTCGTCCGCCATGATGCCCCCCGAGAGCGCGCCCAAGACCCTGCCCGACCCTGAAAAACCCGCGCCCGAGCCACCGAGCGAGAAGGCGCCCGCGCACGCGAGCCACGACCTCAAGCCGCCGCAAGCGCTGGTCGACTTCATGATGACCGGCTGGAGAGCGAGAGCGGTCAAGCTCCCCGCACCGCTGCCGCACCACGAGGCGTATCGCGCCCGTCGCCGGGCCCTCAGCGAGCTCTTCCCCGGCGCGACCCTGGTCGTCCCCACCGGCCACGAGAAGATTCGCGCGAACGACACCACCTATCGCTTCCGGCCCGGGAGCGACTTCTTCTACCTCACCGGAAACCAGGAGCCCGACTGCGTGCTCGCGCTCGTGCCCCAGGCGGGCGGCGGCCACCTGGACGTGCTCTTCGTCGAGCCGAACCCAGGCCGCTCCACCGAAACCTTCTTCACCGACCGGGCGAAAGGGGAGCTGTGGGTCGGCGCCCGCCTCGGCGTCAAGGAGAGCCGCGCCCGCTTCGCGGTAGACGAGGCGCGCGGGCTGCCGGAGCTCAAGGACTTCCTCAAATCGCTCAGCGGCAGCGCAGCCCCTCGCCGCGTGCTCCGCGGGCTGAGCGCCCAGGTCGACGAGCTCGCCGGCAAGCCCGACGAGCGTGACCAGGAGCTCGCCCAGGCGCTCGGCGAGATGCGGGAGCTGAAGGACGCCCTCGAGCTGCGGGAGCTGTCCCTCGCCATCGCCTCGACCCACCGAGCCTTCGACGACATCCTCGCCTGCATCGAGACCGCCGAGCACGAGCGGGAAGTCGAAGGCGCCTTCGCCGCCCGGGCCCGGCTGGAGGGCAACGACGTCGGCTACGAGACCATCGCCGCCGCCGGCGCGCACGCCTGCATCCTCCACTTCAGCAAGAACGACGGCCGCATCCCTCCGGGATCGCTCCTGCTCGTCGACGCCGGTATCGAGGGGCGTTCGCTCTACACGGCGGACATCACCCGCACCTTCCCGGTCTCCGGCCGGTTCACGAAGGAGCAGCGGGAAATCTACGACCTGGTGCTGGCGAGCCAGGTGGCGGGGATGGCGGAGGTGAAGCCGGGGAACGACTTTCTCGCGCCGCACCGGGCGGCGATGAAGGTGCTGGCCGAGGGGCTGGAGCGGCTGGGCATCCTCGAGGACTCGGCGGAAGCGCTCCAGGAGGACAAGCAGCTCTACAAACGGTACACGCTGCACAACACGAGCCACATGCTGGGCCTGGACGTGCACGATTGCGCGCAGGCGCGGGCGGAGACCTACCGCGAGGGCAAGCTCAAGCCGGGAATGGTCCTGACGATGGAGCCGGGGCTCTACTTCCAGGTCGACGACCTGACGGTACCGGCGAAGTACCGGGGCATCGGCATCCGCATCGAGGACGACGTGCTGGTCACCGAGCGGGGCCGGCGCAACCTCTCGCTGGCGATTCCGCGGGAGGCGGCCGAGGTCGAGCGCTGGATCGCGAAGGCGTGGAAGGCGCGTAAGAGCGGGCGGTAGGGCGACGCCTGGCGCACCGGCCTTGGTTGAATCGGACCGTTCGGTCCGATCCGTCCGATCGACTGGCGAGACCGTCACCTAGGCGAAGCGGCGGTGCTCGACCATCAGGCAGCGGTTCTGGACGACGGCGATGCCGGCATCGGCGAGCGCGCGCGCGAACGCGTCGTCGCGGATGCCGAGCTGGAGCCAGACGCTCCTCGGCTTCTTCGCGACGAGGTCGGGAAGGTGCGGGGGCAGGTCGACGCTCTTGCGAAAGACATCGACGCAGTCGAGCTCGCCCGGGACGTCCGCCACCCGGCGGTACACCGGCTCGCCGAGGATGCGGGCCACCTCCGGGTAGTAGACCGGCACCGGGACGACCTCGATGCCGGAGGCATGGAGGTACTCGGGCACGTCGAACGCCGGTTGCCCCGCCTGGGCCTCGGTCTTGATGCCCAAGACCGCGATGCGCCTGAGCGAGCGCACGAGCTCGGCGATGTCCTCTTCCCGCGTGAGAATCCGGCCACCCATGAAGCGCATTTTAGATCTTGCCGCGGGAAGGGATACTGTCCACCGGAATGCTTCGCGAGGACTCGCCAGAAAACTGGCAAGCACGCCCTCCCCCTCCGGGCTCCCCGCGGTCGCGGTCGCGGCCGGGCGTCCGCCTCGTGACGTTCTTGCTCTGTCTGGCGTGCCTCGCGGCGGGGCTCCTGGTCTACGTCTACCTCGGCCGAGACACCGCGCTCGAGGGAAGGCTACCGCTGCCGAGGGCCTGGCAGACGGTGTCGCCCGCGCACGGTGAGCTCTTGCGCTACGGCCAGGCGATGGACCGGTTCTCGACCGAGGTGCGGGACCGACTGCTCCTGCCGGGTAACGCGAGCCCTGCCGCTGCCCAAGAGCTGCTCGACCGGCTGGAAGCGATGCAGGCGACCTGGACCGCTCTTACCAAGCTGGTGAGCCGCCGGGAATCGGCAGCGCTCTTTGCCTGGGACTTGGCTCGGCGGCTCTTCGAAGAGCTGCTGCTTTCCGCCCACGCCTCCGGCCACCCCGAAGCGCAGTTGTGGGAGGCGGCGCAATCGCAGGTCGAGCTGGGGTCGAGGCTCGCGCAGGGCAAAGGCGTGAGCGATTACGTCTCCCCAGAGACCGAAGCCTTGCGCGGTCGCCACCCGATCGAAATCGAGCGCCTGCTGGACCAGGTTCGCGCGGCCGCAAAGCGGATGCGGCTGGGCACCGGCGAGTGACCCATCGGCGTCGCGGACGGCCTCGGACCTTTAGCGGGCTCGCGCCTGGAGCACGGCCCGGACCGCCTCGCGCCATCCCGCGCCTTGCCGGCGGCGGGTGATGAAGCGCGGGGGGTGCGGCAGGCGGTCGAGGATGTCGCGGACGTTCCCGACGCCCACCGAGAGCGAGAACGCCTCGAACATCGGCGCGTCGTTGAACGAATCGCCGACGTAGACGACGCGCGGGTCTCGCGCCCCGAGCTTCAGGCCGAACGACTCCGCGAAGAGCCGCCTGGCGGCGCGGAGCTTGTCGAACTCGCCGACCCAGCAGTTGACGTGGACGCTCGACCGGACCGCATTCACTCCCCGTGAGCGCAGCAGCTCTTCGATTCGGGTGGCAGCGCCCTCCTCGAGCCGGACGTCCTCGTGATGATCGATCGCCAGGTCGACCTCGGCGTACGCGCTGTCGGCCGACAACCGGGCGCCGGGAACCCGCCGCCGGACCCGTTCGACCTCCGCCTCGAGCCGCGCTCTGGCGCTAAGCCGCTCCGCTTCCGGCTGGTAGTAGCGCTTCCGGATTCGGCCATCCTCGCGCACGAACCAGAGCCCGCCGTTCTCCACGATCGCCGCGTCGATGGGCAGCTCCCGCATCCAGCACTCGCCGAACCCGGCGGGACGCCCGCTGACGAAGACCAGCTTCCGGCCGGACCGGGCGACGCGCTCGAGCTGGGCGAGGGTCGCCGACTCGAGGCGGTCGCGCGTCGTCAAGGTGCCATCGACGTCGGTCAGGATCGCTAGCACGCGAGAAAAATCGGCCTCGCCGAGCGGGCGGGGGACGGTCGACGCCGCCGTTGGCGTTCGTTCCGAGAGAGCCATCGCCCGGATTAGAGCACCAAGGACCCCTGGCCCACGAGACGCTTCGGGGCCGGTCCTCTGGTAGAAACGACCGATGGACTCGGGTCGCCCGCCCGTGCTGCGTGCGCTCTCCAAGCGGCTGCTCTTCGGCGTCGGGTCGCGGCCGTACGCCTGGCTGACGCGCCAGCCGGTGTGGCGCTCGCACGGCGCGGCGCTGGTCGACTTCGCCGGGCTCGCGCCCGAGAGGCCGCCCCGGCGCCTCGCCGACCTCGGCTGCGGCCCGGGCATCTCCGCCTTCGGCCTCGCCGAGCGGCTGCCCGCGACGCACCTCGTCGGCGTCGACCTCTCGCCCGAAATGATCGCGCTCGCGCGCGCCTACGCCCGCCACGAACCGCCCCATCCGGCCGGGCTCGACTTCATCGTCGGCGACGGGACCCGGCTCCCGCTCAAGGACAGCTCCATCGACGTCGTCACCGGCCACAGCTTCGCCTACCTCGTCGGCGACGACCGCCGGCTCGGCCAGGAGGTCGCCCGCGTGCTGGTTCCCGGCGGCGTCTGCGTCTTCCTGGAGCCCTCTCGGGAACCATTTCCCCTGCGGCTCTTCAAACGGAGCGCGGGCGACGCGCGGTTCGTGTTGTCGATGGTCCTCTGGCGGGCGGTCGCCACCGGCGCCGGTCGCTTCACTCCCGAGCGCTTTCGGAGCCTCTTCGGCGCCGCCGGGCTCGAGACCGTCGCGGTCATCCCGACCCTCGACGGCCTGGGGCTGGTCGGCGTCGGGAAGAAGCCGGAACGGTAACCGGAAGCGCTGCTGCTCGGGATTGCGGCGGCCCGGCGTGCCGGTGACGGGAGCCCGCTGGGCGCCTGGCGGCAGCCCTACGGCTCATCGAGCTCATCCTCGAGGCCGTACTCCTTGATCTTCTTGATCAAGGTCGTGCGGCTCAGGCCCAGCTTCTCCGCCAGCTTCGACTTGTTCCAGTGGGTCTGAATCAGCCCCGCCTGAATCATCTCCCGCTCGAGGGCCTGCACCGCTGCCGTCAGGTGTCCGCGCTCGGCGGCCTTCGCCAGCGCCGGTTCGTCTTCCTGCTTCTCGCCCTGCAGCTCCCGGACTTCCCGCCCGATCACCTCGCGGTCGCCCGCGAGCACCGCCAGCCGCTCGATGGTGTTCTCCAGCTCCCTCACGTTCCCCGCCCAGCGCGACGCGAAGAGGTCCCGCATCAGCTCCGGCGAGAGCCGCTTCTTCGTGCGCCGGGTGCGCCGGGAGATGCGGGTGAGGAAGTGGTCGCACAAGAGCGGAATGTCCTCCACCCGCTCCCGAAGCGGCGGCACCTCGATGTGGATGACGTTCAGCCGGAAGTACAGGTCCTCGCGAAACAGCCGCCGCTGCACCAGGTCCTTGAGCGTCCGGTTGGTCGCCGCGATCACCCGCACGTCCACCTGTTCGGGACGGGTCGCGCCCACCGGCAGGAACATGCCCTCTTCCAGCACCCGCAGAATCTTGACCTGCATCGCCGGGCTCATGTCCCCGACTTCGTCGAGGAAGAAGGTGCCCCCGTCGGCGGCCTTGAACAGGCCCTTCTTCTCCCGGGTGGCGCCGGTGAACGAGCCGAGGACGTGCCCGAACAGCTCGCTTTCGAGGAGGTTGTCGTTCAGGGCGCTGCAGTTCTGAGCCAAGAACGGCTGGTCCTTGCGCGGCCCGCCGAAGTGAATCGCCCGCGCCACCAGCTCCTTGCCGGTCCCGTTCTCGCCGCTGACGAGCACCGTCGTGTCGGTCTCGACCACCCGCTCCAGCACGGCGAACAACCGCTTCATCGGCGCGCTCTTGCCGATGATGGCGCCGAAGCCCGCCGTCTCGGGGGCGAGAGCGCTGATGGTCTGCGACAGCCCCCGCCGCGCGGCGACCTCCGCCGCCTCGGTCGCGCAGGTGGTCACGAGGTCGAAGAAGCGGTCGGCGTCGCGGGCGTCGAGGCGGACCAGGCGCTTGGCCGCGGCGTCCAGGTCGGGCACGACACGCTCGAGCCCGAGCGCCCGAGCGCCCGCGGCGACGCGCTCTTCCCGCTCCGGGCCGCCGTCGAGGAGAAACCCGCAGGCGAAGAGGGCGCCCTGGGTCTGGCCGTCGATCGCGATCGGCGCGGCGACGATGTCGACCCCGAGGTGGCAGGGCCCGAGCCGCCTCGCGCCTTCCGGTCCCGGCGTAAGCTGCGCGATCGCCTTCTCCACCGAGCGATTGCAGCGGGCAAACCCCTCCTTGGTGCGCAGGCACGACTGGCAGATCGGGTTGTGCGGCGGGATGACCACGCCCTTCTGGTGGTCGACCACGTAGCCGGTCTGGTCGGTGAAGGCGAGCTCGAGGGACCACCACTTGCGCACGATCTGCCGCACGCGACGGATGATGTGGAGGTTCTCGAGGGCGAGGTCGATGAGCACTGGGCCGAGCATGTTAGCGCCATCGGCAGGGCGGTCGCTCGGGCCTCTGGCGGGCTTCGCTCAGGCGCAGGAAAGCGCGAGGCGCAAGCAATCCTCCGCGATGCCGTCGACCGGGCGCTCGCCATCCAGCACCTGCACCCGGTGAGAGCTGGACCGCTCCTGGATGGCAGCATCGTAAGCGGCTGCCACGCGGCGTTGGGTCTGAAGCGCCTCGTACAAGTCGGCCTGGAGATGCCGCCCTGCTCGACGCGCGAGCGCGGTCTCGGGCGAGGTCTTGAGGAAGATGGTCAGGTCGGGCGCGCGCGCGCGGGCGTTGATCGCGCGGACGAAGGCGTCGTCCAGCTCCTGGCCCTGGTAGGCGAGGCTGGACAAGACGTAGCGGTCGCACACCACGGCGACGCCCGCGGCGCGCACGGGGTCGACCTCGGCGGCGAGGTGATCCATCCGGTCGGCCGCGAAGAGCAAGGCCATCGTCTCCGGCGCGAGGCGGCTGTGGTCCGGGTGGGTCAGACGGCCGCCGAGGGCCTGGCGGATGAGCGTGCCGACCGGTCCGTCGGACGGCTCGCGGGTGTAGTGCGCGGCTCTCCCGGCTTGGGCGAGCGCCTCGACGAGCCGCCGCGCCTGGGTGGTGGTGCCGGCGCCGTCCAGCCCCTCGAAGACGATGAACGGCGCGGCCATCGATTCCTCAAGCGACCGCCGCCCGCGGCTGGCTCGACATCGGGGGGACCGGCGCGTCTTCCAGGCCGAGCTTTTCCCGCAGCTCGCGCTGCCTCCGGATGCGCCCCTCCTCGTCGCGCGCGAGGCGGCGCTGGGCGAGCCTCTGGGCGACGGCGTCGGCGCCCAGGGACAGACCGAGCAGGAGAATGGGAAACGCGACGAGCGGCGGCTTTCCGTGGGTGACCTGCCAGTCGTAGAGCATCTTCGCCCCGACGGAGCCGGCGACGAACGCGAACCATGCCTCGACGTAGGCGCGCACGCCGAAGTTCGTGCTCTTGAGCTCCCGCAGCGACGCGTTGAGGGTGTCCAACTCGGCCCGCAGAGCGGCTTCGGTGCCGGAAGGCTCCGGGTCGGGCCCGCGCGGCGAGGGAGCGGACGAACCCGCGGCGGTCACAGTGAGCATCGGCGCCTCGACCTCCTTCTTCAAAAGCCCCGGGCCGGATAGCACTTCGGACCCTCGTTTTCAAACGGCCGTCCGGGCGCCAACCGACCCGAGCCCCGATCGGGCGCGCGGCGAACGAGCGGCAAGCCGGGCGGAACGTGTGTCCCGCGACCAGGCCGAGTTAGAACAGCTCGCCGACGCGAAGAGGAGAAGGCCGTGCCCAGCCAGCCCTCGAAGACGCTCCAGACGTTTCCCAACCCGTGCCCGGAGCGCGACTACACCATCGCCTTCGAGGTGCCCGAGTTCACCTGCCTCTGCCCGCTGACCGGCCAGCCGGACTTCGCCCACTTCGACATCGCCTACGTCCCTGACCGCACCTGCGTCGAGCTCAAGAGCTTTAAGCTATATTTATGGAGCTATCGGAACGAGGGCGCGTTCCACGAGAAGGTGACGAACGCGGTCGCCGACGACCTGGTGCGCCTGCTCGACCCGCGGCGGCTGAAGATCGTCGCGCGCTGGAACGTCCGCGGCGGCATCGCGACGACGGTGACGGTGGAGCACGAGAAGAGGCCTGCGCCGTAAGCGCCCGGGAAGGACTGAACTAGACGCGGGCTTTCCGGTTCGCTCAGGTTGCCGAGGCCTTTACCCGCGAGCCCTTCTCTGAGCGGAGGCGACAGCCGGAGCGCGGTCGAGGGATGGGCGGGAACGCGCGCGACCGCTCGCCCTTCGACGAAGTTCAGCCCGAGCTCGCCGAAGGGCTCAGGGTGAGCGGTCCCGGGCTCCATGACTCGTCCGACTGTATTTCGCCGGCTGCAAGCGAGCGAATAACTGCCCCCGGCCGATCGTTCGAACGGGCGGTGGCCGTGTCGCACCCGGCCTCGGGCGTGTCTGGAAGAGGCGCCCGGCAAATTCCATCCGCTCGCCCGGAGCGGAAGGAATTTTCGCCAGCTTGGGAAGCGCCTCGCCCCGCGTCGGTCCGGTAGTTCCGCCACGACCGATCGCTGCGCACCTCGCCCCACAGGCTCGAGAAACCAAGGCGCTCGCGGGCGAGAGCGTGCGAGGTGCGAGTGGCACCGCTATTGCTGAAACGAGGCGACGGCACGGGGCGGGAGAGGGCGAGGCGAAAACCGGGCGGACCCACGGTCGGCTTTCATGTCGAGCGTGATGCTTTCGAGCAGAGGAGAGGGGACATGGGGAGCACGCATCCGCGATCACCGACACCGAAACGCGCGCGCAAGCAGAGCCTGGCGGCGGCGCCGAACGATGCAGGAGCGCTGGCGGTCTACTTGAGCGAAATCAACCGCCTGCCCCTCCTGAGCGTCGACGAGGAGCAGCAGCTCGCGCGGCGCTACCGGGACCAGGGCGACCTCGACGCGGCGCACACGCTGGTGACGAGCAACCTGCGCTTCGTCGTCAAGGTTTCTTTCGAGTATAGAAGCTACGGCTTTAGGATGGCGGACCTCATCCAGGAGGGCAACATCGGGTTGATGAAGGCGGTCCAGAAGTTCGACCCGGACCGGAAGATCCGGCTGATTTCCTACGGCGTCTGGTGGATTCGGGCCTACATCCAGAACTACATCCTGCGCAACTGGAGCCTGGTGAAGCTCGGCACCACCCAAGCCCAGCGCAAGCTCTTCTTCTCCCTCGCGCGCACCCGGCGGGAGCTGGAGAAGCACGGCGAGGCGGGGGTCCAGGCGGCCGAGGGGGACATCGCGAAGAAGCTGCGGGTGAAGCAGAGCGAGGTGGTGGAGATGAGCCAGCGCCTGGAAGGGCGCGACCTCTCTTTGGACGCGCCGATGGGCGACGAGGGCGGGACGAGCCACCTCGATTTCCTGGAGGCGCACGCGGCGGTGGCGGACGAGGAACTGGAGGCGTACGAGACGAGGACGCTCGCGCAGGCGAAGGTGGCCAAGGCGCTCAGCCGGCTGGACGCGAGGGAGCGCTTCATCATCGAGCAGCGGCTGATGACGGACAAACCGATGACGCTCTCCGAGCTGGGCGCGCACTACCGCATCTCGCGGGAGCGGGCGCGGCAGCTCGAGATTCGGGCGAAGTCGAAGCTGAAGAACGACCTGTCGGCGTCGATCGGCGATCTGCTCGAGGGCGGCGTTCCCGGTATGTAGCAGCGCTCTTGGCTTGTAGGGTGGGACCCGGGGGCGGGCGCGTCGGGGGAAGGCGTCCTGCTCCTCGGAGCGAGCGCAAGCGGGGGAGGCCCGAGGCGCGGCGGACGAGCGGGAGCCGAGAAGGTTTCCGCCAAGGCCGCCGCGGCCACGTTCTGTTATGGTCCCGGCGCATGAACGAGGGCTTCGACCGGTTCTCGGGCACGAGCGACTACGTCGCGAGCGATTCGCTCAAACACGCGGTGAACGTCGCGCTGGCGCTGGAGCGGCCGCTGCTCGTCCGGGGCGAGCCGGGCACCGGGAAGACGCTGCTCGCCGAGAGCATAGCGAAAGCGCTCTCGCTTCCCATCATCCGCTGGCACGTCAAGTCGACCACCAAGGCGCAGGACGGGCTCTACGTCCACGACACGGTGCAGCGGCTGCACGACAGCCGGTTCGGCGACGGCGACGTGAGGGACGTGAAGCGCTACATCAAGCTCGGGCCGTTGGGCCGGGCGCTGTCGAGCGACGAGCGGGTGGTGCTCCTCATCGACGAGATCGACAAGGCCGACGTGGAGTTCCCGAACGACCTCCTCCTCGAGCTGGATGCGATGCGCTTTCACGTCCAGGAGACCGGCGAGGAAATCGTCGCGCTCTTGCGGCCGATGGTCCTCATCACCTCGAACAACGAGAAGGAGCTGCCGGACGCCTTCCTGCGCCGGTGCGTCTTCCACTACATCGAGTTCCCGAGCCGCGAGCTGATGCGGCAGATCGTGCGCGTCCACCATCCCGACCTCGAAGAGCGCGTGCTCGACCAGTGCCTGGAGGTCTTCTATGGCCTCAGGGAGACGCCGCGCCTGCGCAAGAAGCCTTCGACGAGCGAGCTCATCGACTGGATCGCGGCGCTCAGGAGGAGCGGTGTCGATCTCAAGCGAGTCGGGGGCGGCATCCCGTTCCTCGGGACGCTCCTCAAGACCGAGCAGGACCAGGCGCTGTTCGTTCAGTAGTGCCGGACCGCTGGCCCGATACGCGAACGACGCGGGCGAGAGCTCGTAGGATGGGTGAAGCGGAGCGAAACCCGTCGGCGCGGCGACCGGTGCGATGGGTTCCGCTGTCGCTCCATCCGTCCAACGCGGGCGACGCGGGCGAGAGTTCCTGGCATCAAGTGAACGGACATGCTCCTCGACTTCTTCTACGAGCTGCGGCGGCGCAAGGTTCCGGTCTCCACCCACGAGTGGATGGCGCTGATGCGCGCGCTCGAGCTGGGGCTCCACGAGTCGAGCCTCGACGGCTTCTACGACCTGGCGCGGGCGCTCGTCGTGAAGGAGCTCGCGCACTTCGACGCCTTCGACGCGGCGTTTCTCGCGGTCTTCCAGGGCGTGACCGTCGAGGCGCTGTCGATCACCGACGACATCGAGGCGTGGCTGAAGGAAGCGATGAAGCGCGAGCTGTCGCCGGAGGAGCTGGCCTTGGCAAGAGCGCTCTCGCCCGACGAGCTGCGGGCGCTCTTCGAGAAACGTCTGCGCGAGCAGCGCGAACGCCACGACGGCGGCAACCGCTGGGTCGGCACCGGCGGCACCAGCCCCTTCGGCCGGGCAGGAGCGCACCCGACCGGCATCGTCATCGGCGAGGGCGGCGGGCGCTCCGCGATGCAGCGCGCCGGCGAGCGCGCCTACCGCGCCTATCGCACCGACGCGGTCCTCGACGTGCGCAAGATCGACGTCGCGCTCAGGCTCTTGCGCGACCTCGGGCGCGACGGCGCCGACGAGGAGCTCGACCTCGACGAGACCGTCGAGCGCACCGCGAAGAACGCCGGCGACCTCGACCTGGTCTTCCACCCGCCGCGCCGAAACCGGGTCAAGGTCGTGCTCCTGATGGACGTCGGCGGGTCGATGGACCCGCACGCCGAGCTCGTCAACCGCCTCTTCACCGCCGCCTCGCGCAGCGGCCGCTTCGCCAAGTTCCGATCATTCTATTTTCATAATTGCGTCTACCGCGCGGTCTACCAGGACGCGAACCTGCGTTCGCCGACCCCGGTGGCGGACCTGTTGGGCTCGAGCGATCGGTCGGAGAAGCTGGTCGTCGTCGGCGACGCGGCGATGCATCCGGCGGAGCTGCTCTTGCCGGGCGGCTCGTACTGGTCGGACCTGGCGACGAAGACCAGCGGCCTCGAGTGGATGCAGCGGCTTGGCGACCATTATCGCAAGAGCGCCTGGCTGAACCCCGAGCCGGAGTCCTGGTGGAACCAGACCACGGTCCAGCGGCTGCGGGCGGTGTTCCCGATGTTTCCCCTGACCCTCGATGGCCTGGAGCGGGCGGTGCATCACCTGGTGCGAGGCGCGTCGTGACGGGGACGCCCTCGGAGAGGGGCGCGCGGGCGACGCCGGCGAGGCGGGAGGAGGCGCGTAGGGCGAAAGCGCTCCCGGACGACGACCTGTGGGCGGAGTGTGAAATCGATCTGTTCGTCGCCAGCGGTCCTGGGGGGCAGCACCGGAACAAGACAGAGAGCGGGGTGCGGCTCACCCATCCGGCGACCGAGCTGACGGTGACCGCGACCGAGCGTCGCAGCCAGCACGAGAACCGGGCGCGAGCGCTGGAGCGGCTGCGGGAGAAGCTGGAGCAGCTCGCGTTCGTTCCCAAGCGGCGGAGGCCGACGAAACGGACGCGGGCGTCGCAGGAGAAGCGGCTGTCGGCGAAGAAGCGCGCGGCGACGAAGAAGGCGAATCGGCGGGCGAAGGAGTGACGAGATGCATTGCTGTCCAAGACACGTTTCGACGGCCAGATCCGCTCATCCCGAGCGCAGTCGAGGGACGAGCGTCCCCGCGAAAGACCACTCATCCCTCGACTGCGCTCGGGACGAGCGGTTTTCGCTCGGCCTGAGAATCTGTCTTGGACGGGAGTGGACGAGATGACCGAAAAGAGCCTGCAAGAGACGTTCGCGCCGCAGAGCATCTGCTTCGGCTGTGGTCCTGCCAACCAGCAGGGCTTACGGATCCATTCGTTCGAGCGCGGCGACGAGGTGGTCTGCGAGTGGCGCGCGAAGGAGCACCACCACGCGTTCCCGGGAATGCTCGCGGGCGGCATCGCGGGGACCCTCCTCGACTGCCACTCCAACTGGACCGCCGCCGTCCACCTGATGAAGGCGAATGGGCTCGCGCGGCCGCCGACCACGGTCACCGCCGAGTACGAGGTGAAGCTGCGCCGGCCGATTCCGACGGACGGGCCGATTTCCTTGCGCGCGAAGGTCGTGGAGTCGACGGCGGATCGGGCGACCGTCGAGGCTTCGCTCGAAGCCGGCGGGAAGCTCTGCGCGACCTGTCGGGGCACCTTCGTCGCGGTGACGCCCGGGCATCCGGCCTATCACCGCTGGGAATAGCGGCGGGCGCGCGAACGGCACGCTCTTCGGAGCGCCACCGGACGTTGACACGGCGCGGCGAAGGGTCGCGGGAGGGGCGTTTGCCCGGACCCCTCGCCCGAGGCTACACTGCGCGGCTCATCCGAGCGCCCGCACGGCTTTTTCGTGGGGTTTCGCCGGAGGGAGTCGCGATGAACCGCAGCGTCCTTCGCCGTTCGCTCGTGTGGGGCCTGGTCCTGGGCCTCGGCTGTTCGACTTCCGGGACGAGCTGCTCCTCGTGCGCGGAGCCGATCCCTGGCGGCTTTCCGGCCGACCAGCGCACCAACGACGCCATCAACGCCAAGATCACCCAGAAAGGGCTCCAATTCTTCGAGAGCCGGGTGAACGACATCATCGGCGCCGTCGCCGCGAATGGCCTGGGCATGCAGGTGCCCTGCACCGAGCAGCAGCAATCGTTCAACGCTCCGATCGTCGGCAACGTCACCGTCCCCATCTACATCTGCGACTACGACGCCGACCAGGCCTGCGACGCCGATGACACCAACCCGCCGGTCGAGGATCAGGTCGCGCCGACGACGCCGCCCCTGCACTCGTGCCAGGTCCAGGCGCAGGTGCAGACCTTGAGCATCACGCCGACGCAGGACACACCGACGAGCCCGGTGAAGGTGGCGGTCGAGCTCCAGGTCCAGGTCAACACCGGCACGATTCCCGTCCTCGCTCACTTGGGGACGGTGCCCATCGTCGGCACTTCCCTCGACATCCAGTGCGACGTCGAATACGACTCGAACGCCTCGGGCTCGCCGTACATCCCCTTCGACGTGACCCTGACGCTGACGCTCGACCCGAACTACGGGAACGTCCTCGCGTTCAACGTCAGCGGCATCGACGTCGGCAGCATGATCGAGTCGGGCGACCTCTACATCGGCCAGACCGCCGGCTCGAGCTGGTGGAACGCCGCCTGCGACTTCCTCAACATCGACTTCGTCAAGCAGCTCGCGCTCGACGCGATGAAGGGGATGATCAACCAGCAGATCACCGCCGCCGTCGACAAGTTCCGCTGCCAGAAGTGCGACGCCGACAACCCCTGCCCCAAGGACACCTCGGGCAACCAGGTCGCCTGCGATTCTTCGGGGCTCTGCTATGTCGACAAGTCGCAGGACACTTGCGTTCCTGCCAAGCTCGGCCTCGAGGGCCGGGTCGACGCCGGCAAGTACCTCGAAAGCTTCGGCGGCTCGGCCGACAGTCTCCTCGACCTCTACGCGGTCGCCGGCGGCAAGCACAGCGACGGCTCGATGTCGGCCTACGTCCAGAACGGCGGCATCGTCATCGGGATGATGGGCGGAACCGAACCCGCCGTGCGGCAGCCGGACGGGACGGTCCAGGCCGGGCCGGGCACCGCCGCTCTCTGTGTGCCGCAGCGCACCTGGACAGCGCCACCGCCGCCGGACCCCGTCGACTTCGACGCCGCCGCCCAGTCGATTTCCACCGACAGCGGCACGGACATCACGAGCTATCAGCTCGGCCTCGCGGTCAGCGACAACTTCATCAACAAGACGCTCTTCGACTCGTTCCAGAGCGGGCTGTTGTGCCTGAACGTCGACTCGCACGTTTCGAGCTTCCTCTCGACGAGCCTGTTCAACACGTTCCTGCCCTCGCTCGGCGAGCTGACGCATGGCGAGGACGCTCCGATGCTGATCGCCCTGCGCCCGAAACAAGCGCCGACCATCACCATCGGCAAGGGCACGACCAAGACCAACCCGGACGGCACCGTGGTCCCCGACGACCCGCTGATCACGCTGCAAATCAAGGACATGACGCTCGACTTCTACGCCTTCATCGAGGAGCGCTACACGCGGCTGTTCTCGCTCACGGCCGACCTGACGCTGCCCTTGAGCCTCAGGCCCGACCCGGTGAACAACACCCTGACGCCGGTCCTCGCCGACCTCTCGAGCGCGATCACCAACATCCAGGCGAGCCACAGCGAGATGCTGGCGGAAGACCCGAAGATCGTCGCCGACCTCTTGAGCGCGATCATCGGGCTCATCCAGCCGGTCCTCGCGACCGCGCTGCAGCCGGTCCAGCTTCCGACCGTGCAGGGCTTCAAGCTGAACATCCTCGCCCTGCGCGGCGTCGTCCAGGAGCCGGCGCCCGTTCCGGGCTACCAGCACCTCGGCATCTTCTCGAACCTGGGCCTCGCGGCGCAGCCGGACACGGTCGAGGTGAGGACGGAAGCGAAGCTGGTCAGCTCGTTCGTCCCGACGAAAGCCGAGCTCCTCGGACCCCGGCACTTGACGCCCTACGCGGTCGTCGAGGTGAGCGGGAGCGGTCCTGAGTCCTCGTCATTCCGGGGCTACGAGTTCAGCTACCGGGTCGACGGCGGCCTCTGGTCGCCGTGGATTCGCAACCGCCGCATCGAGGTCCGCTCGCCGGTGCTCGAGCTCCAGGGCCGGCACGACATCGACTTCGTCGGCCGCGACATCGGGGTACCGGGCAGCATCAGCCGGACTCCGGCACCGGTGTCGTTCCTCGTCGATTACGAGCCGCCCCATGTCCAGCTCGTGCTCGACCGCGACACCCGCACCGTGCGCACCGTCGCCCACGACGCGGTCTCGCGCGACGACGAGCTCTCGTACCGGTACCGGGTGAACGGCGGCGCCTTTGCGAGCTACCTGGGGCCGCAAGCGTTCACCCTCGCCGAACTGGGCGACAACCCGTCGCTCGAGGTCCAGGTGACCGACCGCTCCGGGAACGTCGGCCACGCGGTCTTCGGCATCCCGGCGAATCAGGTCGGCACCCCCGTGAAGACCGCGGGCGAGGTGGCACAGGGCGGCTGCGCCCAGACGCCGGCGATGGCCCTCGCCCTCCTCGGGCTCGTCGCGCTCTTCTGGCGGCGCCGCCGAACGGAGTAGCGACAATCCGCACGCTTCTTCCCGCGTTGGTGACCGCGGCGGTCGCGCTCGCGTCAGCGCGGGCGCGCGCGGAGGTCGACCCCCGCTGGCGCTACTCGGCAGAGCTCTCGCCCGCCGTGGCGCTCCCGTTCGGGGAAGTCACCGCGTCCAAAGGCAAGGCGATATCGCTGCCGACCGGCAGCGTCGCTTTCGAGCTGCGTGCGGCCTTCTTCGCCCCGGTCGCGGAGAACCGGCAGCTCGGCGGCGCGGTCTGGTGGGACACCCAAGGCGACGTGCGGGTGCACGGCGCGATGAGGTTCATCTCCGATTTCGTCGGCAGCCCGATCTCGACCAGGCTCGAGCTGGGCATCGTGGCGGACGTGCAGCCGCAGTTCAGCATCGGCCCGCGGGTCGCGGTCGGGCTCGCCGACGAGCTCGCCCCCGGCTGGAGCGTCGGCGGCGAGTTGGGCGCCGCCTTCCTCTTCGTCCACTTCGCGGCCGTGCTCGACGCGTCAGCGACGATCGCGTTCATGTTCTGAACCGTGGCTCGTTCGTTTCCGTGCCCATCCGGTTGGTGCACTTGGAGCCGGAATGGGAGCCGGACTCGTCAGTGTCCGGTTTGCCTCGGACGCGGTGCCCGACCCAGACGCTGACGTGTCCAGCTCCAACGTGGGGTAAGTGCGTCAACCGGATAGGCGTGGTTCGCCCCGGCGGTCGGGCGCCGCTCTCGACCCCGGTTGCGGGCGCTTCGAGGCTTGCGGACGCCGCCATCGGACCGATCGGTCGGATCCGTCGGATCGGTCCGATCGGCCGATCGGGAGCGCCTCCGCTAGATTCCGCCGACGATGGTCCACGTGCGCGAGCTGTCCAAGGTCTACCGCGTCCACCAGCGCCCGCCCGGGCTGGTGCCGGCGTTCAAGTCGATTTTCCACCGCGCCTACCGGAACGTGCCGGCGGTCCAGTCGCTGTCCTTCGACATCGGTCCTGGAGAGCGGGTGGGCTTCCTGGGGCCGAACGGCGCCGGGAAGACGACGACGCTGAAGATGCTGGCGGGGCTCCTCCACCCGACGAGCGGTAGCGCCCTCGTCAACGGCTTCGTCCCGCGGGAACGGTCGGTCGGGCTCTTGAAGTCGATCACCCTAGTCATGGGGCAAAAGCAGCAGCTCCTCTGGGACCTCCCGCCAGCGGAGACCTTCGCGCTCAACCGGGCGATCTACGAGGTGCCGCCAGCCCAGTTCCAGGACACGGTGCGCGAGCTGTCGGAGCTCTTGGAGCTGGGCGAGCTCGTCAACCAGCCGACCCGGCAGCTCTCCCTGGGCGAGCGGATGAAGTGCGAGCTCGCGGCGGCGCTCCTCCACCGGCCGAAGGTGCTGTTTCTCGACGAGCCGACCATCGGCCTCGACGTGGCGATGCAGCTCACCGTCCGGGAGTTCGTCCGCCGCTACAACGAACGCTATGGGGCGACGGTGCTGCTCACCTCGCACTACATGGAGGACGTGCGGGCGCTGTGTCCCAGGGTCGTCGTCATCGACAAGGGGCGGCTCCTGTTCGACGGCGCCATCGAGGAGCTGGTCAAGAGCGTCAAGCCGAACAAGCGCATCGTGCTCAAGCTCTCCCGGCCGGTCGACGGCGCCGACGCGGCCCGGTTCGGAGAGGTGATGGAGCACGAGCCCTCGCGCATCGAACTCGACGTGCGGCCCGACCAGCTCCAGGCGGCCGTCGCCGGCGCGCTCGCGAGCCTACCGATCGCCGACCTGGTGGTCGAGGACCCGCCGCTCGAGGACGCCCTGCGCGAGCTGTTCCGCCGTTCGCGCACCGACGGGGCGGACTCACGCTAGATGCGGCGGCTTCTCGCCATCTACCCGACGCTGTTGCGCGTGGGGTTCGCCAGCGCTCTCGCCTACCGAGCGGAGCTGCTCGTCTGGATGCTGACGACGAACCTCCCCCTCATCAACCTGGCGCTCTGGTCGGCGGTCGCCCGCGAGGCGCCAGTGCATGGCTACGGCACGCCCGAGTTCGTCGCCTACTACCTCTCGACGCAGGTCGTGCGGCTCGTGACGAGCGCCTGGGTGGTCTGGGAGATGACCACCGACGTCCGCCAGGGCGTGATGGCGATGCGCCTGTTGCGTCCGGTCCACCCACTCCTCGACTACAGCGCCGAGAACCTCGCGGCGGTGCCGCTCCGGGCGATGCTGGCCCTGCCGATCGCGGTGATTCTCGTGGTCCTCGAGAGCGCTCACCTCTCTCATGACCCCTTCACCTGGGCGTGTGTGCCGCTGCTCATCGCCGGCGGCTGGGCGATGACCTTCCTCGTGATGTCGATCGTCGGGACCCTCGCGTTCTTCGTCGAAAGCGCCGGGAGCGTCTTCGAGCTGTGGCTCGGCCTCTACGCTGTCTTCTCCGGCTACATGGTGCCGCTCGCGTTCTTCCCCCATTGGCTCCGGGTGGTCGCGGACGTGCTGCCGTTCCGGCTCCTCTTGGGCGTGCAGGTGCAGGCGATGCTCGGTCAGCTCAGCCACGCCGACATCGCCCGCGCGTTCGCTCTGCAAGCGCTGTGGATCGCGGGCCTCTTCGTCGCCGTGCGCCTCTTGTGGAACGCGGGCGTGCGCCGCTACGCGGCTTACGGAGGCTAGGTGCTGCGCTATCTGCGTCTCGTCGGCATCCAGGTGCGCGCCTCGCTCCTCTTGGCGATGCAGTATCGCGTCGAATTCGTCGTCCAGGGCTTCGCCGGGCTCTTCTGGAGCGCGGCGACGTTCGTCCCGCTCTTCGTGGTCTTCGGCAAGCGGCCTTCCGTCGCCGGCTGGAGCTTTGGCCAAGCGCTCCTGGTCCTCGCGTTCTTCCTGCTCCTGCGCAGCCTCCTCGACGGCGCCGTCAACCCGAGCCTGGTCCAGGTGGTCGAGCACATCCGGCAGGGCACCCTCGACTTCGTCCTCATGAAGCCCGCCGACGCGCAGTTCCTGGTCTCCACCGCCAAGTTCGATCCGTCCGCGCTCTCGGGGACCTTCGGCGCTTTCGGTCTGTTCGGATGGGCCTTCTGGAAGACGCACCACGCGCCCTCGCCGGGGGGCGTCGTCATCGCGCTGCTCCTGCTCGCGGCGGCGGTCGCGCTCCTCTATTCGATCTGGATTCTCGTCGTTTCCAGCGCCTTCTACGTGGTCCGGGTCGACAACCTGAGCTACCTCTTCACCTCGATTTTCGACGCCGCCCGCTGGCCCGCCTCGGTTTTTCGCGGCATCCTCCACTTCGTCTTCACCTTCGTCATTCCGCTGGCCTTGATGACCACCTACCCGGCGGAAGCGCTCTTGAGCCGCTTCACCTGGTCCGACGCGGCGGCCTCCATCGGCGGAGCGCTGGCGTTCGCGGCCGTCGCTCGCCTCACCTGGCGCGGCGCCCTCGCCAAGTACACCAGCGCGAGCTCCTGAACGGCCTTCGAATCCCGAGAACGGGGGCCGCCCTACGGCGCGACGATCCGGCCGGGAGCCCCGAAAGCGCCCTTTTGCGTGTGGCAGGAGTTGCAGTCGCCGGACATCTGCGGCGTCGCCATCGGCCGGGTGCGGCCATTGGAGGAGACGGAAGCGGTGATGGGAAACTGGAGCGCTTGCCGGAAGCTGAAGTTCCCCGCCCGGTTCGCGGTCGCGGCGTAGGTCGCGCCGCTCGCGTCGGTGATGGTCACCGTCGCGTCGATGCCGTAGCAGTCGTTCGGCTCGTGCGTCGTCGGATAGACCGTGCCCGCGGCGGAGAAGCTGGGGCCGCCCTCGCCCTCGCCGCCGCTGCCGCCCTGGGTGTGGCAGGCGATGCACGCCATCCCCGGGTGCATCAGCGACGAGCCGTCGTCGCCGGTCCAGGTGACGCCGCTCGTGCACACCGGCGCCGAGTTCGGCACGCTCGAGGTCCCGCCGTCCGGCGCCGACGCCCCACAGGAGCCCTGCGGGGTACCGGAGACGACCCAAGCCTGGAAGGTCGAGAGGTCCTGGGCGCTCGTCCCGCCGCCCGGAGGCATGGTGCCCGCCTGCATCCTCGTGAGCGAGCGCTGCGCGTAGGTCTCGCCCGGATAGGCGGCCGACGCCGCCGTCAGATCGGCGTAGGTGGCGAGCCCCATCGGCACCCCCATCATCGGCGGATCGGAATGGCAGGACGTGCAATGCGCCTGCAGAATCTGCGCGACGTCGCAGGGAAGGCCGCTCGGAGCGGTGGCGGTCGAGCCCTGGCCGGCGTCGGAGCCGTACGGATAGTCGCTGCGCTCTCCCGCGCAGCTGGCGAGGAGCAGCGGCACGAGGACGACCCACGGACGCGGCATCGAAAATGCCTCCACGAAAGAAGGATGCCGAGCGATCGGCCGCGTCGCATGAGAGCAATCTTGCGAACCCCTCCGCCGCCCGGACTCGGATGCCGCGCCGCCGGTTCCGGTGCCCGCTCCCTCGTCGGATGCGATAGCTTTCGGCATCGGGCCGGAGGGCTCTTGGTTCGCTCCGGCCGCGAGGTGTCTGCCGAAGTGAACGTCCTCTTCCTCTCACCGCACTTCCCGCCGCAGTTCTGGCACTTCTGCCGCGCGCTGAAGGAGGAGGGCGCCCGGGCGCTGGGCCTCGCCGACGCGCCCTGGCACGAGCTCTCGGGCGAGCTCAAGGGTTCGCTCGCCGACTTCATCCATGTGCCCCGCTTCGACCGCTACGACGACGTGCTGCGGGCGGCGGCGCTGTTCATCCACCGGCACGGGCGCCTTGGCCGGCTCGATTCGCTCAACGAGCACTGGATGGAGCTGGAGGCGCGGCTACGGGAGGACTTCAACGTCGAGGGGTTCAAGCCGAGGGAGCTGAAGCGCTTTCGCTCCAAGACCGGGATGCGGGAGGTCTTCGGCGCGGCCGGCGTGCCCTGCACCGAGGGCCTGCGGGTGGACTCCCTCGACGAAGCGCGGCGCGCCATCGCCCGCTTCGGGCTCCCCGTCGTCTTCAAGCCGGACGTCGGCGTCGGCGCGGCGGGCACCTTCAAGGTCACGAGCGAGGAGCAGTTGGGCCGCCTGTCGGCACGACCGCTCCAGGGGTACGTGGTCGAGCGGTTCGAGCCGGGCACCGTCACGAGCTTCGACGGCCTGACCGACGAGGACGGCCGCATCGTCTTCTCGTTGAGCCACCTGTTCAGCGCGGGGGTGATGGACATCGTCAACGAGCGGCGGACGATGCACTACTACTCGCGCCGCGACATCCCGCCCTTGCTCGAGGAATACGGCCGCCGCATCGTCCGCGCGTTCGACCTCAAGGCGCGCTTCTTCCACCTCGAGTTCTTCGTCCAGGGCGACGGCTTTCGCGCGCTGGAAGCGAACCTGCGTCCGCCGGGCGGCTTCACGACGGACATGATGAACTGGACCTGCGACTTCGACGTCTACCGCCTGTGGGCGAAAGCGGTCACCGGCCAGAGCCTCGACGGCTTCACCTACGAGCGAAAATGGCACGTCGCCCACGTCGGCCGCCGCCACGAGGTCCGCTACCGGCTCGGCCACGACGCGCTCGTCGGCGCTCTCGGCCCGACCTTGATCTGGAGCCGCCCGATGCCGCCCGTCCTCGCCGGCGCGATGGGCGACACCGTCTACATGCTGCGCGAGAAGAGCGAAGCGAAGCTGCTCGAGGCGATCGAGCTGGTCGGCGCGGCCTGAAGACCGTGACCGCCGTCACCCGAATGCGTCACGGCTTCCTCGCTCGTTCACCGCGGGTCCCGGTTTTTGGTACCGTGATCTTGCGGGGGTGGTGGAGGGACTTTTCATGGGCGACGACCGGCCCCGGGTGCTCCTGGTCGACGACGAGCGGCTCGCCCGTCAAATCTACGCCGACTACCTGCAGGCCGCCGGCTGCGAGGTCGATGTCGCCGAGAGCGCCCAAGCCGCCTTCGCCCTCTTCGCGACCGACCACTATCGCGTCGTCGTCACCGACCTGCTCCTGCCGGACTTGGATGGGCTCGAGGTGCTCCAGTACGTCAAGCGCGTCGACCCGGAGACCGACGTCGTCGTCATCACCGGGCACGAGCGGGTGGAGCCGGCAGTGCGGGCGCTCAAGCTCGGCGCGAGCGACTACCTCATCAAGCCGGTGACCAAGGACACCCTCGCGGTCGCGGTCGGGCGCGCGCTCGGGATGCGCCGCGTCCTCCAGGAGAATGCGGCGCTCAAGACGAGCCTCAGGCTGTTCGAGGCGGCCGGGCGGCTCCAGGCGGCGGCCGACTGGGTGGCGGTGGCGAACGCGTTGATGCCGGCGCTCGGGTCCGAGCTCTTGGCGACGAGCGGAGCCTTCTTCCGCAGCGCTTCCGGAGGGCTGGAGCTGGTGCGGTCGGAGGGCCTCGCGATGGAGGACGAGACCGCTCTCGTCGACCGGGTGCTCCCGGCGGCGCTCCGAGCGGTGCAGGGCGAGGGCGTGGAGGTGACACAAGCGCTGCCGGGGACCGAAGCGCTGCCGTCCCTCGCGGGGCGGTTCGCGACCCTCGTTCCGCTCTTCTTGGACGGGACGGTCCTGGGCGCGGCGGCCCTCTTCTCGGAGGCGATGCCGCCCGCGGCCGGGGTGCGGGGGGCGGAGTTTCTCGCGAAGAGCGCGGCGGTCACCCTGGCGACCCTGGAGCGGTTCCAGAAGACGGAGCTGTTGGCGCTCATCGACGACCACACCCGGCTGTTCAACGCGCGCTACCTGAAGCAGGCGCTGGAAGACGCCTGCCAGCACGAGGAGGCGCCGTTCGCGGTGCTCTTCGCGGACCTGGACCACTTCAAGCAGGTCAACGACGCTTTCGGTCACCTGGTGGGCAGCCGGCTCCTCCAGGAAGCGGCGCGGGTGATCAAGGCGTCGCTGCGCGAGCGCGACATCGCGACGCGCTACGGGGGCGACGAGTTCTGCCTCCTCCTGAAGCGGACCGACCAGAAGACCGCGCTCAAGATCGCCGAGCGCCTGCGGGCCACCGTCGCCGACCACGTCTTCCTCGCGCGCGAGGGGAAGAACGTGAAGATGACCGCCTCGATCGGCATCGCCTGCTTCCCGGAGCACGCGCGGGACGCGGCAGCGCTCCTGGGCCTCGCGGACGAGGCGATGTACCGGGGAAAGCGGGAAGCCCGCAACATCGTCTACCTCGCGGCGAGCCAGGCGGCGTGACCCGCGGCGGTCGACTCGAGCGAGCCGGATAGCCTCTGAATGGAGTATGCAAGGCACGTGATGCAGGACCGCTCACCCTGGGCGCAGTCGAAGGGCGAGCGGGGTGCGACGAACCATGCCTGTCGGGTTCACACACTTGCTATCGACGACCGGTTCGAGCCGCGCGGCTCAAGCCCAATGGCCATCACGAGTGCGTCGAGCCGAGCCCTGGCCGTCTGATCAGCGCGCGACCTCGACCCAGGCGACGTCCGGGCCGACCGTCAGCTCGAGCGAGTCGCCTTTCGCTTTCGTGGCGAGGACCCGGCCGTCGCTCGCGACGACGGTCGTCGCGCCGGGGAGCGAGTCGATTTCCACCCCTTGGGTCCCCTGCTGCCACCGCCACAGCGCGAGCACAGAGCGGGAGCCGTCTCGGAAGGCGAGAGCCCTGTCGGGCTGCGAGAGCCCGAGCGCGGCCGTGACGTCGCTCGAGTAGCGCAAGCTTCCGAAGCGGGTGAGGAGCGTCGAGAGGACCGGCGCGGCGGGCTTGGGCGAGCCGTCGTCGCGGTAGACGCCGAACGCGGCTTCCTGGTTGTACTCGGGGTGGTCGCCGGAATCGGCGAGGGTGTAGACGTAGAAGCGCGCGATCCCGAGCGACGCCGACAGGAGAATCGCGCGCTCGAGGTCGCGGCCCTGGTCGGCTTCGCTGACCCCGCGCATGGTCTCGACGAGCCGCTCGAAGGCGGTCTCGCCCAGCATCCCGCGCGCGTCGGCGACGAGCGACGGCGACAGCCCCATCACCTGCCCCAGCTCGGCGTCGGTCGACGGGACGTCCGGGTTCGTCGACCAGCCGTCCTCGGTGACCCACAACGGTGGAGGCTTGCCCTCCTGTCCCCCTTCGAGCGCCTGGACGTTCTTCGTCTGCGTCGACAGGCTTCCTTGCACGTAGCCTGGATACGGCTCGGTCTCCTGCTCGGGCGGATCCTTCGGGTACTGGTACGGATGGAACGCGACGGCGTCGACCCAGCGGTTCAGGTCCGGCGCCGCGCGGTAGACGTCGTGCAGGTAATCGAGCCCGTCGGGAGAGAGGCCCGCGAACGGCGGCGGCATCGGCTGCGGCATCGAGACGCCGGCGAGGACGAAGGTGCAGGTCGGGCACGCCTGCCGGCCGGCGTCGACTCCCGCGCGCGCGAGCGCCGCGTACTTCACCGGGTCCGCCTTCGGCAGGAAGAACCGGCTCCAGACGTTCGGCTCGTTCCACAGCTCGTACTCGGTCACCTGCGGCCGGAAATGGGCGACGACCGCGCGCACGTAGTCCGCGTAGTGCGCGACGTCCACCGGGGGCGAGTGGTCCTGCTGGCCCACGTCGGTCGAGCCCGCCTGGGACGAGGCGGTCGGGTAGATGTGGTTGCCGTAGTCGAGGATGCCGAGGAGCGAGATGCCCGCTTGGGACGCGTCGCGGACGGCGGGGTCGAGGCCCGAGAAATCGAACTGACCGGGAGCGGTCTCGATCTGCGACCAGGTGAGGTCGAGCCGCATCCGGTGCAAGCCCAGGCTCTTCATCCGCCCGAGCTCGGTCGCCCGTTCGGCCTTCGCCTGAGCGGAGTCGCCCCAGGGAAGCCCGCCGGCGAGCCCGACGCGGTCGGCGAGGGTCGGCCCGCCGTCGTCGCTCGTGATGCCGGGGAAAGGATGGCGCGGCCCGCAGGCGGCGAGGACGGCGAGAGCGAGGAGAACCGGCCCCTGGCGCATCGCGCCGAGTATCGCACCGGTGCCTCTCGCGGCGCCGTCAGCTTCCGCCGCGCAAGGAGCCGACCGTCAGCTCGCGCGGAACGAAGCGGTGGCTGCGGACCTCGTCGCCGGCCGGCTCCCCTTCGCCGCTTTCGGTCAGCGCGGCGACTTCCTGCTCAGAGGCACCGCTCTCGATGAGCTTTAGCTTCTCCGGTGCCGCCGCCTCTTCCTCGGCGAGCTGCGGGTCGAGCTCGCGCAGGAGCGCGTTGAACAGCGCCGCGTGCTCGCGCTCGTCGTCGCGCACGTAGGCGAGGACCTTCTTCGCGAGCGCGTGGTCCGTCGCGTCGATGTGCGATTGATAGAGGTTCATCGCGTCGAGCTCGGCCTCGAGGTCGAGGCGAATCGCCTGCGCGAGCTCGGAGTCGGTCAGCTTGCGCGGCACCATGAAATGGGCGGGCGGCGTCTGCGGCACGGCGGATCCTCCAACGACCGCAAAGGTGACGACGGGCGATGACGGGCGCAAGGCCGGCGGTGCGCCGGCGACGACGGGCGAGCGCCCGCGCCCGCGATGCGCTAGGACTGGCGCGAATTCGGGAGGTGCCGGTGGAACCGTCCTCGACCTCGCTCATCGATGTCATCCGCGCCTCGATCATCGGCGACGACGAAGCGCTCTTGGGGCCGTTCGGCTTTCGGCGGGTGGTCTACGCCGACTACACCGCGAGCGGGCGGAGCCTCTCGTTCATCGAGGACTTCGTGCGCCAGCAGGTGATGCCGCTCTACGCGAACACGCACACCGAGAGCTCGGCGACCGGTCTGCAGACGACGCGCTTTCGCGAGGACGCGCGGGCGATCATCCACGAGGCGGTCGGCGGCGGCCCCGACGACCTGGTGCTCTTCTGCGGCTCGGGCGCGACCGGCGCGGTCAACCACCTGGTGCACGTGTTGAACCTGCGGCTGCCCCACGACCTCGACCGGCACTACGGCTTCTCGCGGCAGATCCCCGAGGACCAGCGGCCGGTCGTCTTCATCGGGCCGTACGAGCACCATTCGAACGAGCTGCCCTGGCGCGAGTCGATCGCGCAGGTGGTCACCATCCGCTCCGACGCCGACGGCGAAATCGACCAGCGCGACCTCGAGGCGAAGCTGAAGGCGTTCCAGGCGCGCCCCCTGAAGATCGGCTCGTTCTCCGCCGCCTCGAACGTGACCGGCATCCTCTCCGACGACCGCGCCATCGCGCGGCTGTTGCACCGGTACGGCGCCCATTCGTTCTGGGACTACGCCGCCGCCGCGCCGTATCTGAAGATCGAGATGAACCCGGAGCTCGACGGCGAGGACGCGCACAAGGACGCGGTCTTCCTCTCGCCGCACAAGCTCATCGGCGGTCCGGGCACGCCCGGCGTCCTCGTCGCCAAGCGGCAGCTCTTCCACAATACGGTACCGGTAGTGCCTGGCGGCGGGACGGTTTCGTTCGTCAGCCCCACCGAGCACCACTATTCGCTCGGCACCGAGCGGCGCGAGGAAGGCGGCACGCCGGCGATTCTGGAGTCGATTCGGGCGGGGCTCGTCTTCCAGCTCAAGGAAGCGGTCGGCGCCGAGACCATTCGCGCGCGTGAGGAGTCGTTCATCCGCCGCGCCATCGCCTCCTGGCGCGAAAACCCGCGGCTGAAGATCATGGGCAACCCGGATGCGCAGCGGCTCTCCATCGTCGCTCTCGCTATTCGGCACGGCAGCGGCTACCTTCACTGGAACTTCGTCGTCGCCCTGCTCAACGACCTCTTCGGCATCCAGGCCCGCGGCGGCTGCTCCTGTGCCGGTCCCTACGGGCACCGGCTCTTCGAGGTGGAGGAGGCGGAGAGCCGCCGGTTCGACCAGGTGATCGGGCGCGGCTACGACGGCATCAAGCTCGGGTGGTTTCGCATCAACTTCAACTACTTCCTGAGCGAGGCGGTCTTCGACTACCTGGTGCAGGCGGTCCACCTCGTCGCGAACGAGGGCTGGAAGCTCCTGCCGCGGTACCGGTTCGACCCGCGCACGTCGCTCTGGGCGCACGTCGGCCAGCGGCCGGCGCAGCCGATGAGCCTTCGCGACATCACCTACGAGGCAGGCTGGCTCGACTTCCGTTCCCGCCACGCGACGGAGCCCGAGAGCGCTCTCGCTGGGTATCTCGCCGACGCCCGGCAGATCTTCGACCGCGCCGGGCAGGAGCCGGTCGTGCCCGCCGCGGGTCCCGTGCTCCCGCCCGAATTCGAGGCATTGCGCTGGTTCCCGCTACCGGGCGAGGTCGCCGAGGACGTCCGCCAAGGCGTCGCCCCGCCGCTCTCGACGTCGCGATACGGTTGAGCCGACCTTCGCCGGCAGCGCTTGAGCCAACCTGCCGCGCTCTATCTCCGTTCCATCATCCAATAGCTGGCGTAGAGGTGGTTTCCGGCCCACCAGAGCCCGCCCGGGTGCGCGAGGAGGTCTTCCGCTGCCGCTGGGCGTCGGCGGCACCAACCCATCAGCGCCCGGGCGGCGGGCCGGTGCGTCACCAGGATCGTCTCGAACGCCGGTTGCCCCAGGTGCCGGACGATGAACCGCTGCAACGGCTTCATCGGGTGGCGGATGGCCCAGGTGCACAGGCGCCGGGCGGCGCGGGGATGGTGGGCGTCGAACTCGAAGAAGTTGCGGGCGGCGATGGGGTGCCTGCGCACCCAGGTGCCGAGCTCCCGGGCGGCGATCGGATGGCGGGCGTCCCACCCGGCGAGCTGGGCGGCGGGCCGGGGCGGCGCGTGGGCGCAGGCGGGAAGCGGCAGGGCGACGAGCAGCAGCAGGGCGACGAGCGTCCTCATGTCGATGTCCTCTCGTGGGATCGCGCGCACGGCGCGAAAAAAAGGCGGGGCAGGAACGGCAGGATAGGCGAACACGGGCCGGGAGGCCAAGGCCGCGTGCCCACAAGAGACACGCGACAGCCCGCCGAGGGGAAATGCCCGCGGGCCGCTCCGAGGCGTCGCCGTCGATCAGACCGATCGGTCTGATCGGTCTGATCGGTCTGATCGGTCTGATCGGTCTGATCGGCGCGAGACCGCTCCACGCCATCGGGAACGACACCGCTGTCGCTTTCCGGAAGCGCAGTCGCTTCGCGCCAGGGCTAGGGCGCGGCGATGGCCAAGAGCGCGCGGCGGACGGCCTCCTGGACGTGCGGCGGCACCGCGTCGCCATGCGGCAGCGCCCGGCAGAGCGACACCGTCTGGCGCAGGTGGTCCATCGCGTCGCCGCACTTGGGGCAGCTCGCGAAGTGGCGCTCGATGCGCTCGCAGGCCGACTGGTCGATGTCCAGGAGGTTGTCCTCGACCAGCTCCCGCGCGAGCTGCTGGCAGAGGGTCACTTCGTCGTCGCCGAGCATCGCGAGCTTCTTGCGCAGGACGAGCCGCGCCCGGTGCAGGCGGCTCTTGAACGCCGGCACCTCGAGCCCCGCGACCTTCGCCGCCTCCTCGACCGAGAGCCCCTCGACGTCGCGCAGAATCACCGCCTCGCGCGAGGTGGCCGGCAGCTCCCGGAGCGCGCGCCCGAGCGCCTGCGCGATTTCGCGCGCGTGCGCCCGCGCGTCGGGGCCGTGGTCCTCGCTCGGGACGTTGACCGCCGCCGCCGAGTCGACATCCACGAAGGTCGCCGGTTCGCCCGACTTCAGCCGCCGCGACTTCAAGCAGAAGCTGCGCGCGAGCTGGTAGAGCCAGGTCGACAGCGCAGCCTCGCCCCGAAAGCCCGGCAGGTGCCGGAACGCAGCGAGGAGCGTGTCCTGCAGCACCTCGCGCGCGTCCTCCTCGTTGCCGCACATCCGAAGGCCGAAGCGGTAGATGGACTTCTCGTGGCGGGTCAACAGCTCGGTCGTCGCTCGGGCGTCACCGGTGCGGGCGAGGGCGAGCAGCTCGTCGTCGGAGTGCGTCACGGCGGGAGCATAACGCATCCCGCCGGCGGCGGCCTGGCGAGGTCCTGGTCGACTGAACCTCGCCGGGAGAGCCGCCTGCCGGCCGCCCGGTGCCGCTTCCCGCGGGGAGCGAGGTCACGGCCCGGGCGGGAAGTGCAGAATCGTCTCGTAAGGGGTGCTTCCGTAATCGCCCCCGTAGGCCACGCCGACGCCCCAGACGTCGTTCGGTCCGCTACCCCAGATGCCGTTGACGATGACGCTGGCGCCCACCGAGGAGGCTTCGATCCAGGCGCGGCCATCCCAGTGCAAGACGAAGCTGTTGCTCATCGTCCAAACGTCGTTCGCGCCGCTGCCCCAGACCGCCCTGATCCCGGAGAGGCCCGCGGGAATCGTCGCTGGCGACCACGATTGGCCATCCCAGTGGAGAGCGGAGGTGTTCGCCGCGACCCACACATCGCTCGGGCCGCTCACCCAGATGCCGTAGAGCTCGTTGGTGGTCCCACTCTCGATGCTGGACCAGGAGCTTCCGTTCCAGTGGAGGACGGCTCCGCCGCTACCCACTGCCCAGACATCGTCCGCACCGCTACCCCAGGCGGCGTTGAAATGCCCTGGGGTGGCGGGGATGCTGGCCGCCGACCAGGAGTTACCGTCGAAGTGCAGAATCGTTCCCGTCCAGTTCGCGCCGTTGGCGCCCGGATCGCCGCCCACGGCCCAGACGTCGGTGGGCGCGTTGCCCCAGATTCCATAGAGGTAGTTGGTCGTTCCACCGGTCACGGCGGACCATGCCTGGCCGTCCCATCGAAGGATCGTTCCGTTGTCGCCGACGGCCCAGACGTCGGCCGAGTCGTTGCCCCAGACACCGCGTAGCTTCTGGGTGGTTCCACTGATCACGGGCGACCAGGTGGTGCCGCTCAGATGTGCGATGCCGCCGCCGTCGCCCACCGCCCAGGCGTCGCCAGGTCCGCTGCCCCAGACGGCGTTGAGACCGCCGGCCGTCCAGGCGGGAATCGGCCAGGCGATCGTCGACCAAGCAGTGCCGTTCCAATGGACGATGGTGCCCGAATCGCCGACAGCCCACGCCTCGGCGGGGCCAGTCGCCCAGACGGCGTTGAGGTTGGCGGTCGAGCCACTCGCGATCATCGACCAGGTACTGCCGTCGAAGTGCGCGACGTTCCCGTAACCCGTCGACCGCCCGACCATCCACACATCGCTCGCCCCGCTACATGAAATCGCATCGAAGGTCACGTAGGTCAGCGGCGAGGGCAAGGTTACTGCCGTCCAGGAAGTGCCGTCCCAGTGGAGCGTAATGCCATCTCCGGTCGCCCAGACGTCGTCGGCTCCGCTCCCCCATAAGCTGACCAGACCGTAGTTCGCGGGAATCGAGGCCGCGGTTGACCAGGAGGTCCCGTCGTAGTGAAAGATGTCGTCCGAATCGTTTCCGCCGCTGAAGGTAGCGACCACCCAGACGTCGTTCGGACCGCTTCCCCAAATCGACTTCAAGGATGCCTCGGACAAAGCGGCCAGCCCTGCCGGGGGCGCCTGGTTCGTCCAAGATTGTCCATCCCAGTGCAGAAGTGCCGGAACGCCGTAGGGGTACTGCGAGGCAATGCCCACGGCCCAGGCGTCGGTCGGGCCGTCCACCCAGACCGAGCTCAAGTCCGAGGGGCCGTCCGCTCCGGCGACCGTCGGGACCGCCGCAGCCGACCAGGCAGCGCCATCCCAGTGCAATGCGGTTCCGGAGTCTCCGACCGCCCACACGTCGCTGGGACCGCTTCCCCAGATGGCGCGGAGGGTGTTGGTCGTGCCGCTGGGTACATTCGTCCACGCGCTGCCATCCCAATGCAGGAGGGTGCCGCGGGTGCCGCCGATCCACACGTCGTTCGGCCCGCTTCCCCAGACCGCCTCGGCGTCTGGCGCGCCGGTGGTGGTCGCCGTCACCGCGGTGGACCACGGGGCGTACCAGCCTTCCGGCGTCACCGCGACCTCGTTGGACATTTGTCCGAAAGGCGTTCCGTTGGTGAAGGACTGGACTCGGTAGTAGTACGTCTGGCCGTTCGTGAGCCCCGATTGCATGTAGGGATCGGAAACGTTCGACAGTACCGAGCTGGAGGTGGTCACGCCCGGACTGGTGGACCAGTACACGTCGCCCGTGAAATCGCCGACCGGGCCGCCGCAGACGTCGGTCCAAGTCAGGGTGGCCGTCGTGTCTCCAGGAGTGCCAGAAAGCATAGCCGGCGCGTTACTGTTCGCCAGCGTCACCTGCGCAGTGTCCGTCGCGGTGCGGCCCAAGGTGTCGGTGACGGTCACTGTCACCGTGATCGGACCATCACTGGTTTGGCACCCGTTCCAGGTGGTCACGAAGGGGGCGGTCGTCATGGTCGCGACGGTGCTGCCTCCGACCTGGAACTGGACCTTGGCGATGCTCAAGCCGTCCGCGGTGTCCGCGCTGGTGTCGGCCGACAGTTGGATCTTCTGACCGTAGACCGTAGACCCGGCCGTGGGCGATGTCAGCTTGACATGCGGTCCTGGCAGGGCAAAGCCGCTGCCATCCCAGTGCAGGATGGTCCCGTTCTTGCCGACCACCCACACATCTTTCGAACTGGAGCCCCAGATGCCGCGGAGGTCCGCGGTCGCGCCGCTCGAGACCGCCGACCAGCTCTGGCCGTCGTAGTGGAGCATCGTGCCCGAACCACCGACCGCCCAGGCGTCGTCCGCCGCGCTGCTCCAGACCCCGTACAACGGCATCGAGCTTCCCGTGGAAGCGCTCGACCACGCGCTACCGTTCCAATGGAGAAGCGCCTGGCCCTCTTGGTCGCCGACTGTGGGAACGTTGTAGTCGTAGCCGCCGACGGCCCACACGTCGTCCGGCCCGTCGCCACGAACCGCTTTCAGGCTCATCGAACTCGGGCTCGTCATCGATGACCAGAATGCGCCGTTCCCCTGAAGGATGTCGGATGACCCACTCTCCCCCCACTCTTGTGGAACGCCGCCCACGGCCCATAGGGCGTTCGAACCGCTCGCCCAGATTCCATAGAGAGGATCGCCGAGCGCAGCGACCCGACTCCAGACACCGCCGTTCCAGTGAACAACGGTTCCATAGTCACCGACCGCCCAGACATCGCCAAGACCGCTGTCCCAAACTCCATTGAGGACCCCCGAGGCGCCCGTGGACACGTTCGACCAGGCATGACCATCCCAGTGCAGAGCGGTTCCCCCGATGTCATTCCCCGCTGAGTCTTTCGTCCCCCCGACCGCCCAGACGTCGCTCGGCCCGGAACCGGAAACGGCCTCGAGGTTCGCTGACGTCATTCTCGGCACCACGAGCCAGGCGTCCCCGTTCCAATGCAGCATCGAGCCCGCGTCGCCGACCGCCCACGCATCGCCGGAGCCGCTGCCCCAGACCGCGTTCAGATTGTTGCTCGCGCCGCCGGAAGCGCCCGTCCACGAAGTCCCGTTCCAGTGGACGATGGTTCCCGCGGTGCCGACCGCCCAGACATCGCCAGAGCCGCTGCCCCAGACGCCGAGCAGGTCCGCCGTCGTTCCGCCCGCGGCGCCCGCCCAGGCGCTGCCGTCCCAGTGGACCATCGTGCCGCCTGCGCCGACCGCCCAGGCGTCGCTCGTGCTGCTCGCCCAAATGCCAGCGAGATCGTTGGTGGTCCCGCTGGTCGAGCTGGACCAGGCAGTGCCGTTCCAATGGGCGACGGCGCCGCCGGAACCAACTGTCCAGACGTCGGAGGGACCGCTCCCGCCTGCATACGCGAGCTTGTTCGAACCAATTCGGGACCAAGTCGTGCCGTCGAAGTGGGTGAACCCCTCGTTCGTGTCCGCGGCCCAGATGTCGTTCGGGCCGCTTCCCCAGATGCTGGTCCCGCTCAAGAAATTGAGGCCACTGGTGCTAACGGTGTCCGGGTCGGACCAGGACTGACCATTCCAGAAGTAGAGGTCACCGCGCCCAACGATGGCCCACACGTGGTTCGAGTCGCTACTCCAGACGCCAACCAGCGTGGATCCATAGGTGTCGATCGTGGTGACCGACCAGGTCATTCCGTTCCAGTGGTCGATCGTCCCCCCAGCACCAACCGCCCAAGCGTTGTTCGGACTACTGGCCGAGACGCTGTAGAGGTCGTTCGTGGTTCCGCTGATGACGTTCGCCCAAGCCGTCCCATTCCAGTGCACGATGGTTCCCGCATCGCCGACCGCCCAGACATCGTTTGCCGCGCTTCCCGCGATTGCCCGTAATTTGTTCCCTTCCGGCCGCGGGTTCGACCAGCACCACGCGCCGGCGCCGCACAGTGGCTTCGAAGGCGTGACTTCCACCTCGTTCGACAGCACGCCGACCACCCCGCCGCGCACGGCCGCCACCCGGAAGTAATAGGACTGACCGTCAGCGAGTCCCGTCATCGTGTACGGGCTCGTGGCGCTCGCGACGACGGTGCTCGAAGTCGTCACGCCCGGCGCGCTCGCCCAGTAGAGGTCGAACGAGTCCGGTTTCGGCCCGCAGGTCGTCCACTCCAAGCTCGCCTTCGCATCTCCCGCGCCGCCGCTCAACACCGGCGGCACCGCCGCGTTGGCGATGGTCACCGTGCGCGAATCGGTGGCGGTCTGGCCGGCGTCGTCAGTAGCCTCGGCGACGATGGTCGCAGGACCGTCGGGGAGCCCGCAGGTGTCCCAGGTTGTCGTGTAGGGCGAGTCCGTCAGCGTCGCGACGCCAGAGCCCGCGGCGGTGAACCGAACGCTCGCCACCCTCACATCATCGCTCGCGGTCGCGGAGAGCGTGACCGCTCCAGAGACCGTGGCGCTCGACGGGGGAGCCGTGATCGTTACCGTCGGCGGCAGGTCGGCAACCGTGACTTTGTGAAGGATGGTCCCTTCGTCACCGACCACCCAGACGTTACCCGGCCCGCTTCCCCAGACGCCGTTCAGGTTGTTTGTGGTTCCGCTCGCCACGGCGGAGAAGTACCCGCCGTCCAAGTGGGCGGTCATGCCCTGGGCGCCGACGACCCAGACGTCGGAGGTCCCACTACCCCACACGCCACACGCGGCCAGGCCCCAAGGATTGCTGGCGTCCAAGGCCGGAATCATCGACCACTTGCTGCCATTCCAGTGAAACGAGGAGGAATCCGCGAGATAGACGTCGTCCGACTGGCTTCCCCAGATTGCCGCGCATCCGCCCGCGCCCAGTCCCCCGGCGAAGCTGCTGGTCTCGTCGGACCACGCGCCACCGTCCCAGTGCAGCGCCGAGCGCCCGACCGCCCAGACATCGTTCGGCCCGCTGCCCCACACGCTCGCCAGATCTACCGTGCCCGAAGGCAAGGTTGCGCTCGACCAGGCTTGGCCATTCCAGTGGAGGATGACCCCGTGATCCCCGGCGTCTCGGCCGACCGCGTAGACATCGTTCGCGCCGCTGCCCCAGATCCCGAACAAGGCAGAGGCGGTTTCACTCGTGTCCTGAGACCAGGCACTCCCGTTCCAGTGGAGAATCACGCCCGACGAGTCATCGCCCGCGGCGCCCACGACCCACACGTCGTTGGGCCCGCTTCCCCAAACGCCGTGGAGCTGCGCCGTGGTCGCCGGGATCGTCGCCGGAGACCAGCCGCTGTCGTCGCCATGGAGGATAGTTCCCGTCAAAACGCCCTGGCTGTAGCCGCCGCCGACCGCCCAAAGATCGCTCGGTCCGCTACCCCAAACGCCATTGAGCCACGATGTCGTTCCACTCGCCACCGAGACCCAGGACGGGCGCATCAGCGGCTGGGGCGTGACCGACACCTCGTTCGAGAGCGGACCCACGACTCCGTTGACGACCGCGGCGACCCGGTAGTAGTAGGCATGACCGTCGGTGAGGCCAGTTTGGAGAGACGGGTTCGTCACTCCTGCGACGAGCGTGCTCGAAGTCGTCACGCCAGTAGCGGTCGACCAGTAGAGATTGAACGAGCTCGGCGGGGTGCCGCAGGAGCCCGTCGTCCACGTCAGCGTCGCGGTCCCCTCGCCGGCCGTGCCCGTCAGAACTGGCGGCGCCGAGTTGTCAACCACGACCTGGACTGAATTCGTGCCGGTCTGCCCAACGGTGTCGGTCGCGGTCGCCGTGAGCGTGACCGGCCCGTCCGCGACCTTGCAGGTATCCCACTGCACGACGTACGGCGCGGAGCCAAAGGTCGCCAGGGTCTGGTCGCCAGCGCCGATCTCGACCTTCGTCACGCCCACGTCATCGCTGGCGTTCGCAGTGATCTCGACGGTCCCCGAGACCGCGGTTCCCACTGTCGGCGCAGTGATCGCGACCTGCGGCGGCGCGTCCGGCGCGACCGTGCTGTGGATGATCGTTCCCCCCGCGCCCACTGCCCACACGTCACCGAGCCCGGCACCCCAGACCCCGAACAACGGGGCCTGAGTGGCGCTGTCTTGGGGGGACCATTGCTGTCCGTCCCAGCGCAGGAGGGTTCCGCTGTCGCCCACTGCCCACACATCGCTGGGGCCACTTCCCCAAACACCAAGGAGTTCGTTGCTGGTCCAGCTTGGCACCTTCGACCATGCGGTTCCGTCCCAATGTATGGCCAGACCGACGGCGCCCACCGTCCACACGTCCTTGGAGCCGCTTCCCCACACTCCAGTCAGGAAGTCCCCGCCGGTCGAGCCGGACCACTTGGTTCCATCCCAGTGGAGGATGGTCGCGGAATCGCCCACCGCCCAGACGTCGTTCGGACCGGTTCCCCAGACCCCGTTGAGCACGTTGTTCGTCCCGCTGTCCACGCTCTGCCACGTGCTGCCGTCCCAGTGGACGATGGTTCCCGTCAGGTCATTGAAGTTCGCATCGTAGGTTCCACCGACCGCCCAGACGTCGTTCGGGCCGCTACCCCAGACCGCATGCAGGTCGGACGGGGTGCCGCCGCTCACGCTGGACCAGGCGCTCCCATCCCAGTGCAACACGGTCGCCGAGGCCGAGATGGTGCAAGCCGCGAAACAGAAGCCGCTGGTCGCACCCTTGGGGCCGAAACACGACTCGCCGCTGGGGCACGCCCAACCCTGCGCCTGGGTGCAGGTCGGCGCGTTCGCGGGGACCCCATTGCTCGTGCTCGGGTCGACGCACTCGTAATTACCCTGGCCCGTGATGTCGTGGCATTGCTGGCCCGAGGAGCAGGTGCTACCGACGAGGCCCACCGCCCAGACATCGGCCGGTCCGCTGCCCCAGACCCCACGTAGGTCGGCGCTAGTGCTGCTCGCCTGGGTAGTCCAGGCTTGCCCGTCATAGTGGAGGACGGTGCCCGCGTTCCCCACCGTCCAGATGTCGCTCGGCCCCGCTCCCCAGACGCCGTGGAGGTCTTCTGAACCTTGGGTGCTGGAAGACCAGGTGGTCGCGTCGAAAGTCCCGGGCGTGACCGCTACCTCGTTGGACAGCGCGCCCACGCCCGAGCCGCTCACCATCGCCACCCGGTAGTAGTAGGTCTGCCCGTTCGTCAGGCTGGATTGGACGTAAGGACTGCTCGCGGCGCTCACGACCTGGCTGGCGGTCGTGACCCCGGGCGAGGTCGCCCAATAGATCTGGAAGGTCGCCTGGGAAGCGGCACCGCACTCGGTGGTCCAGGAGAGCGTCGCCTTCCCATCGCCCGGCGTGCCGGCGAGGTAGGGGGCGACAGCGGCGTTGTCCACCGTCACCGTGCGGCTGTCCGTCGCCGTCTGGCCCTTGCCCGCCTCGGTCGCCGTCGCCGCGATCGTCACCGTGCCATCGGGCACCGTGCAGGTGTTCCAACCCATCTGGTACGGAGCGCTCTCGTCCGTGGCCACGGTCTGACCGCTGGCGGTGAACTGGACGCTCGCGATCCCGATGTCGTCGCTCGCGGTCGCGGATAGCTCGACCGTGCCCGAGACCGTCGCGCCACTGGCCGGAGTCGTGAGAGCCACCGTCGGCGGTTCGTCGATCGACGAGACGAGCATGAGGATCGTTCCACCCGCGCCGACCACCCAGGCGTGTCCCGGCCCCGTGCCCCAAACGCCGTAGAGCGTTTCGGTGGTGCCGCTCGTCGCTTTCACCCAGGCCGTCCCGTCATAGTGGCCGATCGTCCCGGAGTCCCCCACGGCCCAGATGTCCGTCGCTCCGCTGCCCCAGACGCCGTAGAGCGGAAACGAGCCGCCGACGAGGCCGCCGCGATGCGCCCATCGGCTCCCGTCCCAGTGATCGAGACCGCTTCCAACCCCCCAGATGTCGTCCGGCCCCGAACCCCAGAGAGCGTCCGGAATGTCTCCAGGCAAGCCCGGAAAAGGCGATGTAGGCACCGGCTCGGGAGACCAACTCGTGCCATTCCAACGCAAGAAGAGCGCTCCGCCCGAGGTGTCGTTACCGACCGCGTACGCGTCGTCAGGCCCGCTTCCCCAAACCGCGGCAAGGTTGCTCCAACCGGAGCTCGTCGCGGAAACCGACCAGGCGTTTCCGTTCCAATGGGCGATCTCGCCCTGGCCGTTGTCGTCCGCGCCCGCTGCCCAGACGTCGTTCGGCCCGCTGCCCCAGACTCCATTGAGGCTCGGGTAACCCAAGTTGCCGCTGTCGATCATCGTCCACGTAGTCCCGTCCCAGCGCTCGATGGCGTTGCCGACCGCCCACACGTCGTCGGGTCCGCTTCCCCAGACGGCGTACAGCTCTCCGTCGTTGGTCTTGTCCGCGACCTCGGACCAACGAATGCCATCGGAGTGGAAGACGTTCACCGTGGCCGGGACGCTCGACCCGTTGTCCTTGTCGCCCACCGCCCACAAGTCGTTCGGGCCACTCCCCCAGATACCGCGGAGGTCGTCGGTCGTCCCGCTCGGCATGCTCGTCCAGGTGTATGCGCTGCCGCAGACGTTGGGCTGCCCAGCACCGCCGCAGGTGTCCGTCCCAGAGCAGCTTCCGCAGGACAGGGTCCCGCCGCACCCGTTCGAGGCGGTGCCGCAGTCGAACCCCAGGTCGTGGCAGCTCTTGGGGGTGCACGGCGTGCCGCAGACGTTGGGCTGACCGGCACCGCCGCAGGTGTCCGTCCCGGAGCAGCTTCCGCAGCTCAGGGTCCCACCGCACCCGTTCGAGGCCGTGCCGCAGTCGAATCCCAGGTCGTGACAGGTCTTGGGCGTACAGGTGCCCGGGCCGCAGATGTTGGGCTTCCCGGCACCGCCGCAGGTGTCCGTCCCGGAGCAGCTTCCGCAGGACAGGGTCCCGCCGCACCCGTTCGAGGCGGTGCCGCAGTCGAATCCGAGCGTCTTGCAAGTGGACGGCTGGCAGACGCCGCCATCCGATTGCCCGCCATCGGCGCCGACACCCGGAGCTGGGCTGCATCCGAGTTGGGAAAAGACCGCTCCCACCGCGAGAAGGACGATCGCGAGCGACCACGAGAATCGTCGAGAATGCTTCATCGTGCTCCCCGATGTCGGCCGTCGCCGGCCGTTCGCACACCCTTCGGAAATGACGTTTGCAGCAAAGCACGAGGCGGCCATCCTGTCAAGCCTCAGGCAGGCTCCACGGTCGGAGGGCGCGCGGCGGCTGGCGGTGGCCGGCGGGCCGACACGGCGCTTGGCTCCGCGCGCCCCGACGAGGACCACCCACTCCCGCGGTCGGCGTCGCCAGCCGCGCGGGACGCGCCCGGCCATCGTGGCGCTCCGCCTGATGGCGAAAGGCCGACGCGACCTCCATCCACCCCGACGCACCTTTGCATCGGGCCGACGCCGCCTCCACCAGGCGACTTTCAACGCCGCCGCGCGTCGCGGCACTGGTGTCCGCGATGGATGACGCCGCCCTCAGCCCCCGTTACCCGCCCGACGTTCCCGTCGAGGTCTACCGCCCGCGCATGAAGCTTCTCGTCGTGGAGGCCGCGCTCCCCAGGGCAGAACCGCTCTCGGTGAAACTGAGGGCTCTCGGCCACCTGGTCGAAGTCCAGGACCGCTGCGAGGCCGCGCGACGCCGGCCGATCGAGCGGCCGTTCGACGCCATCGTCCTCGACCGGGCGCTTCCCGACGGCGACGGGCTCGGCCTGCTCGTCGACTGGCGCTCGCTGGGGCTGCGCACCCCGGTGCTGATCGTCACCGCTCGCGCTTCCCTGGAGGAGCGCCGCGCGGGCTTGCGCGCCGGAGCGGACGACTACCTGGGCAAGCCCTGCGACTTCGAAGAGCTGGTGCTGCGAATCGAATCGATCCACCGCCGCGCGATGGCCTGGGACGGCGCGACCGACCTCGGCGGCGGGGTGCTGCTCGACCGGGAGCGCCGGGTGCTCTCCGCCGCCGGCAGCGAAATCGCGCTGACCGCGCGGGAGTTCGGGCTCCTGAGCGAGCTGGCGCGCGAGCCCGGGGAAGTGCTGTCGCGACAGCGCCTGCTCGACCGCGTCTGGGGCGAGAAATTCGACGGCCTGCCGAACGTCGTGGACGTCTACATCGGCTACGTCCGCACGAAGCTCGCCCGCGCCGGCGCCACCGCGGAAATCCGCACCGTCCGCGGCGCCGGCTATCGCTTGATCCAGGGCGATTAGAACACCCGCGGTCGAAGCGGCGGCTCGCCGAGCAGAGCGATCGTGCGCCCGCCGGCGCGGCCTTGCGCCGACCGTTCTTGGAATGAACGGGAGCGCGCGAAGCCCTCGTTGGCCGCTTTCTGACGCCGCTCGGCCGTTTGCGCCGAGCGTTCGGCTCGTGCCAGTCTCGCCGCCGACTTGCATCCCCGCGCGCCGCTTCCAGCTCCGCCGCCTCGGCCGATTCTCCTGGTCGGCGGCGGCGAGCGCGCCCGCGCCTACGCCGAGGTGATCGCCCGGTCGCCCCGGCTGGAGCTCGCGGCCCAGGTCGTCCGGCACCCGGCAGCGCTGCCGCCTCCCGCCGCTCCCGTCTTCGATTCCCTCCTCGCCGCGCTCGCCGCGCATCCCGACGCCCAGGCATTGGTCGCGCTCCCGCCTCGGTCGGGGCTCGACGCCGCCCTCACGCTCGCCCGCTCACCCGGGGCGCAATCGAGGGGCGGCCGCCGGGCGCTGGTCGAGGCGCCGCTGCACCTCGCCCTGGCGGAAGCGGATTTGCCCGCGGGTGCCGCTCAAGTGGAGCTCGCGCACGGCTGGGTGACGCTTCCGGGCCGCCGCCTCGCCGAGCAGGTCATCGCCGCACGCGCCGTCGAGCGCGCGACCTTCGACATCCGGGGCCTGCCCGCCTCGCCCGAGGCGGACCTGGAAGAGACGCTCTGGCACGCGCTCGCCCTGGTCCGGCGCCTGTTCCCCCAAGCGCGGGTGGTCGAGAGCGCGCGGCCCGAAGGGCGGGTCGTCACCGCTTCCCTCGAGGATGAGCGCTGCCGGATAGCGTTGACCGCCACCACCACCGGCCGCGAGCTGCACGTCGGCCTCGAAGGCCCGCGGACGATGGCCGACTGGAGCCTCCAGGACGGCGAGGAGATCTTCGGGCTGCGCGGCGAGCCGCGGCCGCCGGGCAAGCCGCCCCGGCCGGCCACCGAGCGCGCTCTCGTGCAGCTCCTCGAGAGCGCGGGCGAGACGTTGGTCGAGGGCCGGCAGGTCGCGCGCCTCTTGCGCGACGTGCTCGACCGCCTGCCGGAACGGCTCCCGCCGAGCCGCAGGCGTCTCGGCCAGGCGGTGCGCCTCTGTCAAACGAGACCGGCGCCGCTCCTGGAGCAACTCGGGCTTCGGGGAGCGGTACCGCAGGCGCAAAGCGCCAGCGTTGCCGAACAGCCGGAGGGGCTGGGCGAGGTCTGGGCGTTTCGCGCGGGGCTCAAGCCGGTGGTGTTCCTGACGGTCGCGCCCGACGCGGTCGCCGGCGCGCTCGCCCCGTACGGCGAAGTCCACGTCGAGCGGCGCGAGCGGCGGGTGGAGAGAGGCCCCCAGGACACCTGGAACGACCAGCGCGACCGGGGCGAGGCGCAGGTCGAGCTGTACCTCTCGCACGACCCCGGGCTCGCGCGGAAGGCGGCGGCAGCGCAAGCGCTGGGCGATCCGACGCAGCAGGTGCGCGCGCTCGGCGAGCTGATGGGCTATCCGCCCTGCTGCGTCGAGGCGTTCGCGGCGCAGGACGACCGGGCGAACAACACCCGCAACCGCTATTCGACCTGGGCCCGGACCCGTTCGGCGCGCTTCGCGCCGGAGCTGAACAACCTGGTGGTCGTGCCGGTGCCGTTCTTTCCCTGCCGGTTCGACTGCGCGGCGGCGATCGCTTGGGCGCGGCGCGCCGCTGAGGAGCTCGAGCGAGCGGACGCGGCGCGGGCCCGGCGGCGCTGGGAGCTCCTCGCCCGCCCGGCGCTCTATTTCGACCACCATCGGGTGGTGGTGTTCGACGGCGTCGCGACGAGCCGGACCCGCGTCGAGTACCGGCGAGCGCAGACGGGCCGCGAGGCCGGCGACGAGTTCTCGATGTTCACGGGAGCGCTTTCGCTGGGCGACGCGCTGGACCTGGGCGAGGAGCGCCTGACCGTCTTCCGCGCCGGGCAGGAGCTCTTCCGCCTCACGAGAACGGACCCGGCCCTCGGCTTTCTGGCGCCGTTCGGCGAGTAGGATGGGTGTCGGGGAGCGGAGCCCATCCGACCTGTGCAGGCGCTCTCGTCCAGCTGCGTGCAACCGGATGAGTCGGCGCGGGTTTCGCGGGACCGACCTCGGTGGGGAGCCGGTTTCTTGCGCGACTCTCCCGCTCGCGCGACGTTCGGCGCTGATGAGCTCGTTCATCGCCTGGCTGGCGCTCGCCGCGGCTTTCGGGTCGGTCGCGCGGGCGCGTTCGGTCCGCGTCGCGGTGGCGAGCGGCCCGTCCTTGACCATTCGCGGCGCGCACCTGGTCGCGCGCACCACCCCTGGGGGCCCGCCGGTCGCGGTCGGCCGTCAGGTGCGGCTCCGGTCGGTCGGGCCGCTCGTTTCCGACGGCCGGCAGCTCGCGCCGGTGCTCTTGATCTCCGACGCCGCCGGCGCGCGCATCGACGTCAACGGCGTCGGCCTCCTGGGCGAGGTCGAGGTCGCCGCGACCGACCGGACGCTCTACGCCGTCGACCGGGTGGATCTGGAAACCTACGTCGCGAGCGTCGTCGGGTCGGAGATGCCGCCCTCCTGGCCGATGCAGGCGCTCGAGGCGCAGGCGATCGCCGCGCGCACGTACGCCCTGGTGCGCGCGCGGACGACCCGGAACCAGCCCTTCGACGTGGGGGCGGGAGTGCTCTCGCAAGTCTACAGGGGTGCCGCTTCCCTCGACCGGCGGTCCATCGCCGCGGCCCGCGCGACCCGGGGCGAGGTCCTCACCTTTCGGGGCTCACTCGCGCAGACGTACTACTTCTCCTCCTGCACCGGCCGCACCGAGTCGGCCCGCGCGGCGTTCGGCGTCTCGATTCCCTACCTCGTGCCGACCTCCTGCCGGGGCGGCGGAAGAGCGCCGACCGCGCACTGGACCAAGCGAATCGCGCTCGCCGAGCTGTCGCGGCAGCTTCGAAGCGCCCAGGTGATCGGCGATCGGCTGCGGGAGATCTCGGTCGTCGCCAGGACCAGGACCGGCCGTATCGCGCGGGTGAAGCTCGTCACCCGGGATGGCGCGCGGAACGTCAGCGGGGCTGAGCTGCGGCGGCTGATCGGGTACCAGGCGCTGCCGAGCCTGGACGCCAGAATCGTCCGGCGCGGGCGGGACCTCGTCTTCGAAGGCTCCGGCTCCGGTCACGCGGTGGGGCTGTGCCAGTGGTGCGCCCGCGGCCGGGCGCTCGCCGGCGAGTCGGCCGCGCAGATTCTCGCCCAGGCCTATCCCGGCACCCGGCTGACCGAGCTGCGCTAGGGCGGCGGCCAAGGTCGGACCCCCTCGCCGGTCGTGTAGAGTGGCGCCCGCGAGGTGGAAGAAGTTGCCGGCGACCGAAAGGGTCCGAGAGCGCTACCGGCTCCTCGAAGAGGTCGGGCACGGCGGAATGGCCGTCGTCTACCGGGGCGTCGACCAGTCGCTCGAGCGCGACGTCGCGGTGAAGCTGCTCCACCCGCACCTCGCGGCCCGGGCCGAGCACCGCCGCCGGCTCGCGCGGGAAGCGAAAGCGGTCGCCCGGCTGCACCACCCGAACATCCTCGAGATCTACGACTACTCCGGCGAAGAGAGCCCGGAAGCGTTCCTGGTCACCGAGCTGATCCGCGGGCGGACCCTGCGGGCGTTCGCCGAGGCGCACCCGTTCGACCCGCCGGAAATCGCGGCCGCCGCCACGTACGTCCTCGCCGCCGCCCTCGCCCACGCGCACCAGCAGGGCATCGTCCACCGCGACCTGAAGCCCGAGAACGTGATGATCCGGGAGGACGGGCCAGCGCCGGCGCTGAAGCTGATGGACTTCGGCATCGCGCAGATTCTCGACCGCGACGAGCGGATGACGGTCACCGGGTCGCTCGTCGGCTCGCCCGCGCACATGGCGCCGGAGATCATCGACGGCGAGGAGGCGGACGAGCGCAGCGACCTGTTCTCGCTCGGCACGATTCTCTATTGGCTTTCGACCGGTCAGCTCCCCTTCGAAGGCCCGAGCCCGGCGGCGCTGTTGAAGCGGATCCTCGACGGCGACTACCACGACCCGCGCGAGCTCGAGCCGGCGGTGTCCGACTCGCTCGCGCACGTGATCGACCAGACCCTCGCCCGGCGCGAGGAGCGGGTGCGGTCGGCGACCGAACTGCAGGAGCTCTTGCGCGCGACGCTCCTCGAGAGCGGTTTCGAACGGCCCGAGGAGCTCGTGACCTCGTTTCTCGCCGAGCCGGAGAAGGTCGCGCGGGAGACCAAGCAGCTCATCATCGGCCGGCTCCAGCGGGAAGGAGAGGCGGCCGCCCGGGACCACCGGCCGGCGAAAGCGCTCCAGAGCTTCGCGCGAATCATCGCCATCGCGCCGGGCACCCCCGAGGCGGGCCAGGCCCGACAGGCGCTGGACCAGCTCAAGAGCCGCGCGCGCTGGCGCCGGCGCCTGTGGATGCTCGCCACGGCGGCGCTGGTCCTGCTGGCGGCGTTTCCGGTCGTCCGGCACGCCGAGCGGCTGCGCTCCCATCCAACGCCGGGGCCGCGGCCCGTGCCCCGCTCGCTCGCGGCGAAGCGCCCCGCCCGGACCCCGAAAGCGCCGCCGATCGCCAAGACCCCTGCCAAGCCTCCTCTCGCGGCAATCCAGCCGAGGGAGAAGTTGGCGCCGCGGTCCCATCCGCGCTGGCATCCGCGCCCGGCGCCCTCGCCGGTCGCGCCGCGGCTCCATCCGCTCGCCGTGGCCAGCGTCCGGGCGCCGCTGCCGGTGAAGAAGGCGCATCTGTCGATCGAGGTCCTGCCGTTCGCGCGGATCGAGATCGACGGGCGCGAGGTGGCGGAGACCCGCGCCTGGGACGGCGACCTGCCGCCGGGCCTCCATCGCATCGAGCTGTCGCACGAGGGCTGCCAGCCGATGGCGCTCGACGCGACCCTCGGCCCCGGCGAGAAGCGCGACTTCCGGGAGAAGCTCGTGCCGTTGGACGGGGTCCTCGTCTTGAAGGTCCACGGGCCTTTAGACTCGAGCACCGTCGGCGTTCTCGCCGACCAGGTCTCGCACCTGTTGAGCGAGCTCAAGGGCGGGCGGTTGCGCGTGCACATGGGTGAGGACGCCGACGGGCAATGGCGCTATTCTCGCGAGGTGCACGTACGGCTGGGCGCGACCGGGTTCAAGGATTGGGTGCGGACGGTCGTCGTGCGCGCCGGGCAGAAGCTGCCGCTCGACGTGACGATGGAGCCCCAGGGCTAGCGAGAGCGCTTTCGGGGCCTTTGGGGTACCGCCGTCCGGATGCGCGCGTTGGTGCGCCAAGCGTTGTCGCTCACCGCCGCCGGCGCCGTCGTGTGCCTCGCGGGAGCGGTCGCGCGGGCCGACACCGCTCCCGAGGTGCTCAAAGAGGCGCACGATGCCTTCGAGTACGGCGACTTCCCCAAGACGGTGTCGTTACTCAAGAGCGTTCCCGCCGAGCAGGACCTCTCGGAGAGCCAGCGGGTCCAAGCGTACCGGATGCTGGGGCTCGCGTACTTCTACCTCCACCGGCCGGCGGACGCCGAGAACGCGATGTTCGAGCTGTTGAAGCAGGACCCGGACTACCAGCTCGACCCGTTCTTCGTCCCGCCGGACGCGGTGGCGTTCTTCGACCAGGTCCGCCGGCGCAACGAGAAGTACCTGGCGCCGATTCGCAAGCTCCGGCACGAGCGGCTCAAGGCCGAGGCCGAGGAGGCGAAGATGCAGGCTCTGGCCGAGGAGCAGCGGCGAACGGCGCTCACGAAGCCGCGGGTCCTGGAAGAGACGGTCGCGCACTCGTCGGTCCTGCTCGCGTGGATGCCCTTCGGGCTCGGGCAGTTCCAGAACGGAAGCGTGAAGCTCGGCGCGACCTTCGCCGCGACCGAGGTGTTGGCGGCGGTGGTCTCCATCGGTTCGTACCTGCTCGTCGACGCCTTGCGTTCGAGCCAGACCCACCGGTTCTCGCCGCCGAACTATGCGCTGGCCCAGAAGCTGGACACGGCCAAATGGGCGAGCGGGGGGGCGTTCTACCTGCTCTGGCTCGCGGGCGCGGTCGAGGCGAACGTCGACTTCGCGCCCGACCGGGTGTTGAGCGAGAGCGAGCTGCCCTCGGCGGCGCCGGCGGGACCCTTGCCGCGGCCGGTCTCGGTGCCCGCCGCGACCGCCCCTCCCGCGCCCGCGCAAAGGCCGTCGGTGCCGGGGGCGGCCAGCAGCCCACCCGGTGGCCAGGCGAGGCCGATGACGCCCGCGGCGCCGGGGCGCGTCGAGTCGACCCAGACCTCGCCGGCGTCGGCGGCGGGCGGGGCCGCTGCCGGCCAGCGTCCTCCCGTGGCGAACGGCAAGGCCGGCGCGAAGGGCGAGAAGAAAGCCCCTCCGCCGGCCGCGTCCGGCGCGCGGCACCCGAAAGCGGTCCCGGTAGGCGATACCACTGCCGGGCAGGCGAAGCCCTGAAGAAGGAGCCCGACCGATGCCCGTGCTCACCATCCGTTCGCCCGGCGAGGCGCCGCGCACGGTGACCCTGGTCAAGGCGATCACCTCGCTCGGTCGCGGCGAGGACCTGGACGTCGCGCTGTCGGACGAGAGCGCCGAAGGGGTGGTGGCGATCGAGCGGGACCAGGGCCTCTTTTCGGCGTCGGTGGTGGAGGGCGCGGGGGTGGTCGTGAACGGCAAGCGCCTGACCAGGCTCAAGCTCCAAGACGGCGACCGCTTCCGGCTCGGGCAGACGGAAGTGAGCTTCCACCTGACGCCGCCGGCGCGGGCGACCTTGCACCTCTCGAAAGAACGCGAGCCCGACGCGCTCGAAGCCCTGAGCGAGCTGTACCGCTTCTCGGAACGGCTCCTCGCCCAGGGCGACCTGGAGAAGCTCCTCGAAGCGCTGGTCGACGGCACGATCAAGGTGACGAGCGCGGACAAGGCGTTCTTGGTGCTGGTGGAGGACGGGCAGCTCCACGTCAGGGTCGCCCGCCACCTGGAGCGCCACAACGTCGAGAGCGCGGTGCAGACGCTCTCCGACAGCATCGTGCGCAAGGCGCTGACGACGAAGAAGCCGGTGATCGTCTCCGACGCGCTCAACGACCAGGAGTTCAACAGCTCGGAGAGCGTCGTCAACCTGAAGCTGTGCAGCGTCCTCGCGGTGCCGCTGCTCGACCGCCAGGGCGCGGCGTTCGGGCTCCTCTACGTCGGCAACGACCGGGTCGCGAACCACTTCGACGACCGGGCGCTGGCGCTCTTGACCATCTACGCGGCGCAGGCGTCGCTCCTCGTGCGCAACGCCCAGCTCCTCAACGAGCTGACCCTGGAGAACCGCGCCTTGAAGAAGGCGGCGGAGGAGGCGCGGTTCGGCGAGATCATCGGCTCCTGCGACGCGATGCGCGAGGTCTACCGCAAGCTGGAGAAAATCGCGCCGACGGACATCTCGGTCCTCATCACCGGCGAAACGGGCACCGGCAAGGAGCTCATCGCCCGGGAGCTGCACCGCCGCAGCCCCCGCAAGGGCGGACCGTTCGTGGTCATCAACTGCGGCGCGATCCCTGCGGAGCTGATGGAGAGCGAGCTGTTCGGCCACCTGCGCGGCGCGTTCACCGGCGCGGTGGCGACGCGCATCGGCCGGTTCCAGGCGGCGAACGGGGGGACCCTCTTCCTCGACGAGGTCGGCGAGCTGCCGGTCGGGCTCCAGGTGAAGCTCCTCAGGGCGCTGCAAGAGAAGGTCGTCACCAAGGTCGGCGACAGCCGGCCGGAGCCGGTGGACATCCGGATCGTCGCGGCGACCAACCGGGTGCTCGAGGACGAGCTCAAGGCCGGCCGCTTCCGGGAGGACCTCTACTACCGGCTGAACGTGGTCGGCGTGCACCTGCCGCCGCTGCGCGATCGCGGCGACGACGTCGAGGTGATCGCCCGGCATCTGCTCTCCCGCTTCGCAAAAGAGCTCTCGAGTAGCGTCAAGGGGTTCGCGAAGGACGCGGTCGAGGCCCTCATGCGCTACGCCTGGCCGGGCAACATCCGGGAGTTGGAGAACCGCCTGAAGAAGGCCATCGTCCTCGCCGACGGGCCGCTCGTGACCGTCACCGACCTGGACTTGAGGCCGGAGAGCCTGGCGCCGATTCAGCCGCTCGTGAACGCGATCGAAGAGTTCAAGGAGCGCTACATCGACGAGGTGCTCGGGCGAAACCACGAGAACCGGACCAAGACCGCGCGCGACCTCGGGGTCGACGCGCGCACCATCTTCCGTTACCTCGAGCGCAAGCGCGCCCGGCTCGAAGGCCGCGTGCCGCTCGACGAGCCGGAGGACGAAGGGAGCCGGGCGTAGCGACGATGCGACCGGTGAAGGTCGAGCGGGAGCGCGCGTCCCGTCCGCCGCTGGGCGCCGCGCCGACTTGCAGGCAACCGTGATCGCGCTGTCGCGAGCGCCGGGACCAGGAGGAGACGAAACCGCTTGATTTCTAGGCTCTCAGTGTTGGTCGGATTCTTGCTTCTGCCCAAGGCCGGCCGGAGGTGCTCGATGCGCCTCGCTTGGAGGCTCGCCATCGTTTTCTCGCTCGCCAGCGTCGCCTGCCTGTCGCCGCAGGACATCGAAGAGGAGCAGCCGGTCGTCGTCCAGCGCCAGCCGCCGAGCTTCGACGTCACCAAGGACGTCACGCCGGACGCTCCCATCGTGTGCGTCGCGGACACCAACCCGGTCGAGTTCCGCCTCGACAACCTCCAGGACCCGACCGGGCAGACGCTCCATGCCCGGTGGTTCGTCGACTACCAGGGCGGTTTTCACGGCATCCAGGACGCGGAGGACCTCACCGTCGACCCGGGCTCGACCATCTATCCGCCGGTGAAGTTCGATTCCTCGCTCATCGACGCGCTCCACCGCGACGGACGCCCGTTCTTCCTCGAGGTGGTCATCTCCGACGGGTTCGCGGACAGCTCGGTCGAACCGCAGAACCGCGCGATCGCCAAGAGCTACTACGCCGTCACCTACCGCTGGACGGTCGAGTACATGCCGAGCGGCACGCCCTGCCCGGAGTCGCAATGATCCGGAGACTTGTAGCGCTTCTGCTCCTCCTCACGCCCGCCTGCGCCGGGATGCTCGCCGGCAAGGACTCGATGGCGCCGCACCTCGCGCCGCGCGCCTGCGCGACCGACCAGGACTGCTCGAAGGCCCGTAACGAAGTCTGCCGCGCCGCCAACGGCAGCGGAGCTCCGGGCTCGGGCGGCGCGATGTCCTCGAAAGACGGCATCTGCGTGATTCCGGCGCCGTCCGTTCCGACGAGCGAGATCTACCTCGAGGTCCGACCCCTCTCGGAAGCGGTGCCGCCGACCCAGTTCGGTCCCGTCGACCTCGCGAACGGGCAGAACCAGCAGCTCGTCCTGCCGGCCCCCGGCCAGGTCAGCGGCACCGTCGTCCTCCACTCGAACCGGGCTCCGGTCGTCCAGGCGAAGCTCCACTTCCAATTCGCGCCGCTGATTCCCGACCGGCCGCTGTCGTTCGACGCCACCAGCGGGGGGGACCAGGGGGACCAGCCGGGCGCCTTTTCGCTGCTCCTGCCGCAAGGGAATTTCCGGCTGACCGTCGTGCCGCCGATTTCGACCACCCTCGACCCTCTCACCGACCAGCCGCTCGTTCCACCGCCGGAGCACCCCTTCACGGGAGCGGTCTCGTTGAGCACGCTGGCCGCGGTGCCGCAGGCCATCGAGGTGTCCGGTCCGAACGAGCTGGTCAACTTCGCCGGCACCGCCCAGGTCGCCCGCGGCGGCTCGCCCGTCCCCGTCCCCGCCGGCGTCGATGTGTGGGCGGTGGACGCGGATTCCATCCCGGCGAGCGCCACCGGCGCCCAGGCCCTGCAGGGCACCCTCCTCGCGCAACCGGTGACCACCGACCAGAGCGGGAGCTTCAGCCTCTGGCTCCCGCGGCTACCCGACGGGCAGAGCGCCTACCACGTCCGGCTCCAGCTCGGCCCGTCGTCCAACGGCGCCCAGTTCCCGTCGTTCGTCGACCCGACCGTCTACACGGTCGACGGAACCTCCAAGCCACAGGCGGCGGCTCGGGCGCCGATCGAGATCGATCGGCGGGTGGACGTGTCCGGGCAGGTGCTCGCGGCGAGCCCGGACGGGGTCCCTATCGGCGTCGCCGACGCGCAGGTGACCTTCCACACCGACGACGAGACGAGCCCGTTCAGCTATTCGACGACGGTGTTGACGGACGCGACCGGTGCCTACCAGGCCAAGCTCTTTCCAGGAGCGTACCTGCCCCTCGCGGTGCTGCCGCCGTCCGAGCCGACCTACCACCACGTCCCGTGGGGGCTCTGCCCGCCGGTGAGCAGGAGCGATTTCGTGGTCCAGGCGGGGGAGAGCGCGACCCAGGATTTCGAGTGCGACTACCCGCGGGACCTCGCCGTCGACCTCGCGGGCGAGTCCCTGAGCGGGGGAGCGCCGGTGCCGTTCGTCGCGGTCGAAGCGGTGCGACGCGCGGACGATCAGGTCGACCAGGATCTCCACCTGCGCGCCGTGAGCGACGAGACGGGCGTCTTTTCGCTGTACGTGCCCGCCGGCGAATACACCCTCATCCTGACGCCGCCGTCGAACGCGAAGCTGCCGGTGACCACCGAGTCGGTAGGAGCGCTCTCGCCCCCCTTGGACCCGACCGACCCGAACGAGCAGCCGCCGCGGCTGATGATCGAGCTCGACCAGCCGTTCGACCTCTTCGGGCAACTCTTCTCCGCCAACGCCTCGCACCCGCTCGCCGCGTCGATCGAGGCCTACGTGGTGAACGCCGACAAGACGAGCCAGCTCGTCGGCCAAGGCGCGTCGTCGTCCGACGGCTCCTACTCGCTGATTGTGCCGGCGACCGGGCCGTAGCGGCGGGTCCGGCTCCAGCCCGGAGCCCGGAGGACACCGCTCGCGCGCCCAGTAGAAGCGCTGCCAGGCCCCCGCAGAGGCGGCCCCAGGAGCGTCCGAGCGCGACGTCGACTCGCTGGCCCGCGCCGGCCCGCGCCGCCGCTGAACGGACTGATCAGTCGGATCCGACCGATCGGTCCGATCGGCGCGGACGGCCGGCCTACCCGCAGAACCCGTCGGTGATGACGTCGTCGCGCAGCACGTTCTCGGCGAGCAGCTCCCTCTCCTCGCACTCCATATGCTCGGTCAGCTCCCGCACGGCGACCAGAACCGCACTCGCCCGGCGCCCGTCGCTCAGCTCTTCGGAAGCGGCCTCGTCCAGCGTCCGGTGGAGCGCCGCGTGCTCGTCCGCGTGATGCTCGATCAACCGGTCGATTCGCTCCGGCCCCCAGGCGTCCAGGTTCTTCAGAATCGGCTGCAAGAGCCGCTCTTCGTCCAGATTGTGGTCGCGCACCATCTCGCCGAGCGCGATCGCGCGCGCGCGGAGGCCCGCCGATTCGCTGCCTGCCGCTACCGCTTTCGCGAGCCGCTCCAGCTCTCCCAGCGCCTGCCGGAGCCGCTCGTGCTGCCCGAGCAGGAGCTGTCTCGCTTCCTTCGCGGTCATCGTGCACTCTCCCTGGAAAGGCGCTATAGGGGCGGCCTCGTGCCGGGGTCTGATGTTAGGCCCGGCGTTGGAAGATCGGGACGACCGGACGCCCGCTCGGATTTCGGGCTCCCCACCGGCACCGGGCCCTAGCGGCGCCAAGGAGTAGCGGCAGATGACGATCGACGCGCAGTTCCTGCGCCAGCGGCTCGAGTCGGGCGCCAGCGTCGACGTCCGCGGCGACGGCAAGGCCGGCGGCGGGCTGGTGCTCGTGATGCAATCCTTCGGCGCCGCCCTCGCGACCCACCCGGAGCTCGACGTTCAGGACTGGCCGCTGTTCTCCTCGGCCCGCAAGGGCGCGAACGTGCGGGCGTACCTGCGCCTGGCCCGGGGCGAGGTGCTGACCGCCTGCCAGATCACGAGCCCCACGGTAGCGGTGCTGATGAACGAAGCCGCCGGCGAGGAGGTGGACTTCGCCGAAGGGACGCACGAGGCGCTCTACGTCGTCAACACGCCGGCGTCGCCCGAGGAGGCAGCGCAGAAGTACCGGCTGGGCGGCCGGGTGGTCACGGTCAGCGCCGACCAACTCGGCCAGAAGTACCTCGGGCGGCCGCTGGGAAACGTCGGCGTCCTCGCGGCGCTGGTGCACGCGACCGGGTTCGTCTCGCCCGACGCCGGGCTCGAATCGCTTCTCCACGTGATGAAGAAGCGGCGGATTCCGCAGCGGCTCGTGGACCAGAACGCGGAGCTGTTCCGGGCGGCGCTGACCGAGAGCCGGGTCGGCGACTTCCCGGCCGACCCCTCGACCGACCATCGCCGGCCGGCAGCGCACCCGAAGACCGACGTCCCGGCCGGAGCCCAGTCGGCCCTCAGGACGTCGCGGAAGAACCGGACCAGCGGCTACGGCCGGCCGGGCGTGCGGGTCGAGTTCCACGACGAGACGAACCGCTGCAACGGCTGCTCGTTGTGCGTCGTCGCCTGTCCGGAGGGCATCATCGAGTTCACGCCGGACCCGCGCGGGGCCCTGGTCACCGGCGCCAAGTTCGACGACTTCTGCAAGGTCTGCCGGGAGTGCATCGCTTCCTGCCCGCTCGACCTGTTCCATGAAGTGGAGACCCCGATGCGCCGCGAAGGCGTGCTGGAGAGCGCATGACGATGGAACCCGCCTTGAAGCTGGTCGGCGACTACGGCGCCCGGTACGAGAGCGCCATCGACTTGAAGCGCGTGGAAGAAATGCACCGGCCGCTCTACGACGAAGAGACGGCGATTTCGGCGGACGGCAACGTCGCCGCGGCGATTCCGTTTCTCCAGTGGTGGCGCGCGATCATCATGGCCGGGTTTCCCATCACCCCGGCGACCAAGTGGCTCGAGCACCTCGCCGCGCAGACGATGGGCGGCCACTTCGACGTCGAGGTCCAAGGCCGCAAGGTGCGCACCAAGCGGGTCAAGCAGCTCGAGGCCGAGCACGCCGCCGCCGACTGGCTGGCCGGCGCCGCTGCCGCCAGCCGGGACCTCGTCTTCGGCACCGCCACCAGCTCGGTCGGCTTAGACCACATGACCGAGACCTTGCGCTCGCTCGGCGCCTCCGGCCTGGGGAACGTGGTCGTCGTCAACGTCTGCCGGGCGACCGCCAACTACCCCCTCTGCATCGAGGGCGACCCGTCCGACACCTTGGGCCACCGCGACGACGGCTTCATCCAGGTGATGTGCCGCGGCAAGCAGCAGATCTACGACACGCTCCTGCAGCTTCCCGCGGTGGGGATGCACCCGGACGTGATGACCCCGACGATGCCCGCGTATTTCGGGATCAAGGACAGCCACCGCTCCGCCCGGCTGATCGTGGAGCCGGACCAGAAGGTGAACGCCTTCCTCGACGAGGCGCTGGCGCTCGGGCAGCAGGGCACCCATCCGCCGGGCTTGCTCGACGGCGACACCTCGCTCGGCAACTGCGTCACCAGCGCCTGGTTCCAGAGCTTCAAGGTGGGGCAGAAGCGGCGCATCCAGGCGGCACTGGAAGTGCTCCCCAAGGTCGCTGCCCTCTTCCAGGAGCGCTTCGGCCGCCCGGGCCTCCAGCTCTTCGAGCAGCACCGGATGGACGACGCCGAAGTCGCGCTCGTCTGCCTCGGCCCCGACGCCGGCACCGTGCTCCAGCTCCTGCCGGACCTGCGGCGCGAGCTGGAGATGCGGATCGGCGTCGTCGTCCTGCGGCTCTTGACGCCGTTTCCCTCCCAGGCTTTCGCGAAGGCGCTCTCGAACGTCAACGCGGTCGGCGTCGTCAACGAAGCGCACCACCACGGCCGCGGGCACCTGACCCTGGACGTGACCGAAGCGCTCTCGGAGAGCGGAAGGCATCCGCCGGTCGAGTCGTTCTTCTGCGGGATGGGCGGCGCCGACGTGTCGGCGGAGACCTGGCGGGCCATCGCCCGCGCCACCGTGCAGGCCGCCCGCACCGGCAAGGTTTCCCAGCGCTGGCACATCGTCCACGAAGGCGTAGAGCTCTAATTTCAGGAGATTTTGCCGATGGCCCGTCCGCTCCCGACGTTCAAAGAGCACGCCCTGCGCGAGGACGCGTTCGTCGAGGGACACGCCTTGTGCCCCGGCTGCATGGAGGCGGTGACCTTCCACGAGGTCGGGCGCGCGACCGACAACGGCAAGAAGACGGTGCTCACCCTCGGCACCTTCTGCGGCGAAGTCTCGACGCTGATGTATCCGAACCTCATCTCCTGGGGCCGCGGCCCACAGTCGCCGGAGCTCTTCGGCAAGAGCCTCGGCGTGATGCACAACGTCTTCGAGAGCTCCCCGACCATCGCCGAGGCGGTGCGGGACGTCGCGACGGTGCTGGAAGGCGTGGGCGCGTGGAAGGCGCCGAGCCCGAACGTGGTCGCGCTCTCGGGGGACGGCGGCGCTCTCGCCATCGGGCTGCGCTCCCTCTTGCACACGATTCAGCGGCGGGCGCGCATCGCCATCTTCGTGCAGATGAACGAGGTCTTCGCGAACACCGGGTTCCAGTTCAGCCCCACCGCGCTGCCTTTCGCGGACAGCTCCACCGCTCCCGGAGGGCTCCCCGAGGACCCGATCGACCACGTCGGCCTCGCCATCGCGGCGGGGGCGGCCTTCGTCGCCCAGGGCTCGCCCGCGTTCGCGCCGTTCTTCGCCGAGGTGGCCGAGGAGGCGATCAACACTTCGAACGGCACCGCGGTGGTCTTCGTCCCCTCGCCCTGCATCGCCGGGTGGAAGTTCGAGGAGGGGCTGACGGCGGAGCTGGGCAAGCTCGCCAGCCAGACCGGCCTCTTCCCCTGCTTCAGGAAGCGCGCGGGCGAGCCGGGCGAGGTCAAGCACGTGCCGGAGAAGGGCAAGAGGCCTCCCGTCGAGCAGTACCTCGTCAAGCAGCGGCGCTTCGAGCATCTGGCGCGGCTGGTCGACGGCGAGATCCGGGTCACGCCCGGCCGCGAGGGCGACCTCGCCAAGCTCCAGTCGTATGCCGACCGCAACGTCGAGCGGCTGAAGAAGTGGGCGGCGTTCTAGCCAGCGCCTCGCCGAAAGCCCCTGTGATCAGCTTGCGTGCGTCGCGAATTGGAGCCGGACAAGTGAGTGTCCGGGTGCAGGCGGGGCCGTCGTCGACCGCGATGCGCCTCGAATCGCCATGACCGCCGAAACGGCGAGCCGACGAACGGCGCTGGCCGTGCCCCACTGAGGACACTCACGTGTCCGGCTCCAACGGAAGCCTGAGCGACGTTTTCGGCGAGGGTCCTGGCGCTTCGATGGAACCGGTAGCGCTTTCGCTCTACTGCTGCGCTTCCGATTTGGCCTTGACCCAGCGGTCGACGGTGCCGTCGCCGTTGTCGTCGTAGCCGATGCGGTCGATCTTGCCGTCTTCCCAGTACTCCCACTCGTCGATGTGCCCGTCGTGGTTGCGGTCGTATTCGACCCGGACGAGCTTCCCGCCCTCGTAGTACTTGTACTCGTCGGGCTTGTCCGAGAAGCGGTGGAAGACCTCCTTACGGATGACGACACCCTTTTCGTAGTACACGACCAAGTCCACCTTGCCGTCGAAGTCCAGGTCGTAGGCTTCCCTCTCCAGGTGCCCGTCGCGGTCGAACCACTGCCACATGTCGATCTTGCCGTCGCCGTTCAGGTCGATCTCCCGCCGGAGGGGATGCGGCATCGTTCCGTCGGCCCCCTCTTTCGGCTGGCCGTCCTTGCCCAGCGTGCCCTTCGAATAGAAATTATATTCGTCCGGTTTGCCGTCGCCGTTCAGGTCGACGGCCTGCACTTCCTCCCCGGGCCCGGGCTTGCCGGGGGACATCTGGTTCGCCTGGGCGGCGGCCTCGGAGACGGAGACCGCCTCCGGCTGGGGACCGGCGTTCTGGTCGTGCCGCACGGTCGGGGTCGAAGAGGCGCAGGCGGCGAGGACGGCGCACACGGCGCAGGCGGCGCGAGAGAGCATTCGGCTCATCGAACTCCCCAACAAGGCGGCGCATCTTACGGGAGCGTCGGCCCCGCCGTCCATCCTTCGACGCACGAGAGCTCCGCGAAGTCGCTCATCGGCGGGCCCCGTCCGAGATTGACACGCGACCGAACAGTTTCTTAGGGTGCTCGGCCTCCGAGGGGAAGCGCGGCGCGCCTGCCCGCACTCGACTCGGGCGAAGCGAGCGAAGAACAGATGAGCGAACGCTTTCTCGTCACCGGCGGCGCCGGCTTCATCGGCTCGCATCTTTGCGAGCGGTTGCTCGAGCGGGGAGAGGTGGTCTGCCTCGACAACCTGATCACCGGGTCCCGGGAAAAGGTTGCGCACCTGGTCGGGAGGAGCGGTTTTAGCTTCCTCGAGGCCGACTGCACGGAAGGGCTGCCGGTCCCCGGACGGTTCACGGGCGTCTTCCACCTCGCGTCGCTCGCCTCGCCGGTGCACTACCTCGCCCACCCGGTGGAGACGTTGCGGGTCGGCGCGGAGGGAACGCGGCACGCGCTCGAGCGCGCGCGGGCGGACGGGGCCCGGTTTCTCGTCTCCTCGACGAGCGAGGTCTACGGCGACCCGCTGGAGCACCCGCAGAAGGAGACCTACTGGGGCCACGTGAACAGTGTCGGGCCCCGGAGCTGCTACGACGAGAGCAAGCGCTATGCGGAAGCGCTGACGGTGGCCTATAGCGGTCTCGGGGTGGACACGCGCATCGCCCGCATCTTCAACACCTACGGGCCGAGGATGAGCCTTCTCGACGGGCGGGTGGTGCCGGCGTTCATCAGCCAGGCCTTGCGGGGCGAGCCGCTGACGGTCTTCGGCGACGGGAGCCAGACGCGGTCGTTCTGCTACGTCGACGACCTGGTGGAGGGGCTCCTCGCGCTCTACGACCGCGGCGACCACCTCCCGGTCAACCTGGGGAACCCCATCGAGCGGACGATGAACGCGTTCGCGGACGCGGTGCGGCAGGCGGTCGGCTCGTCGAGCGCGACCAAGTATCTGCCCTTGCCGCAGGACGACCCCAGGCAGCGGCGGCCGGACATCGGGCGGGCGAAGGCGCTGCTCGGCTGGGAGCCCAGAACCGGTCTCGAGGAGGGTCTCGCCCGGACGATCGCGTACTTTCGCACGAAGGTCTGAGGCTCCGGGCGGCTTTCGCGCCGATCGGACCGATCGGTCGGATCGGACCGATCGGTCCGATCGTTCGCAAGCTCGCGGGCTTCGCTCCAAAGGCGCCCCGCGATGATCTTTCGGGCGCGCTGTCGGGGCGAGGTGTTATATCCGCGTGCCCGTTTTCGCCTCCGAGGCGGGCAGGCCCTCATCCTTTGCGCGAGGACGGTTCTTGAGCCGCGGCAACGAGAACATCCGCAACTTCTCGATCATCGCGCACATCGACCACGGCAAGTCGACGTTGGCCGACCGCCTGCTCGAGGCGACGGGGACCATCTCCGAGCGCGAGAAGCAGGACCAGTTCCTCGACTCGATGGAGCTGGAGCGCGAGCGCGGGATCACCATCAAGGCGCAGAGCGCCAGGATGGCGTACCGGGCGAAGGACGGGAAGGGCTACGTCCTGAACCTCATCGACACGCCCGGGCACGTCGACTTCACCTACGAGGTCAGCCGTTCGCTCGCCGCGTGCGAGGGCGCGATTCTGGTCGTCGACGCGACGCAGGGAGTAGAAGCGCAGACGCTCGCCAACGTCTACCTCGCGCTCGAGGCGAACCTCGAAATCGTCCCGGTGATCAACAAGATCGACCTGCCGAGCGCCGACGTGGACGGCACCCGGCACGAGATCGAGGACGTGATCGGCCTCGACGGAAGCCAGGCGGTACCGGTCAGCGCGAAGGAGGGCACCGGCATCGGCGAGGTGCTGGAGGCGGTAGTCAAGCTGATGCCGCCGCCCAGGGGGGATCCGGAAGCGCCGCTGTCCGCCTTGATCTTCGACTCCTGGTACGACTCCTACCGCGGCGTCGTGGTGCTGGTGCGGGTGGTGCAGGGCACGCTGGCGCCGAAGGACCGCGTCGTCTTCTGGTCGAACGACAAGGAGCACGAGGTCCAGGAGCTGGGCGTGTTTTCGCCCAAGGGGAAACCGAAGGATCGGCTGATTGCCGGCGAGGTCGGCTACGTCGTCGCGAACGTGAAGGAGGTTCAGGACGCCCGGGTGGGCGACACCCTCACCCACGCCGACCGGCGCTGTGCGGCACCGCTCCCGGGGTTCCACGAGGCGAAGCCGATGGTCTTCGCCGGCGTCTTCCCGGTCGACACCAAGGACTACGGCGCCCTGCGCGACGCCCTGGAGAAGCTCAGGCTGAACGACTCGTCGTTCACCTTCGAGCCGGAGACCAGCGCCGCTCTCGGGTTCGGGTTCCGCTGCGGCTACCTCGGGCTCTTGCACATGGAAATCGTGCAGGAGCGGCTGGAGCGCGAGTACGACGTGGACCTCATCACCACGAGCCCGTCGGTCGTCTACGAGGTGAGGAGGAAGGACGGCTCGGTCCTCCACATCGACAACCCTTCGAAGCTGCCGAACGTGCAGGAGATCGAGACCGTCGCCGAGCCCATCGTCACCGCGCGCATCCACACCCCCAAGGAGCACGTCGGCAACATCCTGAAGCTGTGCGAGGAGCGGCGGGGCGTCCAGAAGGACATCAAGTTCGTCGGCGAGAAGCGGGTGCAGATCACCTACGAAATCCCGCTCTCGGAGATCATCTTCGACTTCTTCGACCGGCTGAAGAGCGTCTCGCGCGGCTACGCGTCGCTCGACTACGAGCTCGTGGGCTACCAGGAAGGCGACCTGGTCAAGCTCGACATGCTGGTGAACGGCGAGACGGTCGACGCGCTCGCGACCATCGTCCACCGCGACCGGTCGTTCCTGCGGGGACAGGCGCTGGCCCGAAAGCTCAAGGAGGTGATCCCACGGCAGATGTTCGAGGTCGCGGTGCAAGCGGCCGTCGGCGGGAAGGTGATCGCCCGCACGACGATCAGCGCCCTGAGGAAGAACGTGCTCGCCAAGTGCTACGGCGGGGACATTACCCGCAAGCGCAAGCTGTTGGAGAAGCAAAAGGAAGGCAAGAAGCGGATGAAGCAGGTCGGCGCGGTGGAGATTCCGCAAGAGGCGTTTCTCGCCGTGCTCAAGGTCGAAGAGTAGAAACGGTCGTTCGCGCGCGCGAGCGATTCGCACCGCGCAGCGACCTCCCGGCCACCCTGAGCCCTTCGGCAAGCTCAGGATGAACTTCGTCGAAGGGCGAGCGGGAGGTCGCGGTGGCGCTCATCCTTCGACCGCGCTCACGATGAGCGGCATTTCTGACCAGGCGGGATCGGACAGCGACAGGCGAGATTGGACAGCGAGCAGAAGCGATGCCGGAAACCGAAACCCATCCACCCGAGAGCCAGGCGGCACCGCAGCCGGAGCCCGCGAAGGGGGCCCCCGAGGGGGCGCCTGGCGCGACCGAGCCATCCGCGCCCGCCGCGAAGTCGGCCGACCTGGAGCGGGTCGAGCGATGGGATCGCTGGTCGAGCCGGCTGTTGTTCCTGGGCGGCCTCATCGCGCTCGCCATCGGCGCGATGGTGACGACCGGTCATCGGCTCCCGGTGAGCCTCTTGCTCGGCTGGATCGCCGCGTTCATGGCGGTGAAGGTCGGGCTTCTGTTCCTCGCCGCCCGCGCGAAGTGGAGAGCGTGGCCGGCGCTGGCGCTGGAGACGGCGGCGTTCGGCGCCGTCGGTTACATCGTCTTGAAAGGTCTGCCCCTCGCGCTCGACGCCAGCCGGTCGCTCGGCCTGGTGGTGTTGAGCGCGGCGTGCCTCATCGGTGCCGGGATGTTGCGACGAAGGGCGGCTTGACCCAAGGTGTCGAAGGGCGGAGGCAAGGTGAGCGTCGAGGCGAAGCGCCGCCGGTTGGGGACAGTGGATCTGCCGGACGAGAGGCCTGGCGGCGAGGTGAAAGCCCTTCCGCCGATGGGCCTGTCGCTGTTGGCGCTCGCGGCGGTCGCGGTCGCCGCCGGCATCCTCTTCGGGCTCTTCCTGGCGCACGCCGAGCCGCGGGCGGGGTGGCTGTCGTTTCTCGCCGGTTGCGTCGCGCTCTACCTGCTCCCGCGCTACTTGCCGGGCCTGCGCGAGCGTGACGCCCTCCGGCGCGCCCGCCGGCAAGCGCATCGGCTCCTGAAGGGCGTGAGGGCCGCCGCCAAGAAGCAGCGGACCTGGATCGGCGAGGGGACGAAGCAGAAGCTCGAGGACGCCTCGCGGACGCTGGAACAGGCGCTGCCGGGCACCGACCTCGCGGCCCTCGAATTCGCGGCGAAGAAGCTGGACGAGCTGGCCGACAAGGTCCTGACCCGCAAGAGCGCGGTCCGCGAGTACACGGAGCAGATCGGCGGCGCGGTGGTGGTGGCGCTCTTTATCCGCGCCTTCTTCTACGAGGCGTTCCAGATTCCGTCGGCCTCGATGGTGCCGACGCTCCTCGTCGGCGACCACCTCTTCGTCAACAAGTTCGTCTACGGCCTGAGCATCCCCTTCACCGACCTGAAGTTCTTCCAGCGCGCGCCGAAGCGGGGCGACATCGTCGTCTTCAACAACCCCGCCGACCCGTCCGGCGACGACATCATCAAGCGGGTGATCGGGCTCCCCGGCGACAAAGTGATCGTCCAGGACCGGCACGTCACGGTCTGCCCGGGCGGCACGAGTTGCCAGCCCCTCGAATGGCACTGGCTGAAGAAGGGAGTCCGGCTCAACGGCGACGGCGACTCGGCGAGCGACACGCGCGCCGGACCCTTCCAGAAATACGACCAGTTCGAGGAGCGCGTCGGCCGGGTCAACCACGTCGCGCAAGAAACCGAAGACGCCCGGCAGGGACCCTACTGGAGCCCGTTCAGCGAAGGCACCTGGACTGTCCAGCCGGGGCACGTCTTCGTGATGGGCGACAACCGCGACGACTCCGAGGACTCACGCTTCCCGCTGATTCGGGGCGGTCCCTCCTTCGGGCAGGTGCCGCTCAGCTACATCAAGGGCCGCGCGGACATCATCTGGCTCTCGCTCGGCGGACCGCACGGCGTGCGCTTCTCCCGCACGTTCAAGCTCCTGCAATGAGCGCGTCCGAGCGCCGGCTCCTCACACGCCTCGTCGTCCCGCTCGTCGCCGCCGGGCTCGCCGTCGTCGTCCTGCGCGTCTTCGTCTTCGGCTTCGCCCGCGTCGCGTCCACCTCGATGGCGCCAACGCTCTTCGCCGGCGACAACGTCCTCGTCGACAAGCTCGCCTACCGGCACGAGCTGCCGCGCGTCGGCGACGTCGTCGTCTTCGACCTGGACCACGTGCTCTACATCAAGCGGGTGGTCGGGCTGCCCGGCGACACGGTGAAGCTCTCGGGAGGGGTCCTGCTCATCGACGGCGCACCTGTAGTTCGCGAACCGCTCGCGGAGGTCGACCTCGACTCGTCCGGCGAGCCGGTGCGCACTTCCTCGTTCATCCACGAGGTCGAGCTGTTCGAGGAGCGCTTCGCGCACCGCGCCTGGCGCGTCGCGCACCGGCGCGCGGCAAAGGAGGCGGACCAGGGCCCGTTCGTCGTGCCGAAGGGCTGCCTCTTCGTTCTCGGCGACAACCGCGACGCTTCCTACGACAGCCGCCTGAAGTCCTTCGGCCCGGTGCCGGTCGGGCGCCTCGTCGGCCGCGTGTCGCGCGTGGCGTTCTCCTTCGGCCCCCGAGGCTTCCGCTGGTCGCGCGTCTTCGCGCCGGTTCGCTAGCTTGGGCGAGGTCTGATATTCGTCTGCCGGCGGAGGCGACGGATGATGCCGGTCGAACGGGGCGAAGGCGGCAAGATCAACTTCGTCAAGGTCTTCCTCCTCGCCGCCGTCGTCGCGGCCGGCTATTTCGGGTGGATCTTCGTCCCCATCTATCTGCAGGACTACCAAGTCGTCGAGGTGATGCGCCGGGCTGGGAACAAAGCGTACGAGGAACGCAGCGAGGACGCGGTCGACGCCGCGCTCAAGCAGGGTTTCAAGGGCCTGAACCTGACCGATCAGACGATCGGAGCCGACGGCGCGGTGATCACGGAGCCGTTCGACTATTCGAGCGACGACTGGACCATCACCTTCGACCAGGAGCCGCCGGCGGTGAACATCGACCTGAGCTACGACCGCAGCTTCGTCTACCCGTTCACGAAGAAAGCGCGGGTGCTTCGCTTCCATCACTTCCTGCACGACGACCTGTCGGCCATCAAGCCGGGCGACCTGTGACCACCCAGCGACTGCGCGGCCCCGCGGAAGTCCGGGCGCTCGTGGGCGAATTGTGCGACGGCATCCATCGTGCGCTCGCGGGCGCGCCCGACGCGGCGCTCGTCGGCGTGAGGCGAGGCGGCATCGCTCTCGCGGGGCGGGTGGCCGCCGACCTGCAAGCGCGGGGGATGCGCATCGACCGGGGTGCGGTGGACATCGCGCTCTACCGCGACGACGCGCACCTCGCCCTGCCGCGCCCGGAATCGGGGCCGACCGAGATCGAGTTTCCCCTCGACGGCCGGCAGGTGGTGATCCTGGACGACGTCTTCTGGACCGGCCGCACCGCGCGCGCGGCGATGGACGCGGTGCTCGATTTCGGCCGGCCGCAGCGGCTGTGGCTCGCGGTGCTCGCGCAAAGCCCCCATCGGGAGCTCCCCATCGTGCCGGATGTGGCGCCGCTCGTCGTCGAGGCCGCCCGCGGCGAACGCTTGGAGCTCCGGCTCGTCGAGGACGGACATCCCGACGACGAGCTGGTCCTCGTCCGGAGCCTCAGGTGACGGCTCTCGCTGAGCGGCACCTCCTCGGGTTGGAGGGCCTTTCGCGCGAGGCGATCGAGCACCTGCTCGACACCGCGCTGACGATGCGCGAGGTCCTTCGGCGCAGCGTGAAGAAGGTCCCGACCCTGCGCGGCAAGGCGGTGGTGAACCTCTTTTTCGAGAGCTCGACGCGCACCCGGATGTCGTTCGAGGTCGCGGCGAAGGTGCTGAGCGCGGACACCTACTCCATCAGCCAGACGGGCTCGTCGGTGACGAAGGGCGAGACGCTGGTCGACACCGCGAAGAACCTGGACGCGATGCACCCGGACGTCATCGTCATCCGGCACGCCTCCAGCGGAGCGGCAGCGCTGGTGTCGAGGCACACCCGGGCGGCGGTGGTCAACGCCGGCGACGGGCAGCACGAGCACCCGACGCAAGGGCTCCTCGACGCGCTGACGCTCCGGGAACGCTGGGGCGCGCTCGACGGCAAGCGGGTGACCATCGTCGGCGACGTGCTGCACTCGCGGGTCGCGCGGTCGGACGCGTTCGGCCTCACCGCTCTCGGCGCCCGGGTGACCTTCTGCGGACCGCCGACGCTCCTGCCCCCCGAGCTCGCATCGCTCGGGGTGACGCTCGCGACGAGCTTGCGGCGCGCGGTCGAGGGCGCCGACGCGGTGATGATGCTCAGGGTGCAGAACGAGCGGATGGACGGGCAGTTCCTGCCGTCGAGCCGGGAGTACTCGCGGACGTTCGGGCTGGGGCTGGAGCAGCTCGAGTGGCTGAAGCCGGACGCGCTGATCCTGCATCCGGGGCCGGTCAACCGCGGCGTCGAGCTGTCGCCGGAAGTCGCCGACGGGCCGCGTAGCGTCATCCTCCCGCAGGTCGAGAACGGCGTCGCCGTGCGGATGGCGGTCCTCTACCTCGTCGCCGCCGGCCACGCCGAGGAGCACGGATGAGCGGCCACGCGGGGCTCTTCGCGATCGTCGGCGCGCGGGTGATCGATCCGGCGAACGGCATCGACGGCGAGCGGACGGTGCTCGTTCGCGACGGGCGCATCGCGGGCGTCGAGTCGCCGGGTGCGCTGCCGTCCTTCGACGGCGTTCGGGGCGAGCGGATCGAACGCATCGACGCGCGCGGCCTGTGGCTCTTGCCCGGTTTCGTCGACCTGCACGCCCACCTGCGCGAGCCCGGCGAGGAGCACAAGGAGACCATCGCGACGGGCGCGAAGGCCGCGGTCGCGGGCGGCTACACGACCATCGTCGCCATCGCGAACACCAGGCCGCCCATCGACAACGCGGCGCTCGTCCGGTTCGTGAAGAAGAAGGGCGAAGAGGCGGACCTCGCGCGGGTGCTGCCGGCGGCGACGATCACGCTCGGCCAGAAGGGCGAGGGCCTGACGGAGCTGGTCGACCTCGCGGAAGCGGGCGCGGTCTGCTTCACCGACGACGGCCGGCCCGTGGCGAACGCGGGGGTCATGCGGCGCGCGCTCGAATACTCGAGGCTCGTCGGCCGGCCCATCGTCGCGCACGAGGAGGACCTCGGGCTCGCCGGCGGCTCGATGCACGAGGGCGAGGTCTCGGTGCGGCTGGGGCTGCGCGGCGTTCCCGGCGCGGCGGAAGAGGTGATGATCCGCCGCGACCTGGTGCTCGCGGAGCTGACCGGCGCGCACCTGCACGTGATGCACGTGTCGACCGCCGGCAGCGTCCGGGCGATTCGCGAGGCGAAGTCGCGCGGCGTGAAGGTGACCGCCGAGGCGACGCCGCACCATCTGACGCTGACCGACGAGGCGGTGAAGGGCTACGACACGAACGCGAAGATGATGCCGCCCTTGCGGCCGGAAGCGGACCGGCGGGCCATCGTCGAGGCGCTCCAGGATGGTACCCTCGACGCCATCGCCACCGACCACGCGCCGCACGCGACCGTCGACAAGGAGCTGGAGTTCGACAAGGCGGCGAGCGGCATCGTCGGCCTCGAGACCGCTTTCGCCCTCACCCTGCGCGCGGTCCAGCGCGGCGAGCTCAAGCTCACCCGCGCCATCGAGCTCCTGACGAGCGGCCCCGCGCGGGCGTTCCAGCTCGACGCGGGCACGCTCACCGTCGGGGCTCCGGCCGACCTGACGCTCATCGATCCCGAGGCGCGGTGGAAGTTCGACGCCAAGAAGTCCTCCTCGAAGAGCCACAACTCGCCCTTCGACGGCTGGGAGTTCTCCGGCCGGGTCGTGCGCACCTTCGTCGGCGGCCGCGTGCGGTTCGAGCTGTAGGATGGGTGGAGCGAAAGCGGAGCCCATCAGACGGCCGCGAACGATGGGCTGCGCTCCGCTCCCCCCATCCTACCTTCTTGGGGCTGGGCTTTGGGCCGAACTTGGAGCCGAGTGTCCGGATACAGGCAGGGACCGTAACCGACTCAAAACCGGCGCCGGTCTTGCGTCTGCCCCTCCGGACAGGCGTGAGCGCCCAGGGTACACGAGGGCTGCTCAGTTTGCCCCAGTGTGACGCTGGCGGCGATACGTCGGTCGTCCGATGGCGCCGATTTCGGGCGCCCTTACTCTCTCGCGCGCCATGCGTGCCCTCGCGTCGTCCCTCAGCCTTGTCTTCGTCGTCCTCCTCGCCGCTTGCGGCCCGACCACGCCGCCGTTTTCGACGAGCGGCCTCAAGTCGCTCGACCAGCCGATCATCGGCGGGACCGCCGACACCGGCGACCCGGCGGTGGTGCTGGTCGCGGCGCAGGCCGGCAACGGGTCGGGCGGGCTCTGCTCGGGCGAGGTGGTCTCGCCGCACGTCATCCTGACCGCTGCCCACTGCGTGGCGCCGCAGACCATCGGCGCCAACGCGCAGTTCGGCGTCTTCACCGGCGCCAGCCTCTTCAGCGCCGAAGGCAACGACTCCCGGAAATGGATCGGCGTCCAGGAGACCGCGTACGACCAAGAGTGGAGCATGAACAACTTGGAGAACGGCCACGACGTCGGGGTGGTCGTCCTCTCGACGCCGACGACGATCACGCCGCTTCGGATGAACCACACGCCGCTCGGCAGCAGCGAGGTCGGCGAGAGCTTCCGCATCGTCGGTTACGGCGTCGATTCCGGGAGCGACACGCAAGGTCAATCGGCGGGCACCAAGCGCCAGGGGACGACGACGGTCAGCGCCATCGATCCGAACTTCGTCATGTCGGGGAACTCGCAGGTCAACACCTGCGAGGGCGACTCGGGCGGCGCGGGCTTCCTGAACGTCGGCGGTCAGACGGTGCTCGCGGGCATCACCTCGTTCGGCGACCAGGGGTGCCAGTACAGCGGCGCGGACACGCGAGTCGACGTCTACGCGGTGCCGTTCATCGACCCGTACATCGCGAAGTACGACGCCGGCGGCCAGAGCTGTCCCGCTTCGGGCAACGTCGGTCTCTGCGCGGACTCGCGGACGCTCGTGAGCTGCTCCGGCGGCGCCTACACCGCTTGGACGGACTGCTCGAACATCGGCTACTGCTCGACCGTCGGCGCGGGCGCGGCGGGGGCGCGCTGCGTGTCCAAGGAGTGCGTCGCCTCGGCGACCGACGTGCCGGCAGCCTCTCAGAAATGCGGGACGACCGCGGGCCAGGTCCTGGTCTGCGACGCGAGCGGACAGCTCTCGACCACCACCTGCGGCGCGAGCGAAGACTGCTCGGAAGTCGGCGAAGTCCATTGCGTGCCGAAGGTCTGCCCGGCGACGGGCGACGCCAATGTTTGCGCCGACTCGACCTCGACCGGCCAGTGCCACGACGGCGCGGTCGTCAGCGCGAAGTCGTGCGGCTCGGGCAACAAGTGCGAGATGAAGAGCGGCCGGCCGACGTGCGTCGCGGCGGGCCTCTTCGGCTGCGACTCCACCGGGTCCGCCGCCGCCCCGGAGCTCCTGCTGGTGCTGCTCGTCGGCTTCGTGCTGCGCCGGCGGCGCCAGAAGCTCGCGTATTAGTCGTTGCGAAAGTAGTCGCAGTCGGAGTCTCGTGGCACAGGCGTCCTCGCCTGTGAAAGCCACAACGAAGGCTACACGGGCGGGGACGCCCGTGCCACGACTGATGATGCGAGGTGCAGATACTTTCGCAACGATTAACAAAAAGCCGAGACCTGGTCACATCCGGCGCCTGCGGATGCCCGTCGCGCGGCGATCGGGAACCGATCGGTGACGGACGGACACCTCGCGTATCCACGGCGGCCACCGGGCTCAGGCGACCTCGTCGTCCGGCGTCGTGATGACCGCGGCCTCCTGCCGCCGCTTCTGCGAAACCGCGACTCTGAGGTCCGGCCGATGCGCGGCGCTGACGAAGCAGGCGGGCACGCGTTCGGGCTCGTGCGCAGCCGCCCGCTCGCGCGCCCGGGTGGCGCTCGGGCTCCGGCCCGTGACGTCGTGGAACGTGCGGCCGAACGTGCCGAGGCTACTCCATCCGGTCTGGAAGGCGATGTCCGTGATCGCGAGATCGGTTTCACGCAAGAGCGCCGTCGCGCGCTCGATGCGGCGGGTGAGCAGATACCGGTGAGGCGGAACGCCGAAGGCGTCCCGGAACGAGCGCGCGAAGTGGGCTGCGGAAACGCCGCTGACGCGCGCGAGCCGCCGGACGGGCCACTCCTCGTTCGAGGCGGCGTCCATCCGGTCCTTCGCGCGCAACAGGCGCCGCAACAGCTCGGGGTCCTGGCTCACGCGCTCCTGGCGACAAGGCGTTGCATCGGGCGCGACTCTAGGCGCCGGTCACGGCTACCGTCAAGCCGAGGCGCCCGACTCGCCGCCGGCGATCCGCCGCGCGCGTTCGAGGATGGCGTCGAACATCGCGGGCGTGAGCTTGCCGGTAAAAGTGTTCTGCTGGCTCACGTGATAGCTACAGACGACGGCCTTCCAGGGGGGCGGCAGCTCGTGGACGGCGCCGTGGGCGAAAGGCATCTTGCGTCCGGGCTCGACGAGGCCGAGGCGGACGAACGATCGCACGAGCGCGTCGTGACCGATCTTCCCCAGCGTGATGAAGACTCGGACCTGGCGCAGGATGCCGAGCTCGCGCTCGAGATAGGGGCGGCAGTGGTCGAGCTCCTCGGGTAATGGCTTGTTCCCCGGCGGCGCGCAACGGACGGCGGCGGCGACGTAGACGTCGGTCAGCTCGAGGCCGTCGTCGCGATGGGTGCTCGTCGGTTGGTTGGCGAGCCCGACGCGATGGAGGGCCTCGAAGAGGAAGTCGCCCGAACGGTCGCCGGTGAAGATGCGGCCGGTCCGGTTGGCGCCATGCGCGGCCGGCGCGAGGCCGACGACGAACAGCCGCGCGTCGGGGTCGCCGAACCCCGGCACCGGCCGGCCCCAGTAGGTCCAGTCGCGGAAGGCGGCGCGCTTGTCCTGCGCCACCCTTCGACAGTAGGTTCGCAGGCGCGGGCACTTCTCGCACGAGATCACTTCGCGGTTCAGGGTTCGCAGCGCGGGAGGAAGCGTGAGGCCGGAGCGGGTCGGCATGGAAGGAGGGTAGCGCAGATTGGCCGTCGAGGCTCGGGGCTCGCTTAGGAGCCGCACCCGAATTAATTGGGCAAGTCGTGGAGCCCGGGGCCGCTCACCCTGAGCGCAGTCGAAGGGCGAGCGGTCCCGGGCGCTACCGCTCATCCCTCGACTGCGCTCGGGATGAGCGGTAACACGAACTTGCTCAGTTAATTCCGTTCCGGGCTCTTAGAGGGTGTAGCCAAAACATCGGTGCGCTCCACACGATCCGCTCCGTCCTTCGACTGCGCTCAGGATGAGCGGTTCTGGCCTGTGCTTGCATCTGCTTTGAGGCCACACCCTCCTACGCCCGCAACCAGAATCGTAGGATGGGTGAAGCGGAGCGGAACCCATGTCGACAGCCGCAAACGATGGGCTGCGCTGCGCTCCACCCATCCTACGAGCCCACATCGACCGATTGGCGTCCGGCCGCGGAGGGGAACGCTCGCTCTCCTGGCGCCGGCGCTCTTGACCGACGCCCGGGGATCCCCCGGCAGGCGATGCGGCTTGCTACGAAGGGGAATCTCCGCTCCCTCGCCCCTGGTTTCTGCGGGGCGCGTCCCTGGGCTCCGTCTCGAAGCGGCCTCGACCGTTCGGCATCTCATGTTGACGTTCGAGATCGACGCGACGCTGGCTCGTCAACCCGTTCGACCGGAGGCGGCAGTGGCATCGAAAGAGGCCGAGCACCAACGACGAGTGGACTTCGCTCTACCACGGGGGCCAACCAACTCCTCGCACCAGACCCAGGAATCCATGCCACCGACAACCTACGACAGGCTGATGCAAGCCGAAGAGGTGGAGCAGACCGCCTCGGAGATCTACATTGCGCTCGCGGATATGTTCTCCTACGACCCCGAGGCGTACCGGCTCTTCGCCGGGCTGGCGGCGGAGGAGGAGCAGCACGAGCTGCGGTTGCGGATGCTGCGCAACCAGATCGCGAAGGATCCCCGCCACGTCGGGCCCATCGCCTTCGACCCCGCGGAGGTCAAGGAGGACCTCGCCGACGCCAAGGCTCTGATGAAGCGCCTCGGGAGCGGTCGCGAGCACCTGACGTTCCGGGAAGCGTGCCTGATGGCGGCCGAGCTCGAGGAGCGCATGTGCTCCGCGCACGCGCACGCGCTCGCGCCGAAGGCGGACCCGACCATCACGAGCTTCTACGCGGAGCTCGCCCGGCAGGACGCGGCGCACGCCAGGCTCTTGCGCAAGGTCGCCGAGAACTGGCCGTCCGAGGAGTAGACGTCAGCCTGTCCGGTCGACACCGGCGTTGGAGGCGGACAGGCCAGAGGGGGGTATCGGCTTCGTTCAGGTTGGAGCCCGGCTCCCATTTTCCTGTGGCACAGGCGTCCTCGCCTGTGAAAGCCAGAACGAAGGCTACACGGGCGGGGACGCCCGTGCCACGACTGATGATGCGAGGTGCAGATACTTTCGCAACGATTAATACCCCTTCAGGCCAGTGTCCGGGTCGGGCACGACGTCAGGAGCGAGCCCGGACACTGACGTGTCCGGCTCCAAGGGAATCGACCGGATAGGCGTGCGACGATCGACGGGAGGGCGGGTGCTGCTCGCTCTCGCGCCGTCAGGTTCCAGGCAGCAGGTCGTTCGCTTCCGCCTGGAGCTGGGCGTCGCTCTCGTTCAGCTTGGTGCGCCGGATGTCCTGATACAAGAGCGTCAGGCCGATGAGCCCGAACGGCGTGATGACGATGGAGCCGACGGAGCCCGCGAGCGAGTGGAAGAAGATCAAGCCGCTCGGGATCAAGAGGCCGAGGATGAGCTGCGCGACGAAGGTCAGGAGCCCGAAGACGACGAGCACCACGAGCGTGCGCAAGGGGTCGGTCTTCGCGAGCTCGAAGGAGCGCTTGATGGCGGCGATGGTGTCCTTCTTCTCGACGTAGACGGCGAGCAGCGCGAAGCAGGTGAAGAACGCGAACACCAGCCCCGGCAGGACGCAGAGGAGACTGCCGACGCCGATGCCGATGGCGACGAGGGCCGAGACCCCGACGAGGCTGCCGAGCCGCTTGAACACCGCGCCCCAGGCGCCTTGCCAGGTCATCTTCCCTTGCCGCGCGCGGTCGACCGAGAGCGCGGTGATCGCCGCCTGCGTCAGGAAGAACGCGAGCATCCACAGCGGGATGACGAGCAAAGTGAGGAGGGCCATCCCAGCCAGCCAGGCCAGGAAGCCGACGCTCCCGCGGATCGCGTGCACGCTGAGCTGCATTTCCTCCTGCTCGATGCTGCGCACCTTGTCGAAGTCGTGCGCGGCGGCCGCCTCCTGCATCTCGGCCTGGAGCTTCTGCAGGCGGCCGGCGTCCACCTGCATCGCCGCGGGCGCCGACCGGCCGATGCCCGCGCCGATCACGTGGATGCCGCTGGCGATCACCGCGACGGGCCCCATCCCGACCAGCGCGACCAGGAGGAACGCGACGAAGTTGTTCTTGTAGAGGTTGAAGGCGTCGCCGAGCAGCGCGCCGATGTCCTTCGGTTTCGCGGGCGTGCCCGCCGGCTCGGGCTCGGGCGGCGGCAGTTGCGCTCCGGCGATGGGAGCCTGCTCGATGATGGTCGGTGCCTCGTACGGGTCGAAGGGCGGTCGCTTCCCGTTGTTCTCAGCCATGGTCTCCTCCAACTCAGGGAGTGGCGGCATCCTACCACATGCCGCGGCGGGTGCAAGAGCGACCGCAACGCCTGGAAACGCGGGCTGGCACGGCCTTTCGTGATCCGGCCGCGGCGACGGCCCGGCGCCGGGCGGGGCGGGCGTTCGAAGCCGACCTCGACGGCCGCCGCAGCTCGACCCGACCGAAGGGAGCGGCAGGGCCTTCGGGAACCGCGTCGCCCCCGGCGAGGTCGCACCTCATGAGCCGGACCGTCCGGCGCCGGGAACGCTCCCGTTCAGCGCATCGCCGCGCGCCACGGCTGTCCAAAACAATTTCAGCAGGCCATCTCCGCTCACCCCGAGGGGAGGCCGACGGCACTTGGTCGGCCGGACTCGAAGGGCGGGCGGAGATGGCCCCCGCGGGCGCCCGTCCTTCGAGTCCGCTCGCAAAGAGCGCTCGCTTCCCTCGACCCGAACATTTCTCTACGCATCGGGCGGGTGCAGGCGGAATCCGAGTGACTACCTGGTCGGATCGGAGCGCCGAGGGTGGCGGTCCGATCGGCGGGAACCGGGTCGAGGGACGCGATGGTCTGGTCGAACAGGTGCAGGGCCTGCACGCCCCATGCGGAAGGCGGCGCCCGATGAGCCCGCCGCTTCATGCACGGATCAGCCGGGCGCTTCGGGTACGCAAGCGCATCGCCCTTCGCTACGGCCAGAACTACCCGTTGCTGGGAAGTGGGTTCACCACGAACCTGTCGTCGCAGGGCCTCGCGATCGCCGGGTCGTCCCTGCACTGGCCGGGAACCCCGGTGAACCTGGAGCTGCACCTTCCCGGCGAGGGCGTTTGTCTCCTGGGAGGCCGCATCATCTGGGCGATGCGCGGCGCGCCGGCGATTCGGCAGCCGAACATGCTCGGGGTCGCCATCACCCGCGCGGACGAGGCGTTCTATCGCTACTTGCTGGCGGTGCCGGGGCTGGCCACCATCGCTCCCATGGTCTCCGAGCGCTGACGGCGCGCTGCCGCCTCGCCCCGCAATGCCGGAGTCGCCGATGACCGATCGGACCGATCGGTCGGATCGGTCCGATCGGCCTTCGGCACGGTGAACGGGTCCGCAGTCGAGGTGGCCGAGCCGGGACCGGAGCCGTGTCGGGTGGCGGGCGAAGGACTTCCCAGCGGCCTACCGTTCGCGGCGCCCGCCTCGGCGACCGCCTCCAAGTCGTAACGCCTCTTGCCACGCGCCGGCGCGAGGTGCGCGATACTGGACGGGTGCCGGCCGGCCGGGTCATCGCGCACGTGGACCTCGACGCCTTCTTCGCGTCGGTGGAGATCCGCGACGACCCCTCGCTCGCGGGAAAGCCGGTGGTGGTCGGCGGGCACCCGACCCGCGGCGTCGTGACCGCAGCGAGCTACGAGGCGCGCAAGTACGGCATCCACAGCGCGATGCCGATGGCGCGGGCGATGCGGGCGTGCCCCGAGCTCGTCGTCGTCCGGCCGCGGATGCGCCACTACGCCGAAGTCAGCGAGCAGTTCTTCGAGGTCCTGCACCGCTACTCGCCGCTCGTCGAGGGCCTGTCGCTCGACGAGGCGTTTCTCGACCTGACCGGCACGCAGGCGCTCCTCGGGCCACCGATGGACGCGGTCCGCCGGCTGCGCGCGGAGGTGCGCGAGCGCATCGGGCTCGCGGCGAGCGCGGGCCTCGCGCCGGTCAAGTTCGTGGCGAAGATTCTGACCGACCTCGCCAAGCCCGACGGCCAGCTCGAGGTCCATCCGGGCGGCGTCCAGGCGATGCTCGACCCGCTGCCCATCGGCCGGCTCTGGGGCGTCGGACCGAAGACCGAGGCTCTCCTCAAGTCGGTGCGCATCCGGACCATCGGCGACCTGCGGCGTGCGCCGGCCGACCGGCTGCGGTTCGCGCTCGGGCACGATTTCGAGCCGCTCCAGGCGCTCGCCCGCGGCGAGGACGAGCGGCCCGTCGTCAGCGATCACGAAGCCAAGAGCCTCGGCGCCGAGGAGACCTTCGAAGAAGACCTCGAAGACCTGGAGACCATCGAAACCTACCTGCTCGGCCAGGCGGAGCGGGTCGCGTCGAGGCTGAGGAGACACGGGCTCGCCGCGAGCGGCGTGACTCTGAAATACAAGCTCGCGGACTTCAAGCTGGTGACCCGGCAGACGACTCTGGAGCGGCCGACCAGCGACGGCGGGGTCCTCTTCGCCGCGGCGCGCGGTCTGCTCGAAACGCACCCGCCACCGAAACCGATTCGCCTCTGCGGCGTCAGCGCCCACAACCTCGGCCCGCCGCCGGCGCCGGAGCTTTTCGCCCAACGGGACGACAAACGCGACCGCCTCAACGCCGCGGTCGATCGCCTCCGCGAACGGTTCGGCAACGACGCCATCCGCCGGGCCAGGCTCCTCGAGCTCGACGACGAGGGGAAACCCAAAGGGTAGCCTGGGCATCACGCCTGTCCAAAACAGATTCCGTGCCCACGCGAAGAACCGCTCATTCCGAGCGCAGTCGAGGAACGAGCGGTTCTTCGCGGGGGGCGCCCATCCCTCGACTGCGCTCGGGATGAGCGGAAATCTCCGACGCGGCGTGTCTTGGACAGCAGTGACACGCCTCATAGGCAGATGGGCGATCTTTTCCTGACTCTCCTTGGCGTCACTTGGAGCCGGACACGTGAGTGTCCGGGTACAGGCACAGCGCACATGGAGCCGGACACGTCAGTGTCCGGGTACAGGCACAGCCTCGCGGAAGACCCGGACACTCACGTGTCCTGTCCGGCTCCATGGGATGCCAAGGAGAGGGAGAACTAGACTGCCTTTGCGCAGGCACAGCAAAGCCCGTCTCCCGTGCTCTTGCGGGGGAGGGTCGGGGAGGGAGGCGCGCCGCCGACGATCGGGTTTGGTTGGAGCTCCTGAAGGCGTTGGGAAGCGGAGCTCCCTCCCGGCGTGCCCCGGGCTCGCCGGGAGGGCTCCTCGTTCGGTCGTTCAGGACTTCTTGCGGGCCTTGGGCTTCGCGGCGCCAGCCGCCTTTCCGTCCGCCGCCGTGGCGGGCGGATTCTGGTCTTCAGACGGCGGCAGCGGCGGCTGCTGCGGCTTCGGCTTCTGGATCACATGCGCCGTCAGGGGCGGCACCTTCTCCTCCACCAGACTGCGCCCGAAGAGATAGGCGCCCGCCTTCCAGACGTCCTCCTGGTAGTCTTCGGTCAGGGTCCAGAGCCGGTCGCGACGGTCGCGGGCCTGCGCCAGCTCCGGCGAGACCCGTTGCTTCTTCGCGTTCTTGGGCCGCACCTTGGTCTTCAGCTTCGCTCCGAGCTTTGCCGCCCTCTGGAGCTTCTCCGGGGTGACCGCGGACTTGCCTTCGATCTGTTGCGCGAACTTCTTGCTGCTGAAGAGCGATGCCAGCGACACGCAATCCCCGGCGAACTTGGTGGGGCCAATGCTCCGATGCATCGGCTGCACCTTGTTGGCCGGGAAGATGCCCGCGAGCACCAACCCGTCGGCCACGGTCAAGAGCAGCGTCCGCAGGCCGGTCATCTCCTTGATCTCGGCGGCGGTTCCAGTGGGCGGGGACGCGTAACGCTCCACGACGCCCACCGCGAAGTCCAGACCCTGCACCAGGCTGGGCAGCTCGGTGATGTGGGTCTGGTCGATGCCGGCCGCCTCGTTCTTCAGCCGCGCGAGGTACGGTGAGACGCTCTCCACGCCAGTCTGGGTGTTGTGCTGGATGAGCTTCATGTCGGCCGTATAGGGCTTGACGTGTTCCGAGCTCATCGCCAACGCCGCGGGCAGGAACCGGTTGTAGTCCTGCTCCGACTCCGGGGGCGTCTCCGCGTCGACCGGCGCGGGGTCGGGCGCAGTCGGCGCCACCTCCTGGGGCGCCTCGGTCGGCGGGAGGGATTTCCTTCGCGGCATGTTGTCGGGCTCCTTTCTCCGGCCCAGGTTCCGGCGGACGAGCCGCCGCGGCCGGTTCGAGCCCACGCGGAATCGCGCCGAGTGGCGGCGCCGGGGCGGAACCGTACGTCCGCCGCGGCTCGTTGGGCTCGAAAGGCCTTGTACCACGAGAGATTTGGAAAATGCAAGCGGCGTTTCTCGGGCGCGACGAGGGCGCTCCCCGGGGAGCCTCGGGGTCGAGGCCGGCGACGGCGAGACGGCGGAGGTCTCGCCGGGGGTGATCAACGGCCCCTGGCGAGCCGGCGGAGGTCTAGCCAGGGGCGATCAATGATGGAAAGTTGACGATGGTTGGCTCGCCGGGGGTGATCAACGGCCCCTGGCGAGCCGGCGGAGGTCTCGCCGGGGGTGATCGATGATGGAAAGTTGACGATGGTTGGCTCCCCGGGGGCGATCGATGATGGAAAGTTGACGATGGTTGGCTCGCCGGGGGCGATCAACGGCCCCTGGCGAGCCGGCGGAGGTCTCGCCGGGGGTGATCGATGATGGAAAGTTGACGATGGTTGGCTCCCCGGGGGCGATCGATGATGGAAAGTTGACGATGGTTGGCTCGCTGGGGGCGATCAACGGCCCCTGGCGAGACGGCGGAGGTCTCGCCGGGGGTGATCGATGGTGGAAAGTTGACGATGGTTGGCTCCCCGGGGGTGATCAACGGCCCCTGGCGAGCCGGCGGAGGTCTCGCCGGGGGTGATCAACGGCCCCTGGCGAGCCGGCGGAGGTCTCGCCGGGGGTGATCAACGGCCCCTGGCGAGCCGGCGGGACCCTCGCCAGGGGCGATCGACCGCGCACGGCCCGCGGCCGTTCATGAACCCGGACCCTGACGAGTTCCGCTCCGCGCCAGCACGGCCTGGCCGGTCCATTGGAACGAGAGCACGACGAGGCCGAGCAGAATCCAGGCGGGCAGGACGACGTGCATCTCGCCGGAGTACATCAGCTTGTCGTAGTTGGTTCCGAGGAACGCGCCGAGCGACGGTTGGTCGGCGGGGAGGCCGAAGCCGAGGAAGCTGACCGTCGACTCGGCAAGGATCACGGCGGGCACGCGGAGGAGGAAGATCGCGAAGACGAACTCGCGCGCGGCCGGCAGGAGGTGCTGAATCAAGATGCGCGTGCGCGTCGCCCCCAGCGCTTCCGACGCGAGCACGAACTCCTGGCCTTCGAGCGAGCGCAGGCGGTTCTGGATTTGCCTCGCCGGCGCCGCCCAGCCGACCGCCGTCAGGGAAACGATCATCGCCATCATCGGGGAGATGTGCCGGCCGCCTTGGGTGTTGAGCACGTTCACGACGAACCCGATGGCGATGAGCACCAGGATGTCGGGCAGGGCGAAGAAGAGATCCGCCGACTTGGCGACGAGGGTGTCGGTCACGCCGCGCAAGCGCCGCGCGAAGAGCGCAAGGAAGAGCGCGATGGCGCACGACCCGAGGCCGGCCGACAGTCCGATCAGAATCGATCGCCACATGCCGCCGAAGGTGCGCGCACAGATCGACGCCGCGGGGAAGCTCGGATCGGATCCCAGTGGGCAGGCTGGCACGGAGGGAACGCGCGCCAGAAGCGGGTAGCCGAGGCTCAGCGCAACCAGCGCGATCAGCGACCATCCGCCGATGCGGCCTTTGGTCTTTGCGGTCACCGGTCGCCCTCGAACGCGCGCCGCCGCGCCAGGGGGTCGATGATCAGACGCGCGAGGTCGACCGCCAGCGAGACCAGAACCAGGATCGAAGCAAAGATCGTGGTCGTCACCACCACCACCTGTAGCTCGCGGTCGCGCGCGGCCTCGACGTACATGAAGCCGAGATAGGTCACGTTGAACAGCTTCTCCGCCACGAACGACCCGGCGAGCATCGCCGTCGCCACCGGCGGCAGCGCGTCGAGCATCGTGGGAATCGCGTTCGGTAGCGCATGGCGTAAGTGCGCCGAGAGCCGCGAGCGCCCCTTGGCGAGGGCGGTCTGCACGTACGGCTTGAGCGACTCCGCTTTGAGCGCGTCGTGCAGGACCACACCGAGGAAGGTGCCGGGACCGAGCGCCACGACCAGCGCCGCGATGGGTTCGAACGCGCGCTTGTCATCGCCGTAGGAGACGCCGGTGTAGGCCGCGACGAGCATCGCGAAGATGAACGACGGCGTCGCGTAGACCAGCGTCGGCCAGAGGTCCAGCGCTTCGTCGGCGGGGGAGCGCTCGAAGACGACGCGCGCGAACGCGAACGCCAGCGCGAGGACCAACGCCAACAGAAGCGCCATGCCGCCGATGCGCGCGCTGCCCATCGCCGCGCTCGCGATTTGACGGGCGTCGTACGTGTCGACCGAGGTGTCGCTCGCCAGCGACTTGCCTTCGAGGAGGTTCCGCCAGGGACAGAGGAACCCGTCCCATCGATCGAGGCAGAGTCGATGCGCCGTGTCCTGTTGCACCGCCTGGGAGATCATCACCTTGGAACCGGTGTCGCGGCGGATCGGCAGGTGCGCGATGATCTCATAGGACACGATGCCGATGAGCGGTATCAGCGCCAGGTCGCGGACGAGCCGGAGGAGGAAACGCCTCATCGCAAGGCCGCCGGGGCAGCGCATAGAGCCACGCCCAACCGGTTGATGTCGGCGGTGGTTGGAGCCGGACACGCGAGCGTCTGGGTACAGATGCTCGACGCGCAGGCTCGCGCGCATGACGGTCGGGTCGTTGGAGCCGGACCCGCGAGCGTCCGGGTACAGATGCTCGACGCGCAGGCTCGCGCGCATGACGGTCGGGTCGTTGGAGCCGGACACGCGAGCGTCCGGGTACAGATGCTCGACGCGCAGGCTCGCGCGCATGACGCTCGGGTCGTTGGAGCCGGACACGCGAGTGTCCGGGTACAGATGCTCGACGCGCAGGCTCGCGCGCATGACGGTCGGGTCGTTGGAGCCGGACACGCGAGTGTCCGGGTACAGATGCTCGACGCGCAGGCTCGCGCGCATGACGGTCGGGTCGTTGGAGCCGGACACGCGAGTGTCCGGGTACAGGCAGGGACCGTAACCGACTCAGTGGTGATGGACCGCTGGCCCACCTGCCGGACCAGCGGTCCGGCATCACCACCTAGATTCCTCGGACGCTGTGCCTGTACCCGGACACTCACGTGTCCGGCTTCCCCGATCGCGGCGTCCCACGCAAAGAGTCCGTTGAGCACCCGGTTCCTGCATGGATGATCCAGGCGCCTTCCGCGGGAGCCGCTTGCTCCGCATCCGGCCCAGAACGCCGGATGCTCCACGCGCGGTTCGAAGGGACGGCCTCCAAAGCCGAGCGGCTTGGGTTCCGACTTGACGAAGTGCATCGAGCGCAGGGTGAGGAAGTTGAACGAGTCGACGCCGAGCCCGGCGAGCCACGGTCGGATGCGGTAGTAGCGATCGGGATAGAAGAGCGGCACCATCACGACATCGTCGCGCACGAGGAGCGCGTCGGCCTCGCCGTAGATGCGTCGCATCGCCGCGGGATCGGTCGTCGCCGCGCCCGCGTCGAGGAGGGCGTCGAGCTTCGCCTCTTCCTTGCCGCCGTCGAGCTTGGCGAAGTCCGTGTAGTTGACCCCGTTCGCCTGGAACGGCGTGAGCATCGTCTGCGGATGCGCATAGTCCGCTCCGACGCGCTTCAAGAAGAGAGGCACGACCACCCGCCCGCCGGCGTCCTGGATGTCGTTCGTGAAGTTCGAAGTCTCCTGTACGCGCACGTCGATGCCCACCGCCTCGAGCTGCTCGCGAATGCCCTCCGCGATGGCCACTTCCGGCAGGAACGTGTTCGAGTCGCGCACGAGCAGGGTCAGGGGTTGGCCATGGTAGGCCGCGGGCAAGCTCGCCGCTCGGGAATGAGCCTGGTCGATGTCCCGCGTGCCCTGAGCGGAGTCGAAGGGCGGCGTTGGAAGAGCGTCTCGAGCCCCGCCCTTCGACTGCGCCGGACCGAGAACCGTCGGGCTCCGCTCGGGGCTCGCGGGTGATGATGGCACCGCAGACTCTCCCGGTGAAGCCAGTAGACCCTTTGCGAGCCCAGGATCGTACCTCGGGTACGTCTTCAGTTGCGGGTCGCTCGCGTCGGGCGCGCCGGGCATCCCGGGCGGCAGGTAGGTCGTCGCGAGGCGCACCTGCGGGAGCAGTCCCTTCATCAGCGCCTGGCGGTCGATGGCATGGGCGATGGCCTGTCGCAGCGGCAGCGGCACCAGCGTCGTGTTCATGCCGAGCCAGTAGGTCGAGAGGAGATCGGTATGCCGCAGGTCGGGCGGCGGCGACGCGAGCATCGACGGGTCATCCATCAGGGCGAAGTCGATGCGGCAATGATCGTAGAGAATCGGGCTCAGCGCCGCCTGGACGAGCAGGAGGCTCTTCACCCGCCCGCGCGCCGGAACGTCGTGGTCGAACGGGTTTTCCTCGAGCCGCACCGTCCGGCCGAGGCGATCCCAGCGCACCACCCGGAACGCGCCCAGGACCAGCGGCCGGCCGTGCGACGGGCTGTTGAAGTAGCGGCGGATCTCTTCCGGCGTGCGGCCGAGGAGGTCCGCGCTCGGCTCGGGGAAGAACGGGTAGACGTAGGCGACCCGCGCGAGGAAGTAGCTCTTCGGCGAGCGCAAGGTCACCTGGAGCGTGTGCGCGTCGAGCGCCTTCACGGCGAAGTGGGTCAGCGCCTGGGCGATGCGCGCGTGAACCGCGGCTGGCGCGACCCGGCTCGACCGGGCCTCCAGCACCGCGCGCGCGCCGGCGATGTCCAGCATCGTTTCCGGTTCGTTCCCGAGGAGCGCGCGCCGCCAGCCGAAGACGAAGTCCTCCGCGGTCAGCGGCGTCTTCCCGTCGCTCCAGACGAGGTCGCGGCGCAGATGGAACGTGTAGACCTGCCGGGGCGGCGCACCGACCGTCGTCACCTCCCAGCTCGCCGCGAGCGCGGGCACCACCTCGTCGTGCCGACCGAGAGCGGTCAAGCCCCGCATCATCGCGTGGATGACCGGATAGTTGGGCGCCGACGACTGGCTGGAAGCGCTCCAGTCCAGCGTGTTGGGCAAGGTCGCGAGCGCGATGCGGACTTCGTCGCCGCGGGGGCCGCACACGCCGGTCGAGCCGCACCGACACGCCGACCCCGCGAGGACGAGCGCGATGAGGCCAGCACGGCGCATGAACGCTCCGGCGAACACCCGCGAAGCCGCTCGTCCCTCGACTGCGCTCGGGATGAGCGGGAACGCCATCCTGCCGGTTCGAGGCGCGGGCGCGCAAGCCTTGGACGCAGGCGAGGGCAAACTCGGATGCGGGCTCTCCGACAGAATCTGTGCGCGGATGCGCCAAAATCGGAGCCGGACACGTGAGTGTCCGGGTGAGGCACGGACATCGCGGCCCTCCCGAGCGATACAGGGCGGATTCGCTGTCGTCGCGGCGCGACGGCGGAGACCCACCGAACGCGGTGCCTGCACCCGGACACTCGCGTGTCCGGCTCCAAGTGTGTCACGGGATGGGCATGGATCTACCAAGCCGCGCGGGCGAGGCGACCCCCTGGCTCACCGCCGCCGCAGCCCGACGACGTACACCTCGCGCGAGCGCGCGCGCGTCGCTTCCGGGCGCACGACCCGGGCCTCCTCGAACGCTCCCTTCACCGCGGCGAAGAAGGCGTCGAACTCACCGCCCATGAAGACCTTGGCGACGAAGTGCCCGCCGGGGTGCAGGAGCGCTCGTGCCAGGTCCAGCGCCCGCCTCGCCAGCGCCAGGCTCTTCGCCTCGTCCGCCTGCCGGATGCCCGTGGTCTTCGGCGCGAGGTCGCTCGCCACCAGGTCCGCGTTCGGCCGCTGAAGCTTCTCCCGCAGCCGCGCCTCGAGGTCGGGCGCCATCACGTCGGCCTGAATCGTCTCGACGACGCCCCCGAGCGCGCGAATCGGCGCCACATCGACGCCGACCACGCGCCCCGCGGGACCGACCGCGCGCGCCAGGATCTGGAGGAAGCCGCCCGGCGCCGCGCCGAGGTCGACCACCGCGCCGCCCGGCCGCGCCAGGCGGAAGCGCTGCTGAATCTCCTCGATCTTGAACGCCGACCGCGCGCGGAGCTGCTGGGCTTTCGCTCTCCGGTAGAACGCGTCGCGCGGATCGTACGGCTTGGGCACGACGGCATCCTAACGACGAGGACCGGAAGCGGTCCAGCCGATCGACCCGGGACGCCAGCGTCGCGCGGAGGGCGCTCGCCTTCGCGCCGTCGCGCTCGCCTGTCCCGAAGGCCAGCGCCCGCCAACATCCTCCCACCGCTTGACTTCGAGATGGCGCTTGACCGTCCGGCGAAATCGTGGGAAACCTCACACGCGATTTTTCTCGCCCCCCAGGCGGAGGTCATCCATGCGTCGTCTCTCGGTTCTCTTCGCCAGCGTATCCGCGCTGCTCGTCGCCTGCGGCTCGCCGACAGCCCCCATCCGGGCCGGCGCGAGCTGTACCCAGGGAGCGGCCTGCGACACCGGAAACACGTGCTACCAGGGGACCTGCCGGCCATTGCCGGGCAGCTCCTGCGACACCAAGGTCGCCGCCTGCGTGCCCGGCTCGACCTGCGAGGCGGGCACCTGCGTCGCGACCGCGGCCCAGGCCTGCAACGACAAGATTCCCTGCGCGACCGGCTACACCTGCGTCAGCAGCGTCTGTGCGCCGGGAGCATCGCTTCCCTGCGGCGGCGACCTCCAGATCGCGTGCGCGCCGGGGCTCGTGTGCGAGGACGGCGCCTGCAAGGTCGGCTTGGAGGGCGCCTGCGACGACAAGGACAAGCGGTGCGCGAAGAACCTCGACTGCGTCAACAACGTCTGCCTCGCGACGCCGGGCTCGACGTGCAGCACCGACAAGGACTGCACCCAGGGCTACGAGTGCCACGCGAAGGTCTGCCTCGGCGCGCCGGGCTCCCAGTGCTCGGACACCGTTCCCTGCGGGCCGGAGTCGACCTGCGAAGGCGGGGTCTGCCACTCCAACGTCGGCGGCGCCTGCAGCGACACGGTGTCCTGCGCGACCGGATTGACCTGCGTCCAAGGCACCTGCCGCGGCGAGCTCGGGTCGCCCTGCCAGACGGCCACCGACTGCGGCCCCGGCTACGACTGCCACGCGGGCAAGTGCGCGGGCGAGGGCGGGTCTGGCTGCAGCGACCAGAACCCCTGCACGACCGGGTTCACCTGCGAGGCCGGCGTCTGCGACGCGAACCTGGGCGGCACCTGCAACGGCCAGGTGGTCTGCGCGGCCGGGCTGACCTGCGTCAACGGCACCTGCCAGGGCGACATGGGCTCTCCCTGCCACCAGAACAGCGACTGCGCCCCCGGCTTCGAGTGTCAGGGCGCCCAGTGCCGCGGCGACGGCGGCTCGACCTGCTCCGACAAGGATCCTTGCGCGATCGGCTACACCTGCGAGAACGGAATCTGCGACGTGAACGCCGGCGGGACCTGCTCCGCCCAGCTCAACTGCGTCACTGGCTACACCTGCGTCAACGGCACCTGCGTCGGCCAGCTCGGCGCCCAGTGCAAGACGGACGGCGACTGCGCGCCGGGTCTCGCCTGCTACGGTGGCACCTGCTCGGGCAAGGGCGGCGGGCCGTGCACGCCCACCGCGCCCTGCGCCTCCGGGTTCACCTGCGAGAACCAGGTCTGCGTCGCGACCCTGGGCGGCTCCTGCGGGAGCGACGTCTCCTGCGCGCAAGGGTTGACGTGCGTCAACGGCACCTGCAAGGGAGGTCTCGGGACCGCCTGCCAGACCGCCGACGACTGCGCGCCCGGGTACGACTGCTACGCGGGCAAGTGCTCGGGGCAGGGCGGCTCTCCGTGCAGTCAATCGGCCCCCTGCACCCAGGGCTACACCTGCGTCGCGGGCGTCTGCCACGCGAACCTGGGAGGCACTTGCAACGCCCAGGTGCCGTGCGCGTCGACCTTGACCTGCGTCAACAACGTCTGCCTGGGCGCGATGGGCGCCGCGTGCGGGCAGAGCACCGACTGCGCGCCGGGCTTCACCTGCCACGGGGGCATCTGCGAAGGGACGGGCGGCGAGCCGTGCAACGATCAGGCCCCGTGCGCGACCGGGTTCACCTGCGAGAACGGCGTGTGCGCCGCGAACCTCGGCGGCACCTGCTCCGATCAGAACCCGCAGATCCCCTGCGCGACCGGGCTCGCCTGCGTCAACGGCATCTGCAAGGGCACGATGGGCTCGGCCTGCCAGCAGACCTCCGACTGCGAGACCGGGTTCACCTGCCAGGGCAACATCTGCGAAGGGACCGGCGGCGAGCCGTGCAGCTCCACGGTCTCCTGCTCGACGGGGTTCACCTGCGTCAACGGAACCTGCGCGGCGAACCAGGGCGGCACCTGCTCCAGCTCGAGCACGCCTCCGGTGGCCTGCGCGCCGGACACGACCTGCGTCAACGGCACCTGCCTCGGCAACATCGGACAGCCGTGCCAGAGCGTGTCCGACTGCGTCCCGGGAGTCGACTGCCATGGCAACATCTGCTCGGGCGAGGGGGGCGCGCCCTGCTCGGCCACCGCGCCGTGTACGACCGGCTACACCTGCGAGAACGGCGTCTGCGACGCGACCGCGGGCGGAGACTGCAACGCGACGGTCGCGTGCGCCTCGGGGCTCACCTGCACGAACGGCAAGTGCCTGGGCAACCTCGGCTCGGCCTGCGTGGCCGACGCCGACTGCAGCACCGGTCTCGCGTGCGTGCTCGACAAGTGCGTGAGCACGGCCGGCGGCCAGTGCCAGACGAGCGATCAGTGCGACACCGGTCTGACTTGCGATGCGGGAACCTGCAAGGCCGGCACGGGGACCGCCTGCACCACCAACACCGACTGCGCGAACGGCTTGACCTGCGACAACGGCAAGTGCGAAGCGACGAGCGGCGGCGCCTGCACCTCGGGCGCCGACTGCGCGACGGGCCTCCAATGTTACCAGGGCACCTGTCGCGCGGGCCCCGGCGGCGCCTGCGCGGGCCCCGACGCCTGCTGGGCCTCCTTGACCTGCGTCGACGGCACCTGCCGCGAGCCGGTCGGCGGGAGCTGCACGGATTCGACCCAGTGCCAGCCGAACTACGTTTGCAAGAGCGGAACCTGCCAGGCCGGCGCGGGAGTCTCCTGTACCCACGACACCGACTGCGCGGACGGCCATTGCGTGAACGAGGGCAGCGGGGCGGCGTGCGCGGTGGACACCGACTGCGCCAAGGGCAGTTGCCTGAACAAGGTCTGCGTCGACTACGTCTGCGTGGAGCCGGTGGGCGGCGCCTGCGCCACCACGGCCGACTGCCTCACGGGCCTGACCTGCGAGAACAACGTCTGCAAGGAGCCGACGGGCGGGACCTGCACGATGGATGCGGACTGCGTCTCGGCGGACGACTGCGCGGCCGGCGTCTGCGCGGCGAAGCCGGGAGTGACTTGCAAGTCGAACGCGGATTGCTCGGCAGGACAGGCCTGCGTCGGCGGCACCTGCCGGTCGCCCGATGGGCAGCCCTGCTCGACGGATACCGACTGCATGCTCGACTCGGAGTGCATCGCCGGGATCTGCAAGTCGATTCCGCCGCCAATCATCGGCACCATCAACACCAAGACCCAGATACCGCGCGTGGTGGTCATCCGCAACACCGGCGGCGGGACCTACGACGAGGCGTTCGGGTGCGGCCAGCTCACCGGCGGCTGCAATTACGACTGCGCCGGCTATCCGACCACGGGTCGAAGCTGGGCCATCGGAGACTTCGATGGCGACGGGAAGACCGACATGCTGTTCGCTGGGCAGCCGGCGGCGGTGGTCTGGGGGAGATCGATGAGCAATCGTGACACGGTGTCGTGGACGCTGCCCAATGGAGATCTCAAACTCGGCTTCGATAGCGAGCCCGTGGTCTCGGTCGCGGCCGGCGACGTCAACGGAGACGGCATCGACGACGTTGTCCTCGGAGGCTACCAGGACAGCACCGCCAGCGACACCAAGGGCGGAGTGGCCATCGAGCTGGGCAACACAGCACTTCGCAACAAGACGTCGCTCACGAACCTCAACGATGTGGGTTACGGGGGGGCCAACGCTGATTACCTCGTCGAAGACGTTGGCCAACCGTGGGGTACGCCGAACGGCGAATGCTTTAGCGACTTGGTTTCTGGTGACTACAGTGGAAACGGCGTGAATGACGTCATGCTTGGCTTCGTGTGGAGTAATTACGTGTCCTCTTGGGGATGGGACCATCGCCAGAGATTCCACTCGGCCGGGTATGTGCTCATGGGCAACAGTTCCTGGCAGCAAGCGCCAATCAAGAATGGCTACCCGCAGGGTGTTACCATCCCGGTCGGCTATCCGCCAACCGCAAGCGAGGTTTCCACCTGGGTCGATGACGGCGAGTATCCCAACTTCCCGAACTCCTGGAGCAGCAGCAACATCCTCCGGTTCTCCTCGATGGGGGACGTGAACGGCGACTACATGGACGATTTCATCACCGAGTGGGACGATGGCTGGGGCACCGACGTGTTCTATGGCGGCAACATCCCGCAGGACACGCACCGGCTCTGGAGCGCGCCGGACATGACCATCGGGAAGCCCGCCCCAGGGTCGGCGCCCATCGTGGCCGACTTCGGAAACGCCACGGCCCATGATAGACGGTTGATCGTCCCGGTCGGGTCGTGGGGAAACAACCCCTCCTCGGTCTACCTCGTGTCGTTGCCGATAACGCAGAGCATCGATCTGTCTTCGCCGCCTTCCGGAACCAAGGTCTTCACCGACAAATTTGATGGCGAAAGTTTCGGCTTCGCCGTGGGCGTGGGCGACCTGGATGGTGACGGCAAGCCAGACCTGATCGTGGGTGCCCCGGGTGCGGACGGTGGAAACGGTGCGGTCTTCGTCTTCTACGGAGGCGGCACCGCTCTGACCGAGACCACGCCTTCCAACCCGAGCGAAGCGGAAGCCGTGATTGACGGACCCTCGAGCGGCAGCAATTTCGGTCGGGGCATCGCCATCGGCGACTTCAACGGGGACGGCTACGCCGACATCTTCGTTTCACAGGTCTACCCGACGAGCGACGTGTACGTGATCTTCGGCGGCCCGCGCACTCGGCCGACCCAGTAGGGCGCTGGTTCCGCTCGACCTCGACGCCGGAGGGCGTTCCTCAGACCTCTCTGAGGGCGTCCTCCGGTTCGTCTCGGTGCCCCGCCGCCGGCGTGCGACACCCGCTTGACTTCTCCGCCGCACGCGCCAGAATGCGGCCGTTCGTCTGCACGATCGACCGGATGCGGAGGGTTTTCCTGATGCGCTGGGTTCTTCGATCTCTGCTGGTCGCCTCGCTGCTCGCCGCATGCACGCCGAAGAAGGTCGATGTCTACACCGCGCTCTACCTCGACATCCACGCGGCGCCGGGCGTCGCGGGCATCGCCGAACTCCATCTGCGCCTGCGCAACGTGGTCGGCGATTCGACGTACGCTTGGCCCGCAGGTCCCCCGAACGGCGGCGCGAGCACCGGAGACTTCTCGACGGCCGGTCGCGACCTGGCGACCTCGCCCTTCGTGCTGGAGGTCGTCCGCGCTCAGGGCAGCTCGGGTCGAAAGCTGTCCGCGTTGGTTCGCGGAACCGACAGCGCGGGAAAGAAGGTCGTCGCCGCCTGGTCGGGCATCATCGACACTCGAACGACCGGGCTCGTCGAGGTGAAGCTCGCGGCGCCCGACCCCGCCTGCGACGCCGACGGCGATGGCGTAAAGGACTGCTCGAAGCCAGGGTGTTGCGTCGCCGGCGAGCAGAGCGATTGCAATGACAATCCGGCGACGCACGGCGCGGACATGAGTCCCTACGCGTTCTGCGAAGGTGGGGTCGCGACCTGCCTCGACAGCGACGGTGACGGCTGGCCCGACTGCCTCGAGATGGCAGACCCGAATTGCCCGCCCGGCGCGGCGCAGGACCATACGGTCTATCCGGGGGCGCCTGAGCTGTGCGACGGCAAGGACAACGACTGCGACGGCCAGGTCGACGGCCCGGCCGCGGACGCGAGTTGCCCAAGCGGCAAGTACTGCGCGAACGGCGAGTGCGTCGCGCAGGCCTCGAACGGAACGAGTTGCACCACAGCGAGGGAGTGCGCGAGCGGCAACTGCGTCGATGGCGTCTGCTGCGACACGTCGTGCTCGGGCGCGTGCGATGCTTGTGACGTGTCGGGGCAGCAGGGCACCTGCGCCATCGTCGCTGGCGGCGAAGGCCATCCGAGTTGCGCGCCCTACGTTTGCGGCGGCGCGTCCGCATCCTGCCCCACGTCTTGCAGTGACGACGGCGAGTGCGTGAGCGGGGACTACTGTTCGGGCAACTCGTGCGTGGCGAAGAAGTCGAACCGCGAGAGCTGCACGATGGCGAATCAGTGCTCGAGCGGCTTCTGCGCGGATGGAGTGTGCTGTAACACGGCGTGCTCCGGCTCGTGTGGCGCGTGCAACCTCGGCGGGTCGGTCGGCCAGTGCAGTGCGGTGAGCGCCGGCAGCCCCGGAAGCCCGAGCTGCGGGGCCTATGTTTGCGACGGATCATCGGCGTCGTGCCCGACCTCCTGCAGCAGCGACTCCAACTGCGCCAGCGGCGACCACTGCTCGGGCGGCTCGTGCGTCGCGCAGAAGGCGAACGGCCAGGCCTGCGCGAGCGCGGATGAGTGCGCCAGCGGTCACTGCGTCGGCGACGTGTGCTGCGACACCGCCTGCTCCGATGGCCCGTGCGCAGCCTGCAACGTGAGCGGCAGGGCCGGGACTTGCACCGACGTCTCCGCCGGCAGCGCGGGGAGCCCGAGCTGCAGCCCGTACGTTTGCAGCGGCTGGTCGATGTCGTGCCCGATGTCCTGTAGCCAGGACGCCGGCTGCATCGGCGTGGACTACTGCAGTGGCAGCACATGCGTTGCAAAGAAGTCGAATGGCGTCGCCTGCACGGCGGCAGATCAGTGCTCCAGCGGCTTCTGCGCGTATGGAGTGTGCTGCAACACGGCATGCTTCGGTTCGTGTGGCGCGTGCAACCTCAGCGGGTCGGTCGGGCAGTGCATCGCCCGGAGCGCTGGAAGCGCGGGGGACCCGAGCTGCACGCCATACGTTTGCAGCGGCTCGTCGGCATCGTGCCCGATGTCCTGCAACAGCGACTCCAACTGCGCCAGCGGCGACTACTGCTCGGGCGGCTCGTGCCAGGCGAAGCAGCCGTACGGCGAAAGCTGCGCGGCGGCAGATCAGTGCGCGACCGGCTTCTGCGTGGCTGGCTACTGCTGCAACACGGCGTGCTCCGGTGCGTGCGATACTTGTGCTCTCTCGGGCTCGGCTGGGAAGTGCACGCCGACACGCGCGGGGAGCGCGGGCAATCCGAGCTGCAGCCCATACGCATGCAACGGCTCGTCGGCGTCGTGTCCGACGTCGTGCAGCAAGGACAGCGACTGCGCGGGCGGGAACTACTGCTCGGGTAGCTCCTGCGTTGCGAAACAGTCGGACGGCGGGAAGTGCACCACAGCGAGTCAGTGCTCGAGCGGCAACTGCGTGGATGGCTATTGCTGCGACCTTTCGTGCTCCGGCGCGTGCGATGTCTGCAACGTCAGCGGCCAAGAGGGACATTGCCTCATCAGCGCCGGCAGCGCGGGGAACCCGAGCTGCACGCCATACGTTTGCAGCGGCTCGTCGGAGTCGTGCCCGACCTCGTGCAAAGCGGACAGTGACTGCATCAGCGGAGATCACTGTTCGAATGGCGGGTGCGCGCCCGCCGGATATGTTTGGATTCCGCCCGGAACGTTCACGATGGGATCTCCGGCCAGTGAGCCAGGACGTGGCAACGATGAGACACAGCATCTGGTGACCATCAGCCATGGATTCTACATGGAGGCGACGGATGTCACCCAAGGCGAATGGCAAGGGTTGATGGGAACCAACCCGTCGTACTTCAATTCGTGTGGCGGCAACTGCCCGGTGGAGCAAGTCTCGTGGTGGGATGCAGTGACATATGCGAACGCGCTGTCACGGAAAGAAGGCTTGGAGCAGTGCTACACACTGACGGGATGCACCGGGACGTTGGGAGGTGGCTGCCCAAGTGGGTCCGGAAGCTTCTGTTCTGGGAGCTACTCATGCACAGGCTTGAATTTCGTCGGCCTGACCTGCACGGGCTACCGGCTGCCAACGGAAGCGGAGTGGGAGTACGCAGCACGGGCGGGAACGACGACGGGAACATACTACGGAACCTCGCCCTCGATGGATTGCACGGAGCCGAACTCGGTGCTTGATCCGATCGCGTGGTTCTGCGGGGACAGCCAAGCGACTTATTCGGGAGCCGTGGCCTGTCAGTCAGGGGGTCCCCAAGGAAATTGTGGACCTCAGCCGGTAGGGGGCAAATCCCCGAACGGGTGGGGGCTGTTCGACATGCTCGGGAACGTAGTGCAGCTGGTGTGGGACTGGTATGGACCGTATCCGAGTGGGGCGGTGACCGACCCAACCGGTTCGTCGACGGGTTCAATCCGGGTCGCTCGTGGCGGCGCGTTTGACGCAAGTGCCATCATGTTGCGGGCCGCAGCGCGCCTTCAGCCAACCGGTACCACAATGTGCGCATCGGATCTCGGTTTCCGGCTCGTCAGGTCCCCCTGAGCGGTGATTGTTTGGCGCGATCTCTGCAGACGTGGCCGAAGTCCAATCTTCCGATGCTCTCCTTTCGGCCCTTCGCTACTGGGATGAACTACGGATCACAGCTTCGCAGGCTGGGTTCTCCAGCGGAATTTCTCCCGCGGTCCGGTCGTTCACGGCTCGGCGAGGAAGGTGGAGATGAGCTCGGTCGCGTCGAAGTCGCGGTCGGTGCGCCCGACGATGGACTCGGGCAGGTATTGCGGCCCGCCGGGCCAGGTGTGGCCGCCGCCCTGGACCGTGACGAGCTCCGTGCGCACGCCGCCCTCGCAGCCTCCGCGGGTGAAGCGGTAGGCCGTCGAGTCGTCCTTGCGGCTGACGTCGGGGAACTCGTCGAACGTCTGCGGCGAGCTGCAGCCGTCCAGCTCGGCCCAGCGGTGGAAGCCGGCGATCGCTCCCACCGCGACGCCCCGGTCGCCCATCGGGCCGCCGGCATAGGGAACGAAAGGGTCCGAGTCGCCTTCGATCATCAGCACCGCCACCGGTTTCGCCGGATGGCACGACGCGAGCGACTGGTCCGAGAACCCCCCGGCGACGAGCGCCACCGCCGAGACCTTCGGCGAATCCTGGCAGGCGAGGGCGGTCGCCATGAAGGCGCCGTTGGACATCCCCGCGACCGAGACCTGCTGCCGGTCGACCGCGTAGAGCTTGGGCAGCCGGTCGATCAGCGTGGTCAGAAATTGCAGGTCGTCGACGTGGTGCTTGGACGCCGGGGTCACCCCTCGCGGGTCCGCCCACGACCGGTAGAGGCCGTCGGGCTCGATGAGGACGAAGCCGTGCGCGTCCGAGGCCCGTTGGAACTGGGTCAGCCGCTCCATCGACCGGGCGCTGCCGAGCCGGCCGTGGAGGACGACGATGGCCGGTTGCGGGCTCTTGCCGTCGTGCGAGGCCGGCAGGTGGACGCGGTAGGTCCGTACGACGCCGCCGATGGAGATGCTCTCCGCCGCCGTGCAGGGCCCCGCCTGGCCGATGCACGTCTTTTCCTCGAAGCCCAGGAAGCGGTCCAAGCTGGCGCAGCCCGCCTGCGTCAAGGCCACGGCGGCGGTGCAGGCGAGTAGGAGCGCACGCATCTAGCGCCTCAGCCGCGAAGGCCGCCGCAAGGCCGCGAGCGGGCTCTTCGCGATGTCTCGGATGGCTTCGACGAACGCCACCGCCGCCGCCTCGACCTCCGGCAGCTCTCCGGCCAACCACGCGCCGCCGAAGTTCGTCTCCGAGGGCGGCGGCATCGACTTGACGAGCGTGACGCGCGCGGCCTTGAGCGCGGCGTCGACCCCGACCACCGACTCGAGCGGCGGCGCGATGAGATACGCCATCGGCGCGCCCGGCTCAAGCCCGACCTGCGGCGCGAGGTAGCGGCCGGACTCGGAAAGGACGTAGGCGAAGAACGACGGCTGGCCCTCGCCGGGGAAGGTGTGGAACCAGATGCCCTCCTGGAGCCCTTCGCGGATCTTCCACAGCGCCTCGGCGACGTGCTCCGGGTGCGCGCCGGCGACGATGCCGAGAATCTCCCCGGAGAACGGGCCCGAGCTGTGCCGCGCGCCGGCGTAGAAGGAGCGGCCGAAGACCACGTCGACGTCGGCGAACTTGGTCGCCTGATCGAGCGCGACGTACATCGCGTCGTCGGAGTCGCCGGTGACGAGCCCGGCCGAGGCGTGCTTCTCGGGGTCGAGCCCGTAGGCCTTCGCGAGTTGGGCGTCGACGTGATCGATCTGCCGGCAGGCGAGGATCCGCGAGGGCAGGGGAACGAGGTCCCGCGGCGCCTCCTCGACGGTGAGCCCGAGCGCGCGCGTCACAGGCCGCTCCGGACGAGCCGGGTGCCGCCGCCGCCCGCCTGGAACGTGCGCCGGAGGAGCGTCGCGCACTCCTTCGCCGCTTCTTCCGGAGGGAGCCCCAAGGGTCGGATGTTCGAGATGCAATCCTTCTCGGCGTTGTCCTGGTTCAGGCGGGGAGCGTAAGCGGTGTAGAGGGACCCGGAGTCGCCGGTCCCGAGCCCCGGCCGCTCGCCCACGAAAATCGCGGTCGCCTTCGCGCCCAGGAGCACCCCGATGTCGTCCTGGACGCCGACCCGCGCGAACTTGACGAAGAGCGGCCGGCCTACCTTGAAGCGCTCCTGCTCCAGGGCAGCGATGAGGGCGGGCACGAGCCGCGGGCCGTTCTCCTCCAGCGCCCACGCGGTCAGGCCGTCGCCGAGGATGAGCTGCACGTCGGCGCCGCGCGTTCCTTCTTTCTCCAGCCGCGCCCGGCTCTCGTCGTCGAGCCGCCGGCCGTGATCGGGATAGAGCAGGTACTCTTCGCGGTCCTGGCAGCGGCTCTGGAGCGAGAGGCAGCCGAGCTTCTCCGGCAGGTCCGGCGGCACCTCGCTGCGCACCGCGTCGAGCGCGATGGCGTGTTCGGCTCGCAGGCCGATGTAGACGCTCGTCAGGTAACGGGTACCGGTCCTGCCCTGCGCGAGCCGGGCCGGGGTCGCCCGCGTCACCCGGTCGAGCTCGCGCTCGTCGAACGGCCGCCCCTTCGGTTTCCCCCGCGGCCGGCAGACGCCGTCGTCGCACGCCGGCGCCGGCGCATCGCCGCGAAACGGACGGTCGCACGCCGGCGCCGGCGCATCGCCGCGAAACGGACGGGGGATCGGCTGCTCCGCCAGGATCTCGCCCAGCGCTTCGCGCACCGCCGCTTCGATCAGGCTGCGATCGATCTCCGCCATCCTCGCTATCCGCGCCTCCCACCCTGGCCAGCTCCGCTCATCCCGAGCGCTCTCGCGCTCATCTCGAGCGCTCTCCCGCTCATCTCGAGCGCTCTCCCGCTCATCTCGAGCGCTCTCCCGCTCATCCCGAGCGCTCTCCCGCTCATCCCGAGCGCTCTCCCGCTCATCCCGAGCGCAGTCGAGGGACGAGCGGGAGAGCGCAAAGGACCGCAGTCTACCTGGACCGACCCGCTCTACGCCGCCCTCGTCGAAAACAGGCTCGGGTCGCCGGCGCGCTTGGTCAGGTGCCCGCCGCGCCAGAGGCCGAGCTCCTCCATCCACCTCTCGAACTCCGGCGCCGGCTTGAGGCCGTACAGCTCCCGGAGCGCCGCGTTGTTGTGGAAGCTCGTCGTCTGGTAGTTGAGCATCACGTCGTCGCCCATCGGGATGCCCATCAGGTAGTTCACGCCGGCGCTCGCGAGGAGCATCTCCAGGTTCTCCTGGTCGTTCTGGTCGGCGTTCGCGTGGTTCGTGTAGCAGGCGTCGCAGCCCATCGGGATGCCGAGGAGCTTGCCGACGAAGTGGTCCTCGAGGCCGGCACGGGTGATCTCCTTCGCGTCGCGCAGGTACTCGGGACCGATGAAGCCCACCACGCTGTTCAGGAGGAACGGCCGGTAGCGGCGGGCGAGGACGTGGGTGCGCGCCTCCATCGTGAGCTGGTCGGTGTCGTGATGCGCGTTCGCCGAGAGCGCGGTGCCCTGGCCGGTCTCGAAGTACATGACGTTCGGCCCCTGCGCCGTGCCCTCGCGCTTCGCCATGTCCCATGCCTCGTCGAGGAGCTTCACCGTCACCCCGAAGTTCCGGTTCGCGCCTTCGCTCCCGGCGATGGACTGGAACATCAAATCGAGAGGGGCACCCCTCTTGAGGGCCTCCATCTGCACCGTGAGGTGCGAGAGGACGCAGTTCTGCGTCGGCACCCGGAAGCAGCGCATGAAATCCTTCACGCCCTTCAGGATGTCCGCGGTCGACTGGACCGAGCCGGTCGCCGGGTTGACGCCGATGACCGCGTCGCCGTTGCCGAAGGAGAGGCCGTCCTTCACCGCCGCGAGGACGCCCTCCACCGAGTCGCGCGGGTGGTTCGGCTGCAGGCGCGAGCTCAGGCGCCCCGCCAGCCCCAGCGTGTTGTTGCAGTGGACCACCACCCGGATCTTCCGCCCCGCGAGGACGAGGTCCAGGTTGCTCATGAGCTTGGCGACACCGCTTCCCATCTCCGCGGTGAGCCCGGGCGAGACTTCCCGAATCTCCTCGCCGGTCGTCTGGTCGTCGAGGATCCACTCCCGCAGGTCGGCGACGGAAAAGCCGCACACCTTCCGATACGCGGCCTCGTCGAGGTCGTCCTCCTGGACCCGGGTCACCTCGTCGATTTCGTACGGGACCGAAGGGTTCTCCCGCAGCTCCTTGAGCGAGAGGCCCGCGAGCACCCACTTCGCGGCCGCCATCTCCCGCATCGAGCGCGCCGCGATGCCCGCCTGCTTGTCGCCTGACCGCGGCTCGTTCGCCCTCGCCAGCACGTCCTTGACCGACGGGAAGGTGAACGTCTCGCCGAAGAGGGTGGTCGACAGCTTCATGAACCGCTCGCGAGGATGTTCGACGCCGCCGCAGGATGGGTGGAGCGCCTGCGTCGCCCCACGATTGCAGCCGTCGCCGATGGGCTCCGCTGACGCTCCACCCATCCTACCGACTTCACCATCCTACGGCTTGGGTTCGCGCACGTACGGCTGGAGCCGCGCCCGCAGATCGTCGCTCCAGGGCACGGGCCGGCGCGTCACCGGGTCGACCCGCACCAGCACCCGGGTGCCGCTCGCGTAGTCCACGTCCTCCTCCATCGGCAGCATCCGAAAGCCGAACACCAGGCTCGAGCGCCCGAGCTTCTCCACCCAGATGCGCACCCGCACCTCGCCCACGCCCTCCACCGGCCGCAGGTACTCGACCCGGTTCTCGCGAACCAGGTGGTGCTGGTCCGGGTTGTCCGCCCCGCCCCGGTTCCAGCCCAGCCGCTCCCAGAACGCGCCGATGGCCCGCTCGAACAAGAGCAGATAGCGCGAGTTGTGGAGGATGCGAAAGGCGTCGAGGTCGTCGAAGTAGACCCCCTGGATCGTTTCGAAGAACCGCACCGCTTCCCTCCTGCGAAAGCCCATCGCCTGGGCGTGACCGGTCTCACTGGCCGTGCGGGCGGCAGCGCAGCTCCCGGCAAGAGTCGCTTTCGCTCGCCGCGTCCCTCGTCGAGGCCCGGACCAGGCGCCGCCGCCAGCCGCCGCACCGGCCGCGTCGCGGGATGCCCGTCGTCCGTGCCCGGCGTGCCGGTCCGTTGCTCTATCACGAGAACGTCTCTCGCGAGGTCTGAGAGAGCCCTCTCGAGTGGCATGAGGGCTTCTGCCGAGGGCTGCCCGAGCCGGGTCCCGCCGAGCATCGCGCCACTTTACCTTGATGGGCCGTCGCCTTCGTTCAGGTTCAGCGCGGGTTCTTCTCCCTGGCTCGGGCGTCCTCGCAGCGTCCTCGCCCGTGAAACCAGCATGGCCTTCCACAGGCGACGACGCCCGGCCACGAGAGCGGAAGCCGACGGCCAGCGGGCGTCTTTCCCTGCCGCCGGAGCACCGCCGCCCGTGGAACCGCCTCCCCTCTTGACCGCGCCGCGAGGTTCTGAAACCCTTTCATGCCTTGGAGCGGATCCATCCGCCACGCTCCGGATCGCCCCGTGCCCGGCCCTCGCGGCGCCGAAAGGCTTTGGCACCCTATCGCCGCGAGTCGGAGGTTGCTGTGACTTCTCGGACTCTCTCGCTCGGTCTCGTCGGAATGCTCCTCGCCGCGGGGCTCGCCTGCAGCTCGCCCCCGCTCTACAGCGGCGCCGGGGGGGCCTGCTCGGCGACCAAGCCGTGCGCCCCCGGCCTCACCTGCGCGAACGGGGTCTGCGTCGCGTCCCCGGACGGCGGCGTCCTCCCGGTGTGCGCCTCCGGCGCCAAGCGGTGCGAGGGCTCCAACGTCGAGACCTGCAAGTCCGACGGCTCCGGCTGGACTGTCTCCACCCAGTGCGCCGCGGGCTGCGACCCGACCACCGTCGCCTGCCACACGCAGATCTGCGACCCGAAGAGCCCCAGCGCCACCGGGTCCTTCATGCAGTGCCAGGGGAACGAGGTGATGGTCTGCAAGGCCGACGGCACCGGCTGGGCGCCGAAGGAGAAGTGCCAGTACGGCTGCGACCCGACCACCGCCGCCTGCATCGCCGGCGTCTGTGTTCCCTACCAGCAGCGTTGCCTTCCCGACGGCACCATCCAGGCCTGCAAGTCCGACGGGAGCGGCTGGGGTACCGCTCAGGCCTGCAACGGGAACTGCGTCGACAACGGCCAGACCGGAGCGAAGGAGAGCGCGAACTGCCTCGAAACCTCCTGCACCCCGAACGCCCTGCGCTGCGACGGCCTGAGCCTCGTCCAGTGCGCGGCGGACGGCTCCGCCGAGACCGTCGTCACCACCTGCCCGCACGAGTGCTCCGTCGTCAGCTCGGTCGCCGAGTGCGTGGACGCGGCCTGCCACGCGGGCGACACCCGCTGCTCCGTCGACGGCAAGAGCGTCGAGCGCTGCAACGCGCTCGGAACCGCCTGGGATTCGACGAGCTGCGCCGGCGACAGCGGGAGCGGCACCTGCACGCTCAGCATCGGCACCGGTCCCGGCGGGAGCGACACCGCCTCCTGCGTCGCCCCGATCTGCCAGGCGGGACAAGCCACCTGCTCGGCCGGCATCCTCCTGACCTGCTCGGCGGACGGGCTCTCCCAGACCCAGACGAGCTGCGCCTACGGCTGCCTGCCGGACGGGAGCGGTTGTGCCCAGCCCGCCTGCAACACCAACGAGACCCGCTGCGATCCGTCGGCTTCGTCGCCCAGCGCGGCCGGCACCGCCCTCCAGGTCTGCGCGCCCAACCGCCAGGGGTTCGTCTTCGACCAGTACTGCGCCGCGGGCTGCGTCGCCGGCGCCAACGGCGGCAGCCCCGCCCACTGCGCCTTCAACACCTGCAGCCCGCTCTTGTCGCGCTGCACTCCGGATGGGCAGGTGCAGACCTGCAGCGCTGACGGCACCCAGTGGGGCAACCCCCAGGCGTGCCCGACCGGCGAGATCTGCTCCACCGACGCCTGTGCGCCGCCGCCGGCCGCCTGCGACGTCGGCGCCACCCGGTGCAACGGCGGCGACCTGGAGACCTGCGTCGCGGGGCCGCCGACCGGCTACACCAAGCTCGGGAGCTGCATCGGCACGTGCCAGGGCGACGGCTGCGACGCCTTGGGCGAGTGCGGGCCCATCTCCCTGTCGATTCCCACCGTGGTGTCCAAGAGCAACCTCCCCGCCGACGGCCAATCGACCTTCCTCGTGGTTTCCGCGCCGCTCGTGGGGCCGGACGGGCGGCCGGTGCCGGACGGGACGATGGTGACCGTCGCCGCCGACTCGCCCTCGAACCCGGCGGCGGTGCCGAGGCTGCTCGCGGGCGACGCCGACCCGACGGCGCCGGGGCTCCAGATTCAGGTGGTCGACGACCGCATCGACTTCGAAATCGGCGCGCCGAGCCTGGCGAGCGGGACCGTCCAGTCGGTGATCAAGGCGCAGCTCGGCGACCACGCGCCTTGTTCGGGAGCGCTCTCGGTCACCTTCGACGCGTCGGTCACCGACCGATACGTCGGCGAGGATTTCACCACCACCCGCACGAGGGACGGGAGCGGTCCCGTCACCCAGTGGAACACGCAGACGGGCACGCTGACCTTGAACGCATTCGACGCCGGCGACGGGCGGGACGGCGACCTGGACGTTCCGGCCAACACGACGGTCGACCTGTCGCAGCACGTGCAGCCGGGCCGCGCCTGGCCCGACATGGCGAGCGCGCGGGTCTTGGAAATCGACGGGGACCGGGTGTCGATCGACGCCGACCCGGCGCCGTTCGCCGCGCCGGGAACCCGGGTGCTGATCATCAACATCCAGGGCGGCCTGAACCACGTGTCGAGCGTCGGCGCCTACGAGACGGCGACGGTCGCGGGTGTCCAGGGCGGACAGGTCCAGCTCACCGCGCCGATCACCCGGACCTTCGGCGAAGGGGGCAACACCCAGGACGACCTCGCCGGCCAGTCGGTGCGCTTCATCCGGGTGCCGCAGTACCGGAAGGTGACCGTCGAGGGCACCCTGACCGGGCCGCCGCTCGCTGGGCCCGACAGCGCCGACGGCAGCTCGACCGGCGGCGTGCTCGTCTTCGAAGCGAACGGGAGGAGCGCGACCAACAGCCTCAGCGTCATCTCGGGGAGCGGCACCATCACGATGACGGGCAACGGCTACCGCGGCGCGGGCAAGCCGACCGACACGACCCCGACGCCAGGGCCGAGCAATGATTGGCACTGGAGCAACGACGTCGGCGCGGGCGCGCTCGGCTGGACCGGCGAAGGCACCGAAGGGCTGCGCGACTTGAAAACAAGCATCGCTCTCGGCACCTCGTCCGGCGGCGGCGCCTACTGCGGCAGCGGTGACGTGCATCCCGCGCAGTACGGACCGACAGGCAACCCTCCCGGCAGCAACGATGGATCTGTCCACCCCAACCAGATCGATCAGCTCCTCTTCGGCGCTTCTGGTTCCTACGCGACCCGTGGCGCCGACAGTTGCGGCTCGAGCGACCCGCAAGGCTCCGGCGCGACGTACGGGGATGCGATGCTCGGTAGCCTGTTCCTCGGCGCCGGGTCGGGATCGGTCTCGCTGAGCGAGGCGGAGTCCTGCTACGACGCGTCCCACGGGTGCTATCGCAAGACCGCCACCGCTGTCTGCTGCAACAGCGGCACGTCCTATGGCTACGACGGAAACGGCGTGTCGGCCGCGAATGTCCCCGCTGCGACCTACACGGTGCCCAGCGATTGCGACCGCTCCAAGATCTACGGTTGCAGTAGCCCGGGGACGTGTTGGGACGGCAGCCCGAACCCGCCGTCGTGGTCGACTTCGGTGCGGGCCTGCGGCTCTCCGTGGACCTGCGATCCGACGGCGACCGCGATCGACTGCACCACGTCCGGCTGCCCCTGGGTCAATGGCTCGTCGCCGAACACTCCTGGTCCCTGGTGCAGCTCGACCTGCGCGGGTGACACCTGGTTCAACTACTGCGATGCCCGCACGGTGCTCTGGAAGCAGTCCTTCGCCGGCGCGGCGGGCGGCGGGATCATCCTCGCCACCTTCGCCGAGCTGAAGGTGACGGGCAGCGGCAGCATCCAGGCGAACGGCCTCGTCGCGACCGATTCTTCCGGCAATGCCTTGTGCAACGTGGGTCGGGACGACAGCGGGAACCTGGGCGCGCCGAGCTACTGCTACGGCGGCGCCGGCGGGACCGTCTACCTGCGTGCCGAGAGCTTGGACCTCGGGGGCGTGGCCAGCCGGCTCCAAGCCTTCGGAGGCACCTCGGGAGCGCTGCCGGGCGGCGGTGACGGCCGCATCCGTCTCGACAACCACGACCTGAACAACGCGGCGCCCAACGGCACCTGGGCGAAGCCCCTCGCGGCGACCACGGCGCTCGACGGCGACACGGTCCGGTCGGTTTCGGTGCTCTCGCTCGCGACCGGATCGTTCCTGACCGCGCAGGCGGTGGTGATTCCGGTCGGCAGGCCGATTCCGTTCCAGCCGAGCGGAAACATCGATGCGGGCGCCGCGCTCGCCGCGACTGGCCTGACGTTCGGGCTCTCCGCGGACGGGTGGACGACCACCGCTCCGGTCAGCGCCGACGGGACGCTCACCTTCGTCGCGCCCTGGAAGACGTCGACGGCCTACAAGGCAGGCGACCTGGTCGGCAACTTCAGTAACGCCTATGTGTGCAATGCCGACGGCACCTCCGCCAGCTCGGGCTCGGGTCCGCAAGGCACCTCGACGACCATCAACGACGGCACGACGCAGTGGGGCTACCAGGGCCCCGGGGTCTACCAGGGCAACACCCTGCGCTGGTGGCTGTCGCCGGCGACCGGGCAGCAGACCGGCTCCACCCGCGGCTTCCAGGTCAAGCTTTCGACTGGCGGCACGTAGGGCTCTTCGCAAAGGGGCGGGCCGGCTAGGGAGATCCTTTGCCCGCCCGCGAGCTCGGTGGCTCCTCTCGGGAGGCCCTTCGGTGCCCGGAAAGGACAAGGCCGCGATGCGGTTCGTGGTGATTCACGATGAGCCGCACGCTTGCGCCTACCGGTCCGGCCAGACGGCACGGCTGCCGCTGAGGCTCCCCGATCACCTGATCGAACCCGAGGAGCTGGACCGGCTCCTGGACCAGGGCGACCGGCGGGCGGGGCCGACGTTCTATCGTCCCCAGTGCCCCTCCTGCCGGGAGTGCGAGCCCATCCGGGTGCCCATCGACCGCTTCCGGCCCTCGAGGTCGCAGCAGCGGGTCTACCGGCGGAACGCTTCCGACATCGAGGTCCAGCTTCGGCCGCTCGTGCCGACCGACCGGCACCTCGCGCTGTTCAACCGGCACAAGCAGGAACGGGAGCTTTCGAGCGACGAGGACGACCTCGACCTGCAATCGTTCCAAGCCTACTACGCCGACAGCGGAGTCCAGACGCGAGAGGTCGCCTACCTCGCCGAGGGGAAGCTCGTCGCCTTCAGCGTCCTCGACCTGGGCGAGAAGAGCGTGTCCAGCGTCTACCACGCCTTCGACCCGGACGAGAGCCGGCGCTCGCTCGGGGTGTACTCGGTGCTCCGAGAAATCGAGCTGTTCCGGGATCTCGGCTTTCGCTGGTACTACCTCGGCCTCTATGTCGAGGACAATCCGCACCTCGCCTACAAAGCCCAATACCTCCCGCACGAGCGCAAGCGGGACGGCGCCTGGCGGCCTTTCGGGCCGGACTGAAGCGGCAACGCTGGTCGGGTCGCCCCCGCCAGGCGCGTCGCTCACGCGCCCTCACGGTCGCGGTGCGGATCCACCGCCGAGCGGATGGGCCGTCGGCGCTGTCGGCTCGGGCAACGCCCGAGTCCGAGTCCGGACGGCGACCGTGAGCGAGCCGCCAGCGCGGTTCAGTCCCGGCGTGGTCGCGCCGACAGCATCGGAAGGGCGCCTCCTTCGACCGCTCACTGGAGCGAGATTCCCGGTGGCGGCGAGCGGTCCGCGAGCGCCATCGGCGCCGCGCGCGGCAGCTCGAACCAGAACGTCGACCCTTCCCCCAGCCGGGTGAGGAGCCCGACCTGTCCGCCGTGGCTCTCGGCGAGGTGCTTGACGGTCGCGAGCCCGAGCCCGAGCCCCGGCTGGCCGGTCGCGCGCCCGCGCACGTGCGGGAGGAAGATCCGCTCGACCAGGTCCGGCGGCACCCCGGGACCGGTGTCGCTCACCTCGACGCGCACGCGCGCGCCGCGCTCGACGAGCCGCACCGTCACCCGCCGCGCCGGAGCGTCGCCCAGGTACTTCACCGCATTCTTCACCAGGTTCGAGACCAGGCTCGTCAAGATGCCCTCGGCGCAGGCGACCTGGGGCCGGCTCGCGGTCGGCGCGAAGGCCAAGAGGGCCTGCGCCTCGTTCGCGAGCGGCCTGAGCTCCTCGAGAACGCCATCGATCACCGGCACCGCATCCGCTCGACTTCCGGGGACCGGCGCCGCTCCCGCCCGGGCGAACCCCAGCAGGTCATCGGTCAGCCGCTCCACCCGCGAGACCGCCCGCTGCCCGCGCTCGACCAGCTCTCGCCCCCGCAGGTCGGCGCCGCGGCCGAGGAGCGCGAGCGACAGACGCACCGCGGCGAGCGGGCTCAGGATGTCGTGCGCGACCCGTCCGCTGAACGATTCCAGCTCCTCGGCCCGCCGCTCCAGAAGCTGCGCGTGCTCCTCGCGCAGTTCCTGGCTCTTGCGCAAGCTGCGCCACAAGACGAGCGCCATCGCCACCGCGAGCGCCGCGCACAGCCCGTCGAGCAGCCACCTCGACGCGATGCCGTGCCGGCGGGTGCGCTCGATGACGTCGGCCCGGTTGCGGGCGGCGAGGGCGTTGAAGTCGATGTCGCGCCCCGTCGCGCCGGCGAGGCGATCCGCCGCCGGGCGGACCTGGAAATCCGCCGTCCGTTGGGCGAGCGCGCGGGCACCGAGCTCTTGCTCTGACATCGCTCGGTCGACGGCGGTCAGGAACGTGTCGTCCGCCCGCTCGAGCGCGTCGGCGAGGTCGAGCTCCGCGGCGGACATGGGCAGCCGCAGGTAGGCCCGCTGCTCAGCCTTGAGCGCCTCCAACGCCTGTTCGAGCTCGGCGCGATCGCGCGGCTGGCCGCCGGTCTGGGAGTCCACCCACGCGTCCAGGAGGTACTGCGCATGGCGCGCGTCGCTCTGCATCGCCGCCAGGTGCTCGATGCTGGGCATCGCGTCGGTCGCGATCTCGTGCGCGGCGCGGCCGACCGCGCGGGTCGAGTACTCGTGGAAGGCGCCGACCGCGAAGAAGCTCGCGACCACCACGAGAAAGCAGGCGAAGATCCACCGTCCGGGCTTGCCGATCCCCATGGTCTCGGATCAACTGTCGAGCCCGGAAGGATGTTCCGTCGCTCGAGCAGCAAGAGGCGAGCGGCTCGCTACGCTATCCGGCAGCGGTGCCGCACTCCGCTTGGCTCAAGGGCCAGGCAGCTCCGCTTCCGCTTCCCCGTGCAGAGGCAGGAACCGGGAGAACCAGGCCGCGGCGAGTTCGGCGACCCGGTCGAGGGCGCCGTGCTCTTCGAAGAGGTGTCCGGCGCCCGCCACCACCTCGAGCTGCGCGGGCCCGGCGAGCATGGAGAGCGCGCGGCGGTTCTTCTCCAGCACGTCGACGTCGAGGCCGCCCACGACCAGCAGCGTCGGCGCGCGCACGCTCTCCAGAGCCCAGGCCGCGAGGTCGGGGCGCCCGCCCCGCGAGACCACCGCCCGTACGAGCTGGGGCCGCTCGGCCGCCGCCAAGAGCGCCGCCGCCGCGCCGGTCGAGGCCCCGAAGCAGCCGACCCCCAGGCCCGAAAGCTCCGGCTGCCGCGCAGCCCAGTCCAGCGTGCGCACCAGCCGCTCGCTCAACAGGTCGATGTCGAAGCGCAGGTGCGCGTCCACTTCGTCCTCGATCGCCTCCTGGCGGGTCAACAGGTCGAAGAGGAGCGTCGCGAGCCCGCGGTCGAAGAGCGCTCGCGCCACCGCGCGGTTTCGCGGGCTTCGCCGGCTGGAGCCCGAGCCGTGCGCGAAGACGACGAGCCCCGTCGCGCCGCGTGGCACCGCCAGGTCCGCGTCGAGCGAGGCGCCAGCCTGGACTCGCACCGCCCGTTCGAACGGCGGGTCCCAGGCGGCCGGGGTCCGGGCGCGCTCGAGCAGGGCGACCACCATGTCGTCGGAGAGCTGCCCGAAATCGTCGTACCACTCGCCGATGGCGAAGAGGTCCGGGGGTGACGCCAGGCAGACGACCTCGTCGGCCAGGGGGCGGAGCCGCTCCAGGGAAGCGGGAGCGGCGACGGGTACCGCGAGAATGATTCGCTCCGGCCCTGAAGCCCGCAACGCGGTCAAGGCGGCCGCCGAGGTGCCGCCGGTGGCGATGCCGTCGTCGACCACCAGCACCGTGCGCCCCTTCACGACCGGTGCCGGCCGGCCGTTGCGGTACTGCTCGACGCGCCGGCGGACCTCCGCCAGCTCGCGGCGGGCGATGGCGTCGAGCTCCTGCGGGGTCGCCCCGACCGAATCGATGAGCGGCTGGTTGACGGTGCGCTCGCCGGTTTCGGCGACCGCGCCCAGCCCCAGCTCCCGTTGACCCGGGGCGCCGAGCTTGCGCACGACGAAGACGTCCAGCGGCGCGCCCAGCGCCCGGGCGACCTCGAAGGCGACCTGCACGCCGCCGCGCGGCAGCCCGAGCACGAGCGGGCGAACGAAGGACCTGCCTTCCAGCTCCTGGGCCAGCAAGCGTCCGGCATCGCTGCGGTTCGCGAAACGCAAAGGCCAAGACCTCCTCGCCAAGGATAGTTGCACTGGACGGGCACCGCCCAGGCGTCCTGAAGACCCGGCCGACGGGACCCCCGGCGACCTTCGGGTTCATCCCCCGCAGCGCGGCGGCGCCGCATCGAGTCCGCCACGGCCCCGAGCCGATTTCAGGGCGCCCCGGCCAGGAGCTCGACCAGGCGGCCGAGAGCGTCGACATGCAAGAAGTGGCCGGCGTCGTCGATCGTCGCGACGGGGCAGCCGGCCCGTTCGAGCCGGCGCACATCGGCAGCGCCGACGTAGGGCGAGCGGCCGCCGCGGATGCACCGGATCGGCTTGTCGTGCGCTTCGACCACCGGCCACAGATCCTCCGCGTTGGTGCGGGGAGCCGCCTCGCGCAGCGCCTTCGCATCGACCCGCCAGACGTAGTCCGCTGCGCTCGGCTTCAGGTTGGTCAAGAGCCACTCGACGAGGCGCGCGTCGAGCCCGCCCTGGCCCAGGTAGCGGCGCATCGATTCGCGGTCGGGCACCGTCGCCGGAGCCGCCGCGAGCAGGTCGAGGACGGTAGCGCTCTCGCCAACCTCCGGTCCGAGGGGTCCGGGAGCGATGTCGAGGAGCGTCAGGGTGCGGACCGTCCGAGGAGAATCGCCGAGGAGCGCGAGCGCCACCCGGCCGCCCAACGAATGGCCGACGAGGTCGAACGGCGCGTCGCCGCAGGTCTCGCGAACGTCGCGCGCGAGATCTCGAAGGGTGACGCCAGGCGGCAGCGGTCCCGAGCTGCCGTGGCCGGCGAGATCCGGCAGGAGGAACGTGCGCGACGGGTCGCGCGCGGACCAGGCGCGGGCGAGCCCGGAGAGACTTCGCCCGGAGCCGAGCAGGCCGTGGACGAGGACCGTCCGCTTTGGACCGGTCCCGGTGGTGAGGGTGGACAGGCGCATCCGGCGCGAGTCTAGCGAGGCGTCGCCATCAAGGAATTCGATTCCCCCGTGTGTTGACGGGAGCGCGCGCCGGATGGTAGACGCCCTCGCCCTCGGGACAGGCCCGTGGACGGTCGGGGCGTCCCCAGGGAAGCGGATGGACGAGTCGAAGGCTCCCAGGACCGGGAAGAAGCCGGCCGGAAAGCTGGGGAACGTCGGCCGCGCCTACCGCGAAGCACAGCCGTACATCGAGGCGACGTTCCAGTTCTTCGGCTCGATCGCGCTGCTCACGTTCGCCGGTTTCTGGGCCGACCGCCACTTCGGGACCAGCCCCTGGCTGCTCCTGACCGGGTGCCTGCTCGGTTTCGCGACCGGGCTCTGGGCTTTTCTGAAAGTGGTTCTGGCGCTCGACCGGCGCCACCGAGGAGACGAGGACCGCAAGCGATGATCGGCACCGCTCCCGCCAAGAAGAAAGGGCTGCCGGTCGGCGTCGCGTTGGGCGCGGGGCTCGCCGCCGGCGCCGCGCTCTTCGCGCTGGCGCTGCTCGTCCGCGGACCCTGGCGCGATGGCCTCGCCGCCGGGGTGGTGGCCAGCACCGCGGGGGGGCTCATCGGACTTCTCTTCGTCGCCCGGTCCCTCGGACGGCCGCTCCAGGCGGCGATCGTGGCGATGGTCGGCTCGTTCGCGGTCCGCGCGCTCCTGGTCGGGGTCGGGCTCCTGATGACCCTTCGGATCCTCCACGCCGCCCCGCTCGGGTTCGTGGTCGCGTTCTTCCCGATTTTCTTCGGCTACATCGCGCTGGAGGCGGCGGTCTTGCGCGCCGGCTCGCTCGATGGGGTCCCCGAGAGCTAAACGCCATGCTGGAGCTGCTCGTCGCCGCGGAAGCGGCCACCGAAAATCCCGCCCAGACCCTGCTCCACCACCTCGCGGACAACTACGACTGGGAATCGGGAAACGTCCACCACCTCCTGGGCACCTGGGCCTGGCACGGCATCGACTTCACCCCGACGCGTATGGCCTTGATGGTGATGTTGAGCGCCGTGGTGCTGGTCGCGGTGCTCTGGGCCTCGATGCGCCGAAGGGGAGCGGTGCCGAGGGGCAGGCTGCAGAACACGGTCGAGATGCTCTTCCTCTTCGTCCGTGACGAAATCGCGGGGCAGACCATCGAGCACGACGCCGCCCGCTACGTCCCCTACCTCGCCTCGACCTTCTTCTTCATCACGGTGATGAACCTCTCGGGGCTCTTTCCCGCGGGCTCGACGCCGACCAGCAACATGAACGTGACCTTCGTCCTCGCTGCGGTTGCGTTCCTCATGATCCAGCTGGCCGGCATCCGCAGCAAAGGGGTCGCCGGCTTCTTCAAGAGCCTCGTCCCGCCCGGGATTCCCGGGTGGATCTACCCCCTGATGCTGCTGGTGGAGATCCTCGGCATCTTCACCAAGCCCTTCGCCCTGATGGTCCGTCTCTTCGCCAACATGCTCGCGGGCCACGTCGGCATCTACTTCATCATCGGCCTCATCTTCATCATTCACGCTCTGGGCGTGGCGATTCCGGCGCTGGCGCTCGCCTTGGCGCTGCTCCTCCTGGAAATCTTCATCTGCCTGCTGCAGGCCTACATCTTCACCATGTTGACCTCGCTCTTCATCGGGTTGAGCGCGTCCGAGCACTAGCGAGGCGAGCGGCTTTCACCCGGACTCGCTCCTTCGAGCGACCGGAGGCACGGCCCGGCGGCACCACGGAGCCGGGCACGAGGGTCGGACAGGGGTCCGGCTTCGGTGGAGGTCCAAAGGCAGGGCTTCCTCACAGCTTGAGCGGCGCCGGATGCCGCCTCGCTCGCGCGAGGGAGGGACCGGGGAGGTCCTGGGCGCCGACCGCGGGAAGACGAAGGGAACCAAGACCATGCATCTCGCACTCGCAACCTTGTTGGCGGCCGCGGCCACGGACCTCGGCTGGGGGTTGGGCCTGAGCTATCTCGGCGCCGGCATCGGCGCGGGCCTCGCGGCCATCGGCGCCGGCATCGGCATCGGCAAGGTGGGCGCCGACGCGATGAACGCCATCGCCCGGCAGCCGGCCTCCAGCGGCGACATCCGGGTGAACATGCTCATCACCGCCGCCATGATCGAAGGCGTCGCGCTCCTCGGCGGGGTCGTCGGCATCCTGCTCTGGACCAAGTAACCGGTCCGAACCTCGAGGCCGGGGACGGGCACGCGGCTCGTCCCCGGCCGTGCGGCAAGGCAAGCGCCTCTTGCGCTTGCGCCGAGCAAGTGCGCTAGACCTGAGCGAGCCCGGCTGTGTCGCGCGCGATCCCGGGCGTCTCGATCTCTTCTCTTGGAGCCGTCATGTCGACCGCCATCGTGCTCGCAAGCGATCTCATCCAGGCCGAGCCGGGCCTGCTCATCTGGACCACCGTCACGTTTCTCCTGGTGGTGATCTTCCTCGGCTGGAAGGTATGGGGCCCGCTGATGAAGATCATCGACGAGCGGGAGAAGTCGATTCAGGACTCGGTCGACCAGGCGCGGCTCGAGCGGGAGCAGGCGGAGAAGCTGCTCGAGGAGCAGAAGAAGGCGGCCGGCGAGGCCCGGGCCGAAGCGGCGGAGATGGTCCGCAAGAATCGGGCCGAGGTGGACGCGGCCAAGGTCGAGCTGATGGAGAAGGCCAAGAGCGAAGCCGAGCAGCTCGTCATCGCGGCTCGCCATACCATCGAGGAAGAGAAGCGCAAGGCCCTGGCGGAGGTCCGCAGCGCTGCCGTGGACCTCGCGCTCGCCGCCGCCTCGAACATCGTCAAGCTCGGGATGGACGACCAGACCCAGCGCACGCTCGCGCAGGAGTTCATCGCCAGCATCGAGCAGGAGCCGGCCGCCCAGCAGAAGATCGCGTGACCGGCGGGCCGCTCTCACGTCGCCCGCGCCTTCCTTCGCGCCTCGCCCGGCCGCCGCCCTCAGGACTCGCCCGGCAGCGGCATCGACAGCACCTCGCCCGCGAGTTGGTCGGTCCAGTAGAGCCGGCCGTGGGTGATGAGGAAGTCGCCGACCGCGGTCATCACCGCGATGTCCTGGTACGGACCGCCGCCGATGGGCGTGATCGACAGGTTCTGTCCGCTCGCGAAAACCGCATCGGCGTCACCGACCTCGATGCGCCTCGCGCCCGGCGGCGCGTCGCTCAAGAGGGTCGCGGTGCCGTCGGAGACCGCGACCTTCGCCACCGCTCCCGCTCCGCTACAGAACTGCGGCTGGGTGAAGTAGACGTCCTGGCCCTCGGCATCGACCGCGAGCCCCGCGGGGTAGCCGTCTTCCCATTTCGCCGCGGTGTAGAGGACGGTCGGGGTGCCGCCGGTGGCCGGGATCACGGAAACCCGCGGCCGGTCGCTGCCGTAGACCGCGCCCGACGTGCAGCTCACGAGGCGCCCGCGCTCCGAGATGTAGAGCTTGCCGCCCAGGTAGGCGATGTCCTGCGGGAAGACGAGCCCGGCGAGCAGAGCGGAACCGCTGCCATCATCCGGAGCGGAGTAGATAACGCCCAAACCGCCGCTGGTGCCCTGGTCGAGCCAGAAGATTCGTCCGCCACCAGCGACGATCCGCCCTGGCACCACGAGACCGCTGCCGATGGCCGTGACCACTCCCGCTGGGGTCGCGCGCAGGACCCGCCGGCCGGCTGCGTCGACCAGGAACAGATTCGTCCCGGCGGTCGCGAGCCAGGTCGGGTCGCCCAGGTCGTCGGCCACGACCTTCGGGGTCCCGCCCGCGAGCGGTACGCTGAGCAACTCCCCTGCCGCCCGGTCGGTCAGATAGAGGGTCTGGCCGGCGAGCGCGATGCCGAAGGGCGTCTCGAACCCGCCGGCGACGATCGAGGGAAGCTGGGTCTCAGGAGCGCTCCCGCCATCCACCCCGGCGTGGTAGGGCCCGAAGGCGGCGGGCAGGGGACCGGCACCGCAAGCGCTGGACATGAGCGCCAGCGCCGCTATCCAGAATAGGCGCATCGAAACCCCACGCCGTCCGAGCGCAGCGCCGGATCGGCTCCCCAGCGGTTGGTGGTGCGCAGGGACCGTTCGACGTCGCGGTACCCGCCGCCGCGGACCACCCGCAGGGTTCCCCCGTCCGGGCCGCTGGGGTCCTGCTCCACGGGAACGGTCCCGCCATCCGTGCCGGGATACCAGCCGTAGTGGTCGAGCACCCAGTCGGCGACGTTCCCGGCCATGTCGTGCAGCCCTTCGGGCGTGTCGCCTTTCGGATGGCTGTCCACCGGCTCCGGCGCCGGAGAGCAGAGAGTCTCGCCTCCGGGATAGAAGACGGCGTGCTGGCAGTCCGGTGCCGCCGAGCCCCAGGGGTACTGCCGGCCAGAAGCGCCCTTGGCGGCATATTCCCATTGCGCTTCCGTCGGTAGGTCGCCCCCCATCCAGAGGCAGTAGGCCCGCGCGTCGTACCAGGTGACGTCGTTCATCGGCCGGTCGGCCATCCCGGGCTTCGGCGCGAAGTCATCCTGGGTCGGACCGACGGCGATCGGCATCAGCGACGAGTAGTGCCCGAGCCCTCCTGCCCAGCGGAGGAACTCGGCGTACTGCGCGACCGTCACCTCGTTCTTCTCCAGGCGGAAGGTGCTCAGCATCACCCGGTGCTCCGGCTCCTCGTTGACCCACCAGCCGCTCGCGCCGTTCGGCGACTGCGTGCCCGCGTCGATGCCCTCCTCGAACTCCTCGGCCGGGAACAGCGCCACCGAGTCGGGCGCGAGCGCTGGACGTGCGGGCAACTTGGCGGAAGGGGTGCAGCCGAGCACGGCGCCGACGAGGAGCACGACCGGTACCTTCATGGCGTCACCCGCGACAGGTCGAGCGGATGGGCGTAGAGGAAATCCCACACCTCCTGGTTGAGCCAGCTCTGCCAGCGGTGGCCGATCAAGAGCGGGAAGAACAGGTAGTCCTTTCCCTCGACGTAACCCGCCTGGTTCAAGGTGCTGACGAAGTCCTCCGCCTCGCAGAAGTCCACGTTGTTGTCGATGGTGCCGTGGACGATGACGCCGTGGACCTTCTGCGCGTGCGTCTTCGCGAACTCGGCGATTTGCTGGTCGAAGCCGTCGATGTGGACGAACCCGCTCTCCTCGACGAAGCCGGCGACGAGGTCCGGCAGCTCGAAGGCGAGGATGATGGACTCGCCGGCGCCGCGCGAATGGCCGCCGACGTACACCCGGGTCCGGTCGACGTTGTAGAGCGCCTCCAGGTGCGCGGTCAGGCGGCGGACGAAGTCGACCTCGGGGTCGGCGCTCCAGTCGCCGGCCGGGAGCCACTCGTAGGTCGGCTCGCAGGTGAGGCCGGAAGCGCAGTCGCTATCCGTGGCGCAAGAGCTCCCCGCGAGCCCTGCCGCTTGGCAGGTCTGCACCTGTGGGGGAGCCCCAGGGACAGCGCAGGTGCCGTCGGCATAGACGCTCCAATCCCACACTTCGCCCAGCGGCGTCCCGAAGTCGCGCCGCATCGCTTCCAGGTAGACGACGATGAAGCCGTTCAGGTCGGCGGTGCGCTCCATCTCGGTGTAGCTCGGCAGGCCGTACAGCGGCGTGGCGAAGCCGATCATCAGGTAGATCACCGGCGTCGGCTGCGAGGGGTCGTAGCGGCGCGGCACGTAGACGCGATAGTAGCGGTCGACCATCGTCTGATGGTCGGGGCCGAGCGCCTGGATGCTGCCGTCCCAGGTTCCGCGCGCGCCGCCGGCGCCGTGCGAACCGTTGGCCGCCGGCTGCGGCAAGGGGAGCGACGGCGGTGTCGGTGCTCCGCGGTATTCGCAGGCGATCGGCGCGAGGTCGGGGTTCTTCGCGCAGACCTTGGCGCAGTCGGCGTCGTCGGTGCCGAGGGGGCAGTTGCGGGGCTCGTCGCAGACGCCGTCGTTCTGGTACGCGCAGGTGCCCGGGCCGCTCGACGCGCACGCTCCGAGCGCGGCCGCCGCCCCGGCGGCGACGAGCCATGCTGTCCGAAAGGGAAGCCGCATGGCAGTTGGCCTCCTGCTACCCCCGAGGCGAGGTGTCCCCGGAGAACAGCGAGCCCGCGATCACTTCAGCGTCAGCGTGAGCGAGAATGGTCCCTTCGCGCTCATGCTGTAGGAATCGACGACGACGTAGACGGTGGTCTCCGCGGCCGTCGGCGGGTTGGCGACGTCGATCGTCTGCGGGCCGCCGCTCCAGTCGTCCGCCCCGGCGAGGCAGGTGCTCTGGTCGCAGCTCGAGAGCGCGTAGAGCGCGCCGTCGTATCCGCTGGGCGTCAGCACCGCGTCGAGCGTCTTTCCCGGCGGGACGTCGACCGCGTAGGTCACGTCCGGCCCGGCCAGCGAAAGCGTGTTGGGTGGCGTGTTCCCGTCCAGGCACGACGACGGATGGACGTCGTCCGACGCGTTGAGCGTGTTGCCGGTGACGGTCGCCGAGCCGGTGGAGAGGTCGACCTGCTGGGCGGCGGCACAGGTGTCGTTTACCGGCACCGCTACCGCTGGGCCGGTCGACGAGGTGAGGGTGAAGGTCCCCGCCCCGGTCGAGTAGCCGTCGACCCAGACGTAGTAGTCGCCAGCGGGCACGTCGGGCAGGTCGAGGCTCGCGTCCGGCCCGTTCTGGCACCCGAGCGACGCGCCGGTGCCGCACGGACCGCCGGTGATCGCCAGCGCCGCGTCGAAGTCCGCCGACAGCGCGAGCTTGACCTCGGAATCAGTCGCCAGGCTCAAGTGGAACACCTCGTCCGGCGCCGACTGACCGGCAGCGCCGCAGGTGGGCGAATAATCATCGGTGCCGCCACCGGTGTCGCCGGTCTGGGTCGCCGCCAGATCGATCGCGCTCCGGCAGGTGTCGTTCGGCGGCGGGTAGATGGGGTCCGACAGGTCGAGCTCGAAGCTGAAGCCGCCGGCCACCTCGCTCCCGCCGTCGACCACCACGTCCCAGTCTCCCGCCGGCAATGCGTAGCGATCCAGCACAGCGGTAGTGCTCACGCCAACCGTCACCGCTGCCGCACAGTACGCGCCCGACGCGGTCGCGCACCCGCTCGCGGGAACCAGCGAAACCGAGGACCCCGGGAAGCCATCGAGCGAAATCTTCACGTGCTGGGCTGCGGCGAGCGAAAGCGAGTAGACCGCGTCGCCGCCGTTGGTGCCGCAAGTCGCCGGGTAGTTGTCGGTCGCCAAGGCGAGGTTTCCACTCGCCAGCGCGACCCCGTTGGAGACCGTGAGCGGCTCGGCCGAATCGCAGGTTTCTCCAGCCGGCGGCGCCGGCGCCGGGTCGACGCGCACCGCGAGGCCGAACTTGCCCTCCTGCCCGGCGGTGTCGGTGACCACCCGGACGAGGTAGGTGCCCGCCTGGAGCGCGTCGAACGCCAGGTGCTCCGCCGTCCCGGCGTCGGCGCAGGTGATCTGCGTCGCTGGATCGCACGAGGTGGATAGCGAGAGCGCCGCCGGCGAGCTCGCGGCCAGGTCGAGGTGTACCGTCGAGGCTTCGGCCAGGGTCAGCGAATAGAAGACGTCGGCGCCAGCACCGCCGCAGCTTCCGGTGCCGTCGTGCGAGGCTCCCTCGGTGGTTCCCGAGGTCGTCGCGTTCTGCTGCAGCGCTGCCGGTGAGCTACAGGCGTCGTTGGCCGGCGGCATCGGCCGGGTCTCGACGGTCAGGGTGTAGGTCAGCTTGTCGGGGACCTGGTTTCGCACCAGGACCCAGAAGCGCTCTCCCCCCGTGGGAGCGGCGCTGGGGTCGACCGCGCTGGTGAACCCGTACACGTCGCGGTGGAGCGTCCCGTCGCTCTGGAGGCTGTAGATCTCCACCGACGCCGAGCCGACGGCCGCTTGTCCACCCAGGCTGAGCGTCGCCACCACATGGTCCCCTTGGGGCACGTCCACCGCCAGCCAGTCGAGGTCCCCCGGACAGAGGATGCCCGGATAGGTGCCCGGAGTGACGAGCGGCGCTTCTGTCTGCGTGTCGTCCGGCTCCCGGTCGTCGTCGGCGCACAGGCCACCCGGCTCCACCTCGGTGTCGAGCTGGTAGGCGAGAGCGGTCCTGCCGTCCCCACCGGCGACGCGAACGAGGAGCGCTTTCGAGCCGGCCGGGGCGCTTTCGATGGTCGCCGAGACCCGGCCGGGAATGGCGCCGCTGCCGGTCACCGGCGCGCCGACTGCGGTCGGTCCCGGAACCAGGGTCAGCGTCGGCGTGCCCTGGACCGGGTTGAACAGGACCGTCGCCCGGGCGCCCGCGCCGGCCGGCAGGGCGAGCTCGAAGTCGTTCTCGTCGTTCGGGCAGAGCGTCTGGGTGATGAGGCCCGGTGAGAGCGGTAGCGCTTGGCTCGGCGAGTCGTTGGCGGCGGGCGCGCAGGCGGCGTCGGCGCAGGCGCCGCTGACGCAGGTGCGCCCGGCGAGGCATTCGGTGGGGCTCTGGCAGGCCGGACCCTCGACGCACGTTCCGCCGCTGCAGGCGAGGCCCGCGCGGCAGTCGGCACTGGTGCGGCACGCGATGCAGGCGCCGCCCTGGCAGAAGTCGGGGGTGGGGCAGTCCGAGTCGGCGCCGCAGCTTGGTGGCGCGGCGCACGCGTTCTTCTGGCAGGTGCCGCCGAAGACGCAGTCGCTGTCGTGGACGCACGCGACGCACTTCCCGCTGGACGCATCGCAGACCTGCGGGGCGCAATCCTGGTCGGTCGCGCAGCCGGAGGCCTGGCACGTGTTGGTCGAGGTGTCGCAGACCTGCCCCGTGTCGCAGTCGAAGTCGTCGAGGCAGGCGACGCACTGGCCGGCGTCGTCGCACCGGGGGGTCGTCAGGTTGCAGTCGAGGTCGGAGAGGCACTGAACGCAGGTGCCGTTCGTCAGGTCGCACCTGTGCCCGCTCGGGTCGACCGCGCAGTCGGCGTCGGCCTGGCAGGGATTGTCGGTGCAGACGTTCTGGATGCGGTCGCAGGTGCGGCGCACGCCGCCGGTCGAGGGGCAGTCGGCGTCGACGAGGCAGGCGACGCAGTTGCCGTCGGCGTTGCAAAACGGCTTGGCGGCGTCCTTGCAGTCGGCGTTGGCCTGGCAGTTCCCCTGGACGCAGGCGTGCTGGGAAGGCTCGCACCTGTCGCCGCTCGGGCAGTCCGAGTCTTGCAAGCACGCGACGCAGGTGCCGGAATCGGTCTCGCACTTGGGCTTGCCGGTCGAGGCGCTGCAGTCGCTGTCCTTCGTGCAGTTCCCGAGCCCGGCGTCGCCCGGGACCGGCCCGCAGGTCAAGGTCGTCGGGTCGCACTGGGTTCCGGCCGGGCACTCGCCGTTGCAGGGCTGGGCGCACCCTCCAACGAGAGCGCTCCCGCCCACCAGCAGGAGCAGCGCCGCCACTCGCCAGGGGAATCTGAGACCCGTCACCACCGCCGCTCCTTGAGCCTGGGGAAACCGGCTTCGGGAACCCCTCCGGCGAACGAAAACGACGAATGATAGCAGGCTTGTCGCCGGTTTCGCCCCGAGGCGCCCGGACGGCGCCGCTAGAGCCCCCGATCGCGCAGCTCGGCGTCGTCCAGCCCGGCGAGGTGGCCGAGCTCGTGCAAGAGCGTCAGGTGGACCTGCCGGTGCAGCTCGGCGACGCTACCGCACAGCCGGAGTAAGTTCTTTCTGTAGAGCATTATCGCATCGGGGTGGCCGGGCGCCCCGGGCCGGTAGACGCCGACGATCTCCGGCGAGAGCACCGGGTCGCCCGAGAGGAGCACCGCCGTCGAGGGGATTTCGGTCCAGGAGAAATCGGTGGACGCCAATGCCTGCTGCTTCGCTTTCGGTAAGCGCCGGATCTCCTCGGCGACGAGGGCGCCGAAGGCTTGGCGGCTGACGTCGAGGGCGAGCGGGTAGTCGCCGGGATCGATCTTCGCGGCGAGCCGGAACAGGCCGGCCGCGGTGCTCTCGTGCCCCTCCCGCTCGGCGAACAGCGCCGCGTAGTAGGCGGCCTTGGCGCTCTTCGGTGCCGCGCGGCGCGCCTGAGCGAGCGCCGGCCTCGCGTCGTCGAACCGGTCCAGCTCGAAGAGCGCCACCGCCCGTTCGATCGTCGCGTCGGCGTCGTCGTGCTCGGCGGCGAGAGCGCTCCCGCTCGCCTTGAGAGCCCCGTCCGGCTGCCCCAAGTCGTTGAGCGCCTTGGCCTCGAGGACCAAGAGCTCGGCGACCTGGGTCGGGTCGGTCGCGTCCTTGGCGCCCCGGCTCGCCTCGAGGGCGGCGGCCTCCAGGGCGTCGTCGGTCCCGCGGCGCCAGAGGAAGTCGGCGTTCGCCTCGAGCGCGTCGGGGTCGTCCGGGTCGAGGGCGAGCGCGCGGTCGTAGGCGTCGCGCGCCTGCGCCGGATGTCCGAGCGCGTCGAGCGCCTGCGCGCGGTCGATGTGGGCGGCCGCCTCGCCCGGGTCGTCGCGCGCCGCTTCTTCGGCGCAGGCGAGCGCGACCGCGTAGTGGCCGGCGTCGTAGGTCCGGTCGAAGGCGTCGAGGGAAGCGTCGATCAGGGCATCGTTCGCCTTCTCGTCGTCGCAGTTGCGCTGGGCGGCGACGACCGCGACCGGAAGCGGGCAGGTCGCGTGGGTGACGTACGGCCGGGCGGAGGGCTGGGGCGCGGGCGGCGGGGCCGGTTTGCTGACCGGCTGCGGTGCTGGGCGCCGATGGCAGCCGGCGACCAGGATGACGAGCGAAACGAGGGCGGCCAGGCCGAGCGATGGGATGAGCGGTGGTCGGCGCACGGTCTTTGCGGAATGCTCCCTCGGAGAACGCCCGCGCGGGCGCGAGGCCGGCAGTCTAGACCATGCCCGTCGGGTTGACGCACCGGCCGAGACGATGGAGCCGGGCATGCCGGCCGGTGCTCCGGCGAGCGTCGGCGAGGCCGCTGCCTTTGCTGGCCGGCCGCCGCTCCCCGATTGGCCCGAGGCCCGCGAGCGCGCGATCGGTTGTGCGGGAAGCGCAGCCGAGCGATCGGACCGATCGGTCTTGGCCGATCACGTTCCGTAAAGGTGCCGCCGCCGAATCTCCTCCAGCACCACGGCGGGCACGAGGGCGGTCGCGTCTTCCCCCGCGGCAAGGCGGCGGCGAACCTCGGTGCTGGAAACGGCCGGCATCCGCACCTGCGCAAGGTAGAGCGGCGTTCCCAGCCCCGGCGGCGGCTCCTCCGGCATCGGGTGGCCGGCGCGGCCGACGACGATGAGCGGCGAGAGCTCCACGAGCTCCTCGAAAGCGGTCCACCTCGGCGACTCGGCGAGGATGTCCGCCCCGACCACCAGCCGGAACGCGTGCTCCGGATAGCGGGTGCGCAAGCGCTGGACGGCGTGGATGGTCCGCCCCTCGCCGCCCAGCTCCTCCTCGACTCGGGAGACGCTCGCATCGGCGACGAGGCCCGCCATCGCCTCGCACAGCGCCACCCGGTCCCCGAAGGGCGCGAGCGGCTTGCCGAAAGGGTGCCGCCAGGCCGGCATCAGCCAGAGCGCCTCGACGCCCGCCACCGCGCGCGCGTAGGTCGCCGCGAGCAGATGCCCGACGTGCGGCGGGTTGAACGAGCCCCCGAACAGCGCGACGCGCATCCTGCGGCATCCTCTCGCGGCCCCTCGGGGCTCCCCGTCGGCCGGGTTCCTAGCATGCGCGCGGGCGGATCGCCGAAGGTTTCGGTGGCCTCCCGCGACGCCGGCGAGCCTGCTATGCTCGCCCGCGCCAAGATGGTCCGTCCGGAGATCCAGCCAGAGCGCGTGTCGGTCCGCGTCGAGCACCCGCGCGGTGCCTGGGCGGCGCGCGTCCTGCGCCGGCGCGCCGCGGACTTCTCAGAAGCGCTCCTGCCGGGCGAGCTGTCGATCCTGGTCACCACCGACCGCGCCATCCGCCGGTTGAACCGCCGTTTTCGGGGCATCGACCGGGCGACCGACGTCCTCTCGTTCCCGCCGGACCCGGGAAGCGGCCTCGCCGGCGACGTCGCGATTTCGCTCGACACCGCCTGGCGCGAGGCCGCGCGGGAAGGACGGCCGCTGTCGGACGAGCTTTCGCGCCTCTTGGCCCACGGCCTCCTCCACCTCGCCGGCCACGACCACCATCGCCCCTCCGAGGCCCGAAGGATGGCCGCCGCGGAGGTCGACCTGCTCGGCCGCGTCGGCCTCGTCGGCCAGGCGCTCGGCCATCCGAAAGACCTCGTCTTCCAGCGTGGTCCGCTTTCGCGGCGCCCGCGAAAAGCGCCGGACGCCCGGCGCGCCCCTGAGAAGGAGTCGACATGAGCACCCCATTCGAAATCGACCTGGAGACCGAGCGGCTGCTCCTCGACGGCGCGTGGCTGTCGAGCGACGAGCTCGCGAGCCGCATCACGCAGGCCATCGCGCAGAAGAACTTCGCCGGCGTCGGGCGGCTGGGCGAGGCGGTGGAGCTTCTCTCGCAGGCGGTCGGCAGCTCCAAGACCATCAGCTTCAAGGTGTCCGGCGACTTCTACCAGAAGCTGGAGGCGATGGGCGGCAAGCTCGGCAAGACCGCTTCCGCCACCGCCCGGGACTGGCTGATGCAATCGCTGTCCGGCCCAGCGGGAGCGCAGCCGGTCGCCGTCGCTCCGGCGCCCGCCCCGGCGCCGGTCGCCGCCGCCAAGACCTCGAGCGACGTCGCTCCGGAAGAGGCCGCGCAGGCGCTCACCCTGACCCCCAAGCGCCGCGACACCAACCCCCCGCCGGTGATGGCCCCGGTGGCGGCTCCGGCGAACGCCCCGAACGTCGTGGTCGACCTGTCGAGCGACGACCAGAAGAAGAACGCCGGCGACAGCCGCCGCTGGTTCAACCGATCGTGAAGCAGCGGGAGCGCTTCCGCTCTTTCGGCGTGCGCCATCGGTCTCGTCCCCGCAGCGCCCGGTGGCGGCGACGCAAAGAGTGGACGCGCGTCCGTAGGTCCCTTACCGGTTCCGCGTTCGTCGATGCGCGCCGCGCGAAGGTCGGTCGTCTGAGGCGTGCGGACCCAAGGCATTCCGATGTCGAACGAGACGCTGCTCGACCTGCGCGGCCGGTTGGATGCCCTCCGGGGGCATCTTTGACCTGGAAGAAAAGCGCCACCGCATCGCCGAAATCGAGAACCGCTCGACCGAGCCGGACTTCTGGAGCGAGCCGGCGACGGCCCAGGCGCTCCTGCGCGAAAAGTCCCGTCACGAGCTGACGATTTCGGCGCTCGAGAAGGAAGCGGCGCAGCTCGACGAGGCCGAGGCGGCGCTGGAGCTGTCGGAGCTCGACGCCTCGTTCGAGAAGGAAGCGGCGGCCGCGCTCTCCAAAGCCGCTTCCGGTATCCGCCGGCTCGAGCTGGAACGGATGCTCTGCGAGCCGAAGGACCACGCGAACGCCATCCTCGAGCTCAACAGCGGCGCGGGCGGCACCGAGTCGATGGACTGGTGCCAGATGCTCTACCGGATGTACGTGCGCTACTGCGAGCGGCGCGGCTGGAGGGTGCAGGAGGGGGACTGGCAGGTCGGCGAGGAGGCGGGCATCAAGAGCGCGTCGCTCGTCGTGCGGGGCGAGGACGCCTACGGCTACCTGAAGGGCGAGAGCGGTGTCCACCGGCTGGTGCGCATCTCCCCCTTCGACTCGAACGCGAGGCGGCAGACCTCGTTCGCGAGCGTCTGGGTGCTGCCGGAAATCGAGGACGCGATCGAGGTCGACATCAACCCGGCCGACGTGCGCGAGGACGTGTACCGCTCCAGTGGGGCGGGAGGGCAGAAGGTCAACAAGACCTCGAGCGCCATCCGGCTGACCCACCTGCCGACCAACATCGTGGTCGCCATCCAGAACGAGCGTTCGCAGCACGCCAACCGCGACCTCGCCTGGAAGATCCTCCGCTCGCGCCTCTACGAGCTGGAGAAGCGCAAGCGGGAAGCGCTGCGAGATGCGGTCGAGGCGTCGAAGATGGACAACTCCTTCGGCTCGCAGATTCGCAACTACGTCCTGCACCCGTACCGGATGGTCAAGGACCTGCGCAGCGGCGTGGAGACCAGCGGCGCTGACGCTGTCCTCGACGGCGAGCTCGACCAGTTCATCGAGCCGTACCTGTTGGGGGTGCGCCGCAAGGACCGGCCGGTCGCCGACGAGCCCTAGCCGATCGATTTCCAGTGGCTGCTCTACCGAAGAGCCCGCCAGTTCCACCGCCCTCCGCCGACGAGACCGAGCAGCGTTTCGAGCCGGCGGTCCGTCGCGCGCTCGGGACGCCGCCGTCAGCCGTTCCGAAGAAGGCAGCCCCGAAAGCCGAGCAGAAGCCCAAGTGCCCAGCGATGGCAACGCCCGTCAGTAAGCGGAAGCGCTAGCGTTCACCAATTGCGATGATGCCCGGACCGGATTCTACGCTGCCTCATTGGCGGTCTGCTCGAGTCGTTCGCGAGCGGCGACGAGGGTGCGCGCTCGCTCTTCCCGCGCTCGCAGCGATGGTACTCGAATCCAGAGGGGCAACTCGTGCTTGTCGAGCCGGTCGGCCACCCACGCCATCCACGAGTACGACCGGAAATAATCGCGACAAAGCAGGTCGATGCGGCGCGCGAACTCACGCGCGATGAGACCTTCGGACCGTGTTGGGCGTCTTGCGGTTCTTCTGCCCGGGGCGGGCAGCATGAGCGTGATGCGGGCGACAGCCTCAAGCTCCTGGGGATTCCGCATCAGCGCCGTCAGCCCACGATAGAGCGGCAGAAAGAGTTCGGAGCGAGGATCGATCTCTCCGTCGATTGCCTTCCGCACCAGATCGGTGCGCAGTTCACCGAACCTGTTCCTGTTCATCTCTCGCCGTAGGCGATCGCGAAGGCTGCGCATTGGGCCGGCCCTCAGTACGTCGCAGGCGATGACGTAAACGCCCACGCATAGCAGCAAAAACGCCATCGATTCGGCGCTCGTCACGTTTCATCCTCTGGCGCCAGATCGGCATCGGTTGTCGCCAACAGCGGCCGGGCTGGCCCCTGGTCGGCGAGCGCGTGGATCTCCGCGTCGCTCAACCCCATCGCCTTTTTCATCAAGACGCGCCTCATCCAGCGGTTGTCATCGGCGAGCCGCTGAATTTGCGCTTCCTTCTCGTTCGCGATCGCGTTTTCCCGCTTGCTCTTCTGCCACTCCCGAAGCTGATGATACGCTATAAGTAGAAGAAGAACAACCAGCGTCCACCACGGCCCAAGCGCAGAAACCAACGCCGCGATCGCCCTGATCAAGCCGGTCAGTTGCCCCACGCACGTCGTCTACCACCTCGCGCTTCCACCGTGCATACTAGTTCTCTCGCCGCGCCGCGTCAACGGATATCAGGAAAGCAGGCTGTCTGCCGCCTGTTGGTTGGCTGGGTATCCAGACATCTCAGGTTGTCGTTCCCGCTCGCCCTGAGGCGGCCGGGCCCACGGACCTCGCTCGTTGCCACCGCCCTCGTGCCCGGCCCTCGAAGGGCCGTGAGGGCTCGGCACAGC